>JAHFEG010000060.1 GCA_023248595.1 Myxococcales bacterium | reverse complement strand
CATTGGAGAAATGCGCGACTTGGAAACGATCGCCTTAGCAATTACCGCTGCGGAAACCGGCCAATTGGTGCTTGCGACATTACACACCAGCGGCGCCGCAAAATCTGTCGATCGTATGATTGATGCTTTTCCATTTGAACAACAAAATCAAATTCGCGCCCAGCTTTCCGAAAGTTTACGCGCCGTAGTTTGGCAAAATTTACTAAAAACCAAAGATGGCAAAGGCCGCATCGCAGCGCTAGAAATCATGTTCAACAACAACGCCATCGCCAACATGATTCGCAAAGCAAAAACCCACCAAATCGATTCCGCAATCGAAACCGGCTTCAAAGAAGGCATGCAAACAATGAAAAAAGCTGTAACCGATTTGCTTGAAGCAGATTTGATTTCCGAGGAAGAAGCAATGGGGGCGCTGCCTCCGGAGTTTGAGCCTTAAGCCATAATACCATTTTGTTGACGTCAACAAAATGGTCTAAAAGCCTTTATCAAGCCTTTTCTGATCTGCTTTCAGTCGACGTTCAAGCTTTTTTACATCTTCAGCCGCAGGTAATTTCTCAGGAATAATCTTACGATTAATGAGAATGTTACGCACATCTTTATTGTTTTTAACATGCTCTTTAGTGACAGCCAATTCCGTTAGCAAATTTTGTTGTGCAACCTGAGTATTGGTAATTTCGGTTGCAAAATCTTTTGCTTTTATGCTGATTGTTGGAAGGAAATCGGCAAGCGGACGGCCTGATGGAACATTAAGCTTTTTCTTCATTTTTTCAGTCTTAACTCCGCCAAAAAATGATGCATCACCTTTACTGCGAATGCGTCCAAAACCACGTTCATCAATACCTCGCTCATAAATCAAACGTGAAAGTTCTTTCTCTGATTTTGTTAATTTTTCTCTTGCCTGCAATCGTTCCCATTCGGCAATTCGTTTTTCCACCAATTCCATTTTTCTGGTTTGAACCGCAAAATAGTTCATGGCAAAAGCTATTTCTTCTTTGCGCGAGTCTCCATTTTGGGCAATTAGATAGCATGCATAACGTGTGAGTTTTATATCCGAAACTTCTCTTTGGCTTCTAGAGCCAAGATCGACCATTTTGTTGACGTCAACAAAATGGTCGGAAGCCGCATGTTTACTGGCTTTACAAGCAATCGTGGCTTTTTCAATAACATCTAAAAAGTTACGCCATTCGGTATATCCTAAAAGGAACTGAAGTTCACGGGCAGACCAGTACTCAACAGCATTTTCCGTGTGAGCATAGTCTTCAAACTGCCGATGCAATCGGCTGATAATTTCTTTTTTCATATGATATTTGGATTTAGATGATAGTTCAGACATCGTAGCAAAGAGTTATTAAAAAAATATTAAATAATTATTAAAAAATCAGGAATTCGTAAAACAGGGTTAGTCTATGACTATTTTTGTTGATAGTAGCTGATCGCTTCGCGATCTGTGGTGGACCTTAGGGGACTTGAACCCCTGGCCTCTTCCATGCCATGGAAGCGCTCTAGCCAACTGAGCTAAAGGCCCACGTTTTACAGCCAAAAACACAAAGAGCATAGCCAAAAATTGCCACTTTCACAAGCGCGAACAGCGCGCCCACCTAAAGCGCCCCTTTTTATTGTAAAATAAGCCAAAAAATGGTAAAATATGAGGATAAAAATAAAAACAAACTATGAACTCAAAATTCATCAAAAAACTGACTTTTGGAACACTGCTTTTGCAGGTGTTGATAAGTACTTTGCTGGTTTTTGGGATGAATGGGGCAGTTTTTGCACAAGATAAGCCAGATCCAATGCTAACCGCCCCACAAAAAGGAACTCCAAGTAACCAACAATCCACTGTAGGCGATGAACCTAAAATTAGTGGAGGATCAGCCACATCCGACACCAAACGCGCCCCCGCCATGTCCCCCGCCTCCATGCACTTCAATCTCAGCAACCTTAAAGCTGACGGCCAGGAACAAAGCTACCTAAAAAGCGGCAATCCCATCGGCAGTTTTATTATCCAAGTCGTCAATTTTCTGGTACTCACAATTGGATCCGTCTGTTTTATCGCACTCGTCATCGGCGGATTTGTGCTGCTGACTTCGCATGGCAACGAAAATTCCGTCACCAAAGGCAAAGAAATTATTACCAACGCCCTAATCGGCCTTGTCGTCGTTTTACGTGCTTACTTTATCACCGCATTCGTTCAAAGTCTTTTTTATGACTTACCAAATGCCGCAAAATAAATTTCTGAAAAAAATCCTGGTCTTGCTGCTAAGCATGCCTTTGTTGATTCAAAGTATCAGTTTTCAGGTTGCGTATGCTCAGGACGCCAAACAGAAGACGCCGCCTACATGCGACGAACTGGGAATTGCAGAAAAAACAAAAGGCTGGATCATCAGTATAACTGAAGAAAATATTTCCAACGCAACAGATAAGCAAGGCTCTCAA
Source organism: Myxococcales bacterium (assembly GCA_023248595.1). Lineage (GTDB taxonomy): Bacteria > Myxococcota > UBA727 > UBA727 > JABDBI01 > JAHFEG01. The sequence continues at coordinate 726 of JAHFEG010000060.1, read as the reverse complement.
GACGATAGAAAAGTGCTGAACTGTTACAGAGAAAACACGCTAACAAAGGGAAAGTGGAATCCTAAATACAAACAAACCTGCTCACCAACAGCAGACGTAAATGCTGAAGGAAAAGAAAATGATATAATTTGCCAAAAAGTCCAAGTTTTTCTTGCCCAATCCGGCACAGAACTGCTCTATGTTTACATGAGCCGCATCTATAAATGGGCCGCCGGCACAATCGGCATCGTTTCCGTACTCTTCTTGGTATGGGGAGGTATCGAAATATCCGCAGCCCAGGGCGATTCCGGAAAGATCGAAAAAGCGAAAGGTCGCATTCAACAATCGCTGGCCGGACTTGTTTTGCTGTTTCTTTCCGCACTGTTTCTTTACACCATCAATCCAAACTTTTTCATCATCGGCTAATGAAAAAAAATCTGCAAATAATTACGATAAGTTTTATGACACTCCTGGTGGGAGCAAATTTAGCTTTTGCAGACGAAATGACCTATAAACAACCGCCAATAATTCCAACGGGAACATATGTTGAAACAACCGCAGGCAGCAAGATTTCTACACTTAAACTACCTGGGGCCGGAATCGACCAAGGAAAAGCATTAGCCAACAACGTTCTACCAAACGTAACCAAAACTGTTATTGCGATTACAGGCGGTCTGGCCTTACTATTTTTGATTATCTCTGGCATTCAATTGTTAACGGCATTTGGCAACGAAGAAAGAGTAACCT
>JAHFEG010000017.1 GCA_023248595.1 Myxococcales bacterium | reverse complement strand
AAGCAATATGTGTTTAAGAATTGTCATTCTGGACTCGTTCCAGAATCTAGTTTAAACGTTGACAGCGTCGAAAAAATCCCCCAGCCAACTCCCCACCCAGTCTCACCGTTTAGTAATTGGCAACAAACATACAAAGAATTAAAAGCACAAATGAAACCCGAACCCACACCAAACCCAGAACGAAAAGTGGACCCAAGTGAAACTGATTTGCTGCGCATGAAATATCGATTTGCCAATGGAAAACCCTGCAGTGATGACAAACCCAAACTTGCTTACGCTGAGCAGCTCTACAACTTTTATCAAAATCAATGGCGTGCTCAATTTCCACTTTTAACCGGCAAAGACAATCGACCACTTTTGGATGCTGGTCTCATCGAATATATTATCATGAACGAACCAGCAAATATTGCCGGTGAAAAAATGATGGACATCATCGACAAAGAGCTGCAACGCTTCACCGACTTTCCTATAGATAGGGCTTAATTTAGATGGCCTGGGGTTAAATATATTAGTCTTGAACTCCGGGTTAGCGAATGTCTTTTGTGTCTGCATTTTATCTTGATTGGTGTAATATGCAGACATGAATTTATTGAACAGCCGTGTTGAAATTTATAATCGAATTTCTGCAAAACTTAGCCGTCTGAGTGACAGCCAAATTTTTGAACTTTTAAATGAAGCCACACCGCTACATGTTGGTATTGGTGGCAAATCTGTTTTGCTGACCATTGATGGCCTTAAAATATTTGTGAAGAAAGTTCCTTTAACGGATTTAGAACGGCAGCCGAAAAATCATATGTCCACTGCCAATCTTTTTGGGCTTCCGCTTTGCTATCAATACGGCATTGGATCAGCAGGTTTTGGTGCTTGGCGTGAGGTGACTGCACACACGATAACAACCAATTGGGTTCTCTCGGGGGAGTGTTCCAACTTTTCCATCATGTATTATTGGCGCGAGTTATCACTTACTAAACCGACGCTTATGAATGCCGAGCAATTGCTACTTGGCAAAAATGCAGCTGAATCGGCAGTTACTTTTGTTGAAAATAATTTGAAAGCAGCCAATTATTTTATGAACGAGCGCGGCTTGCTACATTTTGATGCGCATTTTGAAAATGTGCTGACCGAAAAAATCATAAAAGAATCTTTTCCGGATCTTGAAATTGCTGAACTGATAAAGATTGGAGAAGGTTTCGATAATTGCGCTTTTGAAGTGAACGGCAATCTAATTTTTCGTTTTCCTAAGCATCTGGAGGCGGCAATACTTTTACAAAATGAAGTTTTGTCTCTCTCGCACATTCATCAATGGTTTGGTGATGATGGCATCATTAAAATTCCCCGACCAAAATTGATAGGAAAGCCATCTAGGAATTTTCCCTATTTATTTTATGGTTATGAGAAAGTGACTGGAAAATCTGCTTGCACGTTTCAACTTAGTGAGGCGGAGCGCATTGCTCTTGCTCCTGATTTTGCTCGATTTCTTAAAAGATTGCATGAAATGCCGGTTGATACGGCAAAAACTTGGCAATTAAAACAATGCGGTGAAGACAGAACGGATCCGGTTTTGCTTTGCCACCGTATTCAAGAAAATTTAAAATTTCTCAGCAGTAATCGATTTTTTTTACGAGATAGCACGCCTTTTTTAGATTTTGCGCATTCTGTTCCTCAAGATATTGATCGAAATCATCAAATGTTGATTCATGGTGATTTGTATGCCAGGCATTTGATCTTAAGTGAGGAGAGAGCTTTAGTCGGAATCATTGACTGGGGCGATATCGATATCGACCATCCTGCCATTGACTATCAGATTGTTTTCACCTTTTTCCCTGCAGCTGGGCAAAATAAATTTTTTGAAATCTATGGAAATATAGACCACGCAACCAGGTTATTAGCACAGCTTCGCGCACTATACAGTGCTTCAAACATGGCCGTGTTTGGGTGCAAAACGCAAGATGAAACATTGATGCGCGAAGGTTTATGGAGTTTAGATAACTGGTCTCAGGCTGTTTTAAGGTAGATTAGGAAAAGTTTAGGTTATATTATCGGCGCTTCCTGAAGTTACCCGCGCTACGGCTAATGTATACTCGATCTATTTTTCTGGTGGTAAAAATTTCCCTGGGTTCAAGATTCCCAGTGGATCGAAAGCCTTTTTGATGCGTCTTTGCAAAGCAATCACTTCTTCGCTTTGCTCTAATGGAAGATAATTTTGTTTGGCAATGCCAATGCCATGCTCGCCAGTCAAAGTGCCACCCATCTCGATGGTCAGCTGAAATAATTCTTTTAAGAGCAGGTCAACTGTCGGTTTTTCGCTAAGCTCATCGAAAAGAATCTGTGCATGCAGATTACCGTCACCAGCATGACCGAACGCACAAGTTTTAAGGCCATGTTTTTTTGAAAGTTCTTTGAGTGCCTGAACCATGTCAGGAATTTTACTTCTAGGAACAACAATGTCTTCTGAAATTTTGTATTTTCTAAGCCGCTTGACGGCTTCGCTTAATTGACGTCTAGCATCCCAAATTTGTCTGCGTTGTTTTTCATCTTGAGCCAAGATGGTTTGTAGAACACCATGGTTTTGAGTCAGCGAAATAGCTTGGGTGATGCTGGCAAAGGCGTTTTCTGTATTGTCGGCATCGACTTCTAAAATGATCGCAGCTTGGCTTGTGGCAGGAAAAAAATTTGCACTACCGCTGGCGCGTAATGCTTCTAGACTTGCCTGGTCCATGTACTCTAAACTTTTTGGTAAAAAACCACCTTGTAAAATAGCGGTAACAGCCTTCGCTGCTTGATGTTCAGATGCAAATGCCAGCATTGCTGTTTGAATAGCGCGTGGCCTTGGTAAAAGTTTTAAAGTTGCTTGTGTCACTAATGCCAGCGTGCCTTCACTGCCGCACAGTAAAGCGCTTAAGTCGTAGCCGGTGACGCCTTTGTGGGTGTTTTTACCAATTTGAATAACTTCTCCTGTGGGCAAAACCACTTGAAGTCCTAATACGTAATCACGGGTCGATCCATATTTGACTGAGGATGGACCGCTGGCGTTTTCTGCAATATTGCCTCCGATGGTGCACCACTTTGCTGAAGCAGGATCAGGAGGATAAAAGAGGCCTGCTTGCTCAGCTGCTTCTTGTAGATCTGCTAAAATAACGCCGGGCTCGACAATGGCGATTAGATTTTCGATATCGATTTTCAAAATGCGGTTCATTTTACAAAAATCGAGAACCAGTCCGCCTTGCACGGGCACGCATCCGCCCGATTTGCCGGTGCCAGCACCGCGAGGCGTTAAATTAACTGTATGCATGGCACACAACTTCATGATTTGGCTGACTTCATTGGCGGAAGTTGGTTGCACTAAAACATCAGGGAGAAAAGACGCAAGTCCATGAGTCTCATCTTTGCTGACGCTCTCAAGCTTGATGGCGTCAGTGATGACACGTGAAGTGCCTAGAAGCTTTTCCAAATGACGAAAGAATATCTCTGGAATCATTTCTAACCTTTTTATTTCATAAAAAATCAACGCCAGTTAGATCGATGAACAATCCATGTAAAGAGCGTCATATAACCTAAAATCAACAGTGATGAACCCAGTAAAATTCGAATACCACAGAAAAACCAAGCCGCAACTCTATGGGATTGATTTGGTGCGGATAGATTTTTTCTAAATTGATTGTTCAAATTCGAGTCCTTTTGATAAGGAATGATGAACAAGTATAGTATGTTAAACGTGGGATCTCAAATTACTGGACATTACTGGCTTCAAGCAACTGTGCGGCTTTTTCCATAAGCTTTTTAAGGTCTCGCCGTATCCAAATTTTATCCCAAGATGACGTTTCCCCATGATATTTTATTAAAGTGTTTTGCATTTGTGTTTGAACTTTACAAATTGCATCAGATTTTGCTTGTATTTGGGCCATCTTGCACTTGGTTTCTTCTAGAACACTGGTAATGGCGCTTTGTATCAGTTGTACGCGGACGAGATCTCCTGTGTCTTGATTCAGATCCAGGCCTAGCAATATTTCGAGCAATACAAGTTTTTTTTCATACAGGTCCGTCGGTAGCTTAAGTTGTTCTAAGATGGAAATTTCAACTTCTAATTGAGAATCAATTAAAGGTATCTGATTTTCAAGTTCCTGTAGCGTATTTGTATGCTGCTCTATTTGTCGCTTTAATTTTTCTTCTAAAACGGCATCATTTAAAAATAAACTTGAATCACGGTTAATCTCAACTTGATTCTTGATGCTGTTTTTGGCTAATTTCTCGATTTTTTTGTTCAAAATTTCTTTGTGTTTTATGACAGAGAGCTGCTCTTTTACGGCGGTTTCGCTTCCAATTTTTAGCCGAGTGATTTCTGAAAGGGCCAGTTTTTTTTGTTCCCCTAGGGTGCTCAGCGTCGCTTGATGAGTGGTTATAGGCTCATATAATTGACTTTTTCCCTGCGAAAGCCAATCTCGATACAGATCGCGTAGATTATAGAGCTGTTCTCCATAAGGAGAATCTTCAGTTCTTATCTTAAGCCAATCCGTTACTGTGGTACTTTCATTGCCAAATAAAACTTGGAAACCACGAAGAAGAAAATGGTAATTCGTTATGGACTCTTGAGCAGCGGTTGGACCTGTTTGGCTGCCTGGGGGCGTTTCTATTTTCCTCAGCATTTCGATGAGATCTTTATCACGATAGTTAAGCGCAATACCAACAGGACCATTCCACCTATTTAGCTCAGCAATTCCTGAATTTTTTGCTAACTTGGCTAACTCTGTGAGCGCTTTGTCTTTTTTAATCAATTGCGTTACCAGAGTCTCAGCTCGTAAAATAAATTCTTCTTTGGTTTCGGTGTGTTCCTTTTTTTTCTTCCCTTTGACAGGCATTTTTTCAAAACGATCTGGCAAAAGAAGCACTTCGGTGTCTTCATGGCTAACCGAAGTAAGTGAAACTTCATGATTAGGCGACGGACTAGATGATGTATTGACAGTCGGCGAAAAAGTAACTGGCATAAGGGGACCTCTTTTCATGTGAGTTAGCAACTCAAATCCAAAAGTGGCTTGTTTTTTTAAAAAAAGTTAATTTTTGTAAGATTCTCGCTTCATAAAAAAGGAAGCAAGTTGTCCTGTTTCATTTTCGTCGAGTTCGATCCCCAAATACCTGCGCAGCTGATTTTTTTCAAGTTTTTGACCCATGCGTGCCAAACATAAAACCATGTAAAAACGCGTCGCTATGGAAATGGTTTTATCCGCAGACTGTAATTGATTTTTGACCAAACCCATTAACTCGTCACCTAGAATATGAAGCAGTGTTGGGGTGTCTTGGTGTCGATGCAAAATCATTGATAAGGCATGATAAGCCGCTTCGATTTGGTTGGGCAATCCAGACAAAATAAATGGTGTGAGGTGAGGGATGGAAGTCAAAGAACCGATTTTTCCCATGGCGATCAGGCAATCACAAGTGCGAAATCCTTCTCGTGCAGCATGTTCTAAAACCGGTAGTGCAGCGCTGGATCCGATTTCACCTAAAGCCCAAATCACACACGCAGATTCAAAGAAGCGACTTGGAGACACAAGTGCTATCAAAGCAGGAAGGGCAGGCTCATAAGCGCCAAACCCTAACAAGACAGCAGCGGCGGCAACAACGCCTGGATCTTCATCTGATAACTTTTGCATTTGCTCTAAAAGAAAGTTTTCATCTCCACTGATGGCAATGCATTTAGCAATGGCGGCAATAAAATGGGGATCTTTTTCTTGTTTAATTAATTTTTTTAAGCGCGCAATGTCTTCTAACTGAGCGCCGCCATGTAAATAGATATGTGCTAAGGCATCGAGTGCATCAAATCGTTTTTGATCAATGCTGGTTTCAATAAGGTCGATGAGATCTTTTGCGGCAGCAAGACCGCCTGCGATTAAACTGCTGAAAGGGTGAGTGCTTTCGAAAGGTGCCAGCTGTGGATTGAGCGTGTGTAGGGCGCGTATGAGCTGATCGGCGTATTGAATTTCTTCGTCGTTTTCCATTTTGAAAATATTTCGATAAGTGGATGTGCTGTATGCGGAATGAGATGATTGCATTTTTGTCCTCGATGAAAATATGGCATTAATAATTGCTTCATATTAAAAACCCGCCATCAAGGAGAAAGATTTCTAAAAAAGATTTATCTTTTAAGTTTTTTTCTTGTTAACTTGCGCCAGTTGGTCTTCTAGTCTTTTTCCCCTAGCGTCAGCAAAAGCCAAAACAGCCTTTTTTAACTCTTCTTTTTGAGCTGGGTCAAGTATTTGCCCATGCGTTTTATATGCGCTTTCAAAGTAGCTCTCTCTCTCATTTGCATCAGCCGGTTTTTCTGTTTCTCGAAGTACTTTCATGATGGCGGCATTTTGCGCTTGAGTCGTTTCATGGGCCCATGGCATAACGTCCATCCCTACGGCATGTCTGTCGCCTTGACCGAGCCCTAGGACGCTAGTGAATCCTTCAGGTGTGCGTTTGATTCCATAAAGACGTGCAGTTGATACTTCTGCTGGAACGCCTCCTCCTCCAAAGGCGATTTCCATATTGTCACCTCTTTGAAAACCCTCTGCTGCTTTTAGCATTTGTTCAAATGTTATTTTACGTGGATCGGTCGCAGGCAATGCATCTGCAAAAGCTCTAAAATTATCAAGCGGAAGATGTTCTCGCATGAGTTCACCATCTGTCTTGCGCTCTGCTTCTGTCATGAACTGTCTGGGTAGATACTCATGTTTGAACTGGGTATTAAAAGTATTTAGACTTATTTTTTCTTGCAAACCATTTAGCAACTTTTGGGCCATCTTGAAACGAGGGTCATCTGGATCAATCTCTGCCTTGTTTGCCCCTTGCAGTAATGACTGAGACGCAAATGCCAGTTTCACTCCAGCCTCATCAGGTGGAGAGCTTAGGACTTGTTTAAGTTGGCTGATAATCTCAGTGCGCTTATCACTCGGCAAAGTATACAAGAGGCTAACCCATTGTTTTTTTTGCTCGTCAGTGAGTGTGACGCCACTGCCAAAAGCTTTTTCGATATCATTGATACTGCTGAATTGTTGTGTAAAATTTTCATGTGCTTTGGTGGCATCAGATTTGCCAAAGAATCTGCTAAAAAGATCTCGCAGCTTGCTGAGTGTGCCACGATTGGCATAAGCCTTATCCGCGTGTTTTTGAATCTTTTGCAAATCATCAGCGCTAAATTGGTTCTCGGGATTGCTTAAATGTTCTGTTAAAAACGCTAGTTTTTTACTGGCGCTGCCAGATGGAATTTCTAATTTGGGTGGCGGCGATGCAGCTGGGGGGCCGTTGTCTAGAAATAAATTTTCAGGTTCTGGATTTGCTTTAGGTGCAGAGTTTGTCTCCGTTAACTCTGGAGAAAACCGTGTTTGTGGCGCTATATTAGTTTCTATTTTGAAAGCTTTCATGGGGTAGTTTCCACAGTGTTATGAGTACGATTTTAGCACCGCCCAATAAAAAAATCTAACTTGGCAAAAACTTATATTTTAGGCATATTCCAGATTATGAAATGGCTCATAACTTTATTAATCCTGATCGTTCTTGGTGTTGGTGGCTATTTGTTGGCAGCCTATGTGACAGGCGGCGCGTTGCCGACATTTGGTTTGATCATTGGCGGCGATCGTGGTGAAGTTCGGCGGGTCGCTTTAAAATTCTGGGAAGACTTGAAGTTTGATGATCCCAAAAGTGCTGCGAAATTAATGTTGCCTGAAGATATGACTCTGGTGCGTAGTTTTACATCAAAAACTTTTCATATTGCTCCAGAATTATTGGATGTCACTGGGTTTGAAATCGTTTCAGTCGAAATCGATTCTACTGGACAAAGAGCTCGCGTTAAAAGCAGGATTTTAGCAAACGATTTAGGCCAAAATAAATTGGTGAAAACTGAAGCAATGTTGTTTCTACGCAAAATAAAAACCCAGTGGTTTTTAGATCTATCGAGTAGCTTTTAAAAGTACAGACGCGCAACACGGGCACTGATATTCGTCAAAATTTCGTAAGGAATTGTGTGACATAGCTCACTTAAATCTTGCGCTGAGATGCTTTCGCCGCCGTCGGTTCCAATGAGTGTTGCCATGGTCCCAATGCTACAACTTTCATTTCCCAATTTTTTGGTGATTTGAGTGACGTCGATAGCCGTTAGGTCCATCGAAACTCTTCCAACGATGGGTGCCTTCTGACCTTGAATCAGTACATGGCCTCGATTGGAAAGTTGACGAGAAAATCCGTCGCCATACCCAACGCGCAAAATGGCAATCTCAGTGTCGCGCTTAGCTGTCCAGGTATTGTTATACCCAACATGGGTTCCTTTAAGAATTGCTTTGCGCACAGTGACGGGGGCCCGCCACGATAAAATAGGCGCAAGGCCAGGCAGCTGGTTCGCTCCGCTTAAAGGATTCACGCCGTAAAGGGCGATGCCGGGGCGCACCCAAATAGAATGTTGTCGTTGCGTTTTGGATAAAACAACATCGCTGTGCCCCAAGTTAGTTAAGATGGCACTGCTTTTGGAAACATGCAAAATTGTTTGGTGAAAACCAGCATTGTCTAAATAGTGAAGTGCTTTTAAAAAACGCTTTAATTGTAAATCGGAATAAGCGCAATTATTTATTTCAGCATTGGCAAAGTGTGTGGAGAGGCCGCACAAGTTAATAATATTGGTGTTTTTTTTCAGGCAATCCACAATTGCTTTTAAAGTAGATTCTGGATTGTCATCGATGAGAATGCCAGATCTCGACATGCCGGTATCTAAATCTAAATGGACTTGAATCGGTTTTTGCCATTTTGTTTTTTGTGCAGTCGCCTTCAAAATTTGCAGTTCTTCTAAAGAAGAAATCAGCGGCGTAAGCTCAGCGCTTAAAACAGCGTCAATATTTTGCGTAAATCCCGATCCACCCATGAGCAATATGGTGCCGGTAATGCTCGCTTGACGTAAAGTGAGACCTTCTTCTATAGTGGCGACCCCGAAATGTTTGACGCCTTTTTCTTGTAAAACTTGACTGATTTTAGTGATCCCGTGGCCATAGGCATTGGCTTTCACCATGGCGACGATTTCGGTATCCGAGGATTGGTTCTGGATAAAAGAAAGGTTTTGCAAAAGCGTTTTCAGCTCAATTGCAACGTGACAAATTTTAGCAGGATTCAAACCCGATTGAGTAACTGTTGGCATGACATGATTCTAATGGTTTTTTTTAAGTTCCGCAAAATGTTGGAGGGGAAGAGGGGTAGGCAGGGCTATAACACGCCCTTTAACGGATTCAAGCAGAATACGAAAGGGCTCATCTACATCCATTAAGTCCATGCCTTGAGAAACCAGGCGGCTAATTTGGGATTTATCTCTCGCCAAAAATTTGGCAACTTCTGTGACTGTTTTTTTTGCATTCATGACAGCGACGGTAGCAAGTAACCGCCTGGCCATGACCAAATCTTGCCTACGCGATGGTCCAAAGAGTAAATTAGGGTTCACATTGAGAAGCAGGCCAATACGTTTTGCCATACTGCTTAGTGATAAATGTTTTTTGGAAATGAGGAATGCTGGATCGATGTCTTCCTGTATATCCGTTTCGGGGTTGAAAATTGCCGTACTTGATTGGCCAACTCCAGGAAAAATTTCTGAAACACCAAAATTGTCGCTTTCAAGTGCTACTGATTCCACAAAGCGTGCAAATGCTTTTTGTGCGATGGGCAGGTTTGAGCCAAATTGCAAAAGAACCTCACTCATATTTAATAGATCGCTCCAAGGCATACCAGAATGGTACGTGGAGCAACTGCTGTAATGATAGCTTTCAGCGCGACGGGTTAGCCCAGTTCTGACTGGCCATAAATGCGTACTGCGAACCACATTGCCCAGATCTTCCGGTGCAAAAATAATCGAGCGAAATCGCCCACTAAACAGATGCCCGCTGCGGGATCGTTTTCGATTAATGCGCATGGTATGGCTGCAATGAATACGCTGCATGATACGGGCGAGACCCAGACGCCTGGGCTTTATGACTAAACGCAGTTCTGATTCTTGCAGACAAAAGGCGTAAAGCAATAACAGTTTATCTCGAACCATTTGATGCAATATCTGCAGATAATAATCAAAATCTGTCGCATCATAAAATAATCGAGAATCGCTACTCGATTTCGCAATCACCAAATGGTAGTGGCCTGGCAAGGTAATTCTTTTTGCTCTGGGCAAGATCTGTTCCCTTTTGAAAAACGAAATCGTTTTTACGTCGTAAGTCTAACCCTAAAACTTATTTTTAAGCAATTTTCGAATGCAAAAAAATGAAGAGGTCTGCATGGCATTTCAATTCTGGGAACAAACCAAAAAAAGGATCAAGTCTCGCGTCGAACCTAAAATGAATGAGCGATTGGATATGATTTCGCGCCAAAATATTAATGAGTTTGGAGTAGATCCATTTGGGTTTGATCCAGAAGTGCTGAAGCTGGTTGCGCCTATGGCTGTTTGGCTGTACCGAAATTATTTTCGCTGCGAGGTGGAAGGCCTGGAAAATATCCCTGATGGACGGATGATTGTCATATCAAACCATTCTGGCCAACTTCCATTCGATGGCATGATGATTGAAACAGCTTTTTTATTAGAAGCAAAAACCCCTCGAATTTTGCGTGGCATGGCAGAACGTTGGAGTGCGGATTTGCCTTTTATTTCTAAGTTTTTTGCGCGAGGCGGCACTGTTGTGGGCGATCCGAATGCTTGTCGACAACTTTTAAACATGGAAGAGGCTGTCCTGGTTTTTCCAGAGGGCGTCAAAGCCATTGTAAAATTATTTAGTCAGCGTTATCAGCTTTTTGAATTTGGTCGTGGATTCATGCGATTGGCACTGCAAACCCGTTCGCCTATTTTGCCCATCACTGTGATTGGCGCTGAAGAGCAAGCACCAGCTATCGCAAACTTTATGTCGATTGCTAAGATGCTGCGCATACCGGCTCTACCTCTTATCTTTCCACAAATCATTCCCATTCCTCTTCCTGTTAAGTACCGCATTGTCATTGGAAAACCGCTAATCTTTAAAGGTGATGGGACTGAAGATAACGAAGTGATTGCTAATTATGTGGCACAAACCAAAGCTTGCATGCAATCCATGATTGATAAAGGCCGCGCCAATCGCAAAAGCATCTTTTTTTAAATTCCTTGGTTCTTGCGCGTGTGCAAAACTCATGAGATAAATGGCATCATATGACAAAGACATCCAAGCAACTTCGCGTTTTTTCAGGCGTGCAGCCCACCGGCAATTTGACTTTAGGTAATTATATTGGTGCACTTTCGCAGTGGGTTACCCATCAGGCAGATAATGAAACGATTTTTTGCGTTGTTGATTTGCATACTTTGACCATTCCAGACAGCATTTCTCCTCAGGAGCGGCGCCAAAAAATTCGCGAAGTGGTGGGACTTTATTTGGCTTGTGGCATTGATCCCAAAAAGTCAGTGATCTTTGTGCAATCTCATATGAAGCAGCACACGGAGCTTGCTTGGCTTTTGACTTGTGTGACGCCACTTGGTTGGATGGAACGCATGACGCAATTTAAAAGCAAATCCCATAAGCAAGAAAGCATTGGATCAGGGCTGCTCATGTATCCAGTTTTGCAGGCTGCGGATATTTTGCTTTACGAAACCGACCTGGTTCCTGTGGGTGAAGATCAAAAACAACACATCGAAATTGCCTGCGATATTGCCCAGCGATTTAATCATTTGTTTGGTGAAACATTTCGTTTACCCAAGGCCGTCATTCCTAAAAGTGGCGCACGCATCATGGGTTTTGATGATCCAACGGCGAAAATGAGTAAGAGTATTGCTCAAGTCAAATCAGGTCATGCGGTTGGTCTGCTTGATGATGAAAAAGCGATTAAGAAAACCATCATGTCTGCAGTGACAGATTCTAAACAAGAATTTTCCCTTGAAGATGCTTCGCCAGGCGTTTTAAATCTTTTAACAATTTATGAAGTGCTCACCAAAACTGCGCGTGAGGATGCTGTTAATCGGTTTAACGGAAAAGGCTACGGGCATTTGAAAAAAGATGTTTTTGAAGCTGTGATGGAGGTGGTTGCACCGATTCAGCAGCGTTATTTGCAGTATAGTGCTGAGCCAGGCTTTATCGAAGATGTGGTCAAAGAGGGTGCAGAAAGCATTACGCCTTTGGCCGATAAAGTAATGCGTTCTGCATTGCAAGCGACTGGAATGGGTTGATATTCCGGATTGCTATTTTAAAGAAAACCTAAACTTGCATAAAATACAACCAAAAGCGACAATGTCATATGTGCGCTATTTGAGGTTTTTAATATGGTCAGTGTAGATAAAAAACAGTCTGTTCGGGGTAATTCTATATTGCCTGATGTCTGCGGAATCGTTCTTTTCGCTTTGACATTGATTTCGCTATTTTCACTTTTGTCTTATTCGTCGCTTGATTTGTCGCTCCATGCTGAGGGAGAAAGCAAGGTTCAAAACTGGATAGGGCCAGGGGGGGCATTGCTGGCCGACGTGTTTTTGACATTTTTTGGTTTGCAGGCATTCTTGTTTCCCTTTTTATTTTTGTATCTCGGGATTTTCTGTTTTTGGAGACGGCGGTTTTTTCAATCTCAGCTGCATATTTATGGATTGTTAATATTGTTTTTGAGCACAAGTGTTCTGTTCGAACAATTATCCTCGGGCCATCGTATATTTTCTTTTCCAATGGGCGGGGTTTTTGGACATCTTTTGGATGCATTTTTTATTTCCTATTTGTCCACTTTAGGGACCAAAATCGTTGCTCTGGCTTTTTTTGTTTTAGGCTTGGTCATGCTAACGAGATTTTCTGTTGGGACCGCTGCTGCTAAAATTTTTCAAAAACCCTGGCAAGGCTTGTTGGCCTTGCTAAAAGTGTTTAAAAAATTATTTTCTTTTTGGCCCTTTGTGCGCTCTGCAAAATCACCAGTTCATTTATTGGCTGTTGCTGAAGATGAACCAAAAGAGGCTGCGCCATCAGATGGGTGGCAAATGGGAAATGATAAGCAAGAAAAACAAGAAAAGCCTCAGATCCATGCACATATTGTTGAGCGTGATGTTTTAGAAAGTAAACGTGTCATGGAAGTAGCCGAGAAAGAAGCGAGACGTAAGAGTTTTTCTTTTGAATTACCACCGCTGCAGTTGCTTAATTATGATGCTCCAATTCCGGTTCCTATCGATGAACGTATTATGCATGCTCAAGCAGAACGTTTAGAGAAAACTTTCGCGCAGTTTGGTATCGCAGGTCAGATACGTGAGATTCGTCCTGGTCCCGTGGTTACGCTATTTGAATTTGTTCCGGCACCAGGGATCAAAGTGTCTCGCATTGCTGCCTTGGCAGATGATATTGCCATGGCCATGACCGCCGTTCATGTTCGCATTGTGGCCCCTATTCCAGGTAAGGGAGCAGTGGGAATTGAAATTCCTAACGCTAAACGTGAAACGGTTTATTTAAAAGAAATTATTGCCCACCCACTTTTTCGTAAAGAGACCCATAAGTTGTGCATGGCTTTGGGAAAAACCATTGAAGGCAAGCCTTACTATTTGAATCTAGCGGACATGCCTCACGTACTAATTGCTGGTACCACGGGTTCGGGAAAATCTGTCAGTGTTAACGCCATGATTTGTTCGATTTTGTATCGGGCCACACCCAATGATGTGCGCTTTTTGATGATTGATCCAAAAATGCTGGAGCTCAGCATTTATGAAGGGATTCCTCATTTATTATTGCCGCCCATTATTGATTCTAAAAAGGCAGCATTTGCACTTCGCTGGGCTGTGAAAGAAATGGATCGTCGCTATCAGGTCATGAATGAGTTGGGAGTGCGCGATATTTATGGCTATAACGAAAAAGTAGCGCAAGTGAAGAATGTGGGTGAGCATCACGTCAACATGCCTTTTATCGTTGTTGTCGTCGATGAATATGCAGATTTGGTTGCGGTTGCTGGTCGAGAGGTAGAAGGTTATGTGATGCGGCTTGCACAAAAAGCACGCGCCTCTGGAATCCATGTGATGTTGGCAACGCAACGTCCCAGTGTCGATGTGATTACTGGCGTCATTAAGGCTAATTTCCCTGTACGTATGGGTTTTAGATTGGCCGCTTCTCAAGATTCTAAAACAATTATTAATCGTTCAGGCGCGGAAAAATTATTAGGCAAAGGCGATATGCTCATGATTCCACCAGGAACGAGTGATTTGATTCGTATTCATGGTGCTTTTGTTTCGGAAAAAGAATTGGTGCATGTGATTGATTTTTGGAAGAAGCAAGCCAAGCCGGCATATGATTTGAGTATTATTGCGCCGCCACTGGATGATGCCGCTTCAGGTGAAGGCCTGGGAAATGAAGAAGACAGCGATGAGCGCTATGAAGAGGCTGTTTTAATTGTGCGCCGCACGCAAAAATGCTCGACCAGTTGGCTGCAACGACAACTTGGCGTTGGCTATAATCGTGCTGCTCGCATGGTTGAACGTATGGAGCGTGAAGGCGTAGTTGGTCCTATTCAAAGTGCCAAAGGGGATCGGGAAATTTTTGGCGAACCAGTTTCCTGAGATTTATCGCATGCATTTGGCAAAACTGGGTCGTCCTGAGCAGTTGGGCGATGTCCTGGTGGACCGATTTGCCTCTATACAATCGTTCCCTGATGGATTTCGAAAGCTTTATAGTCTCGACACAAATCAGGGAGCAATTCGAGTTGTGTAGTAGTGATAAAAGTTTGTGCATCAATTTCTTTGATGGTTTCCAGAAGTCTCTGCGCATTATTTTGATCGAGCTCTCCCAGAACGTCATCGAGCAATAAGATAGGGGTGAGCTCTCGTACGGAAGCAACACAGTGCATCTGTGCCATTTTTAAAGCGAGAACGATAGCGCGGGCTTGTCCTCGGGAAGCAGTATGTCGTGCCGGGTGCGTACCCATGGTGATGTTTATATCGTCTAAGTGCGGACCCAAAAGCGTGGTTTTACGAAAACGTTCTTCTGTCTGTAGTGTTTTTAATTTTTCCCATAAACTGGTTTGGATAGTCTCTTCGCTATCTTGCTTTGTCACGTCAATGCTTTCGTAGGCGATGTTGGCAGAAATTGAGTTGCCTGAAATATGCGCGAGGTTGCGCTCAAATTCCGGAAGCAAAATCCGGATAGCGGCGTGCCTTGCTTTGATTAGAGGCGCTGCTGTTTGTACAAAAACTTGGTTAAAGGCTTCTAGTTCTTGTTGGGAAGAGCCAGGTGTTTTGAGTAAACGGTTACGCTGTAAAATTGCTTGTTCAAAACGTCGATAAAGCGCCGCGTAAATCGGAAAAAGCCCGTTAGCTGTTTGGTCAAGAAGCTGTCTTCTAAAAGAGGCTCCGCCAGTGACAATGTGTAAATCGTCGGGGACAAAAGTAATGACCGCAAGCTTATGGTTAATTGCTGAAGCACTCTTAACAGATTTTCCAGAGATGCAAACTTTCTTGCCTTGCAAAAAGACATCGACTTCAACGTTAAAGTGATCGTGTCCAGCGATAGAAGCTTTGATGCGACTTTGTTCTTGATCAAATAAAATGAGGTCACGATTTTTAGCGGGACGAATGGCTTTAAAGCTAGAAGCTAAAGAGATAGCTTCTAATAAATTAGTTTTACCGTGGCCATTTTTTCCAAAAAAAACATTGATTTTAGGGCTGAGTTCAATTTTTAATGTGTCGAAATTGCGAAAGCGAAAAGCAAATAATTGGTGGATATAGACAGATTTCATTTAGATTCGAGTTTTTTATTTTGTTTTATTTAATTGTTGCAGAGCTGTCTGGGCAGCAGATGCGATTGATTTATTAGTGGAAGAACTTTTATTGATAACCTTTTGCAAAGTTTGCCGTGCTTGCTCTAAATCGCCAGGTTGGCCTCTTTCTTCAAGGGCTGCAGCTAACTCCAGCTGGAGAGGTGCCTGCGCTTCGACATCTTTTTCATTTTGCAGCAAGGCATTCAAGCTGTTAATACGCTGCCCGTTTAGTTTGGTGATTTCTTGCTGGGGGGCATTGGTATCACGCAAAAAAATAGACAGATAATCAAGCCCAAGAACTTCATGAATGGTTTGAGGTTTTACTTGAGAAAGCATTTTACGGAGTTCAAAAATGGCCAACTCGTGCTTGCCTTTGCTCCATAGACAGATGGCATACGTAATCTGGCTTTGAAAAAAATCATCGCAATGAATGCCGCAGGCTGCAACTTCTTTGAAGATTGCTATGGCTTCGTCTAGTTTTTTTTCTTGATACAAAGTGTGAAATCCTAGGCGGTACTTGGCGATGACAGCAGCCTCACTATCAAGCTCCAACTGCACGATTTCTTGCCGGTATTGCGCAGCCGCTTTTTCATCTTTTTTTTGCATACCTTCCATAAAAAGATTAAGCAGCAACAGAGGTTTTTCCATCTGGATATTCCTTATTAAATGGTCGCCTTCATTCTCGCATAAATAGACAAAGCTGTCGATAATATGCTGACAGAAAGGTTTGTCCCTTTGTTTAGGAATCAAAGATCACGCCAATGACGTTCAATTTGAATAAGAATTATTGCTAACTTTTAAGGTGCTTTTATTTGTAGAGATGTATTTCTTTGGCATCATTCAAATCAAATAAACGATAATTACAAGTGAGTTCCTCGCCTAAATAAATATCTCGGATTGCAATATCTTGTAACGAGTCGTCGAGCCAAGTGGTATTAGGAGTTTCTGAATGGTTCATAAAACGAGCTTTATCGAAGCACGGAATGTATTTTTTGGAATGCTTGCAAAGATAGCTATACTTAAAAAACATTTCTTTGGCCGGATCGCTTAGTTTTTGAATTTCATCTGTGCTGATTTGTTGATCAAAAGGAGAGACTTCTTTCCAAGTGGCAGTTCCTTTAGGAATAAATTGATCAGCAAAAAGGCCTATCCCGTGAAGATTGCTCAGACCTATTTTTGTTTTTACTAAAAGCATCTGTTTTTTACCTTGGGCGGTCAGTCTTGTTTGTTTTTTAAAGCATTCTTTACCAATCGATATGAGGCACAAAAAAGCCTTTTTGTTCAATAATAATTGCCGTAAAGTCGGGTCTTGTTTTTGAAAAGGAGTGGGATCATGCAGTTTTCATTGTTTAATACGCTTACGCGCAGCACAGACGTTTTTGTGCCAATTGAGCCAGGAAAAGTAAGCTTTTATGCATGTGGTCCTACCGTTTATCACTATGCCCATATTGGGAATTTGAGAACGTATATTTTTGAAGATGTTTTACGCCGCGCCCTAGAACATTTCGGTTTTACTGTTCAACACGTGATGAATATTACCGATGTGGGTCATTTAGAATCCGATGCCGATGCAGGGGATGATAAAATGGCACTGGCATCCAAACGTGAACACAAGTCTCCTTGGGAAATTGCCCGTTTTTATGAGGAAGAATTTTTCAAAGATTGTGAGAAATTGCAGATATTGAAACCCTCACTTGTTTGCCGTGCGACCGAGCATGTTGCTGAAATGCAGGAGATGGTGAAGACCCTGGAAGAAAAAGGCTTCACTTATACTGTCGATGGCAATGTTTATTATCGCATTGCCAAGTTTCCTGAGTATGCCAAGCTTTCGCGTCGCAATTTAGAGGAATTGCTTGAGGGTGCGCGTGTGGAAATTGACCCACGCAAAGAAGATCCCAGAGACTTTGTGCTCTGGTTTTCCCAAAGCAAATTTCCTAATCAAATTATGAAATGGGAATCGCCTTGGGGGGTTGGTTTTCCTGGCTGGCATATTGAGTGCTCAGCGATGGCTTCAAAATATTTGGGCGAGCGAATTGATATCCATGCCGGCGGTGTTGACCATATTTCGGTGCATCATACCAACGAGATTGCCCAAGCCGAAGGATGCTTCGAGCATCAGTGGGTCAATTATTGGATGCATGGCGAATTTTTGGTGGTCGATAAAGGCAAAATGGCGAAGTCTGCAGGTAATTTTTTAACCCTGCAAGTATTGATTGATGAAGGTTATGACCCGCTGCATTATCGCTATTTGTGCCTAGGCGCGCACTATCGTTCGCAACTTTTCTTTAGTTTAGAAGCATTGGCTGGTGCTAAAAATGCTTTCGAAGCTTTGAAAAATCGAGTCATCAGCTGGAAATTGTCTCCCCAAAAAGGAAATAACCCAGAAAAAGTTTCTTTATATGGCAATCGCTTTTGGCAAGCATTGGCCAACGATTTAGATATGCCAATTGCTTTGGCGGTGCTTTGGGAAATGGCCAAAGATCAAACGCTGGGTGATGAAGAAAAGCTGAGACTGATGCGCGATTTCGACAAAGTGCTGGGCTTGGGAGTGGACAATTTTGCGAGACCAACGTTGCCACAAAATTTATACGACTTAGTCCTAAAACGTGAACAGGCCAGAGCCGATAAAGATTGGCAACTGGCCGATACGCTTCGCCAAGAATTGGTTGCTCAAGGAATCCAACTCAAAGATACGCCCAGCGGCACAGATTGGTATTATGTCTATTGATTTATTTAGGGCTTAAAAGCCGTTAATTTTGTGGCCCACCAAGGAAAAAATATAATGTTTTGTCAAAACACTGGTGGCCTGTTGTTTGGTTTGTTTGCCTGTTTCATTGGGTTATTGGGCTGTCAGCATGCTTCAGAAGTTGTTGCTAAAGAAGTGATAAGCACTGTGCCTGCTGTTTTGCCGCAGTGGATAACGGAAAAAGACCAGCAATGCGAGAGCGATTTGGATTGCGTTTTGGTGTCTGCCGATTGCTGTGGTTGCCATCAGGGTGGCCGGCAGACGGCTATTAGCAAAAAAGCTTTGAACAAAGTTGCTAAGGCGCGGGCATATGGTTGCTCAGAAACGCTGTGCATGCAAATGTTAAGCAAGGACGCAAGCTGCCGTGCGAAAAAAGCCAAATGTATTGCAGGAGTTTGTGCCCTATTAAATTAATTATTAAATTCGAGTTATTTTATGGGCCAAATACAAGTTTTAGATGATGTCACTGCCAATCAAATTGCGGCAGGTGAAGTGATTGAGCGACCTTATTCGGTCGTCAAAGAATTGATTGAAAATGCCCTCGACGCCAAGGCCGAGCAGATTGATGTACACATTGAAGAAGGCGGTATTACTCGAATTGTGGTTGTCGATGACGGCGTTGGTATGGCTGCTGATGATGCAGTGCTGTGTTTTTCGCGTTATGCGACCAGCAAATTGCGTCAGGTAGAAGATTTGCATCGGCTGCACTCATTTGGTTTTCGTGGCGAGGCGCTGGCTTCCATAGCCTCTGTTGCTAAAGTGCGTTTACTGACAAGGCAAAGCCAAGATGAATGCGGAAATCAAATTCGTTTGGAAGGCGGAAGAATTGTTGCCGTTGAAGAAATGGGAAGTCCGCTGGGTACGCGCATTGAAGTTGAGAATTTGTTTTTTAATGTGCCTGCACGCTTAAAATTTTTAAAAACATCTCGCAGTGAATCCGCTTTAATTGAAAGCGTTATTCGTGCCGCTGCCATGTCGAAGCCCCATGTTGGTTTTAGTTTGCGTGTTGATGGTGCTGTCAAACTCGATATTCGCCAAGCGCCTAAAGAATCTGGTCTAGAAAATCCGCGCCGATTTGAGCGCGCCGTGACTGTTTTAGGCGAAGAGAGTCGTCCTTATTTATATCCGTTTGAGGCGAAAACAGATTTATTGCAACTTAGTGGATATGTGGTGGCGCCTTTAGTGACACGAAAAGATAGTCGTGGCATTCATTTATATGTGAACCATCGCGCGGTGGAAGATAAGCAATTAATTCAGGCGATTCGTGTGGCTTATCGAACGTTGCTCGAGGTCGGTCGGCATCCTGTTTGTGCGCTTAATATTGAGATGGATCCTGCTCTGGTAGATATCAATGTGCATCCCAGAAAAAAAGAAGTTCGCTTTTCAGATGCTTCTCGTGTGCAATCCCATGTGATTCGCTTGCTAACTGATTTTTTGGCAACGACACCGTGGGTCAAAAAACAAATCGAAAGAACTTATGTGCTGCAAAAAAATGAGCCGCGTGCTGATTTCATGATGCGAGACTCGGCTGAGCCAGAATCCTATGTGCCAACGACGCAAGCTCCGTTTTCTTTGATGGGCGACATCGTTTCGTCTGCAGCTTTTCGAGCGACACAAATACAATCGCAAAAAATTGTTTCGCATCCAAGTTTAGATGGCAATCTGCACTATGCAGATTTACGTGTGATTGGCCAGGTTGACCAGACTTTTTTGGTGCTTGAAGGCAAAAATTCCATGATTGTTTTGGACCAACATGCTGCCCATGAGCGTGTGGTTTTTCAGCGCTTAAAAGATCAGGTTGCGAGCAAAGACATCAAGAGTCAGCCTTTGTTGTTTCCGTTGCAAATGTCGGTATCCGAGGAGGAAACGGCAGCGTTATTGGAACATGGCGAAATTTTAATGCGTTATGGTTTTGAAGTCGTTGTATTTGGAGAACGCCAAGCATTGATTAAAAGTATTCCGGCAGATTTTAGGGAACAGTCGTGCCAAGAAGTGATTCGTGATGCGTTACATGAAATCATGAGCCATGGTCGAGCCGATACGCTCGATGATTTGACCGATCACCTATGTGCTCAGATTGCATGCCACAGTTCTATAAGAGCAGGGCAGGCGCTGCAAGATGAAGAAATCCGCGCTTTGCTTTTGCAACTCGATAAAATTGATTACGGTGCCCACTGTCCTCATGGACGTCCCATTATCCGCGCAATTCCTTTTGGAGAGATAGCCAGATGGTTTCACCGATCATAATCGCAGGGCCAACTGCCTCAGGTAAAAGCGCCTTGGCGATGCAGATCGCTCGGCAAGTCGGCGGGGAATTAATTTGCGCCGATAGTCGTCAAGTGTACGCGCATATGTCTGTGGGAACTGCCGGGCCATCGTTTGAAGACATGTCTCAAATTCCACACCATGGTTTTTCACAGATCGATCCGGATCAGACTTATGACGCGGGTCAATTTGTACAAGATGCGGATCGGTATGTCGCTGAAATTTTGAAGAGAAATCGCGTTCCAATTTTGGTGGGCGGTACTGGCCTTTATTTGCGTGCTTTTCGCTATGGCCTTAACGATGTTCCTGCACGCGATGAAAAAATACGCGCTCAAATTTTAGAAGTAAAAGATCAGCTGGGTTTACAAAATCTATACGAACAACTCAAAGAGATTGATAACGAAGCAGCACAGAAAATTGCCGCAACAGATGAAGTCCGTATTCTGCGTGCTTTAGAAATCTGGCATTTGACCAAACAAAAACCAAGCGAACTTCGAAAAAGTCACTTTAGCCAAACGCCGCGCGTGCAAGCGCAATGGTTGTTAATTTATCCAGAAAAAGAATGGCTATGGGATCGTCTTTTAGCCCGTGTGCAACATATGTTCGATAACGGACTTGTGGAAGAAGCTCTGGCACTTCGAAAACGCATCTGCGTGAAAACAGAAATATTGAAAACTATGGGATACGAAGAAGCGCTTTTATGGGCAGATGGTGTGCTTGGAAAAGATGAAGCGATTATGAAAGCTGCCATTAGACATCGACAATATGCGAGAAGACAGATGACTTGGTTTAAAAAAGAGACCTGGTGGAGCAGAGTAGATTCCAATTGGTGCGCCCGAGAAGATTCGAACTCCTGCTCAATCTGGCGTGAAATATTTGCGTAGTCCGTCTTTCCAGGGCAGGACCGTGATATTGCCATATCGTTTTGCTGTTCGCTCATTGCAAAGGCAAATGGCTTCACTGTTAGGCAAGTCCTTTACTAATGAAGCGAATTTCGAAAGATCATCTTCGGCAATGCTGGACGAACTCTTGATTTCAATACATAGAAGAGGCTGCCCGGGTCTTTCAACCACGAGGTCAATTTCTGCGTAGTCCTTGGTATGGATATAAGAAAATCGAAACTCAGGGAAAAAGTAAGAAGCCAACCGTGTGGCCTCAACGATTACTAAATGTTCGAAAGCATCGCCGAAAGCATTCGTTTGGGGTAGCAATGGTACTGATAATGTTCTCGAGAGGGCTCTGACGACACCGGTGTCAAAAAAATAAAACTTAGGCTTCTGGCTTAATCGTTTTCGAAATGAATGAATGAAGGGTTCAAGAAAAAATCCGATCATTGTATCGTCGAGAATCGAAAAATACTCCTTGGTTGTAACCTCCGTTGTTCCAGCATCTCTCGCAATATTGGCGTAATTGACAATCTTGCCGTTACTTTGTGCCGCGACCTCTAGAAAACGCCTGAATGGGGTTAGCTTCTTTACGATTTGCTCAGCCAAAATCTCTTCTTTTAGGTATGTATTGGCATAACTCATGAGGTAACGCGTTTTTTCTGATTCATTTTTCAGCCCCACTATTTTTGGCTGCTGTCCAAACTGAAGTTGCGCAGGTAAATCAAGTTGGTCTTTGAGTTCGACGAAGGTGAGCGGAAAAAGATGGTAAACAAACGCTCGTCCAGCCAAGAGATTGGCTCCCCCGCGTTTTAACTTGCGCGCGCTTGATCCTGTCAAAATAAATTTCTTGTCTGTTTCTTCAATGAGTGCGTGAACAACATCAAGAAGCTTTGGAATTTTCTGAATCTCGTCAATCACGACATGCGTAGTTGTTTCTGGGAGCGCTCTCACAACTGCCATGAGATCGCTCGGCTTAGTGGCAAAGCGCGCCTCATCTTCTGCATCCAGCAAGTTTATCCAATGAGTCGTTTCGTTCGCAAAGGTGGCTCGCAGTAAAGTGCTTTTTCCTGTCCCTCTGGGGCCAAAAAGGAGAATGCTCTGATCAAGAGGTAGCTTTAGTATTCGTGGAATCATAGCGCCAAATCCAAAGTGTTATTAGTCTTTTGTACGCCAAATCTAAAGTTGTGTCAAGCTTTTGGACGATATTTCTAAACCGCTTAAATGCTTTAAAAAAATTGGCGCGCCCGAGAAGATTCGAACTCCTGACTTGAAACGCGTTATTGCTTCTGGCTTTGAGCAATAATGACCTTGCGAATAATTTCGGCAGAAAACTTTGCGGTTATTTCTTGTTGATCATAGCAAGGTGCCAATTCGACCAAATCAAAAGCGAGCAGCGAAGAAGAAGCAAGACATGTATCCAAAAATGGCAAAATCTGCCAGGCAGATAAACCCAGTGTCTGCGGAGCACTCACTCCCGGCGCTTGACTAGCATGCAAAACGTCTAAACAAAAAGACACGTACAGATTGCCATCTAGGCGAGTTCGTAGTTGTGACATGGTTTCTTTCGGTTTAGCCGCCACATCTTCTGCTAAAAAATACTGCGCTTGATAACTTCGTGAACGGGCAAATAGACTTTCTGTATTACAAGAAGGCTGAATCCCAATGCACGTGTAGAAAAATTCCCTTTGGTCTTGTGCGCATGTTTCGGCAATTTGAGTAAACGGTGTGCCGGAGGTCCCTTTTCCATTTAGCACAGGCCGCAGATCAAAATGGGCATCGAAATTACAAATGGACAAAGGCTCATCGGTAAAGGCATGCAGTCCTTGGTAAGTCCCAAAAGCAGTTTCATGGCCACCACCCATCACCACGGGAAAAGCGCCTGCAGACAAAATTCGATGCACTAAAACCCCTAATTGGGTTTGTGCTGCTTCGAGGTTGGTATCGGGGCATTGGATGTCTCCCATGTCTAACAAGGCAACTGACGGGGGGAGATTGAGGCATAGATTTGCCAATTGCTTGCGGATGGCAGCGGGGCCTTCTTTTGCTCCTGGTCGCCCTGAATTACGTCGCACACCTTCATCGACACTAAATCCACATAAACAAATTGCCTTGGGGGGAATCGCAACGGGGCCTGATAAATCTAGAGATTGCATGTATTGAAAAACGCGTTCTTTTTTTTCAGAATCAACTCTACCCTTCCATACCTGGGGATCAGTGGGGCTATAATGATGTAAATTCAACTGCAGCATATTTTTTCGAAAATTTAGAAACTATGTCTCTGATAAATGGTGCGCCCGAGAAGATTCGAACTCCTGACCCCCGGAACCGAAGTCCGGTGCTCTATCCAGCTGAGCTACGAGCGCGTTTGGAAAGGAAAAAAATGGGGTGAGTGAAGGGAATCGAACCCTCGACCCCCAGGGCCACATCCTGGTGCTCTAACCGACTGAGCTACACCCACCATCAAGATCACTTTCGGATTTGCTTTCTTAACCAGCATTCGACAGTTTTTCAATAGGAGAATTCGTTATTATTCCTTAAACCCCTTGCTAAAAAGCGATTAAACACCAAAATACGGTCTCCATGGATAATTTATCAGCGCCTACAGAAAACCACTGGCAAGGTTTCGCAATCAGTGAACACAAAAATGAACGCACACGCAAATTGATGCGCTCCATGATTAAGACAATTGTTGAGTTCGAATTAATCAAAGCTGGCGATCATATTTTAGTGGCTGTCTCAGGTGGAAAAGACAGCTACACAATGGCTGATTTTTTATGGCGGGCTTCACTGCGGGCACCGTTTCCTTTTCAAATAACGGCTGTGCATCTTGATCAAGTTCAACCCGATTATGACGGTACACCTTTGAAACAATGGTTGGAACGTTCTGGGATGCCGTTTCAAATCTTGCAGCAAGATACTTACTCTGTGGTCATTGATAAAACCAAACCTGGTGGAACTTATTGTTCCCTGTGCTCTAGATTGCGGCGCGGGATTTTGTACACAGCCGCTGAAAAAATAGGATGCAATAAAATCGCCTTAGGTCATCATCGGGATGATGCACTCGAGACATTTTTGCTGAATTTATTTTATGCTGGAAAACTTCAGGCTATGCCTGCCAAGTATGTAACTGACGATAAACGCTTTGAGGTGATCCGCCCTTTAATTCAAAGCGCAGAAAAAGAAATTGCAGCTCATGCGATAAGAAATGAATACCCTGTCTTGCCTTGTAATCTTTGCGGTTCACAAGCTGGCTTGAAGCGAGATAGCATGACCAGAATGCTGACGCAGCTGGAAAAAGACATTCCAGATGTTCGCGCAGTGATGCTGCATGCTCTGAAAAATGTGCAACCCAGCCACTTGCTCGACAAAGATGTGCAAGAAGTCTGGCAGCAAAGACCAGAACATATCCGTGAACGTACACCGGGCCCTAAGGCGGGAAACCAATTTTTAGCAACAACTTTGTATGAGCAAAAAAGCGAAACGCGATCGTTGCCTATTTTGTCTTAGCTTTTGTGAAGGGGGCATGTGTCTTTTGCACAATCGCCGCAGTTGCTTTTGCTGTCATCATCTTTCATATTAGGGCAATGATTTTTGCTGCAAGTACTTTTATCATTGCAAGCACAACCTCCTTGTTGTTTGGACCCTGTTGTCGTGGCGCAAGCACCTAAAAAGAGAATCGCTGTTAAACAAAATAGAGAAATAGAATACTTCATGTGGCCACCTGTGGTTGTAAAAAAAGAGAGACATTATTTAGTGTGTAAAGCAGAGTTTGGTGTTCTAAATTTTTTAAGGGGGCATTGACAGAAGCTTTTGTATTCAACATGGGATTCTTGTATTTTTTAATGGTAAAGTTTGCCGTTCACTTAATGGGGCGTAGACAAGCGGTAAGTCATCGGGTTTTGATCCCGAGATGCGAAGGTTCGAATCCTTCCGCCCCAACCAAATGATTTATAATAAGGAATATTTCTAATGTCAGAGGCTCAAATCCAAGTGTTTTCTGGCAATTCAAATCCGCAACTGGCCCAAAAAATTGCGCAATATTTGAAGATTCCTTTGGGGAATGCCAATGTTCGGCGTTTCTCAGATGGCGAAGTTTCGGTCAATATTGAAGAAAGCGTGCGCGGCAATCATACTTACATTGTCCAGTCCACATGTCCACCAGCCAACGAAAATCTGATGGAAATGTTGGTGATGATCGATGCCTTAAAACGTGCTTCTGCTGCAGAAATCACCACTGTTGTTCCTTATTATGGATATGCCAGGCAAGATCGCAAAGCTTCTCCCCGCGAAGCGATTACCGCTAAACTGGTTGCGGATTTAGTGGAAGCGGCCGGCGCCACACGTATGATATCTTTGGATTTGCATGTTGCGCAAATACAAGGATTTTTTGATGTTCCTTTTGATCATCTCTATGCGACCCCTATTTTTATGGAAGACATCCGTCAGCGTTTTTGTGCTGATGGCAATGCGGATGATTTAGTCGTTGTTTCACCCGATACTGGCGGGGTCGAACGCGCCCGCGCTTATGCGAAACGGCTGCATGCTTCCTTAGCGATTATTGATAAAAGAAGAGTTCAACCCAATGTTGCAGAGGTGATGAATATCATTGGAGATGTGGCTGGTAAAAAAGCTATTATCGTTGATGACATGATCGATACTGCAGGCACTTTAACCAAAGCAGCAGAAGCTCTTTTAGCGAAGGGTGCTACCGGCGTTTGGGCTTATGCTACCCACCCAGTATTTTCAGGGACCGCTATTGAACGAATTGAAAAATCTTCACTGGATGAAGTTATCGTAACAGATACCATTCCACTCAGCAAAGCAGCGCAGGCCTGTAGTCGAATTCGCGTATTGTCTTGTGCCTCTTTAGTGGGCGAGGCTATCTTGCGCGTGCACACAGGGACAAGCATTTCCAGCCTGTTTTTATAAAACCGTATTTCGTACAATCAATCCGCCAGTTGTTGCATTGTTTTGCCGTTAGTGTTGATCTCTAATTGTGTACTGTAGTAGAGTTGCATGCAGTAGATGTAACATTTCGCAAATGGGGGGTTAACATGGACTATGAATTAGTTGTGCTTGAATCGATGAAAACAATGGGCACAGAAATCGCTTTTTTTCTGCCTCGATTTTTCTTAGCTGTTGCAGTGTTTTTGGTGGGCTGGCTACTTGCTAGGCTTTTACGTTATGTTTTGATTAAAGTTTGCCACATTATTCGTTTGGATGTCGCGGCAGAAAAATCTGGCATCGATGAATTTTTGCGGCAAGGCGGCGTTCAGTATAATACCGTGGCTTTGTTTGCAAATATTATCTACTGGTTTGCTGTGATTGTCGTGATTTTTACAGCCTTAAATGTTGTTGGTATGCAGTCCGCTGGGGAAGTTGTTAATCAGATTATTTACTATGTCCCTAATGTGCTGGTAGCGATGGTGATTTTGCTTGTCGGGACAATGTTGGCTCGTTTTGTAAGAGGTATTGTGCTTGCATATCTGAAAAACGTAGGCATGCACGGTGCCAGCACTGTCAGCATGCTTGGACAATATGCAATTATTTTCTTCGCAGCCTTTTTAGCTTTGCACCAGCTTAAGATTGGTGGAGAAATTTTAACTTCCGCTTTTCAAATTGCCTTTGGAGCTGTGTGCTTAGCTGCGGCCTTGGCTTTTGGACTTGGTGGTCGAGATCTGGCTGCTCGTTATTTAGCGAAGCTTTCTAAAGATTAAGGATAAGTCACTTTCAGACGGCCGCATACCTTCGTAGGCCGTCTGAATATGCTGTCGTAAGTCCGCAGTTGACGGTTTTACTCAAATAAGCCATAAGGCGGTTTCAACTTAAA
This sequence comes from Myxococcales bacterium, assembly GCA_023248595.1. Classification (GTDB taxonomy): domain Bacteria; phylum Myxococcota; class UBA727; order UBA727; family JABDBI01; genus JAHFEG01. The sequence goes on along the minus strand of JAHFEG010000017.1, from coordinate 13,342 downwards.
ATATGTCAATTTGGACATCATCTCCTGCGAGGCTAATTTTTTTAGCGTTATCGAGGGAAAAGGAATCATCGTGGCGAATCCAATCAATGAACTCTCTGGTATTTTACGTAGCTCTACAGGTAAGGGTCCTTCCCATCGCCTAAGACAAGCAGGTTTGTTGCCGGCTATCGTTTATGGCAATGGCACAGAATCAACTTCTGTTGCAGTTAGCCCAAAAGAAACGACCAAAGCGTTGCAAAGTCCTTTGCGTCGTAACGTGATGATCCATTTGAATCTACAAGACGAAAATGGCCAAAATGCAAACACCAAGACGGTCATGGTGCGGGATTTGCAAAAACATCCTGTCAAAAGACATTTAACACATGTTGATTTTGTCGAGATCAATGCCAATGAACCAGTTGCTGTGAATGTTCCCCTTTCTTTGTTTGGTAAAAGCAAGTCTGTGGTTGCAGGTGGCAAACTTGATCAAATTCGCCATACCATTCGTGTGAATGTCTTGCCTGCAGAAGTTCCAGAAAAAATTGAACTAGACGTCACTGAGCTTGCCTTTGGCTCAACTCCTGCGAGTGCAATTATTTTGCCTCAGGGTGTGTCTTTGTTTGATCCGCCTGGAACACCGATTGTGACGATCAAGATTCCACGCGCAGATAAAGATGATGAAACAGCAGCTGCCGGGACTCCAGCAGTTGCCGCTGCACCTGCCGCAAGCTAAAACCTATCTGTCGATGATTTTTAAAAAACCCGCGATTTTTTCGTGGGTTTTTTTATATGCATACTTTAGTCCCAAACGAAATTTTCATCAAATTGGACTTCATGCATTTTTAAAAGCAAACGATATTCATCTTGAAACGAGCGATTTTCATGCAATTTTTTTTGCAGGCTGATGTATTCAGCCACCTTGTTGCGTGTTGAATGTGAAACAGAAAATGCAGCATACCCTCTTTGCCAGCCAAAAGTTGTTTGGGTGGGATCTTTTTCTTTCACCCAGCGTGTTGATACAGACTTAAGATTTCTCACGATGTCACTAATCATCCCTGTTCTTGGCAAGACGAGCAAAAAATGAAGGTGATCTTCCGTGCCGCCTATTTCAATCACAGGCGCATTCATATTTCGTACAATGCTCTTGGCGAGCAGGTAAAGTTCCGGCTCCATATCTGCATTGATCAAAGGCGCACGGTATTTTGTACTAAACACCAGGTGAATCAGTAAGTTGGAAAGCGATTGCGCCATGAAAACAAAATCTATCAGTTGCCCAGAAGAAAAGCTAGTTGTATAGGAGTTTTAAGTATTTTCTGGGACTCACTAGTGCCTAGCGGCACTTTTCGCCCCAGGCTTTCATAACGCCACGCCACAGGCGCGGCGAGGGAACATTTGATGTTAAGTACTGAAGAGACGCACGAGATTGATCTGGAAATCAAAAAATTCCCTTATAAACAAAGCGCATGCTTGGAAGCTTTAGCTATCGTGCAGCATCACCGCGGTTATGTGAGTAATGAAGCGTTAAAAGCAGTTGCGCAGTACTTAGAAATGTCAGAGACGGAACTTGATGGCATTGGCACTTTTTACAACCTCATTTACCGAAAACCTGTTGGCGAAAATGTGATTCGCATTTGCGATAGCGTCAGTTGTTGGATTTTAGGATACGAGAAGATTAAAGCAAAAATTAAAAATGAGCTTGGCATTGATTTGGGACAAACAACACCAGATAATCGGTTTACTTTATTGCCAACGCAGTGTTTAGGAACGTGTGATCATGCGCCAGCATTGATGATTGGAGATGACTTGCATCGAGATTTAGATGAAAATAACGTGGTGCAAATTTTAAAATCCTATCAGGAAAAACGCGTTGTTAAGGATACGATCGATGGATAAGCCCCTCACAAAAAATATTCAGTTGGAACGCGGTCCCTTGAATATTGATGATTACATCAAAGCTGGTGGCTACTTAAGTGTTCAAAAAGCAGTAAAAAGTATGGCGCCATCTGAAGTAACGAAAACTGTTTTAGAATCTGGACTCATGGGTCGAGGCGGCGCAGGTGTTAGCACTGGATTTAAGATGGGCGCGGTGCCCATGGGCGAGCATGCTTCAAAAATAAAATATTTAATTGCCAATGCTGATGAAATGGAACCCGGAACATTTAAGGATCGTTTACTTCTGGAAGGCGATCCGCATCAATTGATTGAAGGCATGTTGATATCAGCCTATGCAATTGGTGCAACGACTGCCTATATTTTTTTACGTGGCGAATACAAACTTGCTCAAAAGCGCTTAGAAGCCTCGGTTGCGCAAGCCTATGCTGAAAACTATTTAGGGCAAAATATTCTCGGCTCCAATTTCAGTCTGAATTTATATGTTCACATGAGTGCGGGCCGTTATATTTGTGGTGAAGAAACAGCCTTGATAAATGCGCTGGAAGGGAAAAGAGCTACACCGAGGGCAAAACCACCTTTTCCGCCTATCAGTGGACTTTGGGGAAAGCCGACCTTGGTGCAAAATGTAGAAACGCTTTGTAATTTACCGCATATTATTAATCATGGTGTGCCTTGGTATAAAGCGCTCGGAAAAGGTGTCGATGCTGGAACCAAAATCTACGGCGTGAGTGGTAAAGTCAAACGCCCTGGTGCTTGGGAATTACCGATGGGCACAACGGCACGCGAACTTTTAGAAGTCCATGCAGGTGGCATGAAAGAAGGTTTGCAGTTTAAAGCTTTGCTGCCTGGTGGCGCTTCTACGGATTTTTGGGGAAGCGATCGTTTAGATACACCCATGGATTTTTCGTCGACCGCTAAAATCGGAACGCGTATGGGAACAGGCACCATGATTGTGCTCGATGATAAAACTTGTCCCATCGGAATGATTTTGAATTTGGAGCGATTCTTTAAGCAAGAATCGTGCGGCTGGTGTACACCTTGTCGCGATGGTTTATCATGGATTGCAGAAACTCTGACAGCGATTGAAAACGGCGAAGGTCAAACACAAGATATTTCAATTTTGGCGAGGCATGCACGTCTTTTGGGCCCTGGAAGTACCTTCTGTGCTTTAGCACCTGGCGCTGCATCTCCTTTGCAAACCGGCTTGAGTCGATTTAAAGAAGAATTTGAACAGCATATTTTGACAAAGAAATGTCCTTATCAGCATTAAATCTAGGGTAAACAATGCCAACGATTTTTATCGACGACAAACCTTACTTCATTAAAGAAGGTCAAAACTTGCTGCATGCGGCATTATCACATGGGCTGGATCTTCCTTATTTTTGTTGGCATCCTGGGCTTGGTTCTGTGGGTGCTTGCCGGCAATGCGCGGTACAACATTTCAAAGATGCCGAGGATACCAAAGGTCGTATGGTAATGTCTTGCATGACGCCAGCGACGGATGGCATGCGTGTATCGATTGAACATGAGACCTGTAAGAGTTTTCGTGCCGATGTGAGTGAGTGGATGATGACCAATCACCCTCATGATTGCCCGGTCTGTGACGAAGGGGGCGAGTGTCATTTGCAAGACATGACAGTCATGACGGGTCATAATTATCGACAATTCCGCTTCAAAAAGAGAACTTTTAATAATCAGAAATTGGGTCCTTTTGTTAATCACGAAATGAATCGTTGTATTACGTGTTACCGCTGCGTTCGTTATTATCGAGATGTCGCTGGAGGAACCGATTTAAATTCGTTTGCTTCGAGTAACCGTGTTTATTTCGGCCGAAATGAAGATGGAACTTTGGAGAATGAATTTAGCGGTAACTTAGTTGAAGTCTGTCCGACTGGTGTTTTTACTGACAAACCATTTAAAGCATTCTTTAATCGTAAATGGGATTTGCAAATGGCGCCTTCGGTGTGTCAGCTTTGCAGTCTAGGTTGCAACATTATTCCAGGTGAACGCTTTGAAAGTATTCGCCGTGTGCAAAACCGCTACAATCATGAGATTAATGATTATTTCTTGTGCGATAAAGGGCGATTTGGCCATAGCTTTGTCAATAGTAAAGAGCGATTATTCGTGTCGATGTGGCGTCAAAAAGCAAAAGATGTCGCTTCTGAAATTAGCCAAGAAGAGACGTTTCAGTCTGCAACTAAATTGCTTTCCTCCTCGAAAAGAACCGTGGGTATTGGTAGCCCCAGAGCTTCTTTGGAAGCCAATTTTGCCTTGCGAACTTTAGTGGGCGAAGACAATTTTTATGATGGTTTGTCGCGTCATGATTCTGTTTTACTTTCTAAGGTCAAACAGATCGTACAACGTGGTCCTGCACTGACGGCTTCGCTGCAAAACGTGAAGGAAGCAGATGCTATTTTGGTACTCGGGGAAGATTTAATTAACACCGCGCCTCGACTCGCTTTAGCGATTCGCCAAAATGTCATTCACATGGCGCAAAAAAAAGCTGCAGCGGTTGGCATTGCTGCTTGGAATGATTTAGCCGTTCGTAATTTTGTGCGTGAAAAATCCGACACTGTGTTTGTAGTGACTGCCAGCAAAAATAAATTGGAGGATGTCGCAGCCAGTTTTCAATTGCATCCAGATAATATTGCTTGCCTGGGATACGCGATCGCTCATGAGCTTAACAGCGAAGTCGAATTGCCAAAGGGAATGGATGCAGATTTGCTAGCCAAAGCACGTTTGATCGCTGCTGTTTTGCGCGAAGCGAAAAATCCTGTGATTATTTCAGGAACTTCTCTTTATACGGAAGCGCTTTTGGATGCCAGCGCCAATGTTGCATGGGCTCTTTGCCGGCAGGGAAGCTCCGCGCGTATTTGTTATGCTTTACCTGAAGCGAACAGCATGGGCCTCAGTTTAATGAATGCCAAACCTTTGTCTTTGCTGATGGAGGAAATTGTTGCCAGCAAAGTGAGCGTGGCCATTGTTCTTGAAAACGATTTGTCTCGCCGTCTTTCCTCAGAAAATTTAGGAATATTCTTTAAAAATATTCCGTCGGTTATTGCTTTGGATTCATTTCAGCAACAAACCGTGCGTCAGTCCAAATTAGCCGTGGCTACTTGCTCTTTTTCGGAAGGCACGGGTACTTTTGTCAATAACGAAGGCCGCGTACAGCGTTATTACAGCGTTTTTGAACGCAAAGAAAAAATTTTAGAAAGCTGGCGCATTTTACGAGACTGGATACGAAAATCGAAGAAAAAAGCTTCGCTATGGAAAAACTTAGATGAAATTACTGACGATATGTGCCGAGAAATCGATACGTTGTCGGCATTTGATCAGGCGATCTATCGCGCTTCTTTTCAAATCGATGGCCAAAAAATTCCTCGTGAAACCAACGGTTATAGTGGCCGAACGGCAATGGTCGCCAATTTAACGATGCATGAGCCGAAGCCTTTAGTCGATGTTGATTCGCCACTGGCTCACTCTATGGAAGGTTACGAAGGACAACCGCCATCTAGTTTGATCCCATTTTTTTGGGAACCTGGTTGGAATTCGGTTCAGTCCGTCAATAAGTATCAAAAAGAAATTGGGGGCGAGCTTAAAAATCAGCAGCCTGCTGTTCGTCTCTTTGACAAACAAAAAAGCAAGAAAATTGTATTTTTTCAACGTCCTCCCTCTTTGTTTAAACAGCAATCTGGAAAATGGCAAATTTTCCCTCGCTATTTTATTTTTGGCAGTGAAGAGCGCGCAGCTTTATCTTTAGCAATTTCTGAACACTTATCTGTTCCCTGCATCGGTATTGGTCATGAGGATGCTCAAAAACAAAAATGGTTACCTGGTTCCATGGTGAATGTCGAAATTGATTCTAAAAAATGGCGTTTGCCCGTGGTCATTCATCCTGAACTTGAATCTGGCATGGCATTGATGGCCCATGGTCTTGCGGGCATGGATTACGCCGAGCTTCCTTCTTATGCATGTATTCGTTTGAGCGAGAGTGCAACATGATGGCCGAGTATCCTTTATTTTTTGCTGTATTGATCCCGGTATGCATTTTATTTGGCTTTGTGACGGCGGGATCGATGTTGATTTGGGCGGAGCGAAGATTGCTCGGACTTTGGCAGTTACGCTATGGTCCTAATCGGGTTGGCCCTTTTGGGTTGTTACAAGTTGTTGCTGACACATTGAAAATGTTTTTTAAAGAAGATTGGATTCCGCCATTTGCAGACAAAAGCGTTTTCGTCATTGCTCCGGCAATTATTATGACAACTGTTTTGCTGTCTTTTATGATTGTGCCGGTTTCGCCTGATTTTGTGGTTTTTGATTCCAGCGTTGGGCTTTTGGTTTTTCTAAGTCTTTCATCCCTGGGCGCTTACAGTGTTGTTCTGGGAGGTTGGGCTTCCAACAATAAATACTCACTGCTCGGCGGTCTACGAGCTGCTGCTCAAATGCTGGGTTACGAAGTTTTTATGGGTATCTCTCTCATGGGTGTTGTGGCCATGACTGGATCTTTTCGTTTGCAAGACATCGTGGAAGCACAGCGCGGAATGTGGAATATTGGGCCACAATTTATTGGATTTATCATTTTTTACATAGCCGCTTTAGCTGAAACCCATCGTTCTCCCTTTGATTTGCCTGAAGCAGAAAGCGAATTAGTGGCAGGCTTTCATTCCGAATATAGTGGACTTAAATTTGGCATGTTTTTTGTTGGTGAATATTTAGGCGTGACTTTAATGTCGTCCATGATGACGCTTTTATTCTTTGGTGGTTGGTTAGGTCCCGTTTTGCCGCCGGTTGTTTGGTTTTTCATTAAGACCACTATTCTTATCTCCAGTTTTGTTCTGATGCGCGCTACGTTACCAAGACCTCGTTATGATCAATTGATTGTGTATGGTTGGAGAGTCTTATTGCCATTGGCGCTTCTGAATTTGTTGGTGACTGGCGGAATTGTACTTATGTTCCAATAAGTGTGAAAAGGAACGACGATGTTCAGTATTTTAAAAGGTTTATGGATCGTTTTTAAACACGGATTTCGAAAAAGAGAGACGGTGTTATATCCAGAAGAACGTCCTATTTTAAGCCCGCGTTATCGAGGGCGCATTGTTTTGACGCGCGATCCTGATGGTGGTGAACGCTGTGTTGCTTGCTATTTGTGTTCAGCAGTTTGTCCTGTGGATTGCATTGTTATCCAAGCGACAGAGGATGAAAATGGGAGACGCTATCCTAAATCTTTTCGTATTAATTTTTCCAGGTGTATTTATTGTGGTTTATGCGAAGAAGCTTGTCCTACAACTGCGATCCAGTTAACACCAGATTTTGAAATGGCTGAATATGATCGAAAGAACATGGTTTATGAAAAAGAAGATTTGTTGATTGCGGGTCCTGGTAAAAACCATGAATACAATTTCTATAAGGTTGCAGGGCTTGCCATCAAAGGAAAAGAGAAAGGTCAAGGGATTGAAGAAAATGAACCTGTCGATATTAGAAGTTTGATGCCTTGATTTTAGATGAGGGTGAAGAATGTTGATTTATTTTTACATCAATGCCGCTATCGCCATTTTGGCGACGTTGCTGACTGTCACGGCTAAAAATGCCGTCCATGCGTTACTTTATTTTGTGGTATCGCTGTTAGCCTTAGCGATTTCTATGTATTTGTTAGGCGCTCCTTTTGTGGCGGCTTTAGAAGTTATTATTTATGCAGGAGCCATTATGGTGCTCTTTGTCTTTGTGGTGATGCTATTAAATGTGAAGCCGGCGTCTTCGCAAAAATATGCCCCGCAAGGACACATCAAAAATTGGTTGGGGCCTTTTTCGTTATTGATTTTACTGATTCTAGAACTTGTTTTTGTTTTTCGTGATACCGAATTCCTCAAGCGGCAAGTGGTTACTGTTTCGGCAAAAGAAGTCGCAAGCGCATTGTTTACAACGTATACTTTGGCGGTAGAGTTAACTTCATTTTTATTGCTTGCTGGTTTGATTGGTGCTTATCATATCGGTAAAAAAAGGAACTAAAAATGGCCATACCACTTGAACACACGTTGATATTTTCTGGCGTTTTGTTTGCTTTAGGTTTTTTAGGCTTACTCACACGACGTAATTTGATTTTTATTTTTTTATCGCTTGAGGTGATGTTGAATGCCGTTGCCTATGCCTTTGTTGCTGTTTCTAGCTATTTTGGTCATGCGAGTGGGCAAATCATGTTTTTGATTATTTTGTCGATGGCAGCTGCCGAAGTGGCAGTTGGTTTGGCGCTTGTTTTGCAATTTGAGCGTCGTTTTAAAACACTTGATATTGATGTCGCTCATCACATGAAAGGGTAATGGACATGCCACTTAGCGTTGTACCTGCTCTGCCATTTCTTGGTTTTGTTATGCTTTTATTGCTGGGCAGTCGTTTGCCTCGAACATGGGCTACGGTTGTCGGTGTTGGAAGTATTGCTCTATCTTGCGTGGCCATGATAATTGTCGGAACGCAATATTTTTTAAGCACGCCTGACTTTCAAGCCTATCGAGAAATTGAGTGGACTTGGATCCCTTTTTATTCTTCGAAGCTCGATAGTGCGACAATCCAATTTGCATTTTATTTAGACTCGCTATCGATGTTGATGATGGGCGTTATTACTTTTGTTGGTTCTTTAATTGCTTTGTTTTCTGTCAAGTATTTGGATCATGATGAAGGAATCGCTCGATTTTTTGCAGCGATGAACCTTTTTGTTGCCGCTATGCTGGTTCTTGTATTGGCGGATAATTTTCTGGTTTTGTTTATGGGCTGGGAAGGCGTTGGTCTTTGTAGCTATTTGCTAATTGGCTTTTGGTATGAGGATGAATCGACAGGTCGTGCCTCGATAAAAGCATTTATTACAACACGTATTGGCGATGTTTTTTTGTTGTTTGCTTTGTTTTTCATGCTTCGCGAATTAGGGACGCTCAATATTCAAGAAGTATTGGAGTTGGCCAATGATCAATGGGCCTTCGACACGACCATGGCAACATGCGTCGGCTTATGTTTGCTAGGCGGCGCTGTGGGGAAATCTGCCCAAATACCGCTGCAGACTTGGCTGCCCGATGCCATGAAAGGGCCAACGCCCGTCAGTGCACTGATTCATGCGGCAACCATGGTGACCGCGGGAGTCTATTTGATTGCGCGTACCGGCAGTATTTTTGCATTGTCTGAAACGGCTCAAATGGCGGTACTAATTATTGGTGCGGCAACATTGCTCATTGCAGGACTGTCTGCAGTGGTGCAGCGTGATTTAAAGAAAGTGTTGGCATACTCGACCATCAGCCAAATTGGTTACATGTTCTTGGCGTTAGGTGCAGGTGCTTATACTGCGGCCATGTTTCATTTTATGGTGCACGCTTTTTTTAAAGCGCTTCTCTTTTTATCTGCAGGAGCCATTGGTTATAGCATGCATCATAACCACGATCTTTATAAGATGGGCGCATTACGTAAAAAATTACCAGGGGTTTTTTGGGTCTTTTTGATTGGCAGTTCTTGTTTGGCGGCGTTGCCTTTAGTGACTGCAGGATTTTTTAGCAAAGAATTTATTTTGGCACAAGTTTATACCTCGCCATTGGGAGGAATGTGGCCTTGGCTAATCGGTGTGGCAGGCGCTTTTATCACTGGCTTATATTCTTTTCGTATGGTTTTCATGGCATTTTTTGGAATATCGAAAGGAGAGGTTAGCCAGTATCCTGATAAGAAAATGTACATACCGCTATTTGTGTTAGCGGCACTTTCACTTGGTGCTGGTTTTGTGCAAATTCCCTCTGTCTTTTTTCACGTATCCCTCTTTACTGATTTTATTGGTAGCAGTGTGTTGCCGTCACTCTCTATGGAAGAGAGCATACGTGTCGAATGGATTTTGTTGATAAGTGCCAGCGCCATTTCTCTTTGCGGTGTTTTTCTAGCCTACCTTCTTTACTTTCGTTTGCAGATTCATGATAAAAATAAGCAGACCACGTCTTCTTATTTGCATCGATTCTTAGCCAGTGGTTTTGGTTTTGATGCTTTGCATAATTTTACTTTGGTTCGACCTTTTATTTTCATATCCCAATATTTGCGTCGAGATTTCGTACAGCTGTTTTGTCATTTAGTAGGTAATAGCGCTATCTTAGTTCATCAATTACTGAGTGCGATGCAAACAGGCTATGTACGACTTTATGCCTTTGCTGTTGTTTTCGGTGCTTTGGTGATTGCTTTAATCATGGTGTTTTCATGATGTTGATTTGGCTTATTGCGTTTCCTTTTTTAGGCGGCTTATTGGCGTGGTTTTGTGCGCGTTTTTCCTCGAAAGCTGCTCACTTTATTTCTTTGCTGGTTTTGGCCTTTAGCATAGGGGCAATTTTTTTGGCATGGCAGCAAGGTGAATCATCTACTTCCATGGAAGATTTATGGATGCTGCAATGGCGTTGGATGTGGCTGCCCGCTTGGGGAATTGAAATTCACTTTGGGCTCGATGGATTATCTTTTGTGCTCTTGCTTTTAACTTATGTGATGGGATTTATTGCCGTCATGGTTTCTAAAAATCAAATTAGCCATAACATAGGTCTTTTTCATTTTTGTTTGCTGTGGATGGTTTCGGGTGTAGCTGGAATTTTGCTTTCCTTGGATCTTTTTTTATTTTTTATTTTTTGGGAAGTCGTTCTGATACCGCTTTATCTGATGGTGGTTATGTGGGGGCATAAAAACCGTGTTTTTGCGACGGTGCAATTTTTTATCTTTACGCAAGCAAGCGGCTTGTTGTTATTTTTAAGCATATTAGCTCTGGTGTTTGTGCATCATGCACAAGTCGGAGTTTATACTTTTGATTACGATCAGCTAATCAATACTTCATTGCCATATCCGCTGGCCATTTGGATCTTGCTAGGATTTTTACTGGCATTTCTGGTGAAATTACCGGCATTCCCTTTTCATGTATGGATGCCTCCGCTTTTTGCAGAATCAATGTGCGCGCCCTTGCTTGTGGGCATCATGGTGAAGACTGGCGCTTATGGTTTGCTGCGCTTTGTGTTGCCGTTATTTTCTTCTGACATTCATCTCATTGCTCCGTGGATGACGGTTCTTGGCATCGTGAGTATTGTTTACGGTGCGATTTTAGCATTTGCACAAAATGATCCATTCAAAATATTGGCTTACTCAACTTTGAGTCACATGGGACTTATTTTGATTGGAATTTTTAGCCAAGATAAATTGGCGCTCAGCGGCGTCGCGGTATTGCTCGTAACCCAAGCTTTGAGCACGGGTGGCTTGCTCATGTTATTTGCCCATCTTAAAACATCTTTACCTGATTTGGATTTACAAAAAGTCGGTGGTCTTTTTAAAGTCGTTCCTGGCGTAACTGTTTTGTCATTATTTTTTGTGATGGCTTCAGTGGGTTTGCCTGGTCTCGGTAATTTTGTGGGCGAGTGGTTAGTATTGCTGGGAATTTTTAGCACGAATACGATAAGCGCCGCTTTTGCTGCATCTGGAATTGTGCTGGGTGCGATTTATTCGCTTTGGTTGGTGCAGCGTTTATTTTATGGCGCGTACAAAGGTGGTATGCACACAACAATCTCTGATGTGTCTGCAGGGCAAAAAGCTCTGTATGGTTTCATGGTGCTGTTATTGATTGGAATCGGATTTTTTCCAGCGCCACTTTTGGATGTGGTTTCCACCGTTTGGCAAGAAAAAGCGCCAGATATCGATGAAGAAATCTTGTAGGTGAAAGATGATGACTGTCGAAATGGTTCTATATTTACTGCCCATGATATCTGTGGGTGCTACTGCACTTTTGCTGATGCTTTCAGCAGCGATTCGTCGATGCTCAATCGTTGCATTTTCTATTTCCTTGCTGGGTCTTTTATGTGCTTTTGTTTTGACATTTTTCAATGAAATACCTCAAGCAAGAGTGACTGACTTATTTGTGATCGACAACTATGGCATCTTTGGAATGCGCCTAATTCTTTTGGCGACGTTCGTGATTGTCTTATTTGCTTTTGATTATTTGAAAACGAAACAAGAAGAAGTAGAAGAGTTTTATGTTTTACTGATGATTAGTTGTTTGGGTGCACTTTGTATGGTGGTCAGCAACCATTTTATGAGTTTCTTTTTAGGTTTGGAAATTTTAACGGTTCCACTTTATGCCTTGATTGCTTACTTTCATCAAAGATCAAATGGCTTAGAAGCTGCGATTAAATACATTGTTTTGGCTGGAGTCTCGGCGGCATTTTTGCTTTTTGGAATGGTATTAATTTATGCGCAACTGGGGAATATGCGGTTTGATATTCTGGCAGACAATTGGGCGCCCATGTGGAATTCGGGACGGTTGATTTTATTGTTGGGTTTGTCTTTTATGATGGTCGGCGTATTTTTCAAACTAAGTGCTGTTCCTTTCCATATGTGGGCTCCAGACGTATACGAGGGAGCGCCATTACCGATAACCGCTTATTTGGCGACGGTCTCTAAAGGAGCCATGATGGTTCTTTTCTTGCGCTTTTATACGCAACTGCATGGAGACACTGTTTTTGCATGGCAATGGTTATTATCTTTTATTGCCATTTTGTCGATGTTTATTGGTAACTGGCTGGCGCTTTTGCAAAAAAATATCAAGCGTCTTTTGGCTTACTCCTCGATAGCACACGTTGGATATATGTTAGTAGCGCTTTTATCGGGCAATGATTTAGGTGCCAGCGCCGTTATTTTTTATTTGGTTACATATTTTGCCGCAACACTGTTAGCTTTTGGGGCATTGATGTTGCTTGAAAGCAATCAAAATGAATCCGTAACCATAGAAGATGTGCGGGGATTATTTTATGTCAAACCTGCGCTGAGTGGTTGTCTGGTTCTGGCATTTTTATCGCTTGTGGGAATTCCGCTGACGGCGGGATTTATGGGTAAGTATTGGATATTGCTGGCGGGCGTCAGTCAGACTAAATGGCCTTTGCTGATTTGCTTGGTTGTGAGCAGTGCAATTGGACTATATGCATACTTGCGCGTTGGCGTTTCTCTTTTTCAAGATCAAGCGCCTCGAGCTGAATTTCCAAAAGCCCCTTGTGGTGTTTTAAAAATCACGCTCGCTGCTTTGGTGGTGGCTACTTTGATGTTGGGAATAATGCCTAATTCAATTACAACTATGATTCAAGGCGCAGCGGGATCTTTGTAAAGTGGTTGTCATGGTCAAAATAAGCTCGACCATGACAAAAACGAACAAGTTAAGTCCTATCGGTAGGAAAATCAGTGAAGCGTTGCAACTCTTTGTGCTTAACCACAAATTCGCCAGCAGCACCTTTGGGCAACAAAGAAAGCTCCGCCCAAACAATGCGGGCCCGTGGCGATAAATTAAAGTTGCGAATAATTTCAACAGGCAAACAAACAGTAGACCTCTTTTGAAACTCATGTATCGAGTGTCTCCCAGTTACAAAGTCCAGAAATAAGATTAAATCTGAGCCCAAATCGTTTACGTCTATTGCGATATCGGTCGGAAACAATTTTGAAT
>JAHFEG010000047.1 GCA_023248595.1 Myxococcales bacterium | reverse complement strand
TCCGAGCCCACACCAAAACCGGAACCAGAACGAAAAGTGGACCTAAGTGAAACTGATTTGCTGCGCATGAAATATCGCTTTGCCAATGGAAAACCTTGCAGTGATGACAAACCCAAACTTGCTTACGCTGAGCAGCTCTACAACTTTTATCAAAATCAATGGCGTGCTCAATTTCCGTTATTAAACGGTAAAGACAATCGTCCGCTTTTAGACGGTGATTTAATTGAATACATTATCATGAAAGAACCAGCGAATATTGCCGGTGGAAAAATGATGGACATCATCGACAAAGAGCTGCAACGCTTTACTGACTTTCCTATCGATAGGGCTTAAAGCAAAGCATCAAAATGAAACCCTCCTCTGTACGTGAACGCGCGTCAGGGAGGGTTCTATTCTTACAAATTATCGAGGAACTTGGCGCGCTTTTTACGGATATTATTAACGATTTTGCTCACCGTGATAATATCGCCAGAGTAAACGCGATCGACAAGCTTAGAGTCAGCAAGTAGGTGCAACGCCTCGTCGATAGCTCCAGCGGAAGTGGCAGATTCGAGATTTGGAAAAAGTGCTTCCCATACTTCATGATCACCCAAAGGTCTCATGTGGGAGTCCATGAAACGATTAAAATCTGAGCCTGGTCTAAGGTCAATGCGCTGTGCACTTCCATAGCCACGCTGAGTTCGATATTGGGTATAGTAAAGCTCACAAAGGCTGCAGGCTGCTTCTTGACGCCAGTCATCTTCAGGTAGGAGAATATCGTTGTTTTTACCGGTGACTTCTTCTTTCATTAAAGATTGCCAATCAATCATTGCGTGTTCCTTGGTTGTCCTGATAATATTTATTATATCAAATAAGTCTTACAGAGTCTTTATTCCTAAAACATCCATCATGTTATGTAAACCAGGTTTTTGCAAAGCTAGGTACCAGGCTGCTTTCAGTGCACCTTGCGCAAAAACTCTAGGGTCATCGACATGATGTTTTAGCTCAATAGATTCATTTTCACTGAAAAAATAGACTGAATGATCGCCTTTGGTGCTGCCACCTCTAAGGCCCACTACACCGATTTCGCCTGGTTTTCTGAGCTCTTGGCTATTTCTATTCAGCACTAAGTGCTTTTTAATATCCTGGTTTCTTGCTTCAGCCACCATTTTGGCTAAATTAAGCGCTGTGCCACTAGGACAATCCTTTTTGCCGCTATGGTGAATCTCGCTGATTTCTACATCCGCACCACCCAATAAGCGTGCCGTGAAGCTGGCCAGAGCAAACAGGACATTGGCCCCTAAAGACATGTTTGAGGAAAAGAGAACAGGAATTTTCTCAGCGGCTTTTTGCAAAGCAGAAATTTGTGCATCTTTCAGTCCGGTGCTGCCTACTATGAGGGGCAGTTTATATTTCATGGCAATTTGCGCATGTAAAATAGTGCTATTAGCGCTGGAAAAATCAATGATGATGGGCTTGACCAAATCGGAGTTCGCTTTTGCAATCACTTCTTCTAGCGATTCGCTCAAAAAAACACCTGCTTTTTTATTTGTCTTGCCGCTGCTAGATCGGATGGTTGCTCCTACAATCTGCATGTTGCCATCTTGTTCGGCAAGCTTTGAAATGGCTTGGCCCATTCGACCCATAAAGCCACATATTATAATTGATAGCTGTGGTTTCATAGCCAACCTTCGCTTTGAAGCTGAGATTTTAGGTGCCCCATATCTTCATCATTCAACGGGCATAAAGGTAAACGAAAGCTATTTTGTAAGTATCCGCCTAGGTGCAGGGCGCTCTTCACCGGAATCGGGTTAGTTCTAAAAAACATGAGCGCAGCCAAGCTTGCAAGCCTGTCTGCAATCGTTTGTGCTTTGTCCAATTGGCCTTGTCGATATGCCTGAACCATATCGCATACTGTTTTGGGAGCAAGATTTGAAGAAACACAAATTACGCCTTGGCCGCCCATGGCTAATAAAGGCAAAATAAAACCGTCTTCACCGCTTAAAACAGAAAAGTCGGGGCGAATTTTTTTGAGCTCACTTAGCAAAGTTTGCAAGCGAATGGGATCTAGGTTTGATTCTTTAAGCCCGACGATACTAGGAAATTCTTTCGCCAAACGCAAAATCGTGGCTGGTGCCAGATCGCATCCTGTGCGCGAAGGGATGTTGTACAAAATGATAGGCAAATCATTGACAGCAGCTATAGCTTGATAATGACGAAACAAACCTTCTTGAGGTGGTTTATTGTACCAAGGGGTAACATGCAGGGTGGCCGCAGCTCCCAAATCTCCCATTTGTTTTTGTAAGGTACAAGCAATGCTGGTGTTGCTATGACCTGCGCCGGCAATGATAGGTATTTTTCCAGCGACTTGCTTCACACAACACTCTACTAACGTGGCGCGCTCACCATCTGTTAAGGTCATGCCTTCTCCGGTAGAGCCGCAAACGACAATGCCGTCAATGCCTTGAGCCAACTGATGGTCAACTAATTTAGAGAAAGCAGATAAGTCGAGACTGCCATTTTGTTGAAAGGGCGTCACAATTGCTGTGAAAACACCTGAAAAGAGCTTGGTTGCGGGCATTCTTGTACCTTTTTGACTCGAACGTGGGCAGCCAAACCTTAAATGAACATGCAAATTGTGCAATGGATTTTAAAAATTTTTGCTTTTTGTTTTGGTATGGTATATACTGGTATATACTATGGTTTTTCTTGAAAGAGTTTGCAGATGTCTTGAATCAAATAAAATTCCATATGCGGTGGTGGGTGGATATGCTGTTGCCTTGCACGGAGCGGTACGCGGAACAGTGGATGTGGATTTTATCATTAGCTTGCAAGAAGATATTTTTGTTGCAGTTGAAAAAGCGATGAACTCGTTAGGGTTGCATTCTAGGCTGCCAGTTACTGCAAAAGAAGTTTTTCGCTTTAGAAAAGAATACATAGAGAACCGCAATTTAATTGCTTGGTCCTTTGTTAATCTTAAAAATCCGATGGAGGTTGTCGATATTATCATTACGGATAATCTTGATGATTGCGCCATTGTCGAAAAAAAAGTTGCAACTTCAAAAATTAAAATTTTATCGAAAAAAGACCTGATTAAAATGAAAAAAAGAAGTGGCAGGCCCCAAGATCTTTCAGATATTGAGGCCTTGGAGAAGTTGTAATGGAAAAAGCGTTACAAATGTTTAGTGATGAGTATCTTGAACGTTGCCGGGAGTTAACCCCCGAGCAGATTGTGACTTTCCTGGATCAGTTTCGCCAGATTGTAGGAACTCCACAAAAATCTAAAAGCAAGTTGATTAGCATCAAAGTTCCAGAAGATCTTTTAATGGCGTTTAAAACCAAAGCACAGTTAGAAAAGCGGCCCTATCAAAGCATCATCAAAGAGCTCATGCATGCCTGGATCGTCGAAACTTCTGCATAAAAATTGTCCACAACTGGTTGAAACACGCATGCAAACCTGACAATGGTTCAGGTTCTCTTGAAACTTTCATTTGTATGCAGGATTTTGTATGGCACCGTTTTCTCCAGTCTCAAGCCATTTTTCCTTTCCTAAAAAAGAGCATGAAGTTCTTAAAATTTGGGATCGCGTTAATGCGTTCGAGCGTTCGGTGCAAAACCGGGCGCATGATCCCCAAAACACCTACATATTCTACGACGGACCGCCGTTTGCCACAGGGTTGCCTCATTATGGTCACTTTGTTGCTTCGACCATCAAAGATACGGTTGCTCGTTACTGGACCATGCGCGGTAAATGTGTGGAACGTCGTTTTGGCTGGGATACCCATGGCTTGCCGATTGAAATGGAAACAGAAAAAACCTTAGGGCTTTCTGGACCAACCGAGATTCGCGAATACGGCATCGACAAGTTTAATGAAGCCTGTCGCAGTAGCGTGTTGCGTTACGCTGCCGAGTGGGAACAAATTATTAAGCGTCTGGGTCGATGGGTCGATTTTAAGAATGACTATAAGACCATGGACCTTGATTTTATGGAATCTGTCTGGTGGGTATTTGGTCAGCTATGGGAAAAAAATCTTGTTTATCAAGATTTCCGAGTGATGCCTTTTAGTTGGAGATTATCGACTCCCATATCTAATTTTGAAGCGAATATGGATTATCGGGATGTTCAAGATCCGGCGATTACCATTCAATTGCCAATCATCGACGACGCAGATGCTGCTGCCTTGCTTGTTTGGACGACAACACCATGGACACTGCCGTCTAACGTTGCTGTTGCGGTGGGTTCAGATATTGATTATGTCAAAGCCAAAAAGCCTGGAGAGCCCCAAGTTTATGTCATTGCCAAAGAGCGCCTATTGGCTGTGCTGGGCAAAGAAGCTGAAGTGCTGTCGATGTTTAAAGGCAGTGCACTAGTTGGTAAACGCTACCAATCATTGTTTCCGTATTTTGCTGAGCAGGCGTCGTCTATTTTTCAAATTTTATCGTCTGCTCACGTGACCACAGAAGATGGTACGGGACTTGTGCACATGGCGCCTGCCTTTGGCCAAGAAGATTTTGAAGCTTGTAAAAAAGCGGGCTTGCCCTTTTTAGGCCACGATCTGGTGGATGAAGAAGGACGATTTACTGCTTTGGCTGGCGAATTTGTCGGCCAAAACATTAAAGAAGCCGACCCAAAAATTATTAAGGTTCTCAAAGAATCAGGCGCGCTTTTTAAGCACGAAACGTTACAACATAATTATCCGTTTTGCTGGCGTAGTGGAACACCGCTTATCTATAAAGCGGTACCAACTTGGTTTGTGCGCGTGACAGAAATTAAAGATCGCCTCGTCAAAAATAATGCGCAAATTCATTGGGTGCCTGAAGCTGTCGGGGAAAAACGTTTTGGCAATTGGCTGATGGATGCGCAAGATTGGTCTATTTCACGTAATCGCTTTTGGGGCACACCGATTCCCGTTTGGGAGTGCGAAGGTTGTCAGCGTCGTGTTTGCATTTCTTCTGTCGCTCAGCTCCAGGAAAAAACCGGCCAGCTTGTGACCGATTTGCATTCACATCATGTTGATAAGTTAACCTTTGTTTGCACCTGTGGTCAGACAGCGCGACGTATTCCTGAAGTGTTTGATTGCTGGTTTGATGCCGGCTCCATGCCCTATGCCCAAATTCATTATCCATTTGAGAAAAAGGCGGAATTCGAGAATCGGTTTCCTGCGCAATTTATTGCGGAAGGATTGGATCAAACCCGTGGCTGGTTCTATACGCTTTTGGTTTTAGCAAGTGCGCTTTTTGATGAGCCACCTTTTAAAAACGTTGTGGTCAATGGCTTAGTGCTTGCTGAAGATGGCTCGAAGATGAGCAAATCCAAACGTAATTATCCAGATCCCATGCTTGTTTTAGAAGAACACGGTGCAGATGCACTGCGTGCGTATTTAATTAATTCTCCCGTGGTGCGTGCAGAACCTTTGCTTTTTAGCGAAAAAGGCGTACGCGAAGTCGTGCGAACAGTCATGTTGCCACTTTACAATTGCTGGTCGTTCTTCGTGCAATACGCCAATATCGACGGATGGGAACCAGGAAAGCCTGCGCCAGCCTATGAGGATAGGCCTGAGATTGACGCTTGGGTATTGTCCAAACTACAATCTTTAGTGCGCGACGTGAACACGCAAATGGAAGGTTATTATTTATACAAAGTTATTCCACCCATGCTCGATTTTATCGACGATTTAACCAATTGGTATATTCGTCGCAGCCGTCGTCGTTTTTGGAGAAATGCGACAGATGAAGCGGGTCGTCTCGATAAAAATGCGGCTTATGCTACTTTGTATGAAGTACTTGTGACCTTTACCAAAGTATTGGCTCCGGTTTTGCCTTTTATGAGCGAAACTTTGTACCAGAATTTGGTTTGCGAAATGGGCCAAATGCATGCTCAGGAAGACAGCGTGCATCTTTGTGATTTTCCTTTAGCAGACGCTGCGAAAATTAATACGCAGCTAGAAAAAGATGTTGCAGTTGTGAGGCAAGTGGTACGCATGGGACGTGCGCTTCGCGAAAAATATCGTATCAAAACCAGGCAACCGCTGTTGAGTGTGACCATCGTGACCCATGATGTTTTGGCGCAAAAAGCAATGCAGCATCATGCCGAGTTAATTGAACAAGAGCTCAACGTGAAATCGGTTGTGGTGATTGCCGACGACGATGATCTTTGTGATGTGCAGTTGAAACCTAATTTTAAGACCCTGGGCAAACGTTTGGGGACGCGCATGAAAGAGGCTTCTGAAGCGATTTCTAAATTCTCCAGAGAAGAGCTTAGCCAATTACAAAAAGGTGAGCGTCTAGAAGTGGCTGGTGAATTAATTGTGCTTGAGGATATTCTCGTGACACGTGTGGCCAGAGCCGATGTGGTGCTAGAAACCCAAGAGCATTTGACAGTGGCTTTAGATAAACATCTCAATGACGAGCTTGTTGCCGAAGGATTAATTCGCGAGACAGTCAGTCAATTGCAGAAATTACGTAAAGATTCAGGCCTCGAAGTAACCGATCGTGTGGAAATTTATTGGCAGACCAATTCTGAAGTTTTGCAAAAAGCATTTTTGCAATATGCGTCTTATGTTCAGCAAGAAGTGTTGGCCACAACATTGAAACAACAAGATCATGCTGAGGCGCAAAATCTGCAGATTGATGAGTATGATTTACTAGTGCGTCTGTCGAAGGTTTAAGGCTGTATCCGTGGTGTTGCGCTGAAAGTTAACAGCCTTGCGGCGGTATTATGTTGTTGAGCCTGAGCAAGGCTTTTGGCTGCAAGTTTAAAAGCCTTTGATTTGTTGCATCCAGAAGGCAGTGGTTTTGGAGCTGGGTTACAACCAAACAACCAAATTGAAGAGATAAGTGAAACAATCAGAAATCGACTCGACAGCATAAAAGAATCCCTATTCCGAAACCGTTTTATGTTTTCCAGAAGTTGAAAATCACTTAAGCAATTTTCTTCTTTTCGCCAAATTCTAAAATGGGATCGGCATTATTCATAATAACATCTCGCGTAATGGTACAGCCGCGAATATTTTCCATAAAAGGAACATGGTACATCACGTCGAGCATGGCTGTTTCGATTACTGCACGAAGGCCGCGTGCGCCGCTTTTTCGCTTATAAGCAAGTTCAGCGATGGCCTTTAGCGCATCTTCTGTAAAATGGAGATCAACACTCTCCATGGCAAATAATTTTTTATACTGCTTCACCAATGCATTCTTGGGTTCTTGCAAAATGATAAAGAGATCTTGTTCGGTGATGTCATTTAACGTGGCGACGATTGGCAGTCGCCCAACGAATTCTGGAATCATGCCAAACATAATCAGATCTTCGGTGGCTACATCACGTAAAATCTCTCCCAATAATTTATTCTTGGAAGATGATTTAAGATCGGCTCCAAAACCAATGCTTTTTTTGCCAACACGCCGTTGAATCATCGATTCAATTCCTGCAAAAGCACCACCGCAAATAAACAAGATATTACTGGTGTCTACTTGGATGCTTTGCTCTGGTTGGCCGTATTTTTTAGTGCCGCGGGGAGAAATGTTGGCTTTGGTGCCTTCGATGAGTTTCAATAAAGCTTGTTGGACACCTTCGCCTGAAACATCGCGTGTTTGACTTGGGCCGTCCCCTCTGCGCGCAATTTTGTCAATTTCATCAATGTAGATAATCCCCTTTTGTGCTCGCTGCACATCATTATCAGAAACAGATAGGAGGTTTTGGATAATGCTTTCAACGTCCTCACCAACGTACCCGGCCTCTGTTAAGGTTGTGGCGTCGGCTACCGTAAAAGGGACTTTGAGCATTTTGGCTAAACTTTGAGCGAGTAATGTTTTGCCTGTGCCAGTGGGACCAATAAGCAGAATATTGCTCTTTTGAATTTCAACATTGTCTGCTGCGCTGCTTTGATTGTTGATGCGTTTGTAATGATTATAAATGGCAACAGAAAGCACTTTCTTGGCATCGCCTTGGCCGATGACATAGCCATCTAGAAATTGCTTGATTTCATGAGGCGTCGGCAAAACAATGTGTTCATTTTCCGCTTTTTGGGAAGATTCTTCAGCGATAATATCATTGCAAACATGGACGCATTCGTCACAGATATAAACAGTTGGCCCAGCGATCAATTTCTTGACTTCGCGCTGGCTTTTGCTGCAAAAAGAGCATTTAAGCAGGCTATTTTTTTCGCGTTTAGTCATGAATTCGTCCTCCAACAGGTTGCCTTTTCTTTAACAAATATCCTAGGACTTTGGAATAAACATGTTCCGTTTATAGCCAAATAATGAGTTCTTATTGTCAAAATTGTTTCTATCAAATAAAGATTTGATATGCAATTTATCAATTTGGATGCCAATGCTTCAGTCCCTCCTTTGGCCAAAGCGAAAGAAGCATTGATAAAAGCTTTGGAAAATCAAGGGAATGCGTCATCGCCCCATATTTTAGGCCGCATGCAAAGGGCGCAATTAGACAAAGCAAGGCTTAGCGTGGCAACGGCTTTGGGTGCTTTTGAAAAGCAGGTTTTTTTTAATTCGGGCGCCAGTGAAGGCAATCGATGGTTAGTCGATGCGGTTATTTTGGCTGATATCTTCGATGGTCAAAAACCGAAGGTTGTTGCGTCTATATTGGAGCATCCTTCTTTGATGCGACCGCTAGAACAGGCTTTTTTAGAAGGCAAAATAGATTTGAGTCTTTTAAGTGTCAATCAATCAGGAGCGCTGAACTTTGAGCCGGATCTTTTACTGAAGGCAGATGTGGTGTTTCTGACCGCTGCGCACAATGAAACTGGCGTGGTTGCAGACTGGGAAAACCTGCTTAAACTCATTTCAGAAAAAACCATTTTGATTTCAGATGCCACCCAGGCATTTGCGCGCTTGGAGCCGTTGCCTGCGCGTGTCGATGCTATTGTTGTTTCTGCTCATAAAATGGGCGGTATTGTTGGTGCCGGCGCGGTTTTATTGCGTGGCAATGCGCGAAGATTAACGCCGCCGTGGACTGGCGGTAGTCAGGAAAGCGGACTTCGACCAGGAAGTGAGGCTATTTCGTTGATTTGTGCTTTTGGGGCTGCAGCCCATGAAATTGAGCAAATGAGAAAAGACCACATGGCTTTATCGTCAATGCGCGATAAAATCGAAAAAACTTTGCTATCTGCTTGGCCTTTTGCACGTATTTTAGGGAGTCAATGCCCTCGTATCTCGAACACCTCAGCAATTGTTTTGAGTGGTGTCGATGGTGAGGCCTTGCGTATTGCCATTGATACGTCAGGTATTTGCGTTGGTTTTGGATCTGCTTGTAGCGCTTTAGCTCCCGAGCCAAGCGGGGCATTGCTAGCGATGGGCTTAACCCCAGCAGAAGCGCGCGCGACCATTCGAATTTCTTTGTCAGTACAGACGACTGAACAAGAGGTTCAAGAAGCCTTATCCAAATTGATTCCTATTGGACAAAAGCTGGCAAGTTGATGTGGCACTTATACTGTACCCTAAAACTCTCTTGACGGGGGTGCTTTGAGGGGGTATCCAAATTTTTATGAATTTTTTTTATAAATATTGAATATAATCGAATAGGTAAAAGCTGTTATGACATTTAAAGACATGAAGAGTTGTGCGCGCGAGTTTTCAGAGTTCTCGCTTTTATTTTGCCGAACAATGCTGCTGTTTACCACGTCGGCCTATGCACAGCAAAGTGTTTTTGAACTCTCCAGCATTGACGGGACGAATGGGTTTATTGCTGCGGGATGCTCCTCCTACGACGGTGGGTGTGCAGGCAACTCTGTGGCGAGTGGGGACATTAACGGAAACGGCGTCACCGATTTAATTATTTCAGGTTCGCAATCGCTGCTCGCTACGGTCTACGGCGCAAAAAATGGTTTATCGTCATTCTCTATGTCGAATTATCTTGATGGCAGCAATGGTTTTTTTGTAGAGCGAAGTGTCTGCTCTGTGGCGAGCGGAGACATCAATGGAGATGGTATTGCCGACTTGATCAGTGGAGGTTGTTTGGGCTGGCCAAGAGTCGAGGTAATCTACGGAACAAGAAATGGTTTTGAGTCTCCGTTTAGTCCGTTTTACCCCTATGCTGGTGGTGGTGACTCGGATGGCTTTTCCGTCGCCAGTCCCGAGTTTGTTTTTGCAGATTCTCCAGACAGAGTATTAGCAATCATTTCAATCATGAAAACAAGCACTCAGCCTGAATGGGCTAGGACCGCGGCCGGCCTCTCTGTTGCAAGTGGAGACATCAACGGAGATGGTGTCGCGGCTTGATTATAGGAGTTCCCTGGGCGTCCGTTGGTAACAGGCTCTATGCTGGGCGAACGTATGTCGTTTATGGCAAAAGAGGCGGTTTACCAAACGCTATCGATCCGTCGAAGCTCAATAGACCTCTTTTGAAACTCATGTATCGAGTGTCTCCCAGTTACAAAGTCCAGAAATAAGATTAAATCTGAGCCCAAATCGTTTACGTCTATTGCGATATCGGTCGGAAACAATTTTG
>JAHFEG010000059.1 GCA_023248595.1 Myxococcales bacterium | reverse complement strand
AAACAATTTTAATCAGCCGCGCAGTCCACCCCGAGTACCGAGAAGTCTGCCAAACTCTTCTCACTGAAGCAGGTCTGCAAATCATAGAAGTTCCGCTCACTCCCAATGGCACAACAAATATCGCTGCGCTCAACGTTCAAATGGAGCAAACTCAAGGAAGCATCGCTGCTGTTGCCTATCAGACGCCTAATTTCTTTGGACAACTCGAACCACAATCTGCTTTAATCAACTTGATTCATGCGCATCAAGCACTGGCTGTCGTCGCCAACACAGATCCGGTTGCTTTTGGTGCGATTCAATCCCCTGGAAATCTAGGAGCAGACATTGTTGTTTCCGAAGGGCTTGGCCTTTGTGGTCATATTAGTTTAGGGGCACCCGGAGTTGGACTATTTGCAACCAAACAAAAATACCTAAGACAAATGCCCGGACGGCTTTGCGGTGCCACTCTAGACGGTGACGGAAATCGCGGTTTTGTTTTGACTCTTTCCACCAGAGAGCAGCATATTAGGCGGGAGAAAGCGACTTCTAATATTTGCACTAATCACGGCTTAATGGCACTTGCTTTTACGATCACCGCTTCTTTGTATGGCAAAGAAGGATTTCAAAAATTAGCCAAACATAATTTGCAAAAAACCATTTATTTCAGACAACAAGCCAAAAAGTTGGGCCTGCATGTTTTATTTGACGGTCCCCATTTCAACGAGACTGTTATCCAGTTTTCAAAAAAAGAGACACGCGACACAAACTTAAATAACTTACAAAAACAAGATATTTTCGCCGGTGTTAAACTAGAAAAATGGTATCCAGAATATCCCAATTGTCTTTTGGTTAACACCACTGAACTGCACAGTGATGCCGATATCGATATGCTCATTCACACGCTTTCCCAAGAGGGGTTGTAATCATGAATCAAACACAAGCCGGTCGACGCAATTTTGATTTTAATGAGCCTCTGTTATTTGAGAAAAAAAACACTGGTTGTTTTGGGGTGGATTTGCCCGAGAGCGAAGTTTCTCATCAGATATCTGATAACTTAGTGGCACAAGCCTTGGGCGATCAAAAACGAGGCGAAAAAGAAAACCTATCTTTGCCAGAATGCTCAGAACCAGAGATTTGTCGGCATTTTACCAGGCTCAGCCGTTGGAATTTTTCCATCGACACCAACTCCTACCCGCTCGGTTCTTGCACGATGAAGTATAATCCGCGCATTAATGAATGGGCAGGAAGGCTTCCTGGCTTTTCACAATTGCACCCTTATTTGCCAGAAGAAAGACTGCAAGGCGCCTTAAGCATCATGTGGGATTTACAAAATTCATTAAGTGAAATTGGCGGATTTTCACAAACGACACTGCAACCTTCTGCTGGTGCACAAGGCGAATTTGTGGGCGTGATGATGATCAAAGCCGCACTCAAAGCCAGAGGTGAAAACCGCACCAAAATGCTGGTTCCACAAAGTGCGCATGGAACAAATCCGGCGACTGCCGCTTTTTTTGGATTTGAAGTTGTGTCTTTGCGCTCGACACCCGATGGCTGTATTGACCTCGAAGATATCAAAGCAAAAATGAACGAAGATACCGCCGGTATCATGATTACTAACCCCAATACTTTGGGTATTTTTGAGAAAGATATCGTCACCATCAGCCATATGGTTCACGATCAAGGTGGATTTGTTTACGGCGACGGCGCCAATCTCAATGCCTTGATGGGAATCGCCAGACCTGGTGATTTTGGTATCGACGTGATGCATTTTAATTTGCACAAGACATTTACCACACCTCATGGCGGCGGAGGACCTGGATGCGGGGCTGTCGGGGCAGCCAAATCATTGACACCTTTTTTACCCATTCCTCTTGTGGCCCAAAAAGAAGATGGCACTTTTTATTTTGACAGCGATAGACCTTCATCCATTGGCAAAGTGCGCAGTTTTTATGGAAACTTTGGCATGATGGTTCGCGCTTGGACTTATATTCGAGAAATGGGTCCAACTGGCCTTAAAAAAGCCAGTGAACTTGCTGTGCTCAACGCTAATTATATTCGTGCCCGGTTAAAAGATCATTTCCATCTTGCCTATCAAACCGACTGTCTGCACGAAGTTGTTTTCACCGATAAATGGCAACAAGAGAAAAATCATGTTTCAACTTTAGACATGGCCAAACGCCTGATTGACCATGGGATACATCCACCGACCATCTACTTTCCTCTGGTCGTCGCGGGCGCTCTCATGATCGAACCAACGGAAACAGAATCAAAATCTCAGGTCGATGCAACTTGCGAGGCATTTATCGAAGTTGCCAACGAAGCCAAAACCAACCCAGAGAATTTAAAATCTGCACCTCAAAATACTGCAATGAAGAGGCTTGACGAAGCATTTGCCGCGCGCAATCCGGTTCTCAAGTGGACCCCCGAAATGCTCTCTTCGGGAGAGGCGTTTAAGAGGTATGCCGAAGAACTTAGAAAACGCGCACAAATCTAAATTGAGATTCTAGGAATTATCTATTGCTGCCATGCAGGCGCCTACAGACTCTTTCCTAGCAAGATCGATTTCTTTAACGCATTGGTTAAAATCGTCCTCTGAATTAGGGCTTGCGCTGACAGTGCACTTGTTAAGTATACAAAGCACCCATTTCCCAAATTCTTTTACGACGAGAGGATCGGAACAAGCAGGTGAATTGTTAATTCCCTTAATACACCTCTGCTCCTCTTTCGCCAGATCTTCTTCGCTCATTGCTTTACCGCACCCCATCGCTTTAGTCGCAGTGTGGCACGCGCTGTCGCTAGCCGTTCCACCGTAATCGCCACCAGCTGTTCCACCGCCCAACCCCATCGCTTTAGTTACACTGTGGCGCGCGCTGTCGTTAGCCGTTCCACCGTAATCGCCACCAGCTGTTCCACCGCAGTCGCCACCAGCTGTTCCACCGCAGTCGCCACCAGCTGCTCCACCGCAGTCGCCACCGCCCAATGCAATTAAAAAACAGATGCTCACTGCCAACCAAATTATTTTCATACAAAACCCTCTTTTTTTGTCGCAACCAAATACATATTAAATTACTGTTAACAACAACAGTTAATTGCTGCTTTTTGTCAGCTTTGGCAATAGGGGAAATAAAAAGTTGTTCTACCTCGTTAATTCAGCAGACATAAAAACTCTTTACTCAACAGTGATAACATGAAGCGCTTAATTTTGATGGTGGCTTTGGGTTGTGCGTGGACCAGTATTGTTTTTGCTAATCCAGTTCTAGAACAACAGAACCCGGTAAGTGAAACCGTCTCCGGAGAAAAAGTTGGCGGCTTTTGTGGCCTTTGTAGCAGGGCAACCGCGCGCTGTCAGTCTTGGGGTTCCCGCATTAATTGCTGTATGTGCTTCTGTTGCCGCTCAAATCGGTTTATCAAGTGCTTACAAGGCCAAA
>JAHFEG010000016.1:30516-45615 GCA_023248595.1 Myxococcales bacterium | reverse complement strand
TATCGCAATAGACGTAAACGATTTGGGCTCAGATTTAATCTTATTTCTGGACTTTGTAACTGGGAGACACTCGATACATGAGTTTCAAAAGAGGTCTAATGAAAGTGGACACCTGGGTTGAGAGGGAAAAGTTAATAGCTATACTCTTAATAAAGGTGAAGAATGAAACGCTTAAAAAAATATACAGAAGAATTTAAAGATGAAGCAATTAAGCTCGTTACCGAGCAGGGTTATACGCAGGCGGAAGCTTCGGAAAGTTTAGGAATCAGCAATCAAAATCTTAGTCGTTGGGTAGCAGATTTTAGAAAGGGCAAGGAAAGAAATCATGCAAAACTAACTCCAGAACAGGAAGAAATAAAACGACTCAATAAAGAAGTTCAACGTTTGAAACTGGAGCGTGAAATCCTAAAAAAGGCGGAGGCCTTCTTCGCCAACGAAAAACTGTAAGGCACCAGTTTATTTTTGAGCATAGGAAGGTCTTTCCAGTGAAAATATGTTGCGATGTTCTCGTCGTTAGCCGCAGCGGATATTATAAATTTTTAAGCGAAAAGGGACCCAAGTTAAATAATTTGCTATTGACCGAGACAAAAGCTTTGCATGTCAAAAGTCGTGGAAGTTACGGAAGCAGACGCATAGCGAAGGCTTTGCAGGCAAAAGGTTATCAAGTTGGACGTTTTCAAGCTCGTAGTTTGATGCGGAGCGCAGGATTAGAATGCAAGCAGCGTCGTAAGTACAGAAAAAATCCTCGAGTTGATCCAAACTTAAAGGCCGCTGACAATATCCTAAATCGTCAGTTTGCAGTGTCTGAACCAAACAAGGTATGGGTGTGCGATATAACATACTTGCAGACACAAGAAGGATGGCTTTATTTAGCTGCGGTGTTGGACTTGTATTCCCGTCGCGTCATTGGTTGGTCGTTGGCTGAACATATGCGTGAGGAATTAACGATTGATGCACTTTCGATGGCTCTTGGTCGAAGACGTCCGGGAAAAACCGTGTTGCATCACTCGGATCGTGGAAGCCAATATAGCAGTGAAGGTTATCGTTAATTTTTAAAAAGTTCTGGACTTGATGAAAGCATGAGTCGAAAAGGAAATTGTTGGGATAATGCGGTAATGGAACGTTTTTTTGGAAGTTTAAAATCAGAAAGGACATATGGAGAGCGTTATGAAACTCGAAAGGAAGCAAAAGATGATGTGATTGACTACATTGAAATGTTTTACAACAGCAAACGGCTACATTCTACGTTAGGATATGTGAGCCCGATAAGTTTTGAAAATCTCTCTATTTGAGTGTCCACTTTTACTTGACCAGAACAAAACCACCGTATGCGACAACGCACGTACGGTGGTGTGAGAGGACGGGGATGAAAATCCCCTCCTACTAGATCTGAGGCTTTCTGGCCTGATAATTGTTTGGGCACTTAAAATTTAAATGGCGTTCTGACGAGAGCAAATAAATATTTATCCCAAGTCAAATCTAAGCGGAATGCTGGATAGACGTCCAAAATTGAGATGCAAATCAAATAACCAGAACACTTTGGTTTTTCTTAAACACAAACCAATTGATTCTGTTTTTGTCGTTTATTAATCAATCAGCCTGGTGGGACTGAAAATAGCGGAGCTCTTTGGTTATATATTTAAAATGGATGAGTTGCATCGCTGAATGAAAATTCTTGTTACAGGGGCTGATGGTTTTATCGGATCTCATCTCACGGAGCGATTGCTCAATAATGGATATACCGTTCGAGCCTTTGTCCTCTATAATTCATTTAATTCGTGGGGATGGTTGGATTATGCACCTCAGCAAATCCGTGACAATCTAGAAATTTTTTCTGGCGATATTCGTGATCCACACGGTGTGAAAGAAGCAATGAAGGATTGTGATGCGGTTTTGCACTTAGCAGCATTGATTGCGATTCCTTATTCATATCACTCTCCTGATACGTATGTTGATACCAATGTTAAAGGGACGTTGAATATATTGCAGGCAGCTCGAGAATTGGGTGTGAAGAAAATTATTCATACCTCGACAAGCGAAGTTTACGGAACTGCCAGATTTGTGCCGATAACAGAAGAACATCCTTTGCAAGCTCAATCACCCTATTCCGCGACGAAGATAGCTGCTGATCAACTCGCGCATTCTTTTTATGCCGCTTTTAATTTGCCGGTCGTGACGATTAGACCTTTTAATACCTATGGACCACGGCAATCTGCTCGTGCAGTGATACCTTCTATTATTACCCAAATCGCCAGCGGGAAGCGTCAAATTAAACTAGGTTCGTTGCACCCTACACGCGATTTTAATTATGTTGCGGATACAGTGAATGGATTTGTTGCCGCGCTTCAGTCGGAAAAAGCTGTTGGCGAAGTTATTAACATTGGAAGCAATTTTGA
This sequence comes from Myxococcales bacterium, assembly GCA_023248595.1. GTDB lineage: Bacteria > Myxococcota > UBA727 > UBA727 > JABDBI01 > JAHFEG01. Next base: position 43,219 of record JAHFEG010000016.1, on the reverse strand, counting down.
AGTTTCCATTGGTGATACTGTCAACGAAATTACTAAAATTATGAATGTTGATGTAACTATTTTGACCGATGAGCAAAGACTTCGACCTGAAAAAAGTGAAGTTGATCGCTTGTGGGCATCTAATGCAAAGGCAGACAGGCTGCTTGGATGGAAACCAGAGTATGCAGGACTAGAAGGATTTAGGCGAGGTCTCGCAGAGACCGTCGAATGGTTTTCAAGCTCCGCAAATTTGGCGCGCTACAAATCAGATATCTATAATTTATGAATATTAAAAAATGTTATGCAAATTTGACTCAGACAGTTATCGAAGCGATTCGTTCGGTTGTTGGCTTCGAACCGGCAGTGCTCCATGAACCTCGATTTTCTGGAAATGAATGGAAGTACTTAAAAGACTGTTTAGATTCCACTTTTGTTTCTTCTGTTGGAAAATACGTAGATCAATTTGAGAATGAATTGACCGGCTATGTGGGCGCCAAACATGCGATTGCCGTGGTAAATGGTACTGCGGCTTTGCACGTAGCTTTAATCTTGGCGGGAGTAAAACAATACGATGAAGTCTTAGTTCCTTCTCTTACGTTTGTTGCGACAGCAAATGCGGTTTCATACTGCGGAGCAATGCCGCATTTTGTAGATGCCGAAAAGAAAACACTCGGTATCGATGCGTGTAAACTGGCTAGTTATCTTAAAACAATTACAGAGTTTCGCAATGAGCAATGTGTTAATCGTTTCACGGGGAAGGTAATTCGTGCATTGGTGCCTATGCATACGTTTGGGCATCCATGTGAAATAGAAGAGTTGCTGAGTATTGCCAAAGATTTTAAATTAATACTTATTGAAGACGCTGCAGAGTCTTTAGGAAGTACTTATCATGGACGACATACTGGAACATTTGGTTTGATGGGAACCTTAAGTTTTAATGGAAATAAAACCATTACAACGGGCGGCGGCGGGGCTATCATAACAAACGATTCTGATATTGCGCGTCGTGCCAAACATCTAACAACAACTGCCAAGAAATCACATCGCTGGGCGTTTGAGCATGATGAAATAGGTTTTAATTATCGTATGCCTAATTTAAATGCAGCACTGGGCCTTGCACAGTTAGAGCAATTGCCCACTTTTATAGAAGCGAAGCGTCGCTTATTTCATAAGTATCAAACTGCATTTAAAAATGTTGATGGTGTGTGCCTTTTTGAAGAGTCTTCAGGATGTCGAAGCAACTATTGGCTGCAAACCTTGATTTTAGATGAAGCAAATATTGAACAACGCGATGCATTATTAGAAGCTTCCAATGATGTTGGCTTGATGACCAGGCCTGTCTGGAAATTAATGAACGAACTATCGCATTTTCAAAATTGCCCAACCATGAATTTAGATGAAGCCCAGGCTTTAAGCAAACGGATTGTTAACATTCCGAGCAGTGCTTTTCTGGCGATTAATTGATGAATACCAAAACATCGATCTTACTTGTGGGAGCCGGGGGACATGCTCGAGCTTGCCTCGATGTGATTGAATGCGAAGGTTTCCACTCAATTTTTGGGTTGATTGGTCTGACCTCTGAAGTTGGCAGTCGTATTTTGAATAGTCAGGTTATTGGCGACGATAATGACTTACCAAAGTTTCAGTCAAACTGTTCAAAAGCTTTGGTGGCAATTGGTCAAATTAAAAACTGGATGTTGAGATTTCATACTTTCCAAAAACTTATTGAGTGTGGATATCAGTTACCCGTGATTGTTTCTCCTAGAGCTTACGTTTCGCCTTACGCTAAAATTGGTAACGGAACAATTATTATGCATGGGGCTGTTGTCAATGCTGGTGCGCAGATTGGTGACAATTGCATTATTAACAATCAGAGTTTGATCGAACATGATGCTGTGATTGGAAATCATTGCCATGTTTCGACGGGAACGATTGTAAATGGCGGAACACAGGTCGGAGAAGGAAGCTTTATCGGGAGTCGGAGCGTCATAAAAGAAAATATTCAAATTGGAAATCATTGTTTAATTGGAATGGGTTTGACGGTGCGGCACAATTTGCCTGACGAAACCTTTTTGTCGGTAAATAATTAACCATGAATCAGAAAGTACTTATTATTGCTGAAGCAGGTGTCAATCACAACGGTGATCTGGAAATGGCAAAGAAACTTGTGGCCGCTGCGGCATCTGCTGGTGCTGATATTGTCAAGTTTCAGACGTTTACTGCAGAGCGATTGGTGATGCAAACTGCAGAAAAAGCTGAATACCAAAAGAAAACAACGGGTTTTTATGAGTCTCAATTTGATATGCTACAGCATCTTGAATTAACAAAAAAGATGCATGAAGAATTGATAGTAGAATGTCAAAAACAAAATATTCAATTTCTTTCAACAGCATTTGATGCACAAAGTGTCGATATGCTGGTTGAGCTAGGTTTGCCAATTTTTAAAATTCCTTCGGGTGAAATCACAAATCTACCCTATTTGCGTTACATTGGAAATTTTAGAAAACCAATCATTTTATCTTCGGGGATGGCAAGTTTAGATGAAATTGCAGATGCAATTTTAGTTTTAGAGCAGTCGGGTACATCTCGCGATTCTATCACGGTACTTCACTGCACGTCAGAGTACCCTGCTCCTATGAAAGATGTGAATCTGCGAGCTATGATGACCATTCGCGATCAGTTGGGAGTTCAAGTGGGCTACTCTGATCACACTCTGGGTACTGAAGTCCCAATTGCTGCGGTAGTGATGGGTGCTACTGTTATCGAGAAGCATTTAACGCTTGATTGCAAATTGCCTGGTCCTGATCACCGAGCAAGTCTAGAGCCAGATGAATTTAAAAAAATGGTTTCTGGAATCCGAAATATTGAGCAAGCGTTAGGCGACGGCATCAAGAGACCAAGTAACAGTGAGTTAAAAAATTTGCCGATTGTTCGTAAATCATTGGTCTCTCAATCTCGCATAAGGGCAGGCGAATTATTTTCGGAAAAAAATCTGACAACGAAACGTCCTGGTTTTGGAATTTCTCCGATGCGCTGGAATGAGGTTGTGGGAAAAGTTGCACAACGTGATTTTGATGCAGATGAGCTCATTGAATTATGACCCGCAAAATTTGTGTTGTGACGGGAACAAGAGCGGAATACGGATTGCTGCGCTGGCTAATGCAAGGCATTAAAGATAATCCGTCACTTGAACTTCAAATTATCGCGACGGGCATGCATCTATCTCCTGAATTTGGATTGACTTATCGTGAAATCGAAAAAGAGGGATTCACGATAGATCGAAAAGTTGAAATGCTGATGAGCTCCGATACGCCTATTGGAATTACTAAATCAATGGGTTTGGGAATGATTGGTTTTGCTGATGCGCTCGATGGATTGAAACCGGATTTATTAGTTGTGCTTGGTGATCGATTTGAAATTTTAAGCGCAGTTTCTGCTGCTTTAGTTGCGCGAATACCAGTAGCGCATATTCATGGAGGAGAGAGAACAGAGGGTGCAATTGACGAATCTATCCGGCATTCGCTTACAAAAATGTCACATTTGCATTTTACTGCATCAGAAGAATATAAAAGAAGAGTAATTCAGTTGGGTGAAAATCCGCAGAATGTCTTTTTGGTTGGCGGACTAGGTGTCGATGTTATTAAAAAGTTAAAACTTCTTGAAAAACCAGCATTAGAAGATTTTTTGAGATTTCAATTTGGTGTAAAAAATTTATTAGTAACATTCCATCCTGCTGCATTAGAAAAAGTGCCAGCGGAAAATCAAATGGCAGAATTGCTAGCGGCGCTATCTGAATTAAAAGATACAGGCATTATTTTTACAATGCCAAATGCAGATACAGGTGGACGCAAATTAATAAATATGGTGAATGAGTTTGTAAAGCAGCATTCGAATGCATGTGTACATTTTTCGCTTGGACAATTAGCTTACTTTTCTTGTGTGCAGTTTGTTGATGGTGTTGTTGGAAACTCTTCTAGCGGTCTTCTAGAAGTTCCGTCTTTTAAAAAAGGAACCGTTAACATTGGTGACAGGCAAAAAGGCCGTTTGAAAGCAAAGAGCGTGATTAATTGTCTTCCCTCTCGACTTGAGATTATAGATGCAATGAAGAAATTATACTCTTTCGAGTTTCAGAGCTCATTGCGTGAAGTAAAAAATCCTTATGGGGAAGGCGGAGCAAGTGAGAAAATCCTCGAGGTTCTTAAAAATATTTCATTTGATCATTTGATTCAGAAGTCATTTTTCGATCTTCCTCATGTGGCATGAAGAACAGTAAAATTTCTGAAAATATTTGGAATAAGGCATTGTTGCCATCCATCGGCACAATTGAGGACGCTATTCGGAATTTGAATGAATCATCCTTGCAAATTGTTTTAGTTGTCTCGGCTGACGGTGTTTTACGGGGGACAATTACCGATGGAGATATACGAAGAGGATTATTGCGTGGTTTAGATTTAAAAAGCCCTGTAAGCGCTATTGTAAAACAAGATGCGTTGGTAGCGCCGGAACAAATGACTCGTGAACAAGTACTACAAATAATGAGAATGAATCAAATCCATCAAGTGCCCATTGTTGATGAAGAGCGCCGTGTCGTTGGATTGCATTTGTGGCACGAAAAAGAGGTGAAAGTTAAACGCCCTAACATAATGATTATTATGGCTGGTGGACAGGGGACTCGCCTAGGTTCTTATACAGAAAGTTGTCCAAAGCCTCTTTTGCATGTTTCTGGCAAGCCCATGCTGGAACACATTATAGATCGAGCTAAGGCCGAAGGGTTTTCTCGGTTTTTTTTATCGATTAATTATTTGGGGCACATGATTGAGGATTATTTCCAAGACGGGAAAGCCTTCGGAGTTTGTATTGAGTATTTGCGAGAAAAAGAACCTTTGGGAACAGCAGGTTCAATTAGCTTGTTAAATCCAAGACCTGATATGCCATTTATTGTTACCAATGGTGATGTCTTGACAGATATACGATATAGTGAATTGTTGAATTTTCATCAAAAATATCAAGCAGTAGCAACTATGGCTTCAAGGCTCCACGAATATAAACATCCTTTTGGAGTAGTTAATACTAATGGCATGGACATACTTGGTTTTGAAGAAAAGCCTGTGATTCGTTCATATGTAAATGCAGGTGTTTATGCCATTAATCCTTCTGCTCTTGAATGTCTTACAACAAATACTCATTGTCATATGACGACTCTTTTTGAACGGCTTCGTCAGTCCGGAAAAAGAACAGTTGTGTATCCAACACATGAGCCATGGCTAGATGTGGGGCGGGAAGAAGATTTTAAAGATGCTCAATCATTATTTTAATATTACACAAAAAAAGTTGTTATTTGATTTAAAAATAAATTATTTTTTGAATTATTATTTAGATGTTCGATCTTTACCTGTAATTCAATTTATTAATAGTAGAAATAAAAATGCTGAACAGTAAAAAAATTCTTGCAATTATTACGGCTCGAGGCGGCAGTAAGGGTTTGCCCGGAAAAAACATTAAAGAATTACATGGAAAACCCTTAATCGTTTGGACTATTGAAAAGGCTCTTAAATCGAAGTATATCGATAAATTGATAGTAAGCACTGATAGTAAAAATATTGCTGAAATTTCAGAAAAAGCGGGAGCATTGGTGCCTTTTATTCGGCCTTCTCAGCTTGCAGATGATAAAACACCTACAATTGACGTTATTCAGCATGCTGTAAATCACTTTATTGTAAGTGCAAATGAATATTATGATTATGTTGCAGTATTGGAGCCTACATCTCCGTTGCGAGAGGACGAAGATATTGACAATATGATATTTAAACTTTGTGATCTGTCAGACTCATTTGATTCAATAATCAGTGTGGGTGAGATAGCTGAACATCCCTCATTGATGATGAAGGCAGCAGACGATAAAATTGATCCATTTTGTTCAAATCTTCAAATCAAAACTAGGCGTCAAGATAATGAAACCGTATATTTTCCATATGGAGTAGCCTATATTGCAAAAGTTAAAACATTACTTTTAGAACGAACTTTTTTTGCTAATCGTTGCACTTATTACGTTATTAAACGTTATCAAAACTATGAAATAGATGGCATCTATGATTTTTTAGCACTGGAAAACATTATGCGTTATGAGTGGGGTTTAAAGTAGTGTAAAATGTAACGTATTTAATCTGATTATGGATATTTTTCGCGACATTAAACACTTTGGAATCATTTTTATTTTAGAGACATATTTGTGCACTGTTAAGCGGAAGGAGAGACATGTTTGAATGACATAAATTTTCAACAACGTCTTTTGAATGTAATTCCAGGAGGAGCTCATACTTACTCTAAAGGGTTTGATCAATTTCCATCAAATGCCCCTCAGATTCTAGAGCGTGGTGAAAAAGCTTTTGTTTGGGATACTAACGGCAAGCGTTATCTTGATTACGGGATGGCGCTGCGTTCAGTAACATTAGGTTACGCCTACCCTTCTGTCGTTGATGGAGCATATAAAGAAATTTTAAAAGGTAACAATCTGACTCGGCCTTCAATGACCGAGCTTGAAGCTGCGGAATTAATGGTTGACTTAATACCATCCGCAGACATGGTAAAGTTTGCTAAAAATGGGTCAAATGTTACTACTGCTGCTGCGAAAATTGCACGTGCGTACACAGGCCGTCGTTATATATGTGTTCCTCGCCAACAACCTTTTTTCTCTTTTGATGATTGGTTTATAGGAACTACGCCTATTAAACGTGGGATTTTGCCTGAGTATATTGAATCTACCTTAATGTTTGATTATGGAGATATTGGTTCGGTTGAGCAATTGTTTGAACAGTATCCAAATCAAATTGCGGGAATTATTTTAGAGCCTGCAACGACTCTTACGCCATGTTCGTCTGGATGTACTCAAAAACTTGTTTATGAACATTTGTCACATGTGTGTACAAACAGAAAAATGAATTTTTTACAAAATGTGCAACAACTATGTAGAACAAATGGTGCATTGTTTGTGCTCGATGAAATGATTACCGGTTTTCGTTGGCATCCGAAAGGGGCACAAACTTATTTTTCTGTTAAACCAGATTTAAGCACCTTCGGCAAGGCAATGGGTAATGGTTTTTCAATTGCAGCAATAGTAGGACGTCGCGATGTTATGGAGGTAGGCTCTATTAGTCAAGAAGACACGGAGCGCACTTTTCTGCTTTCATCTACTCATGGCGCAGAAATGTGTGGATTAAGGGCGTTTATCGAGACAGAGAAAACATATAGGGAAAAAAAAGTTTGTGAACATTTATGGAGCTATGGTGAAAGCTTGAAAGACGGCTTAAATGTAATTGCAAAAGAATATGGTATAGCATCACATTTTACTGTTGAAGGACCAGGCATTTCTTTTAACTATGTTACAAAAGATGCTTCAGAAAACACATCCTTTAAATTTCGTACGTTATTTTGTCAGGAAATGGTTCGTCATGGAGTGTTGATACCTTGGATTGCTACCAGCTTGGCTCACACTGGGGCTGAGCTTGAAATAACATTCGAGGCCGCCAGGCAGGCTTTGAAGGTCTATTCAAAAGCATTGAATAGCAATGTTGAACAGTACCTAGAGGGCCCCGCAGTTAAACCTGTTTTCCGTAAATATAATTGAAATAATACAAACATGAATATTTCCTATAAAAATCTATATGACTTAAGTAATAGAACTGCCATAGTTACTGGTGGTGCTGGAATTTTAGGGCGGCACTTTTGCTCTGGGCTTGCAGAAGCGGGCGCTAATGTTGTTGTAGCTGACGTGAATAAGGAAATAGTTCAAAAAGTTGCCGATGATTTAAATAATGAATACGGAACTCGGCATCTTGGTATTTTTTGTGATGTTTCTAGTCCTGAATCGGTTCAAGACATGATTTTGCAGGTTAAAAGAAAATTTGGAAAAATAGATATTTTACATAATAATGCAGCCAGTAAATCAAATAATATCGACAAATTTTTCGCTCCATTTGAAGAATATAGTCTGGCACAGTGGCGCGAAATTTTGGCAGTAAATTTAGATGGTATGTTTTTGGTTGCTCAAGCTGTTGGAAAGCAAATGATTGTTCAGGGAAGTGGAGGAAGTATTATCCAAACTGCTTCTATTTATGGTTTGATGTCGCCGGATCATCGAATTTATGAAAACTCATTTTATCTCGGGCGTCAGATTAATACTCCTGCAGTATATTGTGTCTCAAAGGCTGCAGTAATCGGGTTGACTAAGTATTTGGCAACCTATTGGGCAGATAAACAGATTCGAGTAAATACGTTGACTCCTGGAGGTACTGAGAGCGGGCAAAATGATGAATTTAATCGTCGCTATTCGGATCGAGTTCCCATGAGAAGAATGGCTAATGCAAGCGAAATGGTGGGTGCTTTACTGTATTTGGCTTCAGATGCGTCAAGTTATGTAACTGGACAGAATATTATAATAGATGGCGGGTTGAGTGCATGGTAGTATGGACAAATTAAAAAGTTTTTCTGGTTACGTAGGCCATTCAATATTTTAGATGAAATGAAAATTGTATTTATTGTTTATAGTCCAGTTACTCTAAACGAAGAAAAAACTTTTCAAATAAAATATCTTCGCAGTCAAGGTTTTGAAGTTGAAATATTTGATTTAACTTTATTATTTAATCCAGCTATTTTAGTTGAAAATATTTCGAGAAATATTTTAATAGGTGATTATGTAAAAAATATTTCCTCATATGAAGAGCTGGAATGTCTTTTAGAAAAATATGCTGTTAGTGCCATTTTTGTTGACTGCATAGTAGGCCCTAACATGATTACTTTAAAAGTTGAGAAATTATTTAGACTGCTTAAGATATATAAAGTACAGTATATTGTTTTTTCAGCAGGGGGAATTCCATTTGCAAATAGAACCTTTAATGGTTTATTGTTATTGAACAGACTTAGAAAAGCTTTAAATATTTATAAGTTATTAGATTTTATTTTTCCAAAGATTGCCGTATTTCTTGCCCGAAAAGGTCGAATTTACCCAGTGCCTGCAATGCTATTTGGAACATGTTCAGACGCTTTTAAGGAGTGTATTTCTAGTTATTGTATGGATATAAATAAATTAGTAAAAACGCATTCTTTTGATTACGATCGTTTTCTCTATTATCAGCGCAGTCTAAATGGTCATAAGATATTACCAGACAACACGTGTGTATTTCTCGACGAAGCACTAACCCACCACCTAGATTATACGATTGTTGGTGGAATGCCTTTTGATCCTGTTCCTTACTCGCTATCTATGAATAAATTTTTTGATTGGATAGAGAAATCTACTGGTTTGCGTGTAATTATTGCTGCTCATCCTAAATCTAGATACGATGAGATGGCAGACATGTTTAATGGTCGTTCCATAATAAAAGGAAAAACAATTGAGCTAGTTTCTAAAAGTTCTCTTGTTGTTGTGCACGCTTCAACCTCGGTAAATTTTGCAGTACTTTATAATAAGCCAATTTTATTTGCTAAAACAAAACTTATGCAAGAGCGTTTTGATTTTAATCGGAGAATTGATTCATGGGCTCAAAGTTTAGGGGTAAATCCTGTCAATATCGATACGGATAAATTAGACTATGGTTTGATTAGTGAACCCCTTAATTCAGAAAAGTATATGAATTACCTGCATAAATATATTAAAACAAAAGGCGTAGCAGATAAAACTTTTTGGGAAATATTTTCTTCGGAGATAAAAAAGAGATATGTGTTCATAAACAAAACGCAAAATAATTTTTGTTCGTGAGTCATTTTGAAAATTTTAAGTTCTTTCATTTATGTTTGTAGAAAAGTTCAATTTTTTTTTGGCACATAGGTCATTATCGTATTTTGATAAATATGATTTATCTGATTTGACGATTATTATTCCGACTTATGAACGTTCATTATACTTACTTAGGCAAATTGCTTATTTGTCAAAATGGAAAACAACAGTTTTAATTGCGGATGGCTCGAAGAATCCGCTTCACAATGATTTAATCTCTATTATAGAGAAGTTGCCAGGAATTCACTATAAACATAATCCGATACATTATCCGCAGAGAATATTTGAAGCTAGTCAAAAAATAAAAACACCATTTGCCATGTGTTTGGCTGAAGATGATTTCTTTATGCCTTCAGGTCTTGTGGCTGCAATAGCTAAACTAGAGAAAGATAGTAATTCAATTGTTTGTATGGGTCAGGCATTAGGTTTCGATAAATATAGAGATTCGAATTATCTTTTTCATTATGGCACAAACTTAAAAAATTATTCAGTTGTTGGTAACTTACCTCAAGATAGAATACAAATAGGGTTAAATAACTACCGTAGTGCTACGCCTTATGCTGTTTTTCGGACAAACGCTTTTTTAAAAATTTGGGAGCAAAGAGAAAATATTTCATCATTAGAAGCAGTTGAATATGAACACGCGATTCGTACGTATTTAGAAGGGAATTTAGTAACGGTTCCTGAAATATATTGGTTACGTTCGTTTGAGTGTCCACCCGTTGCGTCAAGTAAAGATGGAACTAGGAACGATAGCTACAATGTATGGAAAAATTCTGCTCGTTTCAAAGATGAGTACATGGTATTTAGAAAAAGAATAACTTCTTTGATTAAAGAGCGGGCAGGGATATCATATTTAGAAGCTGAAAAAGTTTTCCAATGTGTTGATGAAGCCATTGTGTCAGGTTCTCATGCCAGTCTTGTTGATAAAACTATACTGTCTATTATAAGTGAAATGTTTTCATGGCTAACAAAAAAAAATCCATTTGGACTTATATCAGGAATAAAACAAAACAACGTAATTCAGAGAATTGTACTGCGTAAAAGATATTGTTCGACAAAGAAGTTTGCAGTTGGTAAAAGCACATATAAAAGAGGATTTCTTGAAGATTTAGATGTGACAATGGAATTTCTAGATCTTTTCTCGCTAAGTGGCTATGAAGCTGATTAGTTTTGGCCTAGTTATCTTATGAAATTTGTTCCAACTGAATTAAAAAACGGATCTTTTGTAATAGAGATAGAGTCAGATAACGACATACGCGGTTTTTTTGCAAGAACCGTTTGCCGGCACGAATTTAGCAAACGAGAATTGAATTTCAATTTTATTCAACAAAGTATTTCGTTCAATCCTCACAAAGGAACTTTACGTGGTATGCATTTTCAGCAAGAGCCATTTGCTGAGGAAAAGCTGGTTCGTGTAACACGAGGGGCTATTTTTGATGTTATTGTAGATATTCGCCCAGAATCCTCCAATTTTAAAAAATGGTTTAGTGTTGAACTGAGTGCAGAAAATCGCAGGCAAATATATGTCCCCAAGGGGTTCGCCCATGGCTTTCAAACATTGAAACCTGATACGGAAGTGTTTTATCAAATGACTGTTCCCTACGCACCTGGCCACTCTAAGGGCTTTTTTTGGAATGATCCCTCTGTAAGTATTAAATGGCCGGAAATTGACCAACGAATAATTGGTATGCGTGATTTGAATTTCTCCTATTTGTCTGACGTTGAATTCTCCAGATATGAGACGGCCTTATGAATTGTCGTTTTTGCGGTACAAACTTGTGTTTTACAGTGATCGATTTAGGGACTTCTCCCCCATCAAATGCCTATCTGTTGAGAGAGGATTTACATAAGGCAGAGCAATTTTATCCGCTCAATATTTTACTTTGCGAAAGTTGCTGGCTTGTACAGACGCAGGATTTTGTGAAGGAAGATGAGCTTTTCAATTCCTCATATGCCTATTTCAGCAGCTATTCAAAGAGCTGGCTTCTCCATGTTGAGCGGTATGTGGATGAGATAATTTGTCGGTTTAATCTTGGCAGGGAAAGTCTGGTGGTTGAAATTGCTTCGAACGATGGATATTTGTTGCAGTATGTGCAGAGTGCAAAAATTCCTTGCCTTGGCATAGAGCCGACCAAAAGTACTGCGCAGTCTGCCAGGCAAAAGCATATTGAAACAGTCGAGGATTTTTTTACGGAAAAGTTAGCCCGAACTCTATCTGAGAGGGGATTCCGAGCTGATCTGATGGTAGCAAATAATGTTCTTGCACATGTGCCGAGAATAAACGATTTTGTAAGCGGATTTAGAATTTTGCTGAAAAACCACGGTGTAGCCACATTTGAGTTTCCTCATCTTAAACATTTAATCGTAAAAAAACAGTTTGACACTGTCTATCATGAACATTTTTCATATTTATCGCTAGGGACAGTAAACCAAATTTTTGTTGCTAATGGCTTGGATATTTTTGACGTTCAGGAGTTGTCAACTCATGGAGGAAGTTTACGAGTCTTTGCTCAGCGCATTGATACCGGAATTCAACCAAAGAATGCCCGCGTTCAGGAAATTCTTAAAGAAGAAGAGTCGGTTGGCATTAATACGACTGCAGCATATTTAAATTTACAAGCTGATGCCGAGATGATTAAGAATGAGCTTGTCAATTTTTTAATTGAAGCGAAGCGTCTTAAAAAGAATGTTGTTGCTTATGGTGCAGCAGCAAAAGGAAATACTCTGCTGAATTTTGCAGGTATTCGCTCTGACCTTGTTCGCTACGTTGTCGATAAAAATCTTGCTAAACAAGGAAAATTTTTGCCTGGTAGTCGGCTTGCGATTGTGGATGAGAGCCGCTTACTTGAAGATAGGCCCGATTATATTTTGATTTTGCCTTGGAATCTGAGAGAAGAGATTATCGAACAATTACAATTTGTTCGACAATGGGGCGGACGCTTTGTCGTG
>JAHFEG010000016.1:0-30506 GCA_023248595.1 Myxococcales bacterium | reverse complement strand
ATTTGTGCATCATATGATTAGGATTGCGGTAACTGGAAGCACAGGATTTATTGGCCGGCATGTTTTGAAAGAATTAGAAAAGCACGATGTTGAAGTCATTGGCGTCACGAGAGAAATCCAAAGAGGTCTTCCTGAAATTCGAAATGGGCATTGGTTGGCATTCGATTTAAAGAATGGCTGCGATAATTTATTAGAATTACTTGGCAGGCCTGATGTTTTGATTCATCTTGCATGGTCAGGATTACCAAATTATAATTCTCTCCACCATTTTGAAATAGAACTTCCCATCCAATATTATTTTCTAAAGCGCATTGTTGCTGAGGGTTTGAAAACACTCCTCGTTGCAGGAACTTGTTTTGAATACGGAATGCAATTCGGTCCTCTTTCTGAGAATATGAATGCAAATCCGACGAATCCCTACGGATTGGCCAAAAAAACGCTTTACCGACAACTGGTTTTTCTTAATGCCTCTATGCCATTTAATTTGATATGGCCTCGAATTTTTTATGTTTATGGAAAAGGGCAAGCTGAAAATTCGTTGTATTCTCAACTCCAAAGTGCAGTGGCTGCCGGTAAAGTTTTTAACATGTCAGGCGGCGAGCAGTTGCGAGATTACTTACCTGTGGAGTTTATTGCCAAAAGCATTGTTTTGCTTGCTTTAAAACAGAGCAACATCGGGCTGGTAAACGTATGCTCAGGTAATCCTATTTCAGTTCGAGCCTTAGTGGAACATTGGATTCAAGATAACAATTGGGATTTGAAACTTAATTTAGGTTACTATTCATATCCAGAATACGAGCCAATGGCTTTTTGGGGGGCACGGGGAAAATTTGACAAAATCTTTGAAAATGAGTGAATGTTTTTCAGGGAAAACTGTTCTCATGACTGGCCACACTGGTTTTAAGGGTTCGTGGTTGACTGCGTGGCTACAACATTTAGGTGCCCAAGTTGTGGGTGTTGCGCTTGATCCTCCGACGGAACCATCGCATTTTATGGCAGCTAAGTTAGCGAATGGGATTGTTGATCACCGCATTGATATTCGAAATCGAAGTATTGTTGAAGAAGTAATTCTCGATACCAAACCTGATTTTATTTTTCACTTGGCCGCTCAGGCGCTAGTGCGTCAATCGTATGAAAATCCAATTGAGACTTGGCAAATAAACGTATTTGGAACTTTGCATGTTTTAGAGGCCATGAGGAAATTGGAAAATTTTTGCACAGCTGTTATTATTACCAGCGACAAATGCTATGATAATGTCGAATGGGTTTGGGGTTACAAAGAGACGGATGCTTTAGGCGGATCGGATCCGTATAGTGCCTCGAAAGCCGCAGCAGAATTGGCAATCCGTTCCCATATAAAATCTTTTTTTCCTAAATCGAATTCGAAGGTGCGAATTGCTTCTGCTCGTGCAGGAAATGTGATTGGAGGTGGTGATTGGGCACCTGATCGAATTGTTCCAGATTGTGTTCGTGCGTGGTCGGAGAGTAAAATTGTAGAATTGCGCAGCCCGCATGCGACGCGTCCTTGGCAGCACGTATTAGAGCCTTTGAGTGGCTATCTCGTTTTGGCTGCATTACTTACAGAAAATGATAGATTTCACGGAGAAGCGTTTAATTTCGGGCCTTCGGCTGGGCAAAATTACAGTGTTCTAGAATTAGTGAAACGGATGTCGAGCCATTGGGAGCAAGTTCGTTGGCAAGATATTTCCGAGGTAAAGATAGGCCCTCATGAGTGTGGGCTTTTAAAATTAAACTGTGACAAGGCAGTGCATTATTTTGGCTGGAAAGCGGTATTGGAATTCGAAGAGACAGTAAAAATGACAGCGCAGTGGTATCGAGAATATTATCGCGATCCAGAGTCTGTTCTGGCTGTCACACAATCGCAAATAAATGATTATGTGAAAACTGCTTGTGCTCGAGGATTGCTCTGGGCCAAAGAGAGTTGAAAGAAATAGTTGTTACTTCGTTGAAGCGGATCCATCTTGCGGATGGCGATGTCATGCCAGCTATGAAAAGCGGAGATGCCGGCTATTCGGGATTTGGAGAAGCATATTTCTCTTGGATAAAAGCAGGTGCTGTGAAGGCCTGGAAAAAACATAAAAGGATGACCCTAAACCTAGTTGTTCCTATTGGTTTTGTCCGTTTTGTTTTTTTGTTTCCAAAATCTAATCAAAATTTTCGTGTCGAAGATATTGGTGAATCTCGATATGTGCGGTTGACAGTTCCTCCTGGGATCTGGTTTGGGTTCAAAAATTTATCTCAGTCTCCGAGCTTAGTGCTTAATATTGCTAACATGCAACATGAACCCAATGAAGTCGAAAGATTGAAACTGGAAGAGATTAACTATAGATGGTAATTTAAAAAAACAATAAAATTAAGGTTGCGTTATTAGGTGCTTTAATCAAAGGAGCAATGCGTGGAATTCGAAATCAACATGGAGAGTAAAAAAATATATAAAGATGGTGTGGCATATGACTTGCATGCTAATGAGGGTTACGAATTAGTTAAAAATTTGTGGGAATACACTAATTGGGCCAATAGATATAGTTATACTTATTCTTGGCTTGGAAGGCCAACTATCCAATTGCCAGATGATATGATTAGAATTCAGGAGTTGGTTTTTCAATTGAAGCCGTCAATTATAATTGAGACTGGTATTGCACATGGCGGATCACTAATTTTTTATGCTTCTTTGTGTGAACTAATTGGAAATGGACGTATTATTGGTGTAGATATTGATATTAGGGAACATAATAAAATCGCGATTGAAAAGCATCCTCTTTCAAACAGGATATTGATGTTTGAAGGTAGTTCTATAGATTCTGAAATTGTAAGTAAAGTTACGCAACATGTTGGAGCTGACGACACTGTTCTTATTATTTTGGATTCCAATCACACGAAAGATCATGTTCTTAAAGAGCTTATGTCTTACTCCCCTTTAGTAAGTAAAAATTCTTATATTATTGTTGCTGATGGCATTATGCAAAATCTAATTGGGGCACCAGGATCTAAAAATGATTGGAATTGGAATAATCCTCAGGAAGCTGTTAGAGAATTTTTAAAAAATAATAACAATTTTATTATTGAAAATCCCAAACCTTATTTTAACGAATCAGAAATAAGATCTTTTCCAACGTATTGGCCAAACGGATGGTTAAAAAGAGTAATGTAAGGCAAAATATTACTCTAAAATTCAGTTTTAAATACTGCAATTGTTAAACATTGTCGAGGTCTTTTTGTGTCGTCGATTAATTCTCGATGAGATAACCAGTTTCGTCTTTCTGTATAACATGTTTAAGCGATAACCACTGCTGCGATGCAAAGTTTAAATTCATCAGTTCGAACCTTTGCACAATTAACAAACGAGAACTCCCATTTAAAGCATTTTTTTGGATACGCCTTAGATGAAGTCGAAAGATTATAGTTGGAAGAAATTAATTATGGGTGGTAATTTTTGAAGGTCATTATTCTCGCCGGTGGTTTTGGAACGCGTCTCGCTGAATACACGGATGTTATTCCAAAACCAATGGTTCCAATCGGTGGCAAGCCTATTCTTTGGCATATCATGCAAACCTATGCTCGGTATGGGCATAAAGATTTTTACGTGGCGCTTGGATATAAAGCCGAACTGATTAAAGAATATTTTTTGAACTACCGAGCGTTAAATGCTGATTTTAATGTAGACTTGGCCACAGGTATTGTCACTTCTCATCAATTAGACGCCGTAGATTGGCGCGTTACGCTTGTGGATACTGGCCTAAAATCAATGACAGGGGGACGTGTCAAACGTATGCAAAAACTAATTGGAAATGAAACTTGTATGCTCACTTACGGGGATGGTTTGGCAAATATTAATTTGGATGCTTTGCTTGCATTTCACCATAGCCATAGCAAACGAGTAACGGTTACCGCAGTCAGGCCTGCCGCAAGATTTGGAGAGTTGGAATTGGATCAAGAACGCGTTTCTCGTTTCAAGGAAAAACCTCAAATGCACGAAGGTTGGATTAACGGGGGTTATTTTGTTATAGAGCCAGCATTTTTTGATTTGATAGCAGGGGATGATACAGTTTTAGAAAAAGAACCTCTTGAGTGCGCTGCCGTCATGAATGAATTGTGCGCCTATCGTCATGAAGGTTTTTGGCAGTGTATGGATACTAAACGCGATCATGATGCGTTGGAAGAAATGTATAAAGGAGATCGACCGTGGGGATAGAGGGTTGCCCAGAGTTGCTTGTGATTGGAGGAACTGGTTTCATCGGCCAGCATGTACTCAAAAAAGCAGTAAAGCTAGGATGGTCTGTCACGAGTTTTAGTCTAAGTGAAGATAACTTGTCCTTCCAAAATGATAAAATCAAATACCATCAAGTTGATGTGACAAATAGTGAAAATTTGCGACGGTTGAACAAAAAATCATTCGATTATGTCATTAACTTGGGCGGCTATATCAATCATGCAAAGTTTAATGAAGGAGGACGAGAAATCATACAAAATCATTTTGAGTCTGTCCTTAACCTAATTGCTTGGATAGATCGAAAAAGGTTAAAAAAATTTGTTCAAATAGGCAGTAGCGATGAATACGGGAGTGCTCTGGCTCCTCAGAATGAAATATTGAGAGAAGATCCAATTTCTTCTTATTCATTAGGCAAGGTTTCATCGACTCATTTTTTACAAATGCTTAGTAAAACAGAAAATTTTCCTGCAACAATTTTGCGCCTTTTTTTAACATATGGCCCGGGGCAGCTTCCCAGCAGGTTTTTACCTCAAATCATTTATAGCTGTTTGGATGATTTAGAATTCCCAACTTCAGCAGGGGGTCAACTTAGAGATTTTTGTTACGTTGAAGATGTTGTTTCTGCAATATTTTGTGCTTTAAATTGTCCGAAATCCAACGGTGAAGTGTTTAACATCGCTTCAGGAATCCCTGTTTCAATTAAATCTGTGATTGAAGAGGTCCGTGCTCAAATAGGGAGAGGCACTCCATTATATGGAAGATTTTCATATAGGACAGGTGAAAATATGAAACTTTTCGCTGATATAAAAAAGGCAAAAGAAATTTTAAGGTGGGAACCAGTCATGCCTTTTGAATTAGGTTTATCTAAAACGGTAGCATTCTACCAAAATCAAAGAAATGAAAATGAATTTTTCTCAAGCGCCTCTTGTTAGTGTGATTATGAATTGCCTGAACGGTGAGAGATATCTGCGTGAGGCAATTGATTCCGTTTATTCTCAAACCTATTCAAATTGGGAAATTGTATTTTGGGATAATGCTTCAACAGATAGTTCAGCTGAGATTGTCGCTTCTTATGGTGATCGTATTCGATATTTTTGTGGTGATAAAACAGTGCCATTAGGAGAGGCTAGAAATAAAGCACTTAAAGAAGCACAAGGTAGCATAATTGCTTTTTTAGATTGTGACGATATTTGGCTTCCTAAAAAACTTGAAATGCAAGTCCCATTATTTCAGGATTCTGCTATCGGTTTGGTGTACTCAAACGCGCTTTATTTTACTAACCAGGGAAGAGAGAAGAAATTATACAAAAAAGGAATATTACCAGCTCAAGGTTACTGTTTTCCGCTTTTGTTACAGTCATATTTTTTGTGTTTACCTACCGTGATGATCAGTAGGTCTGTTTTAGAAACAACATCTGTTTGGTTTGACCCAAGATTTAATATGATAAGTGATGCAGATTTGTTTTTAAGAATTGCTTACCGTTATAAATTAGCGGGGATTTCAAAAATTCTAGTGTGGTATCGAATGCACGAAGAAAGTTTGTCTTGGAAAAACCCAGACCTTTTTATCGGCGAGACACAGCTTATGTTAAAGAGTTATAAAGAATCTTTCCTTGATTTTGAAAAAAAATATAGAAGCGAAATAAGAAAATTGAATGTGCGTTTGGTCTGGGGGAGTGCATTAACGTTACTTTCTTATAAACGCTTTTTGGAGGCTCGTTTAATACTGGCTAGTATAAACAAATGGAACTTGCGTATTTTGATTCTCTATTTTCTAAGTTATATGCCTGTTGAATTTGTTTCTACTTTTATCAAACGTATGCGCGTGCAGCCTGTTAATTAAATTTGTGCTTTTAATAAATGATCATCGGCATTGACGCATCTAACATTCGTAGTGGTGGCGGGGTTACGCATTTAGTTGAGTTGTTAAATGCTGGAGAGTTTGGTGAAAATAACTTTTCCAAAGTCATTATATGGGGCGGAAAAGATACTTTAGAAAAAATTGCAGATAGCCCCTATATCGAAAAAATTAATTTACCGCTTTTGAATAAAAGCCTGCCTTATCGAATCTTTTGGCAGGTTTTTTTATTTTCAGCAGCAGCGAAAAAAATGGGCTGCGATATATTATTTGTTCCTGGCGGCTCTTTTGCTACGCATTTTCGTCCGCTTGTGACTATCAGTCAAAATTTATTACCGTTTGAGTCAAAAGAGCTTTTTCGTTTTGGCTGGTCTTCTAAAACGATCAAACTTTTACTGCTTCGATATACGCAAACTCGATCTTTTAAGCGCGCTAGCGGGGTTATTTTTTTAACGAAGCATGCGGAAAATATTGTTCGTAAAATCACGGGGGCGTTATCTGGTCCGACAGCGATTATCCCTCATGGTTTGGATACACGCTTTTTTTCTGCGCCCAAAGCTCAAAAACGAATTAACCAATATTCTGAAAAAAATCCGTTGCGAATTTTATATGTCTCGATTGTGGATGTCTACAAACATCAATGGCGTGTTGCAGATGCAGTAGCACAGCTGAGAGCACAGGGGTTTCCTATTTGTCTGGACTTGGTTGGGCCAGCATATTCTCCAGCTCTAAAACGCCTCCAAGCAACTTTGGAAAAAGAAGATCCAGCAGCAGAGTATTTGAAATATTTAGGGCCAGTTTCTTACAGAGAACTTCATAAGCACTATGCTTCGTCAGACATTTTTATATTTGCTTCGAGTTGTGAGAATCTGCCCAATATTTTACTGGAAGCGATGGCTTCGGGTTTACCAATCGCTTGTTCGAAACTTGGGCCCATGCCAGAAGTGTTAAGTGATGCGGGCTTATATTTTGATCCAGAATCACCGATAAGTATCGCAGAGGCTCTTCGCCAATTGATTGATTCTCCGGAACTTAGATTTGAAAAAGCAAAAAAAGCGTATGAACTTGCGCAGCAATATTCTTGGGAACGTTGTGCCCGAGAAACTTTTCAATTTTTAAGTGGGATTGCTCGGGAAAAATCAGCTTGAAAATCCTCGTTATCTCTCAGTACTTTTACCCCGAAAATTTTCGCATTAATGATTTAGTGTGTGGTCTTATTGAACGTGGTCACGAAGTGACAGTTTTAACAGGACAACCAAATTATCCGCAGGGAAATTTTGTGTCGGGGTATGGTTGGTTTGGACCCAGACGCGAGCAAGTTTTTAATGCTAAAATTATAAGAGTACCGTTGGTTGCACGAGGAAACGGCAGTGCTTTGCGTTTAGTGCTTAATTATTTGTCGTTTGCATTTTTTGCATGTCTCGGAGTTCTGTTTCAACTTCGCGGGTCTTTTGATGTTATTTTTGTGTTTGAAATATCACCCATCACTGTAGGATTCCCTGCAATACTTGCTCGAAGAAAATTTAACGCTCCTATCTTGTTTTGGGTGCTTGATCTTTGGCCCGATTCTTTAAAAGCAGTGAATGCGCTGCAATCACCAGCTTTGTTGCGTGTATTAGATAAAATGGTCTCTTGGATTTATGCTCGATGTGCTCGGATATTGGTTTCATCAAAAGCGTTTACTTCCGATATCGTAGCGCACGGTAAACCTGTTCGAGATGTACACTATTTTCCCAATTGGATTGAGCCTGAGTATGTGAATCAAGGCGATGTTAAGTCCCCCTTAGCAAATACCCTAAAGGGCACGCGAGGGGGTAGGGGGATTTTTAGTTTATCAAAAAGTGAATTTCGCATCGTCTATGCGGGAAATATCGGGGAAGCACAAGGATTTTCCAGTATCTTAGAAGCCATTAAAAAAGTCGCGAGCATTTTTCCAGAGGTTCGATGGATGATCGCAGGAAATGGTCGAATGCTCGATTGGGTTCGTCAAGAAATAGACAATTGTGGATTTAATAATTGCGTGACATTTTTGGGGCAGCTTGCATCAGAAAAAATGCCTTCGTTGTTGGCAACTGCTGATGCTTTGCTTTTAAGTTTAAAACCTGATCCCGTTTTTGACAAAACTGTTCCAGGAAAGGCGCAATCTTATTTAGCTGCTGGCCGGCCTATTTTGGCAATGATCGATGGGGAGGGTGCCAATATAATTGAAGAATCGAAGGCAGGATTCGTTGGACCAGCGGGTAATTCCCATGCATTAGTCCAAAACATCAAAAAATTAATAGAACTATCTGAAAAAGAGCAAGAGCAACTTGGAGACAATGGTCGAGAATATGCTCGAAAGCATTTTGAACGAGAGCAGTTGTTTGATCGACTAGAAGGTTGGATGCATGATGTCGTCCAAGAAGAGCGGGAGGCACGTTGCAGATAGAAAATTTATTCTCCGGAAAAACTGTGCTGATTACAGGAGGCACAGGATCTTTTGGGCATGCATTTTTGCAATACCTGTTGCCGATGGATTGCCAAGAGATTCGTATTTTCTCAAGAGATGAATTGAAACAAGAACAGATGAGGGTTTCATTAAAAGATTCTCGTTTAAAATACTATATTGGCGATGTACGTGATCGAGCAAGTGTAGATGGTGCAATGAAAAAAGTAGACTATGTTTTTCATGCCGCAGCGCTTAAGCAGGTTCCGTCTTGTGAATTTTTCCCCATGCAGGCTGTCTTAACAAACATTGTTGGTAGTCACAATGTTGTTGAATCGGCAGTGGCACATGGTGTTCAGCGCTTAGTCGTTTTATCGACGGATAAGGCAGTTTATCCGATCAATGCCATGGGAATGACTAAGGCGCTGATGGTAAAAGTTGCCCAAGCGAAATCGCGAGAATTATTGGAAGAAAAAACAATTATTACTAGTGTTCGTTATGGAAATGTGATGGCTTCTCGAGGATCAGTTATCCCTTTGTTCATACAGCAAATTTTGCAAAAAAAGCCTTTGACGATTACCGTGCCCGAAATGACGCGTTTTTTGTTGCCATTGACTCAGGCTGTTGAACTTGTGGCTTTTGCATTTTGCTTTGGAAGGCAAGGTGATTTATTTGTTAAGAAGGCACCTGCCTGTACCGTGATGGACTTGAGTACCGCTTTGCAAAATCAATTTCATTCCGATGTGCCTGTTCAAATCATTGGAATGCGGCACGGTGAAAAAATTTACGAAACATTGGCTTCTGCAGAAGAATTAGCAAGAGCTGAAGACATGGGTGATTATTATCGAGTTCCCATGGATGATCGCGAATTGAATTATAATAAATATTTTACAGAAGGGCAGGCACGCAAATCCTCAGTAGAAGATTATACTTCGCATAACACCGAGCGTTTGAACGTGTCTCAAATAGAAAGTCTGCTGCTTACTTTGCCAGAAGTTGCTTTGGAGTTAAACAAAGCAAATCCGAGATTCGAATCGCCTTTGACTCGTGAGGTAGACGATATGCTAGTTGCAATGGGTGCTGCTGGATGATTTATGTGTCATTGCGAGCGAAGGCGAAGCAATCCAGTTCAAATACACTGGATGGCCACGTCGCTGCTGCTCCTCGCCATGACGATTTGGGTAATCGATGAAAATTGGCATTACCGGAGCAGAAGGTTTTTTAGGATTTCATGTCAGAGCGTATCTGTATGCTCTAAAAATTCATGAAGTTCACTTAGCTACGCGAGAAACTTTTCGCTCGAGAGAAAGTCTTGAACAATTTGTGTCTGGTTTAGATGCGATTATTCATTTGGCAGGCATAAATAGAGGAAGCGAAAAAGATGTTTGTGAAGGGAATGCGGCTGTTGCGGAACAATTAGTTTCTGCGTTGAACCGCGCAGCAGCGACTCCAATTTTATTGTATGCCAATTCAACGCATTCTGAGAAAGAAACAGCCTACGGAGTTGGTAAGCGACAAGCTGGAGAAGTATTTTTCCGATGGGCAAATACTTATGGTGCCAGATTTATTAATTTGATTTTGCCTCATATTTTCGGAGAGTTTGGTCGTCCATTCTATAATTCAGCAGTTTCGACTTTTTGCTATCAAATTGCGAATGGCGAACAACCTCAAATACATACAGACTCACAACTTGAATTAGTTCATGCGCAAGATGTGGCAAGACGTTGTTTTCAATTATTAGATTCCATTAATTGTCATTCCGTACTTGGTACGGAATCCAGTCCCAACGTCGAAAACATGGATGCCAGCCTACGCTGGCATGACAATACGGATAATACGATCCGACTTCCTGGTGTTCCCATAAAAGTGAGCGAACTTTTAAGTCTCTTGCGCGACATATATGTATCCTATCAGTCACAAATTATCCCCGATTTGTCTGACCGGCTACATTTGCAACTTTTTAATACCTTGCGTTCTTATTTATATCCGCAGCATTATCCAAATTTTCTTCCTTTGCGTACAGATAACCGAGGTACACTTTTTGAAGCAGTGAAGACTGTGCAGGGAGGACAAATATTTATTTCCAGCACAAAGCCAGAAGTGACAAGAGGAAATCACTTTCACTTGCGTAAAGTGGAGCGATTTTTAGTGCTTCAAGGAGACGCTGAAATTAAAATCCGAAAACTATTTTCTAGTGATGTTAAAACTTTTCATGTGAGTGGCAAGGTTCCATCTTACGTTGATATTCCGACATTTCACACGCATAGCATCACTAATTTGGGAACTTCAGAAATCATGACACTCTTTTGGTCCAACGAAATATTTGATGCGAATGATTCCGATACTTTTTCGGAACAGGTATTGGTATGAAGCACCGCTTAAAAGTCATGACTGTAGTCGGGACACGTCCGGAAATTATTCGGCTATCTCGTGTTATGCATAAGCTAGACGAATCGTGTGTTCATGTGCTGGTGCATACGGGACAAAATTATGATTACGAACTAAGTGAAGTTTTCTTTGCCGAATTAGGAATTCGCCGCCCCGATGTTTTTTTAGAAGCGGCCACTGGTTCGGCTGTTGAAACCATTGGGCGCATTCTAATCGCGATAGACATCGTTCTTGCCGAGCATAAACCCGAAGCATTGTTGATTTTGGGGGATACTAACAGTGCTTTAGCGGCGATTGCTGCCAAGCGAAGACAGGTGCCTATTTTCCATATGGAAGCAGGCAACCGGTGTTTTGATTTTCGGGTTCCCGAAGAGATTAATCGGCGCATTGTGGATCACATCGCTGATATTAATTTAACCTATAGCGATATTGCGCGTGAGTATTTACTGAAAGAAGGCTTGCCGCCTGATCAAATAATCAAAACCGGCAGTCCGATGCGAGAAGTTATCGAGCATCACTTGAAACGCATTGCTGACTGCGAGGTACTTTCGAGTCTAGGATTGAGAGAGCAACAATATTTTTTGATCAGTGTTCATCGGGAAGAAAATATCGAATCACCCGAAAATTTAAGAAAAATTTTTCAGATTTTAAATGCTTTGTCGGATTGTTACAATTACCCAGTCCTAGTTTCAACACACCCTCGTACACGAAAACGTATCGAATCTTTAGGGCTAGTCGCAAACGAGCGAGTGATATTTCATAAGCCATTTGGTTTTATCGATTATGTGAAACTACAAATGTGCGCCAAGGTGGTTTTATCTGACAGCGGGACCATTACTGAAGAATCATCCATCTTGAATTTCCCAGCTTTAAATTTACGAGAAGTTCACGAAAGACCAGAAGGATTCGAAGAAGCTGCCGTGATGATGGTCGGACTTTCGAGTGAACGTGTCTTGCAGGCGCTGCATATTTTAGAAAAACAGCCTCGTGGCGAAAGGCGACTATTTCCGATGGTTGCTGACTATGCACCAGTGAATGTTTCGGAAAAAGTGCTGCGCATTATTTTGAGTTACACGGATTTTGTGAATCGAAGAGTTTGGGGAAAATTGAGTGGGGGATGATTAAATGATGATAAAGTATAGAAGAGAGATAGATGGTCTTCGTGCAGTTGCAGTATTGGCTGTCATATTTTTCCATGCGGGTTTTAAAGTTTTCAGCGGCGGCTTTGTTGGTGTTGATGTTTTCTTTGTGATCAGCGGTTATCTTATTACATCCATCATTTTAATTGAGAAACAGAAAGGTAATTTTACTTTAGGCAATTTTTATGAACGTAGAATAAGACGTATACTACCTGCATTGTTTTTTGTAATGGGTATCTACTTTGTCTTTGCCTGGTTTTGGATGATGCCAGATAGTTTAAAAAGATTATCGCAGAGTTTCATGTATGTTTCTGTATTTGCATCCAATATCTTTTTCTGGCGCACAAAGGGATACTTTGATCCTGAAACTGAACTCTTTCCTTTTTTTCATACATGGAGTCTGGCGGTCGAAGAACAATATTATTTGTTTTTCCCTCTATTTCTTTTAATCACATGGAGGTTTGGTAAACGCTGGATAGTTGTGATTCTTAGCGTCGTAGCCATTATCAGTTTGGCGGTTACGCAATGGGGATCATCCAATATGCCGGCTGCCACTTTTTATTTACTACCGACACGCGGATGGGAATTGCTAGTAGGCTCATTCATTGCTTTTTATTGCAGCTCAAAAAAACTTACTAGAAATGAAAGAGAATTAATTGCAGAGGAGTCACTCGTCAATCAGATTGCGGGTTTTATAGGCCTGTTTTTAATTGCGTATGCTGTATTTGTATTTGATGAGAGCATTCCGTTTCCTAGTCTCTATGCTCTCGTTCCAACTATGGGCGCTGCTCTTATTATCTTGTTCGCTACAGAGCAAACATATGTAGGGAAAATGCTTGGCTTCAAAGGAGCTGTTGGTATAGGTCTTGTCAGTTATAGTGCCTATTTATGGCATCAGCCTTTATTTGCATTTGCTCGATTGTATTGGTTGGAAGAACCAAGCGTAATATTGTCGTTACAGTTAATTGCCTCTACCTTTGCTCTTGCGTACTTGACGTGGAAATACATTGAAGCCCCTTTTAGAAACAAAGACTGCATAAATAGAAAAAATTTATATGTTACGTTGGTCTCGGTTAGTATTTTAGTGCTGGCAATGGGATTTTTTGGATGGACTAAAAATGGTTTCATTGAAAGGTTTTCTGAAGATGAAAAACGCCTTCTTTCCTTTTCTAATTATGATTTTAAAAGAGCATACAGGCAGGGGGTTTGTTCTCTAGATCTGGACCAAAGCTATCTTAATTTTGGCAAGGGGTGCGTCCCTGCTTCTTCAAACGTCGGAACAAGTATTTTCGTTTGGGGTGACTCGCATGCTGCAGCGATGTCGAGTGGTTTTCAAAATTTAGTTCCAAGTTCTTTGATCCAGTATACTGCAAGCGCCTGTCCTCCTGTTGCTGAAGTAACTTTTCCATCTCGTCCTTATTGCAGCGATATTAATGACTTTGTACTCGAAGAAATTGGGCGTCTTCATCCTATGGTTGTAATTATGCAGGCTAATTGGCGGCTCCATTTTTTGGAAAATTCACAAATAGATATGGAGGAAAATCTCTTAAAGACTATTTTAAAAATAAAAAAAATTTCAAAATACTCTTTGGTATACATTACAGGCAATGTTCCCCAATGGTTAAACCCTTTGCCTGTAATACTTGTTAGAAAAAAAATTGATTTGAATCAAATTTCGAATGTTGGCGTTTCGCTTATTGCTGAATTACGCAGAGAAGATACCCGATTAAAAAAGATTGCGACTGCTTCTGGAGCGACATTTATTTCTATTTTAGACTTACTTTGTAAGGAAGGTGCATGTCAGGGTGTGGTTCCTTTTAGAAAACGGTATGAGCCCTTGGCGTGGGATGGTTCCCACTTAACGGAAGCTGGTGCGGTGTGGCTCGTAAACAAAATGCTGTCAAAAAACGATTTTTATTGCAGCTTAAGTGTTTGATGAAAAAAATCCTAGTTACCGGTGCCAATGGATTTGTTGGCCAGCGCTTATGTGCATTTTTAGCTAAGCGTGAGCATGACGTGAAAGCTGCTGTTCGCGATGACGGCGTTGAAGTGTATGCGTCTTCGCAAGTTGAGAAGATTGTGATTGGAGCTTTGGAACATCCTGGGTTCCTGACCGAATCTGAAACGATAAGAATATTCTCCGATGTTGATACTGTGATCCATTTAGCTTCGCGTGTGCATATGATGCATGAAACCTCGCAGGATCCTTTAGCCGAATATCGGAAAGTAAATGTCGAAGCCACAAAAAAATTGGCAAATGCTGCAGCGAAATTTGGTGTTCGTCGTTTTGTTTATTTAAGTTCTGTAAAAGTGAACGGTGAGCACACAGTCGCTGAGCAAAAATTTAACGAATTGGATTTCCCTAGTCCACAAGATGCCTATGGAAAAAGCAAATGGGAAGCGGAACAGATTTTACATGAGATAGCCAAGTCGACCGGATTGGAAGTCGTTATCATTCGGTCTCCGTTGGTTTATGGAAAAGGAGTCAAAGCTAATTTTCAAAAGCTGGTGCAATTAATCAAAAGTGGTTGGCCTATTCCCTTGGGGGCAGTTAACAATAGCCGAAGTTTAATCTACGTAGATAATTTGGTCGAGGCTATTTTTGTTTGCATGCATCATGAAAGAGCGCGAAATCAAACTTACTTAGTGAGCGACGGCGATGATGTCTCGACACCCGAGCTTATTCGTCGCTTATCGAAAACACTACATAAACCTGAAAGATTGTTGCCTATTTCACCGACAGTCCTTCGATGGGCGGGCCGCTTAACGGGAAAACAAGCGAGTATTGAGCGCTTATTAAGTTCCCTGTGCGTGGATAATCATAAAATTTGTAGCGAACTTAATTGGCAACCTCCCTATAAAATGGAAGAAGCTTTTCATCTTGATTTTTCAGATAGTAATGCGCCTGCTTAATTTTATTTTTGCCTTTTTACTCGTATTTTTTTTCTTCGTTCCGATGAGTTTAATTGCTTTATTAATTTCCTGTACTTCGCCGGGACCAATTCTGTATTGGTCAAATCGCGTTGGTCGTAACAACCAAATTTTTAAGATGCCCAAATTTCGCACCATGCGCGTGGGAACACCTGCCGTAGCAACACATATGCTCAATAATCCCGACGCGCATTTAACGCCCCTTGGTGGTTTTTTACGAAAGACAAGTCTCGATGAGCTGCCTCAAATTTGGAGTATTTTGAAGGGGGATATGGGATTTGTTGGTCCGCGTCCGGCCTTATTTAATCAAGAAGACTTAATTGCTTTGCGGACGAAACAGGGTGTTCATCAATTGTTACCGGGGATAACAGGGTGGGCGCAAATTAATGGTCGGGATGAATTGCCGATTCCTGAAAAGGTTCAGTTTGATGTTGAATACTTACAACGGCGTTCACTTTTATTTGATTTATATATTTTGATAAAAACTGCCAAAAAAGTGTTTTTACGAGAGGGGGTTTCTCATTAAATTTTGAGTTAGCAGTGAACAAATCGATGCTGTCAAAGCACCAAAATAGTGATGAAGCATTCGATCAAATCAGCAGATTTCTCCTATTCTCAAATTTTGTCTCATAAAATTTTCGTTAAGCTAATTCAATTAATCTTAGATGCGAGCGCATTGGTTTTTTCTTTTGCGCTAACGCATCTTTTTATTTTGGATCGGGTCCCATATCAGGCTGCATATTTTTGGATTGGGTTATTACAAGTCATTTTTGTCCAATTTTTGATGTTATTTTATTTCAATATTTATGCACAAGTTTGGCGTTATGTTGGTTTATCCGAACTGAAATCAATGGGTTATTTTTTTATTGGTTCCGTTTTATTATTGTTTAGTTTGGGATATATTTTTCAGCCACTGCAACCTAATTTTTCGCTTCCTAAATCTGTAGTCGTCTTAAACGCTATTTTTTCCGTTGTTGCTTTATTGCTCATGCGCATTGCGCGGCGAGTGGTCTATGAGGCTTATGAAGAAGAAGAAGTATTCGATAGGCAAGGGAAGAGATTAAAAACTTTGATTGTGGGGGCTGGGAGTGTCGGAATTTTAGCGGCACGAACATTTCGCAGTCGGCCATCTGAAAGGCTTCATCTTATTGGATTTATTGACGACGACCTGCGCAAGCAAGGCAGTATTATTCAGCAAGTCCCCGTTCTGGGTGGCATTAGCGATTTGCCTGAATTAGTCAAAAAGCATGCCATTGATCTCGTGGTGATTGGAGAAGGAAAAATAGCAGGTGAGCGCGTTCGTCGGATTATGGAAATTTGCGAGAAAGTGCCTGTTCAAGTGCGTGTTGTCCCTGCTTACCAAGAAATACTGCAAGGAAACATCCAAATTAATCCAATTCGCAAAGTTCTGATTGAGGATTTACTGCATCGAGATTCTGCTCAACTTGACAAACAATCTATTAGGCAATTTTTTTCTAGTAAAACAGTTTTAATTACGGGCGCTGGTGGCTCAATTGGATCTGAATTAGTCAGACAAGTAATTCAATTTAACCCAAGCCGGCTGATTTTATTTGAATTATCCGAAGCTGCTTTATTTGAAATAGAACAAGAATTGCAAGAGATGAATCATGCTGAAATTATTTCTATTGTTGGAAGCTGTCGAGACAGCAAGAGGGTAGATGAAGTTTTTGCTGCATATAAACCGCAAATTGTACTTCATGCCGCGGCCTATAAACATGTCTCATTGATGGAGCAAAACCCTTTCGAGGCTATCGAAAACAATGTTTTTGGAACCAGAATTGTGGCTGAAGCCGCAGGAAAATTTCAAACAGAAGTTTTTATTTTGGTCTCAACCGATAAAGCTGTTCGTCCTAGCTGCATGATGGGTGCCTCAAAACGATTGGCAGAATTAGTGATGACCGAGTGTAACCAGCGCTATCAAACACGCTATATGGCTGTCCGTTTCGGTAATGTGTTGGGGTCTTCGGGATCCGTGGTTCCTATCTTTAAAAAGCAAATTGCCAAAGGCGGTCCTGTTACCATTACCGATAAAGCAATGGTGCGCTACTTTATGACAATTCCTGAAGCAGCGCAGCTGATTTTGCAATCTGCTTCTATTGGTGAAAGAGGGGACTTATTTATTTTAGACATGGGTGCGCCAGTTTTAATTTATGATTTAGCCTTAGACATGATTCGTCTTTCTGGCTTAATTCCCCATGAAGATATTAAAATTGTTTTTACAGGCAAGAAGAAAGGCGAGAAGTTAGAAGAAACGCTTTATTTTGATGACGAAAGAACATCGAAAACGAAACACCATCGTATATATTCTGGTCAAATCATGCCAGCTGCTTTGCCCATGGAAATTGCCTTTAAAAATTTGTCTTTGTTGGTAGCTAAGCGAGATACGAGAGAGCTCCGTAACTTTCTGGCAGTTCTTTTCCAAGATGACCAATTAAAAAAAGATGGAGAAAATAGTAAAAGCATTGTTGAAGAAAGATCTCAATTTCAGTATCTAGCAGCAGCAGAGCCCCTCGCTAATCTTTAAATAATTTAGGTCGTTTTTGGGCGCCAGAATCGCTTTTCTTTTGACGAGCATCCTGGTTTTAAAATATTCAAATGTTGATTTTTATTCATTTATGCTTTGTGTTTTTCTGAGGTTTCATTTTATTGTTAAGGGGGGCTTTTGAGCAAGGCGGTGGGGCAGTGGACAGAGTTAGCAGTCATCGTAGCTGGTTTTCTTTGATAAGCTTGTGTTTTGCACTTTTCACAATTGCATTCAATATTACGGGTATTAGTAATATGCTAGTCAGCATTGCTAATGAATTCAGTGCTGATTTATCCAGTTCACAGTGGGTGATTAATAGCTATTTTTTAATTTTGGCTTCTTCAGTTGTTATTGGAGGACAGTTAGGCAATTTATTTGGCAGACGCAAAATGTATCTGATTGGGCTTGCAGGTTTTATAATAGGGTTGATCGTCGGAGCTTTCTCTGTCGCAACTTGGCTCTTGATTGTCAGTAGGATAATATTGGCGATTAGCTCTGCTTTGATCGTGCCTGCCTCGCTTTCAATCATCAATGTCATTTTTGATCCTGAATCACGTAAAACTGCATTCTCTATTTTTGGGGCTATCATTGGTTTTGGCTTTCTTGCAGGACCATTGCTCAGCGGAGTAATCGTTGATATTTTTGGCTGGCGGTGGGTTTTTTGCTTCAGCATACCGCTTATTGTGATGGCTGCTCTTGTTGCTTTAGTCGCGATGCCCGAGTCGCAAGATAAAGAAGATAATACTTTAATTGATTTTGGCGGTGTTCTTTTTTTGGGTCTTGCCATCTTTGGGATTATTTTATTTTTGGATAAAAGCCCTAATTGGGGGTATTCGTCTTTACCTTCCATGATGGTTTTAGGGATTTCATTGATTTGTTTGGTGGTGTTCTTTTGGGTTGAGTTGAGAGTAGAAAAGCCCTTAATCCATTTTATGTATTTTAAAGAAAGAAAATTTCTAGCTGTCAATCTGGCGATATTTAGTATTAATTTTTCTTTTATGGGTTTAATTTATCTGTTTAATATTGTTTTTCAAAACAGTCTGGCCCTCAACTATGGTGCATTAGATGCTGGACTAGCTATGCTACCCATGAGTATCTGCTTTTTCGTTGTTTCACTTTTTGCTGGAAAATTGATGGATTGGATGGGCGGAAAAAAGTTAGTTATCGTTGGGATGTTGTCTATTTTTATAGGTTCTTTTTATTTGGCTCTGATGCCTGCAGACGTTCTTTATGTTCAATATGTAGCACCCCTAATGATTTTTGGTGCTGGCATTGGTTTTATGACAGGTCCCAGTCAGATGATTGCTTTAAATTCAGTTTCCGGAAAAAATGTGGGTGAGGCTTCCGGGATCACGAATATGATTTGCTGTATCGGGGGAGCCATCGGCGTAGCGGTGACGAGTTTGATCTATTCTGTGGTGAGCAAAGATCAATTAAACAGTTTAGTTCAACATATGAAATTACCAGCGATAGATGAACAGATCTTGGAAGGATGGATTGTTGGTGCAAAATTTCAGAGCCAATCTGTTTTAGAGAAGATGGATCCAGCGTTGCTTTCTCGATTGCTGCAAGACGTAAAGCAGGCTCTGTTTTCTGGGGTATCTGTTGCGATGTTTGCGATGGGTGTTCTTTGCTTGTTAACTGCACTTGCTTGCTTTTTTCTAATTCAAGACAAAAAAAATTAAGTACTTAGATTTATGAGAGCAAAAGCTTAAGATTTATTTAATTTGGCTCTGTCGTTGTTTTAAGTGCTGGGCGTAGGTTCACTGGCATGCTAGGGTGCGCTTGTTTTGCTTTTTCGTAAATTTTGTTGTTTTGTTTTAAAAAGAAATCCGTGGTGAGAGTTATGACGTCGGAAACAGCTGATCCTGTTCTTGGTAGCTATGATGCTTCTTCTATCAAAATTCTTGAAGGCTTAGAAGCGGTCAGAAAACGCCCTGGTATGTACATTGGTGATACCGATGATGGTTCTGGCCTTCATCATATGGTCTACGAGGTGGTTGATAACTCAGTCGATGAGGCTTTAGGCGGCTATTGCAATACCGTAAACGTCATCATCCACGAAGATAATAGTGTGACAGTCGAAGATAATGGCCGTGGTATTCCGGTTGACATGCATGAGTCTGGTCGTCCAGCCTGTGAAGTCATTATGTGTGTGCTGCATGCAGGCGGTAAATTCGACCAAAATTCTTATAAGGTATCTGGTGGGTTACATGGTGTCGGCATAAGTGTTGTCAATGCGCTCAGCGAAGAGTTGATCTTAGAGATTAAACGAAACGGAAAGCGTTATCGCCAAACATTTAGTCGTGGAGAGCCAATGTCAGAGCTCCAAATTGTTGGAGACTCCACAGAGACGGGCACGGTTATTCGCTTTAGGCCTGATCCTCAAGTTTTTACGAATATTGATTTCCACTTTGATATCTTATCGGGTCGACTACGTGAGCAAGCTTTTTTAAATAAAGGCTTAACTGTTCATATTCGTGATGAACGCAACGACAAAGAGAAACAATTCTTTTTTAAAGAAGGTATTCGCGAATTTGTTCAGCATTTAAATCGCAGCTCACATGCTTTAAACAAGGGCCCGGTTTATATTTCTGGTTCCAAAAATCTGACCGAAAAAGGACCAGAATGCGCTGTTGAGACGGCGATTCAATGGAACGATTCTTATCAAGAGCATGTTTTTTGTTTTACCAACAACATCAAAAACAATGATGGCGGTGCTCACTTAGCTGGATTTCGTGCAGGGCTAACCAGGACGCTCAATAATTACATTAATCGTGTGTTTCAAAAGCAAATTGGCAAGGGTGTGATTTCGGGTGAAGATATGCGGGAAGGTTTGACGGCGGTGGTTGCTGTTAAATTACCTGACCCTAAATTTAGCTCGCAGACCAAAGATAAATTGGTTTCTTCGGACGTAAAAGGCGTTGTTGAAAGCTTGGTCGCAGAACAGTTGTCGACCTGGCTAGATGAAAATCCCGTTGAAGCAAAAATGATTTGTCTCAAAGTTCTTGAAGCTTCCAGAGCGCGGGAAGCGGCGCGTAAAGCGAGAGAATTAACCAGGCGCAAAGGCGTTCTGGACGGCATGGGTTTGCCAGGAAAGTTGGCAGATTGTCAGGAAAAAGATCCGGCACAGTCTGAGATTTTTGTGGTGGAAGGGGACTCTGCTGGTGGTTCAGCAAAAAATGGGCGAGATCGACGCTATCAAGCAATTTTACCTCTTAGAGGAAAAATCTTAAATGTGGAGAAAGCCCGGTTCGACAAAATGTTGTCTAGCCAAGAAATCACCACGTTGATTATGGCGCTTGGGACCAGCATTGGTCCTGATGAATTCGATGCTAACAAGGTTCGCTATCATAAAATTGTTTTGATGACAGACGCCGATGTGGACGGAAGTCATATTCGCACCTTGCTGCTCACATTTTTTTATCGCCAAATGCGTGAGTTGGTAGAGCGAGGATACCTTTATATTGCGCAGCCACCTTTATATAAGGTGCAAAAGGGCAAGAAAGAAATCTATTTAAAAGATCATGAAGCTTTGGAGCGTTTTTTGGTCGACTCGATGCTGGAGACGGTGGAAGTGTCTTCAGCAGGTGGCAAGATTAGCGTGGAACATTTACGGGCAGGCGTGACATCATTGTATGCTTATCGGCGTATTTTAGACCGTTTGCGTAAGCGCTACGATTCTAGAGTGATCGATGCGTTGGTGCGCGGCTGTCAGATAGACGCGACCCTTTTAGAAAAAAGCCCAGAGTCTACTGCTGAAACCTTGACTGCTTATTTGCAAGTTTACGCCTCAGACACATTGCCTGTAAAGGTTTTAGTGAGGGCAAAAAATGAGACAGAAGACGCAGAAATGGTCATTGAGACGCTTCACAATGGTGCGCCTATTGAATCTAAAATCACCCCTAATTGGCTGAAAAGCGTCGAGCTTAGAGAATTAAAACGACACGCTCAGCAGATTAGCTTGCTGGGAGAGGCTCCTTTTGAAGTGATTCGAGGCCAGTCCAGTCACGGGGCAAGGACGGTCTTTGAGTTGTCAGAACTTTTAGATCTTTTGGCGAAGAAAGGGCAAACCATTCAACGTTATAAAGGATTGGGAGAAATGAACCCATCTCAATTGTGGGAAACGACAATGGATCCGAGCCACCGTGTATTTCTTCAAGTTCGCATTGAGGATATTGTCGAAGCAGACGGAGCATTTTCAGATTTGATGGGTGATGAAGTGGAGCCTCGCAAAGAATTTATTGAGAAAGTAGCCTTAGAGGTTGTCAATTTGGATATTTAAGGGGATGGCATGCGCTCAAAAAACATAAGAGTTGTTGTTTTAAGTTTAGTCTTAGGATTGTGGGTTAATAATTCTGAGGCACAGGGAATTTTCAATTCTTTGCCTGGTTTGTCATCGATGGGGCAAGCGAGTACGGTGACAGATCCTGCTGGTTATTTTAGCGCAGTTATTTCCACCTCGTTTTTTACTTGTGTGTTTTTGCCTGGCAATGTTCAATGTACGGGTGTGCTGCCAGTTTCTGCTCAATTAAGTGTGCAGGTAAGCGATGTGCCAACGGCCGCTACCGCTGCGCTCGTGGCACTGAATGCGCTGGAACAGTATGAAAATTTAGCTAATTTTAAGTTGCTACAAAACACCAAGACCGTTATTGACCAAATCCCCGCAATTGTGCAGACTTTCGCCTATAACGAATTAAATAGTGTAGACCGCCCGGTTTGGATGCAGATTTTAAGCGCAGTTCAGGGCAGCAAGCTCATCACTGTGCAAATTCAATGCCGATCGCGTACGTGTGCTGAATACAAAGCGGGGATAGATCAAGTTTTTAGCACGCTT
Organism: Myxococcales bacterium; assembly: GCA_023248595.1. Classification (GTDB taxonomy): domain Bacteria; phylum Myxococcota; class UBA727; order UBA727; family JABDBI01; genus JAHFEG01. The sequence continues at coordinate 8,153 of JAHFEG010000016.1, read as the reverse complement.
CAAATAGCGCCACTGGATAAAGCGGGAATGCCAGTTAAAGCCAAGCTTAAAAGTCAGAATAAGGGGCCTACTTTATATTCCGTTATTAAAGGATTGGAATTTTAAACGATGACACAACGTAACATGAAACCAGTCACCTCCACCCATGTAGACGGCAGAGCTGCATTATTTATCGGTGGTGCCCGGAATGTTCATGGCACCCGTATTAGCAAGCGCGTAAAATGCCATAAATGTGGTGAGATGGATTATATTGCGGCTAGACCTAAGGGGCAGCCAGCTTGCTGCCGTTCTTGTGCCAAACAAATGTTCAATGCGCATGATGTTGGTGTCCGAATCCCGATGCCTTTGCTCAAAAAATATTGCTTCGTATGTCGAGCGCCATTTAATCTGCCAATAACTGCCATACTAAGAGATAAAAAACCGCTTTGCCAAGATTGCATGAAAGGTTTTGATGTGTGGCGTGGATCTTTGGATATGAGTCCAGATAGCCGAGAGCACATGACATGCGAAAAGCGGCGCTCTGGAACTTTACTACGCAAAAATATAGCAAGAAAGTTAGGCTGATATTTGACTTCTATTGCATGCAGGGGTTGCCAAGAAGCAATTATTTGCAGATACCGCTTACCAACACCGGTGTGCGCTGAGAAATGAAAATAAGAATGAGGCTTTTTATATGACCCAGAATTCCTTTGGTCTTGGTGCTCAATCCCCAGGTCCTGATATCAAACGCTTATTGCTTGCTGTCGTATTAATGACAGGCGTATTGATGTCTTATAATGCTTTTTTTGCACCACGCGTACCCCCTGAGCAATCCAATCTGGTAGCAGAAAAAGTATCGGCTCCAGTGGCGTCTGGAAGCAAGGCATCCAATGAAACAATAGCTGCAGCGATTGCTCCAGGGATTGTGCCGACGGCGAGCAGTATTCCTTTGGTGATTAAAGAATTTTCAATGTCCACGGCCTCTCGCAATGGTTATCATGCCTTCGTATCAAACCAGGGCGCGCAGATTCAAGATTTTCAGATAACCGGATATAAATTGCCGATTGAACTTGGGGCAACGCATGCTGGCGTCAATCTTTTTGCGGTTGCTTCTCGCAATACCAATTTAACTTTACCCTCAAACGCCCGTTATGAAGTGATTTCTTCTGATCAGGAGCATGTGGTTTTGCAGCATATGACACCTCAGGGTGTTCGTATTTTGCGTCATTACCGATTTTTACCCAACCAGTTTTCGATTGAGCATGGCATTGAATTACGAAATGAGAGCGCTGTAAAAAGACAAGTTGCTCTCGATTTTTTCATGAATACCAGTGAGCCAGGTACGGTCAAGAAATCAAGCTTCTTTTCTGCTGGCGATGAGCAAACCAGTATTGTTTGGCAGGGAGAAAAAGATCGAGAAAAAGTAACCATAGCAGATCTGGAAAAAGGCAAAACCTTTAAAGGTGCAGCCAAATATGCTGGGTTCGATAAACGTTATTTCCTAGTCGCACTTATTCCTAAAGAAGCTTCTTCTGTTGAAAGTACCAGCGCATCGTTGTGGGAAAGTCCTGTTGGCAAAGAAAAAGAGAAGGGTGTTTTGCTAACGCTTCGCGAAAAACCCATTGAGCTTTTACCAGGCTCTGTAACCAAATTAGAATTTTCCTCTTACTTGGGTCCAAAGCAGCTCACCTTGCTCACGCAGGCAGGCAATGGGCTAGATGAAAATATTGATTTTGGATGGTTTGGGGTTTTAAGCCGACCCATGTTGTGGCTACTAGGACAAATCTTCGGTTTTTTTGGTAACTTTGGTATTGCCATTATCTTGCTAACTTTGCTTATCAAGCTTTTGACCTTTCCTTTGACGCAAAAATCATTTGTTTCCATGCAGCAGATGAAAAAAATTGCGCCAGAAATGAAGGAATTGCAGAAAAAACATAGCCATGATCGCGCTCAGCTTGGGCAAAAGCAGATGGAGTTGTACAAAGAAAAAGGCATTAACCCGATGGCGGGTTGTTTGCCGATGCTCATACAGATGCCCATTTGGATTGCACTTTATCAAATGCTTTGGAATTCGGTGGAACTTTATCAGCAACCCTTCATGCTTTGGATAACTGACTTGACTGCGCCAGATCCTTATTATGTGTTGCCGGTCGCTATGGGCGTTTCCATGTTTATTCAGCAAGCTTTTCAGCCAACCATGGAAGATCAGCCTCAAATGAAATATGTCATGTGGGGAATGCCATTTTTTCTAACATTTATTATGTTGAAAATGCCAGCTGGTTTATCGCTGTATATTTTTATCAACAACATTTTGACGATATTTCAGCAACTTCTCATCAAGCATCGCTATGGAAAAGATGAAAGTCCTAAGCTTGTTGAACAAACAATCACAAAACAAAATCCAAAGGGGACTCGCTCGCATGAGTTCAAGAAATAGATACCGCCCAGCTGGAACTGCTATGTCGTGGGGGAATTCAAATGGTTTGCACCCCGGCGACAATGTGGGTAATCGTCGCTCTTTTAAAGAAATTAGAGTGCCCGCTGATGACATTGGCAATCGTAATGATTTTGGCAAGCGCTTGGATTTGGTGCGAGATGATATTGGTAATTCCATTGATTTAGCACCAACGCATTCATTGAATAGCTCTATGGTAGGAGCAGATGGGAAAACTCGCCGCCGCAAAGAAGATATGGCTAATACCATTCGCGTGGGACGCTACATCGTAGGTGGCGTTAACCCTGTGGTTGCTGGAGGCAATCAATTTGCGCAAAATGAAAGCATGGATCATGAAGGGCCAGACTCTGCTTATTCCGCTGACAACGAAGCAGGCGAGGGTGATGCGCAAGGCTTTCGTCAGAATAAACGACACAAAAAACATAAGAATGAATTCCGTGGTAGTGAGACTGGACCTTTGGGTGAATCTGCCGAACGACGGCTAAAGCGTCTGTTTGATTTTGATGAAGATGATCGATTTGAATATGTGCTTTCCAGTGATCCAGAACAAAAACGTTTGGCTGCCGAAGAAACGGTCAAATCCATTTTAGAAAAATCAGGACGCTTAGCAGAAGTAACTTCGGTTTTGCTTAAAAATGATAGTCGCCAAAGCGTGTTAGTGGTGATGGACGAGAAAGGACTTCATCCTAGTATTTCTTCAGGAAACCGTTCAGAGAATGCTGATAAGCCCTTGTTTGTGCGGGGTAGTGTGGAATTGACAGCGCTTAACTTCATTGTGAATAAAATTGTGAACCGTTATCCTAATGATCGCATTCGTTTAGCTGTTCTGCCGAAAATAGATGAAGAAGAATATTTGAAGAGCTTTCATGCAATAGATGTCCCTGTTGTAGAAAGTGAGATTCCGCCTGTTGAAGAGTTAGCCTCATGACAACACAAGATCTTGAACTAGCAGAAGCTTTGTGGGCTCGGTTTAAAGACTTCACTCAAAAAAAAGAATATTATAATGCGTTGTTGGATATAGGGGCGGCTTATCGCTTGCTGACTTTTAGCCAAGATCCCAGAGTGCATGAAGTGCATCAAGAATGGATTCTAGCCTATCAAAGATACGAGGATGCCAAGACAACCGCAGCTCCAGTTGCTAAAACGGCTGAGCAATTAGAAAACTTATTAAAACAAATCGGCGATCGGCGTCGCCCTTAATATGGATCTTTCCGTTGCGAGTACCCCAGCCTATCCTGGGCAGACAATGGAAAATGGCCAGCAACATGGTCATCCCGCACTTGGTGCGGGATCCAGGATTTCATGGATTCCGGAACAAGTCCGGAATGACAAAAACTGGATGGCCACGTCGCTTGACGCTTGGGGCATCTATGTTCATGTGCCATGGTGTCACAGGCGATGCTCTTATTGCGATTTTTATTTTGAGATAGGCAAAAGTGATTCCAAATTCTCTACAAGTGTGCTCATTGAATGGAATGCGCGGCGACAATCTTTTCCATTGCTGCCAGCAGAGACGCTTTACTTTGGCGGTGGGACGCCGAGCACCTTATCTGCTTTGCAAATTAGCCAAATAATTGAATCAATCAAATCCAGTCAGAGCTTGCAACCAGATGCGGAAATCACTCTGGAAGCCAATCCGGAAGATCTAAATTCATCCTATTTAACTGAAATCAAACAAGCTGGCATCAATCGTTTAAGTTTAGGGGTGCAAAGTTTCGATGATGCTATTCTAAAATGGCTAGGGCGAAAGCATGATGCCAAAATAGCGCGCAATTCTATCACTCAGGCACTAGATGCAGGTTTTACAAAATTATCAGTTGATTTAATTGTGGGTGTTCCTGGTGAAGATTGGAGCCAAATTAAAGAGGCAATTTCTTGGTTGAACGAGGTTGGGGTTGGACACGTGAGTGTCTATATCTTGACTGTTGAGCCTCTGACGCCTTTAGAGCGCCTTATTGAAAAAGGTCAACGTTTGCGCCCCATTGAGGACGCCCAAGCCGTGGCTTATGAACAGGCTCAAGCTGTTTTGATAGAACAAGGATATCGGCAATACGAGATTTCGAGTTTCGCGAAACCAGGCCAAGAGAGTCAGCATAATCGTCTTTATTGGGCGCAAGGTAGCTACTTGGGGCTAGGTCCGGGTGCTCATTCGATGTTGTTGCAACCCGATGGTTCGATTTATCGCCGCCATACCAAGGGTCTGTTGGCTGAGTGGCTCAAAAATCCAGCAGCGGCAACTTTTAGTGAAGATATTTTAGATCCAGGGCATGCTTTGCTGGAATCACTGGCATTTGGTATCAGAGATTTGCTGCGCGGGGTTCAAGTGAAGTCTCAACTTGAAAGACATAAGTGCGCATTGCCAATAACTTTTTCCAGTACAGTGGAAAATTTAAAAGACCGAGGCTGGGTTATACAACAAGATGAGCATTTGTTTCTAACTCCACTTGGAACTCTTTTTGCCGATGCCGTCGCACGCGAATTTTTAGGGATGTGAGCAGGAAATTCGGGAGGCGCGAATATTTATAAAAGGAAGATGTTGACATTAATTTATAAAAATGTCAACTTTTTCACATGCAGACTATTCCGAGTGTTCTTAAAAAAGGCTGCTTTTCAAAAACAGAGGCAGAAAAAAATGGGGTCAGCCGGTATCGGCTTTATTCTTGGCTAGACAGCGGTGTGCTGGAAAAGCTGGAGCGTGGGGTCTATCGTGTGCCTCAAGCTGACTTTAATGATGAAGATGCTTTTCGAACAGCCACGCTACGTTTGGGCAAAAAAAGCGCGGTATGCCTATTATCAGCACTGATCTTTCATAATTTGACCGACGAAATTCCACGTCAAACTTGGCTTATGGTTGAGCAACAGAAACGCTCCAAGCACAAAGACTTAAAATTGATTCGTTTGGCGGAACCCAAATGGAAAATTGGGATTGAGTCACACAAAGGCTATCAAATCACCTCTCTGGAACGTACTTTAGTTGATTGCCTGCTTTGGAGACGCCATTTAGGGCGTACGCTTGGACTTCAAGCTCTTAAACGTGCCATAGAGCATAATGCAACAACGCTCTCGAAGGTTATTGATATGGCTGCTACGCTTGGTGTTTTGGAGCGCATTCGATCAGTTATTGAGGTGTTGGCCTCATGAAACTTCAAACCAAACCAGCGTTGCGTATAATTCTAAACAATCTAGGGATGTCTTTTGGGATTTCGGTAAATCACGTTCGTGTATTGCTTGCCTTGGAGCGGATTGTTGCGCGCATTGAAAGGCACCCTGTTCTAAGCGAACACTTAATCTTCAAAGGTGGTTTTGCCCTTTTAAAGACGATTCAGGCTTCGCGCTACACCCGAGATGTTGACGCTCTTGCTCACAATGTCAGCAAAGAAAGGGTTCCCGGTTATGTCCGCGAAGCCTTGGCTGTGGACTTGCAGGATGGTTTTTGGTTTGGGGATATTCGAGAAAGTGAGCTGGGAATTGATGGTGATTATGGCGGGATCCGATTTGATTGCGCATTCTACATCGGTGGTCCGTTGCCGAATTCTGTAAAAATCCGCAGATTGTCTCGGCTGCACTTGGATATAGGCTTTAGCGATAAGATACAGCCAGTTGAAAAGCAGCTTATGCCGACCTGGATTCTTCCTAAAGAGCCCATCTCTTGGCTGGTTTACCGGCCTGAAAATATTCTTGCTGAAAAGCTTGAAACACTAGTTCAAAGAGGCTCTGAAAATTCAAGAGCCAAAGATGTTTATGATTTGGTTAAGCTGTTTCCCTTGTGCGACGACAAAGTATTTCTGATTCAGACGATAATGTTAACGTTTCAAAATCGGAATACACCAATTCCGGAGTCACTCTATGAGCAAATAAAAACTGTCCAGCTGCTGGTTCTAAAATCAGCTTGGGGCTCTATTCAAAGCCCAGATAAACCTTCATTTGAAGATGCTTGGTCTCAGTTGCTTGAATTTCTGAAGGCTCTTGAGAAATAATTCAGGAACAAGTCTGTTTCCAGAGCGATTGGGCACGCAAATTTTTAGGGATGTGACCAGACTTCTCTTGACAGGGCTTCATTAAGCAGGCATGGATGCTGCAATGTTTTTTTAAATAAGTGAGGAAGCCATTGCCAGCCAATGTGCTTCTCCGTATGCGTCGCGATGACGCAAGGTCAGTGCTCTTGTTGACCTTGACGAGGAGAAAGATAATGAAAACACCGAGTATATCTCAAAAAACCATCACTCGGGAATGGTTTGTGGTTGATGCCGCAGATGCAACTTTAGGCCGATTGGCCACCCGTATTGCCACTATCTTGCGCGGTAAACACAAAGCCACATTTTCGCCCCACCTTGATGTTGGTGACTTTGTCATCGTGCTCAATGCCGACAAAGTAAAGCTCAGCGGTAAAAAAGAATCCGATAAACTTTATTGGCACTATACTGGTTTTCCAGGCGGCGCCAGATCAATTTCAGTCGCTGATCAGCGCATCAAACACCCAGAAAGAATTGTCCTACATGCCATCAAGGGGATGTTACCAAAAGGCTCTTTGGGTCGCCAGATGGCTATGAAGTTGAAGGTTTATAACGGTTCAGAGCATCCCCACGCCGCTCAGCAACCGAAAGCATTAACGTGGCAAGTTTGAACTTTTGCAGGGTAGGAAGTAACTCATATGTCTAAAATACAGTTTTATGCCACAGGTCGCCGTAAGGTTGCTTCTGCTCGAGTTTGGATTTCGCCAGGCTCAGGTGTGATCACCGTCAATGGCCGTTCTTTGGCTTCTTATTTTTGTCGCGAAGTGTTGCAGATGATTATCAAGCAACCCTTTGAAACATCAGAAACCATGGACCATTACGATGTGACTGCAACAGTGGTTGGTGGTGGTTTGTCAGGCCAAGCCGGTGCAGTTCGTCATGGTATTTCGCGCGCTTTGTTAAAAGTAGACGAAGGCAGCATGCGTGGCGTCTTGAAAAAAGGCGGCTTCTTAACGCGTGATGCACGTATGGTTGAGCGTAAGAAATACGGACGTTCGGGCGCAAGAAAACGCTTCCAATACTCCAAGCGGTAATCTTAAAAATAATCCACTCACATTGCGAAGGCTTTGCGGCCTTCACGATGTTGGATATAGAGCCACTTTTGTGGTGGCTTTTATCGCATCATGCCCCAAAATTTGGGGCATTTTTTTGCGGACTTATAACGTCCCATCCATATATTTCTGCAAGTCAGCATCGATCACGTCGAGCATTTTCTGTCCACCAAGATTGCTGGGATGAGATAAAACAATCAGCTCGATTAAGTCATAATTCAACAACGGCCGCTTGTCGTGACCGTTTAACAGCGGAAATTTTTTACGCCATTGTTCGTGGAAAAGTTTGCACAAAGACTTGGCATACCCCAAACTCATTTTCTCATCGCCGGTAGGCACGGCATTTTTAAACTGATATTTTAATTTATATGAACCATCTGTTTTTTCTTCTCGTGGTTTGAATGGGACGGCCACGGGTTCAGGTTTTTCTTTGTAAAGTTGGTGCCAATTGGCCAGCAAGAATTTTCCGTCGAATTCGTTGTTGATGGGTGGATTTGAATCCCCCTTAGAAAAAGGGGGTAGGGGGATTTTTCCCTGTACAACCGGAAACATCATTGACACTTAAACCGGAAACATGGTTGACAGTCGAATTGGTTTGATGGGGCTTGGCAATTTAACAATACTCCACTTTTTTTCCTGCAAAATTGCTATCGG
>JAHFEG010000046.1 GCA_023248595.1 Myxococcales bacterium | reverse complement strand
ATCTCCATATAAATTCTCTGCACGGATTCGCCAAATAGCAAAATCCATTAGTAAATTTTGCATGGAAGACTTGGTAACTTCTTCAATGGCGCTGATCCAAGGCTCTCTTTTTTGCCATAAATGTCTCACCAATTGTCCATCTTTTAAACCATATTTATCCTCTAAAAAAAGTAAAAATAAGGCACCACCATATTCATATTTTGTCGAAGCACCAATAAGCTGGCTTAGTCCCTCTCCAGAACTAAACAGAGGAACTTGAGGATAACTTTGAAAATCTCTTAAGGCATCTAGCCAATACGACGCAGCTGGAAAAGCTAATACTTCTTGCAGTACCGCACTTGCTTCATCCATAAACAAGGACGACGATGGACCCCCCATGGCATATTGACAGGCATGCTGCCATTCATGATGAATATAAGATGCCCATAACAAATCATCGAGTGCCGGGTCAATAACCGTATAAATTCCAAGCTCATCTTGAGCAGTACGTGCCCCGCCCATCGCTGTTGGGACTAAATAAATTTGGTATGTATTGGGCGCAGTAAAACCTTGCAGCGTCACCTGTTTTCTAAAAGCATCTTCTAAAAAAATAAGTGTTCTTTGGGCTTTTTCTAAAAATAACTGGGAAGAAAAATAAACACTAAATCCTAATTGAGCAGAATCTATTTTTTCTAAATTGACAGGACGAGCTCCCCAAAGATTGTTCGCACTAAAGATAGAAAAAACAATAAAACAACACAGCCTAGGCCTCGCTTTTGCCTGCCACGACTTTGTCACCAAACAATAAACCGATAACCTCAAATTCATCTGTTCCCTTTGGCCTTTCGATTTCTACGACATCGTGAACACGTTTTCCAAGTAAAGCTTTAGCAACAGGCGATTTATGTGAAATACTACCTTCTTTAAAATCTGCTTCGCCGTCGCCAACGATTGTCCATTTTCTCACTGCGCCGCCTGTGTCTCGAATAACAACAGTCGCACCAAAGCAAATTTGCTCGCCTTTTAGAGAATTTTCATCAATGAGTTCAACGTCTTTTAAAAGACCAGATAAATAAGCAAGTCGTCTATCAATTTCACGCAAATGTTTTTTACCATAAATGTACTCCGCATTTTCAGAACGGTCACCCTCTGCGGCCGCATCTGTGACACCTTTTACCACTTTTGGTCTTACGACCCGTGACATATATTCTCGCTCTTCCAATAAACGTTGATACCCTTTTCTCGTAAAGGGGTTTTTGAGCTTTTGCATATTTAAATCCTTGTATCGTGAAGATAACGTAAATTTCCTTTAAGGAATGTGGCCACTACTTTTCCTTGTAATTTCATTCCTAAAAATGCTGAGTTTTTAGAACGTCCTTGCAATGACTGTCCATCCACTTGCCACAAAGTTTTAAGATCGATGATACATAGATTATTAGACGCACCAGAAGATAAAACTGTTCCGATTTGATGTTGTTTTTGTAAAATTTGTGCAGGTCCCGATGTCATTAACGCCGCCGCACGTTGCAATGAAATAATTCCACGGCTAACTAACGTGAGCAAAACCGCGAAGGCGGTTTCTAAGCCCACAACACCAAAAGGTGCCTGACAAAAGTGAGCTTGCTTTTCTTCTTGAGAATGAGGGGCATGATCGCTCGCAACTGCGTCGATTGTCCCATCAATAAGACCTTCCATTAATGACAACCGGTCACTTTCATCTCGAAGTGGAGGATTCATCTTTTTATTGGTGTCCAAAGCAAAACAAGCTTCATCGTTTAAAAGTAAGTGATGAGGTGCAACTTCACAACTCACCTTTAATCCCTCCATTTTTGCTTTTCTGACCGCCTGCAGGCTTCGCTTTGTCGATAAATGTAAAACATGGTAGCGAGCACCATACTTTTTTGCCAAAGCAATGTCTCTTTCCACCATGACTCCTTCTGCGTCTGCGGATTGACCGCTCACGCCAATAGCGCGACTCGTCCTGCCTTCATTCATAGAAGCATTTTGACTTAAAGCCAAATCCTCGGCGTGTTGCATGAACAATAAATCATTTTCCGCACAAGCCTTCATGGCTTGCTCCATTAAGCTTGTATCCATAACGGGGCGCCCATCGTCCGTAATGGCAACAGCACCTGCTCTTTTTAAAGCTGCATAATCTGTTGGTTCTTGTCCTAAAAGATTTTTGCTGACCGCAGCAGCCACCAAAATTTCAACACCATTGGCCAAATGACCCAAGCGAATTTGTTCTTCTATACGTTCAGCTGTATCAAGTACGGGATTGGTATTAGGCATCACCACAACCGTTGTCACTCCTCCTACTAAAGCGGCTTTGCTTCCAGTTTGAATTGTCTCTTTATATTCAAAACCAGGTTGGCGGAAATGAACATGCATATCGATAAGACCTGGCAGCGCTATTTGGCCTTGCCCATCTATGATAGCGCACGCGGCATCAATTTCGATTGGGTTTAAAAAAAATCCCTCTGTCGAGACAAGCACATCGGCGATCTCATCAAAACCAGATGTTACATCGAGCAGGCGAATATTTTTAACCAGTGTTGATTTTAAGAAAAACGACATAATGTGAGCTGCACCTTAAAAACTTGTGCCAATATTAAACTCAAATTGCACAAGGCCATCACCTTGAGGAATTCCTGGCGTTCCAATCGGCCTTCTCACTAAAGGAAATCCCCATTCAAACCGTAACGGTCCAAACGGACTAAACCAACGAACCCCAAACCCAACCGAACTATAAAGACCAAGCGCTGAAAATATTTTTAGCGGGTCAAAATAATTCATATAACGCTCTTGTTTTTGGCCACCAACATAAAAGAAATTTTCATCAGAACCAAAAACATTACCCATATCGAAGAATAAAACACCTGAAAAATTCAAACTTCGCACAATCGGAAATTCCAATTCTAGGTTCATAAGAAATTGTTTGTCTCCGCCTACTACAAATTGATAATTTGATTGGTTTTGATATCTTCTTGCCGTGTTCAACACTGGACCAACTGATTGAAAATAATAACCTCTAAGTCCACTGGAATTACCAAATCCCATACCACCTAAGCGATAGTTTTCAGCAATAATTGGTATCCCTAAAGTATTCAAAATACCAAAATCTACGTTTAGTTTGAGCACCCAATTTTTCAGAAAAAACCATTCATCAAAATTATAATAAATCCTGGTGTTCACACCATAGCGAAAAAAATTATTGCTTTCTACGTTTGGCTTCAAATATCCAAGTCCAGCACTAATACCTTCTAAGTTTTTCCAATTATTTTCTGCTAGAGACAAAAGTCCCGAACCCAAATAAGAGGTGGCCCATTCCGTGCGCAATTCTAAGAAATAACCACCAGAAGGAAACAAGCGGTTGTTGCGTTGGTCAAATTGCAGTATCGGTCTAATCGACGAGGTGTACCGAGGCTGCTTGCTGCGCAAACCAAAAAGCCAAATATCAACCGCATTTTCTCCTGTTTCAACTCGTTCTAGATTATAGGATAAAAATAACCGAAGGTTTTCAAAATCAGGCACATAAAATTCGTATTTATTATTGGCTTCTTTTAATAAAGAAGCAGTTGTGCCTTTCAGAAAATGACCAATTGGATAACCCAACGCAATATCGCCGCCTGTGGCATCTCGCGAATAGTCACCAAAAGAGCGTTGCATATTATAAAGCGATGTTGAAAACGTAATAGGTTCATTTCCTAAATAGAATAAGTACGGATCAATAAAACGCAAGTCAAACATGCGACGGTAACCAGACCACTGCACCGAAGCAGTCAAACTTTGCCCTCGACCAAATAAATTATTTTGAGAAATTTGTCCCTGGAAAAGCCACCCTTCCCCACCGGTTCCATAACCGCCACCTATTTGGACAGAACCCGTGCGTTTTTCTTTCACTTCAATTTCAAGCACCATTTTATCAGGCTGACTGCCAGGCTTGGTGTTAAACTTAACGATTTCAAAATATCCCAATTGATTTACGCGCATTTCGCTTAAACGCATCATTGCAGAAGAAGTTTGCTCTCCTTCATAAACACGCAATTCGCGTCTAATAACATTATCAATCGTTTTGGAATTGCCCACAATATCGATGCGCTCATAAGAAACTTTTGGTCCTGCATCAATTTGCAGCGTTACATCAACCTTAAGCTCAGTTTCATGAATTGAAGTTTCAGGGACAATATTAACATAAGCATATCCTTCATTGCGGTAGAGCTCAGCAATACTTAAAACTTCTTGCATTAATAATGTACGATTAAAGACATCCCCATTTTGCAAAGAAATCCGTTCTCTTAATTCGTCCTGCAAAAAAACTGGTTGTTCCGATGGTTCTACTTTCTCTTTTTTTTCAGCGACAATAAAATCTCCGACAACAGTAAGTTCTCCTATATTATAACTATCCCCCTCTTTAATTGGGATTTGGATAGAAAGGCTTCTTTTGTCAGCAGACAAACGGATGCGTGGCTTTTGTACCTGGACATTTAAAAAACCATACTCTTGGTAAAGTTGTTCAATGATCAGTAAATCTACATCAAACATGTCTTCATTATAGACTCCCCATTGCGTAACGATACTAAGTGGATGATTTTCCTTTGAACGCATGCGCTCTTTAATTCTATCGCTGGATACTTGTTTATTTCCCAAAAAAGAGATCTTTTGAATGCGGACCTTGGAACCCTCATCGATCTTGAAAGTCACGTCGACAAAATCTGGCGCCAAAACGCGCGAATCCAGTATCTTAACTGTGCTTTTATTTTTTAAAATGAAATCAGTGCTATTTGTTTTTAAATCGTCTTCATTGGTAGGCGCAATTTCCAGTTGAATATCCGATAAGAAATAACCCTTGTCTGCATATGCTTTTTTAATTTTGGCTACATTTTCTTTAAGCCGCGAGCGATCAACAACATGAAATGGCTTTAAATCAATGATTCCCTTTAAATCTTCTTCCGAAATGGTGTCGTTGTTTTCAAATCGAATTTGATAAATTGTTGGTTTCTCTTTTAGCCTATAGGTCAATTCGATACTTCCATTAATCCCAAGCATCTGTTCAACTTTGACATCGGAAAATAAACCCATGGCAAAAATGTTCTTAATGTCTTGCTGAAGCGTCTTCGTCTCTAACAAATCATCGATATGCGTTTTAAGCAAAAGCAAAACTGCATCCGCCTCTACTTTTTTAGCGCCAATCACTTGAATGCGATAAATATGATCACTTTTAGGCTCGCTGGCTAAAAGCACGCCCGGTTGATTGGCTCTTTTTAATGCGGCTTCTGTTTCGGTATCTAATTTGGCGATCGGCTGTGAGCGGGATACGATTGGATCAATATGGCTTTTCGAAGTTTCAGGTTTACGAAACGCTGAAGGTTGACTGGGCATCGAGATTTGCGCCAAAGTCTGCGGTGCCTCAATAAAACTTAAAAATGCCACTGTCATAAATAGCAACAGCGACCTATGAGGGCAAAAGAAAGACCTGACCTGAGTAATCTTACGACGTAAAATCATATTCGATGCCCTATAGAGGTCATTTCCATAAGAGAAAAGCCAGTATTCATCGATTTTTTACATTTTTGCAAATGTTATAGTGCCACACGCGCCTAATAGGAGATATTTTATGATTTTGCTGTATAACCTGCTAGAAAAAAATAAAGAGCGCATCATTCTAACATTGCTTCATAAAATCCCGAAGGAAATACGTCCTTATGCGCGTATTCCCAGGCCTGAACTGAAAAATTCACTCGAATATCTTTATGACGCTTACCTTGATCTGTTGATCTCAGGGGATAATACGCAAATCCGACGGATTTTTAAATATGTAGCCAGAGTACGTCTAGCCCAATCTTTTACTCTGGGAACTATTTTACGAGCTTCCTTAAGCTTCACCCCTGTCATCAGAGTGATCTTGCAAGAAGAATTTAAAAAAATAAATGGTGATGGACGTCAACTGTTTAATCGTGCCATGAGTCAAATTGAAAAAACAACGTCAGATTCAGTCGTTGCTTTTAGTGAAGTTTTTCAAGAACATATTAAGTCTAAGGTTGATGAACACAATCAATACTTAAATGAACAAAATAAGAATTTAGGTGTTGATCTCTCTCGCTTTATTTTATTTCGCGCATGAGCCTCTCTTGAAAAACTTGTTCACGGCAGCGCGCGCTCAAATGAACAAGTAATTTCAGCAACCATTGCTGCCTGTTTAAAGAGTCCGACCATGAACAAGCACTTTAGGCCCTAATTGGAAAAGAACTTCAATTTTATTGGCACCCTTGTCGGCGGTGACAACGCCTAGACCAAAATCAGTATGCTGCAATACTTCCCCTGCGCCATATTGATCCCGAAAAGAATAACGTTTAGCCGCAGCCAAATCCCTTCCTCTTAAGATTAATTCATAATCACTGGCACGCATCATCCCTGCCACACCAATTTTTTTAGGTGCTCGACTCGTGCTTGATTTAGTTTTTGGAGACTTTAAGGCAGCTGAACGCAACACCTTTGGTGTGCATCCAGGTTCATAAGCACGGTGAATATGTTTAGAATGACAAGTATTGCAGTGAACACGCTTAATCTCATCCCCGACAACAGCTTCGATGGTGTGCGCTAAAATAAGTTTACACTTTGTACACCAACTATCGACATCCGAACCTACACGGTATTGCTTCATGAGCCCCTCAAAAATAAGATGAACACCCTATTTTGCCATCTTTCATTTCGCTTTACAAGACGGGTACCTTCAACAAAGTGGGATATATTTGATGACTTTTATAAAACGCTTCCAAAATGTGCTTCGCTCAAACATAAATGCCCTCATCGATTCCATGGAAGATCCACAAAAAATAATGGATTTATTGATTTTAGAAATGAAAGAGCAAGAAAAAAAAGCCAAGAGAAAGCTGATTGAAATTAAAGCATTAAAGCAACAAACACTCAAAAACAATGATGAGAAAGAGGCTAAAACTATCGGTGAACAGGAACTTGCCTTGCAACAAGCAATTACCCTGATACCTCAGCAAATTGAGGCTGCGAAAAAAAAACAAGGCGAATTATCTAAAAAATTAATCAAAGCAAAACTTGCTGGACGTGCACAAGAACTAGAAGATTTAAGTCAAATGGCAAAAGACTATGTTCATGACACCACAGCCTTAGATACCTATGAACGCATGATTGAAAAAATTGAATATGCAGAAAGCTTTGCTAATGGTTTAGAAGAAATCGCGACAACAAAAAAAGCAGCAAGCCGCATTGAAGACGAACTGGCTGCTTTGAAAGCAAAATTAAAAAAATAAAAATTACAAAGTTGTTTCTAGCCACTGACGAAATGCTTCAAATGCATAAGGCCGCCCCAAAAAGTCGGTCACTAAATCATCTGCGTTTTTTGAGCCTCCTTTTTCAAGGATTAACTGTTTGTAACGTTTTGCATGAACAGCATTCAGCATGCCGTCCTTTTTAAATGGGCTCAATAAATCTTTCGCAATGACCTTTGACCACATGTAAGTGTAGTACATCGCAGAATAGCCCTCTAAATGGCCAAAATTCATATTGAAATGTGTACCTTCTACATAGGGGAATTTGCTGTATCTTGCTTGCAACGTTTTTAAAAGCTGGTGTGTATTAAATGTGGAAGGATCTTGCTTATGGTATTGCAGGCTGAGTGCCGCATAGAACATTTGCTGACGCGCATCCATGCCCTTACCGAATTCATCTGCTGCGCGCATTCGCTCAACTAGATTTTTAGGAATCGCTTCTCCCGTTTTATAATGGTGCGCAAATCGTTGCAAAACAGAAACATCCCAAGCCCACTCTTCAAATAACTGCGACGGGGCTTCCACGAAATCCCACTCTGTGGCAACTCCCGAAAAACGGATCCACTTTTGTTGGCCACCTAAAATATGATGAAGCAAATGTCCAAATTCATGAAAGAAGGTCACAACTTGATCATGATCCATTAATGCAGGCTCTGACGAAGTATTCGGATCTGAAAAATTGCAAACAAGTACACCTTCTGCAATTTGCCGCTTCGCCAATCCGCTCTTCAAAGTAAATTGAGCAGCATGCTTAAATTTGTTTTCCCGAGGATGCAAATCAAGATAAATACGGCCTATTAATTCGCTACCACTAAAAACATCATAAACTTCGACGCTACTATGCCAAATCGGCGCGCTGCGATCTTTGACATACCGTATTTCAAACAACTCACTTGTTAATTGAAGTAAGCCATCTCTCACTTTTTCAAATTGAAAATATGGACGAACAGCTTGTGATTCAAATTGGTAGGTATTCTGTTTAACTTTTTCTTCTAAAAAAGATTTCTCATAGCCAAAAACGATGTTTGCTGCCGGTTGTCGTTTTTGCTTTTCGGCAAGCAAAACCGCATATTCTTGGTCTGCACCTTTTTGAGAAATTTGCGTAATCTGCTCAATAAATGTTGCGACTTTTGAGGTAGATTTAATCATTTTATCTTCTACAACATAGTCGGCAAAACTGTCGTAACCTAAAGCCTTAGCCAGTTCATACCGTTTTTTCAGCATGTTGTTTAAAATAGGCTCATTTTTTGGATAGCCTCGCGTATTCGACTTTTTCCATATTTCCTCACGCAAATAAGGATTTTCTGCATACATGATAAAAGGAATATAGTCTGGATAGTCTGTCGTAATGCGAACTTTGCCATTTTTTTGGACAGGATGAGCAGCAATATAATCAGCTGGTAAGCCTTTTAAATCAGTGGGATCTACTTCGATAAAACGAACATCTTCCCTGATATTTCGACTAAAATCTTGCCCTATCAATACCAGTTCTTCCTCGATTTTTTTCAATTGAGCACGCGTCACATCGTTTTTATCAACGCCAGATCGTTTGAAATCTAAAAGCACTTTTGTCAGCATGCGCTTACTTTCGTCATCTAAATCTTTGGTTTTAACTAAAGAAAACGCTTCATACAATGGTCGATTCAACGAAAGGTCTGTCACAAAACGTTGAACTTGCTGTGTGCAACTTTCTGCTTTTTCACGGATGGATTTTTCTGGATGGACCTCAGAGAGCAGACTTGCCAAAGCAGAAGCTGAATCGAGGTGAATTTGCAGTTCATTAAAGGGAACAAGCGTATTTAAAAGATCGCGTTCTCCTTGGTGAGCCAAAATTTGATCGAGCAATTGATGCGCCAACAATAAATTAGTTTGGCATTGCTCGTGAACAGAATCAAATCGATTACCAGCGCGCTTCGATTTATTCTCTGGCATTGAAGTTGCTAAATCCATGTTCTTATCTCCCGCAGTAAGCCTTGGTGTTTTACAAGCTAGCAGCGAAAATGCCAAGAGAATCCCCGTCCAGAAATGAAACCGTCGTCCTTGCATAATTCACCCCGATTTACGAGAGAATGTATGCGTAAAACAATTTGAATTCAACATTTTTTCATGAGGTGTTACAGGAATTTTTACTGATAAAGCCCCCGAGATCGTGGCCATTCGTTAATAGGCCTGGGCACTCGACTTTGAACTTAAAATAGGTTATATAGCGGGCAAATAAGTAAGGAAGCACCATGAAATCACGGTTTTTATTTTCGCTAATTTTTTGTTTGACAATGATTGTGATGGGCGGAAGCGGTAGTTGCGGCTCACCTGTTACACTGATGCCAGCAAAGGGTGTACCAGCAAAGGGTGTACCAGCAAAGGGTGTAGAGGCATGTCAACCAGGTAGAGCGGTATTTTTGGTGGCCAGCGATCCTGGTGTCGTCCAATGGCAAGGAGCCACCGCTAATCTTGAGTCTGCCATTAAAGCGGCCAACGAAGTCAACGGCGAAGTATGGGTCGCCCAGGGAACGTATCTCAATCCGAATGTTTCTCTTAGGAAGAATACTCTGCTGATTTACGGTGGTTTCACTGGCAAAGAAAGTAAGTGCACAGAACGACCAAAGGATGATTCGGCCTTTGCCAAAACGGTGTGGCGCGGTGGTGGAATTCGTCTATTCGACGACCTGGAGAAGGTAGAAATAAACGGATTTAGCTTTGATAAAATGGAAATATCGTCCAGCAGTAGGCAACCGTGGATGATGGTAAACAGCATACTGAACGGCGTTGATTTTATCTCGTTTGATTCCGAGGTAGACATAATGAATTGTTTGTTTACGAATTTAAAAGAAATCAAAATTCATGGGGGTGGAAAAATCACGGATTCTCAATTTTTCAACAATGAAGCAACTCGTTATCTGATTTCTTTGAACCAGTCTTCATTGGAAATGGATAACGTTGTACTGGAAGGCAACAAAGCTTCTAGTCTCATTGGAGGTTACAAGATGGTTACCATCAAAAATTCTTTGCTTCGGAACAATAAGGTGGAATTTTATTTATCTTGGGCGTATACGCATTTTATTAATACTGTTATTTCAGGTAATACAATGGTTAGATTTGGGGAAGATGAATCAGTTTTAGTAAATGTGACTGCTGTTGCCAACCAAATTTCGGCAAAGAGTTCAGTTGTATTAGGGTACACAATTATAAATTCCATTTTATGGGAAAACAAATTTGAATTTGATGATCGATCTGAGATTTATAATCCATACAACACGGCTTTTGTTTATTATAGCAATTTGCAATATTTAAATCGCGGATTGCGGAGTCAGCACCCTTTTGGTGATAAGAATATTGACGCTGACCCCCAATTTGTTGATTTTGAAAACGGAGACTATCGACTTCAAGCGACTTCACTTTGTTTAGGTGCCGGCATTTCCAATTTTAAAGGATTTGTTATTCCTGATGCGAACCAAGAAGGGACTCCGTGGCCTAAAAAAAATCCCAATATGGGCGCCTATTAACCAAATTAGTCAGGAAAGCTCCTTGGCAATGCTTGCATAACTAAAGCTTAGAAAGGTTCGCATTGCCAAATCTCTTGCCCTCGCTCGGGGCCAAGGCTGACCACGCCCAAGGGGACGCCAGTAAAATCAACTATTTTATTTAAATAATTTTGCGCGGCGACAGGCAAGTCTTTAAATGATCCTCTTAATGGCAACTCTCCAAATCCAGCCATTTCCTCATAAATAGGTCTGACCTCATTTAGTTTCTCGGTATCCCACAAGAAATTTTCTGTACGCTGGCCGTCAATTTCATAAGCAGTACAAACTTGTAATTTTTCCATCCCCGCCAAAATATCTAATTTGGTAATCGCTAATTGTGTTGTGCCATGAATACGACACGCGTAACGCAAAGCCACCAAATCAAGCCAGCCGCATCTTCTTGGTCTTCCTGTCGTCGCACCAAATTCTGATCCTCGCTGTCTTAAAAATGCACCTTGATCATCTTTTAACTCCGTTGGGAAAGGACCCGAGCCTACCCTTGTGGCATATGCTTTGGCCACCATCATCACCTGATACGGCGAAGAAAATCCAACGCCAGAACCAGCCATGGCATGCCCAGCCACACAGTGGGAAGATGTCACATAAGGGTAAGTACCATGATCTAGGTCGAGCAATGCACCTTGCGCACCTTCAAATAAAATATTTTTTTGACTCTGCATTGCATGAAAAATAATATCTTGAGCATTCCCCATAAAGGATTTTAATTTTTGTCCATGCGCAACGGCGCGATCAATCATACTTTCTATTTCGTGCCCTTTTAGCGGATCAGATCCAAGCGCATGCAAAATGGTGTTTGAATAAAGAGCGGCATCCCGTAAACGATTGGCGATCTTGTCGGCATTAATCAATTCAAATAACCGAATACCTCGTCTGCCGACTCTGTCTTCATAAGCCGGGCCAATCCCTCGACCGGTTGTACCAATCATTTGTTTTCCCAAAGCCCGCTCACGGGCAAAGTCTAACTTTTTATGATAAGAAAAAATGATGTGGCATAGTGGCGATATCACTAATTGACTA
>JAHFEG010000015.1:20887-49316 GCA_023248595.1 Myxococcales bacterium | reverse complement strand
GATGGATTCGGAAAATATGAGATAGAGCTGTTCATTCATGGTGACTTAATTGTTTTTTATTTCAAGAACTTAAGTCAATTGAACAGCTCTACTTTTTTTATCCCTTACACGAGACTCGCGTGAAAAAGCTGATGTTCGTCTTATGCGCCTTGGTCTATTTAACTGGTTGCGCAGAACCACCTAGGAAAGCAGCTAACCTAGAAGCAGATACAAGAACTACGTGCACAATGACAGGCATTATCGATGGCTGCAATTATGACACGCCTCTCACTCCTGGTCGCTCCTGTTGTCAAATAAAATGCGATTGTAATTTTAGAATATGCGAAGGAAAGAGAGGCTATGGAGTATGCATAGACGAAAACAATAAATGCTATTGCGGCGGTGGATGTCCTAAGTCTGAGGGTCTTTGCCAAAAAAACAATAACAAGCGATAGATCCGTCACCTTCGTTTACCTCTCGCTTTACACGGTATCTTTTTTCACCTATGCGTCGCGAAGGAAGATAACCAAATCAAAGAGAGGTCTCTATGAGAAATTTACTTCGTGGCTTTATGCTTGCAGGAATTTTGATAGCATTACCGGTTATGGCTATAAGCGAAGAACCAAATCATCTTAACAAATTTTCTAAAATAGAAGCTGTTGCAGAAATCTTGCAACTGGAAGCTGAAATTTTTGCAGGTCCCATCGCAAATCTCCGCACATATCATGGAAACGTTCATCCCGCGTACAGAACAACAATGCTCATGAAAAATAGCGCAGAAAAAATAATCAAAGAGGCATCTAAAGCTTCCTCTGGTCATCATTGTGACCATAATTTAAAATCCTTGTCTCGCAATCTACAAGAACAATATATGGATCTCGAGAGACAATGGATGGACTATGACTCCATGAAAGGAATCAGAAAAGCTTATGGCGCTGTATACAATGCTATTAAAGAATTACTCTCAGGGATCAGCTGCCCTAAAGCAGATCTCTAGCGAAGGCGCTGCTTAAATAAAAACCCCTCTTCTGCCGCCTACCCGATACACGCATCTTTTTTGGTGGATTTTTGCCTTTTCCGCGAAGCGGACGCCGAGTATAGCCCCGGATGAAATCCGTGGGTTATGTCAATCATCACAACAATGAGCGCCGAAGGCCCGAATGACGATATTCAATCTAAAATGTATTTGGGATCATATGCAATACAATGCCGATTTAAAAAAGCTAAAAACAACGTGATACAAAAGATTGGTCAACGTAGATGTCATGTTCCAAATATGTATTAGGGAATTCTTTTGGCGTACTTTCATTAGGGCCTTCGGCACTTGTGAACACGGGACCTCTTAACCCACGGATTTCATCCGGGGCTATACTCGGCGTCCGCTTCGCGGAAAAATCAGAAGACCACTTTCGCCCAAAAGATGTGTGCATCGGGGAGCTTCTGCCGTAGCGGAAGAGGTTACTCTCGCTTAAGACTTAGGGTTCCAAAGTTCTTCCCAGGCTTCACAGTACCCTAAAGACTCAGGTCCTAGAAATGTCTTAAATCTTTCATTCTTTTCCGGCTCTTCTGCAAACCGATTAGAAATATCTTCTAAGAAACAGGTAGCAATCGCTGTTCGAATAGTTTCGTTCCCTTCGGTCATCAAATTTTC
This sequence comes from Myxococcales bacterium, assembly GCA_023248595.1. Taxonomy (GTDB): domain Bacteria; phylum Myxococcota; class UBA727; order UBA727; family JABDBI01; genus JAHFEG01. Next base: position 47,686 of record JAHFEG010000015.1, on the reverse strand, counting down.
TGAAATATCAAACATTTTATGTAATATTTCGTCCGCTTCAGCTGTCTCTAGGTTCAGCAAATCTAAAGCGTATCGAGTAAAAGGAAATAATTTTCCACAAAGACCAAACTCGTTCTCTTCGCCCAAATAATCCCAATGGTCATCCCAATATTTTTTAAATTCTGGAAACTGACGAAGCAGCATAGGCACTACTTCTGATTCTTTTATCATTAGCTACTTCCTTGTATTCAAAGCATCTCGCATGTCTTTTATTATATTTTCTGCCGCCGCTCGATCTCCTGGACTCGCAGTAGGATTATTGCCAAGCCATTTTTCTAAGCCCCTTATAGAGTCCTGCCCCTTTTGGCTATGCCATGTACCCTTGGTGGGTAGACCAGTTTTTATTTCGTTTCGTATGGCCGCAGCAGTACTTCCACTGCCTATTTCAGCTTTTGGTCGATACAGATTGCCAACCCTTTCAGAAAGTTCGCCATCTTGCACATATGGCTTGGACATTCGCTCACGATATCCTTGCTGAAGTTTTTCAAATCCTGCCCGACAAGCCCCGCTCTCACCCGCTACAACCTTTTCAGCTTTGACTGCAGCCTTGGCGCCAAGGCCGATAACAGCCCCTCCTAAAAAAACATCTACACCCAAAGCAATAAAATTCGAGACACTTGGATCATGATAAACTTGGACGGCATCATAAGCAACAAAGGCAACATCAATAAGGGCCACCGCTATTATCACAGGGTTTTGACCGTTAGAGTCTACATAAAGCAATGGATTATTACGCGCATAGGAATACAAATCGCAATCAACGGGAGAAGCGCTGCAGGCGTCTAGATCCTCGAGAAAAAATGGATCGGCTGAAATAAAGCGATGCTGCTCAGGGTCATAGTCTCGAACACCCATGCTGATAAATCCAGTATCTTTATCGCGGCCATGAGAGGCAAAATCAAAATGTTCTTGTAAGTCAAAACAGACATCTCGTTCACCAAATGGCGAAGGCATTGAGAAAAAGTTGTCCGTGGCGATCAGGCTTCCAACTTGATCAAATAAGGCAAATTGGAAATGTCCGTCAATGATAAGACCAACATCCATGCCTTCAATCGTTAGCTTCTCATACACATGAGCCGGTGTGCCAATCAAACCTTCAAAGCGAACATATGCTAGTTCACCGTCTTTATATTTTCCCACACGATGCAAGTTTTCATCGTAAGCATATTTGATGACGCTTCGATCAGACATAAAAGAAGCAATGCGTCCGTGAGGACCGAGATGATAACGTTGTTTACCTTTGCCAATCAAGCTACCAGCATCGTCAAATAATAAATCAGAAGATTTTTTAAGGAGCGCAAGTCCTCTATTGTCATAAGCCCATTCTTGCAGTGGCCGATAGCCAGAAAAATGTGTCCGCAACATTTTGTCAGGATAATAAGCAAAACCATAGACGCCTGAAGAAAATTCGATGTCGTTAATCAAACCACGATCATTAAAATTCCAATGATAGGACGTTTGTTTTTTCCCCGGTTTGGGGTCATAGAATCTGTAACCTTTGCGCCCCGAAGTAAGCGAGTCGTAATCCACCTGCAATATTTTGCCGTCTGGAAATAAAACACGTGCAATTTTGCCCAAGCGATTGCGCTCAATTTCTAATAATTCGTCAGCGATGCCAATCGATTTCAATTGCCCATAGGCATCATAACTAAATTGCTTTTTATAAGACAGCGGCGCTAGTTTCTTCGTCTGATAAACAATTGTTTGCTCAGCTAAATCACGTACTTTGTTGTACTTGAAGGTTACTTGAAATGATGTGCCTTTTTTATCGTCGAAATTTTTGCTTTCAGGATAACTGTCAGGAGCATACACAAATTTCTTGCTAAAATGACTGCTCTCGACTTCACTCAAAAATCCCAGCTGTCCTTTTTCTTGAACACCTTGGCCATCATAGCGAAAGTCATAACGTTCTAGGCCAGCTTTATCTTTATAGACATGCGACTTCATACGACCAGCGGCATCATACTCATAGCTTTCTTGACGCAGCCATTGGCTTTTTGAATCATAGCGGTTTTTTCGGCTTAAAAGATTTCTGTCTTCTTCATAGCTGTACTTAAATGAGCCGATGTGGGAACGATGGATTTTTGACACACGTCCAAACGCATCAAAATCCCTGGTATAATTTTCTTGCCCGGGCAGAGAAATCTGACGAATGCGTCCCAATAAATCTCGCTCATACTCATAGCTGCGACCTGTTTCATCGGTGTAAGTAGCCGGTTTGCTCTCTTGTAAATCAAGCAAAGCATGAGTCGCATATTGATTATTCTCGACAGAAACAACTTGGATTCCTCGGGGACCCATCTCCAAGTTGCGCGTCACCTTGTTCTGGTGTCCATCGCTCACCGCTGTCCAACGATCGAGCATTCCCCACAACTGCGACGATGTGGTTTCAGTAAGCATGCTGTTGGCAGCATCTAGATCAATAAAACGAACATCAGCAGGATTTTTCTGCAGGTGATCCAGATTCACTTCTTGCACTTTAGATTCAGCCGGAATTTGTCGGCTTAGTTTGGAAAATTGCCAACCGGCACTATTTTCTTTAACCGTCGTCAATTCCTGACCATCAGCACTTGCCAGACTAACTGCTTGAGCATAACCGCCCGCGTCTGTTTGCGAAAATGTAGTGACAGCACTTGGAAAAGTCTCATTACTCAAACGGTAAGTGTAATGACTCAAAGGCTGCAACGCAGAGCTTTCCCTTAAGTTATTCCAAGTTTTATGTAAGCGATGAAAACCATCAAAAGCAAACTCTTGGATAAAGTCGGCACCGTCCCCATGACGCATGGCCAGACCAGATAAACTATCTGCTTGTGGTGCATAGCTTGTCATTTCTTGAGCTGTACCATCGGCGTTTTGCAGTGAATTTAAGATTTCAAAAACAGGATCATAATGCAAAAAAGTTTTGCCAGTGCCAGGCTGCTCCACGCTTTGCAAATTATGATTGTCGTCATAAGCAAACTTAGTTTGAGAGATATTTTTTGATGCCGTCAAAAGCGAAATATCTGTTGCCTGTCCAGCGTCATTGCGTGTCGTATAAGTGGTGTAGGTAAAATCAAGTGCCGGGTTTTTGCTGTGCGCGGCCACTAAAGTTTCATTGTTGGCAAGACAAGCATGATGCTCACTCCAGGCAGGAGAAGTAAAATAAGAAATCAAATTTTCCAGCGTACCGGCATCAGTTGTCTTTTTGATACGAGTCGCACATCGTCGATTATATTCTATAAAATCGACAGCATGCCGCAGCAGCGAAATTTTATTTTGCACATAGGAACTGACGGTTTTTAGAAGTTTAGGGTAATAAATACCGTCGAGCATAGACGCCTGCCACTCATGACTCTCGACATCGACAACATGACTCACCCGCAGATCTTGCTTGAACGATTCTGCAACTTTGGGCTGATGGCGAATATCCGTTAAAAAATCCATACGCGCAAATGTTTGCGGGCCCGTCGTCTCGATGCGTCCAAATCCAATTAGCTCAGCGTTGACGGGGTTGATTTTAGGTTCAAAAAATTGAAAAGAGCTCTTTTGGCTCCCCTGCCCTGAGGTTGAAACTGTTAGCGATGCAGGAACAATAAAGGGGCGCGGGACTCCAGCAAGCGGAGCTGTCCACTGGTAGGCAAAATCGAGGACCACGCCTTGACCATTATCGACACGCGTTAAAAGGCCAGTCGCCGCTTCGTTTAAGTCATAGGCAATCAACCCCGCCTTGTTACCAAACATTGTTAGTTGATCATCGGCTGTGCCGCTCAGATTCATCACCCGTGGATATTGCGAGTGTTCAGGGCGCGCCAAGAGCCCGGCCGAGCGCGCATAACGAAAAACATTGCCTTGGTTCATGAACAAGAAGCCATTAAAGTCGCGATGAACAACCGCATCCATTAGACCATCGCGATTCATGTCTACGAAAGTCAGGTCCACCTTGTCCATGATGATGGCTTTTCCAGATTCGAACTCAAATGGGTAATAAATTTCTTTTGGTCCAAAAACCTGATCACCTTTGCCATACCAAACGAAAATACCACCTTTCACTTTCGCCACGAGGTCGATGAAACCATCGCCATTGATATCGGAAAAAGTAAACGCTTTTGTATAAAGGTCATTTATTTTAGGCAAAGACTCGGTGACCCCATCGGCAAACTTTATTTCTCCCTTATTCGATTCGTTCAGAAAATAGGTGTACACACCGTTTGCCACTCTTATCAAATCAGGTTTAAAGTCACCATTAAGGTCGGCTAGGTGGGTAAAATCTTTAAAAGAATGGCCGCGCTGCATCTTAACGAAAATTTCTTTTCCATAACGCTGTTTTCCTTCTAGACTACATAAAATAATTGCAGTGAGCGTACCATTTTCACTTTGCTTATTGGAGAGAAGCAGATGATGCAAATCATCTTGCAATCCAGAGGGTCTAATGAGTAAACGTCTCGTAAGAGCATACGAACCCATTTGATTATACATGATAGAAGGACCGCACCGGTCGTCGTGATTTTTAGAATAATCCGCATGAGGCACAAACTGTCCCTCGGGGGTTTGCAAATACGACTGAAGACTGTCTGCTCTTTCGATATCGACAAGTCCGTCTTGATTAAAATCCATCATGCCCATGCTGGTGCTAAAAAATTGCTGATTTTTTAAACCACGGACCAGATTCAAATAGTTATTTTTAACAACCTGGTAAGGTTTATCTAAAAACTTTTCAAAGCCGTCGTATTGGTAATTAATTGCCGGAAGCTTTTCTCCTGAAGCAAATTGTGTTTCAATTTTAACGAGGTAAAAAACGGAACTTTTTTGTAAATTGGCATGTGTTAAATGCAAGGTCTTGCTTAAGCGAAATTGCTCACCATCCCAGTTTTTCAAAGAAATTTCAGAAACTCTTTTGTCCACTGTCGTTTCAAGTCCGCAACTTTCATAGGACAAAACGGGCACAGGCAATTCTTGGTATTTGAATTCAACTTCATACTGCGCAACTTTTTTCCCGCCATAGCGCAAGGTTTTTAAAAGCGGTCGACCCAAAGCATTTTTTTCATAGGTCAAAACTGTCGCATGGCCTTCTTTGTCTTTTACCTTGTATAAAAACCAGGAAAATGTTTGGCCAGCTTTTTGAAAAGTATTGTCTTTTCCAAAATAAAAAACCCGCCCATCGGGGTGATAGGCAGTAAATCCATCACTCCCTTGGACCACGCGAATGTCAACTTCTAAACCTTTCGGATAATAAATACCTGGCGTATCGCTTGCGACTAACTTTCCCCAAGGACTGGCAAATGAATTGCCCTGACAAGAAACTTGGCCCACATCGCTGTAACGATAAATACTTAAAGCAGCCTCAAAGCCTCTGCCCCATTCTGACAAACCAGCACGATGGGAATACGACGGCAACGGGTTATAAAGAGCAGCCCCGCGCTCTTTGGCCAGCTCCAAAGGAAACGGTAAAATCACACTGCCTAAAGCCAGCGACTCGCCCGAGAGACCAAAATGAGCATAGTCGCTTTTAATGTTCCCTGCTTTGGGTAAGAGCAGTAGATGATCGTGAATCCAAATGTTAGGCGAAAAAGAGAGCACACCCCAACTGCTCTGAGCAATCAGATTTATCAATAAGACCAGGATCAGTCGGGGTATATACATCATGTAACAGGTACACCTTCGCGCATTTTTAATCCTTCGAGTTAAGCCATTTTATTGAGTCATAGCCATTGCTGGAAACGACTTTCATTACGATAAAAATATCCGTTAAATGACCAGGGTAACCATCTTCTTCTCGTCCTAAATCTTTTTGCAAATTCTCTAATAGGGCACCCCTATCTTGAGCAAAACTAAACGCGCTAAAAGGTGACAACCCTTTGGCGGTGTTCAAATTCAGCACAACTTCATTTCTGATTTGACTCACAGCGTCACTGGCTAATTGCTGCGCGCTCATAAAGCCAAGGCTGATTTTATATTTTCGCAATTTATCATTCTTTAAGAAAAATCTTTTTGGACCTTGCTGCAAGGGAAATACTTGTTCCCGCCCCACCACCATATCGACAGCGCTCAATGGGAATTGGGTCTGGAGGTATTCGGTGGCAAAAATATCATCGTGGCCGAGCAAAAGTGCCATGTCGATAATGATAGGCGCTTCTTGATGAGAGAATAAACTGGCTTGCCTCACGTCTTGGTACAGATCCTCAAATTCTAATTTAACGCCCCAACTTTCTAAGTTTAAATCTTTTCTAAACAGATGATCCCAAAAAATCTGGGCTCGGTCCTCGGCGATAACGGGCACTAATTTTCTTTGCGCTTCGGTCAACATGCTACCCGGCCTGGGGATTCGAACCATCACATATTCTGCAGTGGTAGCTGAAATCAACTCAGCGCCCAAACCTCGAAGCAATTGCTGCGAAAAATGTTCCACGGTTTCTGCCATCATTTCAAGGTCCGACATTTTTTGTGCATCAACTATACGAGGCCCATGGGTATTCTTGCTTAAAAATTCTGGATTTTTGGGGTAATAAAGTTGCAAAATGGGCATCAAAAATTGCGTCGCATACTGAGCCACTTCTAAAATGCTGTCATAAATTACTAAATGCTTGGTACTTCTTACCAAGCGACTAAGACGAGAAGAAAGCTGATTTTCATGTTGGCTATTCGTCTTTCGCTGGTTTTGAATTCCCTCAATTTCCATTTTAACACTGTAAATGTTTCTGATGAGCTCAGCGATTCTCGCTTTCCTGACAATATTATCTGCCTCATGATGCAACCACTGCAGAAAAACACTTCTAAGCGTGGGCTGTGACATAAAATCAACAATCGAATTTAACTGTAAATCAGCAATAACATCTGCCTTCAATGTTTCGATGCGCGAACTTAAATCCCCACCTTCTTTGACGAGAGCTTCTCCCTTTTTGGCAAAAACCCTCAAGCTTTTCTCCATCGCATCTACCAATTTGTTCACTTCATTGCTTGCAGGCTGCAATTTTTGCAGATGAACAGCCAATGAACCCTTCTCGGAATGACCGTCGTTGCAATCGTTGACCACAAACAATACTTGTGAATCTTGCGCAGCTACAATGGAATTGTGAGCTTGCAATACCAACTGTTTAGTCACTTCACCCAGATTGCTCTGTTCACGCGACACCACAATTGCCACATAGGCACCAGCAGGAAGCTGAGGATACGGCGTATGAATCAATCTCATTCCTGACTGAAAAGCTGCTGTGTTGGAACTAAAATGAGAAGACTGTTTATAATCCGAACTGTCAGAACTTTCCGATGTCCCTGAAGTTTTTTGAAAAGAACTAGAGTAGCTAAATGGCGAGGGAAAAGTCGCGCCCATTGCAGCACCAGCGATCATCCCCGGTGGGCCACCCGTTACAAAACCAATCGCTCCCCCTACGAACATGGACACAGCTTTTAACCAATCAAAGCCACCTCCTTGCGCTTTGCTCTCTTGAGAAAATCGAGAAATAGAAGTTCGCTGGTCATTTCCTATAACCAAATTATCACCGGTGCTTACGTGGGTCCTAAATCCTTCGGAACCTATCAGAATTCCGTCGGGATTTTTGACCATTCCGGAGTGTTTCAATGCACATGTAGGCGACCACTCACCAGACACTTGAATATTAAGCACATCGTTTTTACGAAGTTCAATGGAGCGATGAGAAAACCCCATCGAATTATCCAACCTGATAAATGCAGACGAAATTTTAGCATCAGCAGGAGACACTGTGAAATCATCTGAAACACCTGCTACTTTTTGGAAAATTTTAAGGCCATTACTTGTTTGTAGTGCCGCTTTACGCTCGCCATGAAGACCCGCATAACTCAATTGCGCAGCCAACGTTTCTTGTGTGGCTAGAAGCTCCAGCACATATTGCTTTAACTGATGCATTTTAAGAGTCAGGCTATTTTCCAAAGACTCCTCAAATAGAATTTTTGACACCTGAGCGTCTTCGACAAATTCTTTCTCGTTTCTATTTTGTTTAAAATCTTGTTTCAGTTCTGAAAGCCTGCTTAATCTCGATTCAAACCCATTCTTCACGGCATCGATGTGTTTAGAAGACAAAGTTGAGGCCAACTCATAGCTCATAAAATATAGCCCTGTCTTTTGAAAATTTTTCGCGGCTTGCGCATATGCTTGCAAGCTCAAAAGACTATCGGCAAATAGAGCTGCACCAAACCCCAGTTCTCGATTTTCTAGCAAAAACCCACTTTCTTGCCACAGTTTTAATTTTGGAAAGCCATCAAAATAACTTTCTTTAAACAAAGAAATATTGTTTTCTTGTGATACAGCCAAGAATTCCAACATTTTATATGCTTGGTTTTTGTCGTTTGAAGCAAAGCTGACTCCAGACAGCAAATCTTCTACCTGCATCAAAATATCAAGCTGAGCCAGCTCATTGGCAAACAGTTTTTTAAAAAAAAGCAAAAACAAATCAGACGATTTTCTTGATCGTGCAACCTGTAAAACAATTTTCAAAACAGCTTCGTCTTGACTTAAAATTTCTGTTGCATTGCGAAAAGCAAAGTCTAGTTTTTCCACGTCCCCGATGGGCAGCAAAATACGACGCAGTGAAAGCGCCCTTTCAAGTTGCATCAAAAAAATCTCCACCTTAAGTAGTTCTTTCGTGGGCTGCAACAGTGAGACTACCAAACCAATCGCGTCTTGTTCTTGATTCAGTTTCTTTAAGCTTTCTACATCTAACGCGCGCAAGCTTTTGTTAAGTAGTAAAAATTGTTTTTCTTTATCAATCAGGTTTCCTGTATCGGTACGCAAAAACTGCAGAAAAAGACGAGAAACTCCTAGGCCTTCATTCTTCTTATCACCCAGCTTCTCATAAAGGGATAAAGAACTATCGATAAAATCCACATAGTCTGCTTGAGGAAGATTTGTTTCACGCACCAAGGCTTCCGCAATGGAGCCAATCACTTCAAAAACAAGCTTATCGTCATCGACCTGCAAGTCTTGCAAGGCTTGATTTAAATTTTTAGAATAAGCCGTTGCCGTGGTTTCTGAAGCAATGGCTTTATAACGGTCACCTTCATTCCAAGATGAGGAGTTTTGGATGAGGCTCTTTGTTAAATACGCAGCAAAAGACATTTGTTTTCTGCTGTTTAAAAATGATACATATGCTGACATACCGTCGACATTTCGATGTTCTGCTAACCAACCCTCCGCTTCGGGAGACAGGTAACGTGAAGCCCTCTCCATGAGCGAAATAACAGATTTGCAATCACTTCCTCGTTTTTCTTCCATAGCGAGCCCAAGTTCAAATAAAGCTTCACCTTGAAGAGCAGACGAGGACGGCGTTAAAACAGCTCTTTGTAGCCAATAAAAAGACCCAGCCTTACCCAAAGCGAGCATGCAGTCCTCATGCCCAAGCAAAGCAAGTGACTCTACATGAAATAATAATTCGGGGTTAAGCGTTGGATCTGCCAGCAAAAGATTGCCATATAATTCACACTTCGCTTGTTCGTTTGGTTTGCGAGCACCTTTTAGGCGATCTGCTGCATAGCGATGTCCCTGTGCGGCTGCTTGCTGATACCAATGCTTAGCATTTTCGATTTGGCTGGGGACACTTTTTTCATAAATAGTACCCAGGCGAAATTGGGCATCAGCGTCGCCATCTTTTGCCTGCTGATGATAAACAATAAAAGCCTGTTTCAGATACTTTATCGACGCTGCATTTTCATGTTTTGGCTTGCTTTCTTTCAAAGATTCTTGCAAAGAATTAAAATACAAACTTTCTAAATATTCGCCGCTCGTTTTCCAATTTTTATTCACCAAATGGGACGCGAATGCAGGTATAATGAAACCAAAATTCATACACAGGAAGAAAAAAATGTGTCGGTTTTTAATCATAATGAAGCTACCTAACTCTCTTCTTAGGCATAAAGCAACACGGGTATTTTCTAGAACACAAAAACAATCAGACACACTAAATGACCTCTATCAAAACCCAGTGTTGCCTTCTATTTCATAAGTCGCTAGCAAAACTTCATGAAAATACGTCGTGCATTACTATCTGTCTTCGATAAAACCCATTTAAAAGAACTTGCTCATTTTCTTGCCGAGAACCAAGTCGAACTCATCAGCACTGGAGGGACTGCGCGTTTTTTACGTGAACACCAGTTCGCCGTCACAGAGGTTTCTGAAGTCACCGGGTTTCCGGAAATCATGGACGGTCGCGTAAAAACGCTTCACCCAGGCATACATGCAGGCCTGCTCGCCAGACGTGACAGTACAGAACACATGGGTGCTTTAGAACAGCATCAAATTTTACCCATCGATTTAGTGGTGGTTAACTTATATCCGTTTGAAAAGGTTGCCTCCGATCCTTCAGCGATAGCTGAGACCCTGATTGAAAATATCGATATCGGTGGACCATCGATGTTGCGATCAGCGGCGAAAAATCATGAGCACGTCACTGTGTTAAGTGATCCCAGTGACTATGATTCCTTCATGCAACAATTTTTTGAAAGTGCTGAAAAACAAAAAAAATTTCGTAAAGATTTAGCCATTAAAGCTTTTGCAAAGACTTCGCTTTATGACCAAACGATTGCTCAGGCACTAGAAAAAAATCTCTTGCCTGCGCTCGAAGAACAAGCTTTGCGTTACGGCGAGAATCCCCATCAAAGTGCCAAAGTTGTCATCCACCAAGACGACGCCATACAACTTGCCGACACCAAACCCATTCAAGGCAAGTCCCTCTCATACAACAATCTTCTAGACGCCGACGCAGCTCTTTTTGCCTTACGCTGTCTGCTCGATGGGGCTGCATCAAAAAACACGGGAGTCATCGTCATTAAACATGGAACACCATGCGGCGCGGCCACCGATAAAGCGATTTTAACCGCTTTGAAAAAATCTCTCGCAAGCGATCCTACCAGCGCTTTTGGTGGCATCGTCGCTTTGTCGCACGAAGTAGATGCGACAACTGCGGACGTGCTTGCTTCACTTTTCTTAGAAGTCATTATCGCCCCCCATTTTACAGTTGAAGCCCTTCTTATTCTTTCACGTAAAAAAGATCTGCGTCTACTTGTTTTAGAAAACTTGATGCACGCGAGTCTTCCACAAAAATCTTTTCGCAGTATCAATGGTGGTTTTTTAATGCAAGATCATGACCTGCCCTTCACAGACATTGCAAAAGCCAAAGTCGTCACCAAGCGCGCACCGACCAGCCAAGAATGGCAAGATTTAGATTTTGCTTTTAGACTATGCATTCCTTGTCGCAGCAACGCTATTACCCTAGCCAGTCAAAATCAATTGCTCGCAGTGGGCGCAGGTCAAACCAGCCGCGTCGACGCTGTCCAAATCGCCATTCAAAAAGCCAATGCAGGGAGACATGTTTTGAAAAATGCAGCACTGGGGTCAGATGCTTTTTTTCCATTCCCGGACGGCGTAATCCTGGCTGCAAAAGCCGGCATTGCGGCCATCGCGCAACCTGGAGGCAGCAAACGTGATCAGGAGGTCATTGCTGCAGCCAACGATCATGACCTCGTTATGGTATTTACTTCAGAACGTCATTTTCGGCATTAATCAAGTTTGGCCAGATGACTTAAAAAATCTTCACCTAAAACAATGGTTTTTTCTTCACCCCCATGCTTACCAACTATGAATGTCGTCGATTTAGCAATATTCACTTTTTCATACGCATAAATATCTGTCTTTGAATTACCATAAGCGGCCTCTATGACAAAACCGCTGTCCTGCAAATACTGCAAATATTTGCGCTTATATTCGCCAACACCACCCCGACTCGGCCAAACTTCACCAAAAGATTGCGCCATAATTAAAGTTCCCTCAGCATACCCGCCTTTGGCTAACCATTGACGAGATCGGCCTGTCAAAAGATAGTGGCGCCCCGATAAATAAATAATTTCATAATTAGTGCGATACCAAAATTGCGTTAGCGCATCGGCACCTGCTCGAGCAATGGGTTCGTAGTTTTCATCGAAGATATTGCTCCACAGTTCATCGTCACTTAAAGTCAGTGTCCCATCAATATCAAACACCACCAATTTGGTTTTTGAGGGTAAGATCCGAAGTGTTGATACAATATAAGTGCCATCGCCCACGACGCGCTGATAAATTTGAAATGCTCCAGTTCCCTGAAAATTAGCAGCCGCCACAATTAATTTGGAACGTCCATCGCCATTGGTGATCACTTCACCTAATCGCAGAAGCGTGCCTGAACAGTCGTCAATCCAGACCTCTATGACTTCGTCTTCCAAATCTTTGCTAAAAGTCCCATAGGTAAATTTTCCCTCGATAACGACATCTTTTCCTTCTGCCACCAAAATATCTTGAGCACTATGCTGAACTGCTGTTTGAGACAAAGAGGTATTGTAGCCATGCCGAAATGGTATTTTTTTTACGTGATCTGGCAAAGACAATTGATTACAAATTGCAACATGGGCATGCAATTGAATCGGTCCCAGCAAACTAATAGCAAAACATAACAAATAACGAATTGAGTAGAATTTATTCATCGAGACTCCTTGGGCAATTAAGAAAGTATCGAATCATTCAACGGAAAGTTGCATCCGTTCTAATGCGTATGTTAGCATTGACTTGATTTCAAATTGCACGGGGAAAATGTAATGAGAGTAGAGGCTCCAGCGATACATAATTCGGCTACGGTGCCACATTTCGAAGCTCCACACGTCGCACCTCCAGTTCATGAAACAGCGAATGTTGCTCCGAACCATCCTGATCACGACAGCGTACCTCATAGCCCCAAACCTTCACCCAGTTGGGCCAAACCAGAAACAGGCTGGCAAGAAAAGTCCCATAAAGATTTATCTGGTTTTGAAAAATTGAAATACATTTTTGGGGGCCTGGGCACCAAAGTTCAAGCTTTACTCAATGCCATACGACAAGGACTCACACCAAATAGCAAAAAGAGTCAGAAGATTTTAATAGACGCAACGCAGGTTGAGGGCATCGATGATCAAGCAATGAAATCGGGAGCCGGAAGAGCGCCCAGCGCTACCGTCAAAAAATTAGTCGACACCGAAGGTCCAAGAACAGCAAGACTTGGCCAATCCGATCTCATCAATATTGCACAGTCATTTCTCCCCGGCAAAGTACACTTTATAGATACCGGTGTACAAAACGGCGGTGACAAATTCAAAAATGTCGCAGAACGAAAACCTTCTGAAAAATTAGAGAATCCGACTGCAGGAAAAATCACCATGATGCCATTTGTACTTCCAGCTCACAAAGGCAGTGAAGAACACGTGGTTCTAATTTCTGTAGACCCTAAAAGCAAAGAGATTCGCTATTTTGATCCTAAAGGTGCCTACAGCGATGATCCAAGTCATCTTGGTGCATTTAAAGATAATCCCAATTTTAACATGCGAACAGATTTAGAAACCCTCAAAGGCAAGCTCGGAAAAAGGTGGACGATTAAAGAAAACATCAAAGCGTATCAACGCGATGTGACCAATTGCGGGACGTATGTTGCATTGGCGATGCAAGATGAAGCCAAAGGAAAGGCAGTGGGCCAAGATTGGCAAACTGGCTTAACATGGGTCAATGGGCAAAAAGCAGAACTCGCTCAAAATATGTGGAACCATTATAAAGCCAACTATTTAAAATGAACCAAGGGCATATAAGAGCATCGCATTGGCTCAATAGAAGTTATTTATTTGCGATCGCTGCACTCTCCACAAATCGAGGCTGCTGCGTCAAAAACAATTCTTTTTCACCCACGCTAATCCATGCTTTTGCAATTGAGACATCGTCTTGAGCTTCCACCACGACCCGCAATGCATGCAAGTGACCATCTATCAACAATTGCATTTGTGGTAACTGATATTGTTTCAATTCAACATGGCTGGTTTTATCGTTGATGCGCATGACAAAACGCTTTTCATCCTGGCACAGATAACTCACAGCAATCGGCTTATCCTGGTAAATCCAAGTCAATTCCCGACTCTTCCATTGATTGTTGCGATAACCAGCCATAAGCCCAGGCAGCAGGGTCTTGTTTTGACTTTGATTCGCAATTTCTATTGCGGTCAAAGCCATCGCGCCTTTTTGAATATCACCGTCATTGGGTTCATTAAAATGCCATTTTTCTCTCTCGATAAAGCGTGTATCAATATCTCCTTGCAACCACTTAGGATGATTTAAAACTTCGATTAAAAATCTCCGATTGGTTTTTACCCCTAATACCGACGCCTTTTTAAGCGCGTAAATCATCCGCCGATTTGCTTCATCTCGCGTTTGCCCCCAGGCAATGAGCTTCGCCAAAAGCGGATCGTATTCAATGGAAACCTCATCTTGGGTTTTCACGCCAGAATCCACCCGCACATACGGAGCTTTTTCAACAAAAAAATCTTGCACACGTCCCATCGAAGGCAAAAAATGGTTTTGCGGATCTTCTGCATATAGGCGGCATTCGATAGCGTGACCCACAGACTTAAGTTGCGCTTGCAAAAACGGCAAGCGTTCACCTTTGGCAATTAAAATTTGCAACCGAACCAAGTCCATTTTTAAAAGCATTTCTGTAACCGGGTGCTCAACCTGCAGACGCGTATTCATTTCTAGAAAATAAAAATCCTGTTCGCCATCTAAAAGAAATTCCACAGTTCCCACTGAATCATAAGCAACCAGCTGTGCGATCTTAACAGCAGCTTGTGTCATTTTCTGTCTTAAAGTCGGGGTCAATGCCAAAGAAGGCGACTCCTCGACTATTTTTTGATGCCTTCTTTGAAGTGTGCAATCCCTTTCAAAAAGATGCGCATATCCGCCATGTTTATCCCCTGCAATCTGCATCTCAATATGCATGGGATTGGTCAAATACTTTTCAATAATTAATTGATCGTGACCGCAAGAAGCCCTCGCCTCACGCTGCGAAGCTGCCACGGCATCAACAAAAGTATCTTCATCGTGAACGACACGCAGACCTTTACCACCGCCACCAAACGCAGGTTTGAGTAAAACGGGAAAACCAATATACATAGATGCAGTCAACAAGGTGTCGATATCTTGCGCATCATCGTCATAACCTGGAATCACAGGAATACCATTGGCCTTCATAAGCAAGCGTGCCTGCGCCTTTGAGCCCATTTGCGCGATACTCTTGGCTGAGGGGCCAATAAAAGTCATATTTTCTTGTTCGCAGCGTTTAGCAAACTCAGCATTTTCGCTCAAGAAACCATAACCTGGATGAATGGCATCTGCGCCACTTTTTTTTGCAGCCGCAATAATACCGTCTATCGATAAATAACTCATCGAAGCTTGAGAAGATCCAATATGAATTGCCTCGTCTGCTTCACGTACAAAAAGAGCATTTTTATCTGCATCCGAAAAAACAGCGACGGTTTCATATCCCATGTCCTTGCAAGTTCGCAAAATACGACAAGCGATTTCACCCCGATTGGCAATTAATATTTTATGAAATGTCACATCACCCTCTGTTCTTAAAGCCCGAACTCAATGCTTAAACACACCAAATGCCCTCTACTCAACAACATACCTATAAGCCATTTTATTTTTTAGCTATCCGTCGATGTAAATTTTATCTTGAAATATCAACACCATCTATTTTGTTAATATCCAATGGCCTATATCGTTCAAACCAACACGATTTTCCCCCCTCATTATTACAGCCAAGCAGAATTAACGGCTGAACTATTACGACACATTGACACCAGCCAATTAAATCCCAGGCTGGTCACCCGGCTTCATCAAGCCGTAAAAGTAAAAGGCCGCCATCTGGCAGTTTCTCCATCAGTTATTTTAAGCGAAAAAAGTTTTACAAAGCGCAATGCACTCTGGATAAAAACTGCTTTGGAATTGGGTGAAAAATGTCTTGATGGTTTATTAAGATCACAAAATATTGAGGCAAGAGACATCAATCAACTGATTTTTACGACAGTCACCGGGTTATCAGTTCCCTCGATCGATGCCAAGCTCATGAATCAAATCCCATTCTCACCCCACTTAAAAAGAGTTCCTTTGTTTGGGCTCGGATGCCTCGCGGGCGCAGCCGGAATTTCGCGTGCCGCAGATTATTTACGTGGACATCCTACTGAAGCAGTTATTTTATTAAGCATTGAGTTATGCTCGTTAACTTTTCAGCTCGATGATTTGTCCACGGCTAATTTTGTTTCCACCGGACTTTTTGGTGACGGCGCTGCAGCCGTATTACTAGTCGGAGAAAAACACAATTTAGCGCCGAGTGGTCCTTTTGTCGTTGCTAATCAATCCATCTTTTTCAAGGACACCGAATATGTCATGGGCTGGGACATTGGTGAAACCGGTTTTAAAATTGTTTTAAGTACAGACGTCCCGAAAATAGCGCTAGAAATGCTGCCCGATGCAGTAAGCCAATTTCTGGCAACTCAGCATCTAAAAGTATCTGATATTGGCGTTTGGATCTCTCATCCGGGCGGTCCAAAAGTAATCGATGCTATTGAGAAAGGCCTCAATCTTCCAAGCAATGCCCTCTCGATCAGTCGCGAAAGTTTAGCGACGATTGGCAATCTTTCTTCCGCATCTGTCCTTGCGATTTTACAACAAACCCTTGAAAGAAAACAATTCCCGCCAGGAACTTATGGCCTATTGCTAGCCATGGGGCCCGGCTTTTGTGCAGAAATGGTGCTATTAAAATGGTAACTAAAATTGGCTTCGCATTCATTATTTTCGTTATCGCTATTCAGCGATTTTTTGAATTAAAAAAAAGTCGAAGGCATGAATCCGATTTAAAAAAACAAGGAGGATTAGAGCATGCGCCTGGTCATTTTTACATCATGGTATCTATCCACACTGCATGGTTTATTTCCATGTATCTCGAAGTATACATACTAAATCGACCCTTTTATTTGAGTCTGTTTATGATCGCCACCTGTTTTGCTGTGCTGGGCAATTGGCTACGGTATCAATCAATGAAAGCTCTGGGACCAAGATGGACTGTTCGCATCATCACCATTGCTAATCACGAACCAGTGACCACCGGGATCTACAAATATCTTCGTCACCCGATTTACCTTGGTGTTATTTTAGAAATTGCCTTTATTCCTTTGCTGCATACTGCATACCTAACGGCAATTTTCTTTTCACTCGCCAATGCAATTTTACTGAAAAAACGTATTTACGAAGAAGAAAAAGCGCTGAACACGATCAACAACTATCAAAATTCTTTTCAGAACAAGCCCAGTCTCATTCCCAACTTCAAGAATATTTCTAAACCATGAAACCTGACTTCGATGTTGTGATTGTTGGTGGAGGACCTGTTGGTTTAGCAGCAGGCATTCAATTTGCCAGACAAAGTATTCGCACATTAGTCATCGAAAAAAAATGTTTTCCGATCGATAAAGCATGCGGCGAAGGCATTATGCCTACAGGCAAACAGCTGCTCACCCAATTAGGAATTGTTCAGAACCTTTCTCCTTTGCATTCTCATCCTTTTAAAGGAATTGCTTGTTATTCGCCTAAAGGCACACTCGCTCAAACAAACTTTGTCGAGGGAGAAGGTCTTGGCGTCAGGCGCACTGAATTATCGCGCGCATTATTCACTTGTGCCCAAAACACTTCACATCTCGAATTGCTTTTGCAGTCTAAAGTCATTGGAATTGAAAATTGCCAGCAAAAAGCGTTTGTTCATACCGACAATCATAAAATATCGACCTCGCTGATTGTCGGAGCTGACGGACTTCGTTCCTCAGTCAGAACTTTGGCAAATTTAAACGGTAAAATTAGCACCCTAAAACGGTTTGGTGCTAGCCAACATTATTGTATAAAACCTTGGAGTCATTATGTCGAAGTCCATTATCAGCCAGGAATCGAAGCCTATGTGACTCCGAGTGGAGAAGAACAAATTGGCATTACTTTTTTGTGGAATCAGGCATTTTATACGCCTCCATTAACAGGAAAAGATTTAACGATTGGGCTTTTAAGGCAATTTCCACTTCTTAAAGAACGATTGCAATCAGCAAAACCACTCGATAAAACACAGACTATTGGCCCCCTCCACCGCACTGTCTCATTCCCCATCGCAAATCATGTGGCTTTAATCGGAGATGCTGCAGGCTATTTAGATCCTATTACGGGAGAAGGGATCAGCCTTGGACTTTTATCAGCCTCCTTGCTGGTTAAAACCACTTCACCCATTTTTCTGCTTCAACAAGAAAATACGAAAGAGCTTTGCTTTTCTCAAAAAAAACTAAAGCCGTTTGCACAATTGATTCAAGAAAAGACACGGAATTATTATTTGACAACGCATTTTGCATTAATGCTTTCTAGGTATCCAATACTTGCTGAAAAAATAATGCTGGATTTCAGCCGCGACCCTGATTTTTTTGCACACTTGCTTTCTGTCAACATGGGGACAGCGCATCTGCTTGGTAAAGCTCCCCATAAAATGATTCAATATGCTTTTTGGCTCATGACGTGCAGGCGCAATTTGCCCATCAAGATCGAATCCAGAAACAGATTCCCACGGCAATAAGCGTCAAGACGACACCGACTATCAATGCCATCCAAAACGAAAAATTGGTCTGATTTATAAATAAAAATGGCACATAGAAAACCAAAGTCAGCGGGATCAAAATCAACATTTCTTGCGCTAGACCGGATACAACCACTGGCTTCTTTGTTGTCATCCAAGTCATGACAAAGGCCATGATGCTGACAACTGGTAGAGACAGAACAAGGCCGCCAAGACGAGGCATACGGCCTGCTATTTCTGATACAACAACGATGGTAGTCCCAGTAAAAAGTGCTTTCGCAATCAATAGCCACATATAATTATTTTGCCCATCAGAAAAAATAACAACCTGGCCGAACAAGTCAATAAATTGAATCCGTCAACAGGACCCTAAACGAAACTTAGATCAATTAATTTTGCCGAATTATGGCACCGAGCATGCCGAACATAAGGCTTACCATTCCCATACATTTAAAGTATCCTTGTCTCGTTTCTGACAGCTGATCTTGTTGCAACCGAATTTCTGTCACTGCGGCAACGACCATCTCCATCATGGTCATATTTTTAATCTGCATCGCTAAATTAAGCGGATATTTATTTTCATTGTTTCTGATGTTCAGGCTAGCTTTATTTTCTACAAGAAGATTAAGCATCGTTACATCCTGATTAAGAATTGCATAATGCAACGGGGTATTACCATACTCATCTTGAACATCTAGAGGATTATCAATGAGACTACGTGGGTTATAGATAGCGCTTAAACAGTTATCTATTAATACTTGCATCCCGATAAGATCTCTTTCTTTGGCGGCAACAATCATTGGGTGACTTGGCCATTTTTTAGTTTGTGAGCTTGCAACTGGAACAGAAATAAAATCATCATCAGCCACACAAAAAACGGCATTTTCTTCACTTATATCTAACAATGCAGCAGAGCAAACCTTCTCTTTTTCATGAGCAAAAAGTAAAGTAACATTCGAAAAAAATAAAACTGCAAAAAAAGAAAACAAGAAATTCTTATTCATACCATATTCCACTATTTGTTATTAATGTTTGTAGTATAAATTGAATTCAACCAAAGTCAACGAGATTACGTATCCTATTAAAAGCAGAAAAAACCATGTTTTCGGTGTTGCTCCAATCAATACAGCCATCCGTTATAGAAACTCCGTATTCTAGATCAGCACCAAGCGGCTGATTGCCTGCATTTAAATTTGACTCAATCATGAAACCAACTATTGACTTATTTCCTGAAATTATCTGATTAATGCAGTCACTTAAAACCAATGGCTGCAGCGTATAATCTTTCTTTGAGTTATCATGACTGCAATCCACCACGATGGCTGGATTTAAACCAGCTTTTTGCAAGGCTAATTCCGCTTGATTGATACTCACCGAATCATAATTGGGCCCTTTGGCACCACCTCGTAATATTAAGTGGCAGCAGTGGTTGCCGCGTGTCTCGACCACTGACGTACAACCCTCTTGATCAATCCCTAAAAACCAATGTTTTTGTTCTGCCGATTTCATAGCATTAATCGCAACCGAAATATTGCCATCCGTATTATTTTTAAAGCCAACCGGGGAAGACAAGCCAGACGCCATTTCTCGGTGTGTCTGCGACTCTGTGGTACGGGCTCCGATTGCCGTCCAACAGATTAAGTCTGACACATATTGTGGAACAATGGGATCTAAAGCTTCTGTGGCCACTGGCAGCCCTAATTTCGTAATATCACATAAAAGTCGGCGACTACGTAAAAGTCCCTCACCAACATCAAATGTATTATTCAAAAAAGGATCGTTGACGTATCCTTTCCAACCGACTGTCGTACGTGGTTTTTCAAAATAAGTTCGCATCACCAAAAAAAGATGCTTCTCAACTTTTTTTGCCAATAAAAGTAAACGAGCTGCATACTCTTTAGCAGCCTCAGGATCATGAATTGAGCAAGGCCCCACGATCATGAATTTTCGCTTATCTTTGTGCTTAATAATATTTTGCAACACCTGCCGCGCCTGTAGAACTGTTTTTTCCGATTCTTTTGGTAACGGGATGGCTTTTAAAATTTCTTTAGGCGTAATTAATTTTTGAAATGATGCCACGTTTACGTTCTGTATTTTTGTCATATTTACCTACCAAGCGTAACCGGCTGTTGCATAAAATTTGGGAACAAAAAAATGCCTCTCACTTGTTTCCAAAACCTCTTTCGGAGACACCCACAGAGCAAGATGGCCACCTAGTCCCATACCAACACCAAGCTGTATGCCTGAATTAAAAACCTTATCAAAGCCAACCATTAATGAAGGGACGACAGCAAGCTCGCGGATATCGTGGGTAGTCGCACTTTTGGCATATTTGACAGATTCATAACCTATGTCAATCGTTGGCTCCAGATAAAAACCATACTTTAATGCTTCTCCTAAAACATACATTTTTGAACTGATACCAGCAAAAATACTGAAATCTTTTTTGTTTCTATACCCTAGGTATGTTTCGGTGATTAATGCAGATCCCAAAAAACTGAGCCGAGCGCGGAAACTAGCCCAGTCTGCTACTTTCCATTCATATCCAAGCGCGAAGATGCCCCAAAAAAGATCAAATGGCTGAAATGTCGCAGACATTGTTCTTGTTTTCTCAAATAAAAATTTTCCCTGATATTCAACAAATTTTTTATTTTCTTCTTTGATGCTTTCAATCTTTTTATTTAAAACTTCATTCACATCGATTAAATTATCAAGCTTTTCATTCGCTTTTTTAGGTTTTTTTTTATAAAGAGCATGAGCCTCTTTAATTGATTCAGAAAGATTTTTCCCAGATAGATGCCCCACAAACCAAGCGATAACCATTTTCCTGATAAAGGTTTCATATGCGGCATTTTTATTTTTTTTAGAAAAAGACATCGCAAATATTTCTTCAGCCAACCGATGATCGGCATGGCGATATTTGGCTAAACTATAACCAAAAGCATGTTCTTTGCAGATGCAGTCCAATTGATTCAAACAAGGGATTTGATAAGTGTCATCACTCGTTTTAGAATTGCTATAATTACCCTGAATGACACCAAAATCTGCAAGAATCAGGTTCCAGTCTTCTTCAGTGGGCAAACTCTCTAAGTATTCATCAATACTATTTGTCATACTTATTAATTTTGCTTTTGGTTTTTGAGAACGCTCAACATCATCACCGCCAGCGAATTGAGCCAATGCTGCAGGTGTTTTTGTGAGGACCAAAGCGGCAAAAACAATTAACAGATGTTTACGTATCACAAACCACCCAATCGCTTAGAAGACTTGCATCGCACCAGATAAGCAATCGCCTGTCTTGCCGAAGAGTCATTGTACCTTAAGTTTTCTAAATTTTTTCTCAGTAATTTAACTTGCTCTTTATCTTTATCATCAATGCCATTTTCGTCACCATCCATTATTTTTAAATAACATTCCTGTATGTGTTCAATCATACGGCATTGTTGCGCATAATAATTTTCTTTTATTCTTCTTAAGTGATGCCCAAAAAGGAGGGCATAATCGACAGGCTTTTCAGGATATTCGAGCCGAAAAGCACCTATTTGCGCAATCAATGATTTACGAAAATCATCTAAAGACTCAGTCTTAGCCAGCAGTGCTCGCTCCATCTCTGCCATTAATTCGATATCAGGATCTGCCATCTTTCCTGTCAGTGGATTTAAAATTTTCTCCTTTTTTGTCCATGATGAAACATGTTTAATGTAACGTTCAAAAGACAAACGATGCGAATCGGCATTAACCAGGCCCATCGCAGCTTTAATCTCTTCATCAAGTTGCTTCACGTAAAGATCTTGCACCACTTTTAATAAGCGCTCCGCATTTCGATAATCGCGAATGGGTTCTCGGCGTAAAAATTCATACGATGACTTTTCCCGAACCAAGGCTTTTATTTCATCTAGCACGGCCATAGGAGAAAGATGATCAAATCGTTTATCCTGTGCTGCATTTAACAGTAATGTGCGAATTTCACGAGGTGATGCACCAAATCTGCCTTCATAATTTTCATCGTCTGCGTATTCGAAATAAAGTTTGGAGGTTAATTGTCTCAGTTCGCGACCCTCTCTTTGAGAAAGGCGCTCAGGCACAATATTACAGTCGTAAAGCTCTAGTTTTTCCAAAGGCGATAGACTTAAAATTAAATCACACACAGATTCAGGATAACGCTCTAAGCGTGGCGCTTCTAGTCTTGTCAGCACAGCAAACCGTGCAGCAATTTCTAAACTATGTGGCGCAATATGCAGCCCTGTTAAAGCTCTAGGAATTTGATTTTTATAGATACCAAGCTCATCCTGCAAACGACGCAGATAGGGAACTTTGATAAACTCAAATCGACCCTTAAAAGACTGCCAGTCTGGATATTCGCGAAAACTCGATAAATGCAATTCATTAGAGGAAGCAATTATCAACGAATCTAAAAACATCGAGACAACTTCCACGTTGACTTGAGCTTGCTCAGTCGCCACGAGAAGATATTTCCATGATTCAATGGGACGCTTTAGCAGATCGTTGTATTCTAAAATGCCTCTATTACTGTCACTCAAAGGCCCGCCCGTCTCAAACAATGATAAATGATGCAATGAGGCAGGCAGCGAAGACATTGATTGATCTAAACTGACCTGACGTGCATAAGCATCTACACTCATCTGGGGATCAACAGATGCTACTGCAGTACGGTAGCGACGAGACAGATAAAATCGTTCTACTTGAATATGTTTAAGCAATTCATTCATATCGCCTTGGTAACTCGTCAAAATAGCGTCAAATATTTTTTTATTTTTCGCCGATAAATCACCTTTGCGTAAAATATCAGAAATGGCGTATTCCGAGGGAAGCGATTTTCGTTCTTGTAGCTGCTTAAATAAAATTTCGCGGTATTCTTTGCCCAGCAATAGCAAAGGATGATCTTTATGTTCGCAAGGAATGCGAGACTCAATTTGGTTGCCTTCTAAATAGGCATAAGTAGCAGCGTCACTTTGTTCCGCTCCCGAAAATCCTAAGGAACCACGAACCGCTTTTTTGACAGGAAAAACCCAATTGAACCGATACAAAGCCCCATCTTCCCCCTCTGAATAAACCTCTGCTGCTTTGGAGAGTGCTTGTATCAAGCTGGTTTTGGCAGATCCATTTGGGCCATGCAGCATGATCAGGCGATCAACCCGTCCGGAACGGACAAAATTATTGATCCGTCTAACTAATTCTTCCTGAACATATTCGTGCCCCATAACCTGGCCTTCACCCTGATCAAATGGCGCATCAAAAATTTTGTAGCGATTCGCTTCTCCCCCCGGTAAGGCAACCTTGTAAGTGCCAAAATAGGCAATCACATCTGCAAAGTATTGCGCAGCACTGCGTAAATGGCGCCTGGGGTGTAAAGCCACTTCCTCTAAATATTCAGCAAAGGACATCACACTGCGGCGGGCAACAAATTTTTGCTTAACCCCATCAATCACAGCTTTGCTTAATTGCTCCATCAAAGGATCCATGTCTTTTTTTCCTTTTATTTTTTTAAAAATCCTTTAAGAACCATTAACTCTTGAACTATCTTGCCTGAAACTGGTATATTTTTGTGCAGATAGTGTTTTTTATGTTGAAGGGTTCTTTGCAAACGCCAAGCTCTCTGCTAGAGAACCTCAAAACTTTTAAAACCCGAGCGAGTGTGGCGGAACTGGCAGACGCACTGGATTTAGGTTCCAGCGGGGCAACCCGTGGGGGTTCGACTCCCTCCACTCGCACCATTTTATTATTTTGAAATTATAATAAAGGAAACTTATGACCAATCCAAACTCCAACAAGAGTGAAGTCAAAGAACTATCTGCAGTTGAATGCGAATTATCAGTGATGATACCCCATGGTGCCATTCAACTTGAAATGGATAAGGCGTATCAAAGATTATCTCAACAGGTTCGCTTAAAAGGGTTTCGCCCAGGCAAAGCACCTCGTCATATTTTAGAGCAGTACTACAGAGGTGATGTTGAAAAAGATGTTTTGAATAAACTTCTTAAAACAAGTTACTCAGACGCCATTAACACCCATGTTTTAGATCCCATTGCCGAGCCAAACATCGAAGTCGTGACACCTTTTGATCCTAAAAGTGATTTTTCCTACAAAGCAACCGTTGAGATCAAACCACAAATCGAATTAAAAAAATGGCAAGGTCTCGCCATTGAAGTACCTGTTTTTCAAATTACGGATGCACTCGTCAATCAAGAGCTAGAAAATCTACAAGAAAGACACAGCACGATTTTACCAATCACTGATCGAAAAACAATTGAACAAGGCGATTTGGTTGATTGCAATTACTCTGGAACCGTCGATGGCAGCCATGTGAAATTGTTGTCGAAACTGGGACAAAGCATTGAAGTTGGTTCTGGGCAGTTTTTTAAAGAAGCAGAACAAGCATTAATTCAAAGAGAAGTCGGTCAAAAAGTAGAAGTAGAAGTCACGCTGCCCGATAGCTTTGCACAAGAAGATCTCAGAAACAAAACGGCTCATCTATCGATCGCGATTGAAGGTATCAAAATCAGAAAGAGACCTGCACTCGATAATGAATTTGCCAAAGATGTTTCTGATCGTTTTGAAACATTGGAAGATCTGAAAGCTGCAATTACGACATCGTTAACAGAACAAAAAGCCCACAAAGAAGAAATTGAAAAACGCAATGCTGCCATTATGGCATTAATCGAAAATAATAATTTCGAAGTTCCCAAGAGCCTCGTTGAAAGACAAGCAGAGTTTACAGCGTCACGTATTTTGTCGCAAATGCCACAAAAACAAGCAGAGCAAATTTGGCAAAAAATTGGCCAACAATTAATAGATGAGGCCAAGCCACAGGCGCTCAAAACCGTGCAAGCAAGCCTGCTATGTGAAACCATTGCCAAGACACAAAACATTATTGTCAGCCCCGAAGATATCGATGCTGAATTAGAAAACGAAGCCAAACGAATGAACGTGACCAAACAACGTTTGAAGTCACACTATAAAGCAGACGACTTTGAACAATTACGTTTTCGGCTATCCAATGAAAAAGCTTTAGATTTTGTTCTTGCGAACGCCCAAATTACCAGCGTCGAAAAGCCGTTTGGAGCTTAATATGACTTCTGGCCAGCTTTCACCTCGCGTGTTCATTGAAACTTTTGGTTGCCAAATGAACATTTTAGATAGTGAGCTGGTTCAAAGTCAGCTGGCTGAACTTGGTTATGAATCTGTCCAAACCGCTGAGCAGGCAAACATCGTTCTGTACAATACCTGCTCGGTGCGAGACTTAAGTGAACAAAAAATCTTGAGTCGCTTAGGGATCATGAAACAGCGCAAAGAACAGGGCGAAAATATCATCGTCGGCGTCATGGGCTGTATGGCTGAAAGAGCCAATACAGATATTTTAAAGAAAAATCCCTTCATTGATTTACTGGTAGGTCCAAGCCAGTTGCATCAAGTGCCAGATATGATCGAAAATCTGCGTACCCAGCAGCAAAAAAATGGCGCAATGACCACGCAAATCGCGCTATCTGATTTTCGATTACGCAAGGGTAAAGCACCCACTGAACAAGCGATGGATAGTTTGGAAGCCCTGGACTCCTCGAGGCTTTTATCAAAAGATAAAACCTCCAACCAGGCATATATTCGCATTACCCGTGGCTGTAATAAATTTTGCTCTTTTTGTGTTGTTCCACGCACGCGAGGGCCCGAAGTCCATCGCGATCCAGAGTCAATTATTGATGAAGCAAAACGCCTCGTCGATCATGGTGTGCTGGAAATTACCTTGCTTGGACAAACCATTAATCATTACACCTTCATGGATGCTGCTCAAAAAACGACATCTTTTGCCAACTTGCTTTCTCGGTTGCATGAAGAAGTCCCAGGCATGCAAAGACTGCGTTTTTTAACCAGTTATCCCCGTGATTTTACCGATGAAGCGCTCGATGTCATGGCTTCGTCTGAGCGTATTTGCAAATATTTGCATATCCCGGCGCAATCTGGCAGCAACGATGTTTTAAAACGCATGAATCGTGGTTATACCCGCGAAATTTATTTAAATTTAATTGAACGTGCTAGAAAACGCATGCCTGACATTAATATTATCGGCGACATGATTGTTGGATTTCCTGGGGAAACTGACGAGGACTTTGAAAGCTCACTCAGTTTGTTGCGCGAAGTTAAATATAAAAATGTTTTCGTTTTTAAATATTCACCAAGACCAGGAACTGTCGCTGAAAAACGCGACGCTGACGATATTCCTGCCTATGTTAAACGCGAACGCAACCAACGCATGCTGGAAGTACAACACGAAATTAGCCTAGCCCATCACGAAAAAATGATTGGAAAAGTCGTT
>JAHFEG010000015.1:0-20877 GCA_023248595.1 Myxococcales bacterium | reverse complement strand
AAGGAACCGCTAAAATTGATCCGGACAATGCTCAAGGGCTTATTTCTTTAAATAAGGGCACTGCACGCTTAAGCGCGCGCACCGAAGGCGACCATATTGTTTCTTTCCATGGCCCCAAAACCCTGATTGGCACCTTGGTTAATGTAAAGATCAATCAAGCCACTAAACTTTCCTTAACTGGCGAGTTGTCTAGTCAGGTTTAGAAAAATACCTGCAAGCTGATTGAATCTAGTAACCCCCCTGTAATAGCATCAATGACAAAGGGGTTATTTAATGAAACAATTTTTCTCGCTATGTTGCCTACTTGCTATTTTTGCTATTGGCTGTGCCAATCCAGATGAGTCTGTAAAAAGTAATTCTTTAGTCACCACTTTCACTAGCTGGCCCGCATGCGCATCCACCGCTGGAAATCCTGAAACGACTGTTACAATGAATGATTCAAGGGATGCCTGCACTAGCTGTGATCTAGTCGCACCCTGCACGAATCCAGTAAATTCTAGTGTAACTTACTCTTGGTATTCCCCTAAAATTTGTAGCCTTTGCGCTGCTCACTGTATGATAAATACCGCAGTGGGAAGCTTTTGTGCACAAGCTTACAGCGGCGCAACGGGCCCGGATAAAAACAGCTATTACATACGCGTTGATACTACAAAATCAGGATTTTACGATGTATTCTCAAGCTCAACTCATGCTGCTTATGGAAGTTATCCTACTTCATACTGTGGTGATGGCGAGTGGACTCAGGGTTCCGGGGGATCAACCTTTTCTTTTCCTGTATGTCCAACTCAATCTTCCCAATTATAATCTCTTTTTGACAAATAGCTTGGCCGAAAACAGGCCAAGCTCAAACAAGAATATAATAGGCAATGCCATCATGATTTGTGTCAATGGATCGGGCGTAGGCGTTAAAATAGCCGCGACCACGAAAGCAATCACCACCACATAGCGCCGCCATTTGCTTAAGTCTTCTACTTCCACGACACCCATCAGCACCAATAAAAAAACCAATACTGGCGTCTCAAAAACAAAGCCAAATGCCAGCAGCAAATTGGTGGCAAAGCCAAATAAAATTCCAATCGAATAATTGCCCTGAATGTCAGGCGGCAATGTGCCAATAAAAAATTGGAACATGGGTGGAAACACCACGGCATAAGCAAAATAAGCACCTGCCACAAAGAAAAAAACCGTGGCAGCCACAAAAATTCCCGCCAGTTTTTTCTCTTGAACATATAAACCCGGCACAACAAATAACCACAATTGATACATTACCCACGGACTACTTAGGAAAATGCCGGCCATTAAGGCCGCTTTCATTTCCGTAAAAAAATATTCCTGCGGCGAAAGCACCACAAAATGACTCGAAGTGCCTAAAACTTTTTCCATTGGCCTTCTAAGCCACAGCAAAATCTCTTCAGTAAAAACAAAACAAACGATCATACCCAAGGCAACTCCAATGATCGCCCTAAAAACAGAACGGCGCAAATCCTTCAAATGCGCAATCACCGGATAAGACTTTTCATCCATGCAAGTTGTTTCCTTCGTTCGGGTGATCTTTGGACTCAGCAATTATCTCAAGTACTTTTGTTTCAATTATTTGGCCACGCGCAACAGCATTCCTGGGCGCTTTGTCTTGGGTTGCAATAATGTCATTAGAAGCGCTCATCAAATTCAAACGTAAATCTTCATTGAGTTTTCGAAATTCACTAAAAAACTGCGCCAACTTCCGCGCAACTTTTGGTAGCTGATCGGGCCCAAGCACCAATAAGGCAACTAAAAAAATCACCACCAGCTCTGAGATTCCAATGCCAAACATTTTAAGACTCCGAGTCGACGTTTCGACAAACCTGCTGCAACATTTCTTTCGTCACTGGGTACCTGGGAAAACAAGCATCGGCAGGGATATTTGCCGCAGTCAAATCATCTGGATAATAAACCGCTTCTAGAAAAAGACCCCGAGCAGGAGCAGTTCTGCCCGACAGATTTCTGTCTTTTCCATCAATGATCAAAGGAATCGAAGTCGCGGGTAAACGGCCAAGCCCGACTTCTACCAATGTCCCAACAATAATACGTATCATATTGTGGCAAAAAGCATTGCCGCGCACATCGATTTCAATCAGATTATTTGCGGAAGTAACGTCAACAGCCCATAAATATCGCCGGGCATGCTCTGCTTCACAATGAGCGGAGCGGAAACTTTCAAAATCATGCTCTCCGACAAAATGTTGGGCTGCTGCCTGCATCGCTTCCACATTCAACTGCCTTCGCAAATGCCAATGCGTTTGATATGAAAATGGATCTTTCGCTAAACTTTGGTAGATACGATAGACATAGCGCTTACCAATACTGTGCCTTTTTGCGTTAAAACCGGCAGACATGATGTCGGCACGCCAAACAGCCACATCTAAGGGTAGCTTACTCGCCAATGCCAAAATCATTTTTTTTTCGTCAAAACGACTTTCAAATTCGCAAGAAACCACCTGACCACGGGCATGGACACCGGCGTCAGTACGACCAGCAACTGTTAAAGAAATAGTTTGACCGGTTAGCTCTAGCAATGCTTTTTGTAAAACGGATTCAACACTCATTTGGCCAGGCTGAAATTGCCAGCCACAATAGCGGGTACCGTCATAGGCCAGCCAAAGACGCCATGTGGACTTCACTTAATTATTCATCTTCTGCAAAACTTGTACAAAAGTCATGCGCAATTCATATAAAATCGTATCAAACAACTGTTTTTCTTCGATCGACAAATTGCCCTTTGTCTTCTCGTGCAAAATACTTAAGATGTCGATGGTCTCTTGTGCATGCTCTAATCTAGCTTCTATGAGACCTGTTTCGGGCCAAGGGATTAAACCCATTGCCATCAATGTCTGATGTGCCAACCCCTGAATAAACACAGAAAAAGTAAGAGGGCCAGCCGAAGCATCGGCTTCAGGCTCAGGCACTGGCAAACTGATTTTTTCCGTCTCTTTCACTGCCTCTGCCTGTGTGCCTTCTCTTGCCTCACCTTCATCATCAAAACGGCGACGATCGACTACTTTAAACGCAACAGTCTGTTCATCTCGCTCAGTCATGTTTACTCCTAAGGCAGATTAGCGCGGTGCGTCTTTTGATTGCAAGTCACCATAAATAGAGTCAGCAATATCTTCACATTCTTCGCTCAAATCAGGCAAATCAGCCAGGTGTTTTTCGAGTTCTTTTTGCGTTATCTGACCTTCCGTCACATAGCGGTGCATGACTCGTTTATCATATTGCAAAACATCATTTCTTTTTTCTATCACAATCCATCTCCTGCGCATGATTCCAAATAGGCTTTATCCATAGTCAACAAAGACAAAAGCAGCAAGCCCCCATCCCAAACAATTGAATTATTAACCCTAAACACTGGAAACTTAATACCCTACCCAATAGAATATAATTAAAAATCAGGACCAGCACACATGATAAATCCACAAGAATTAGTAAAGCAAACCTCTGATTTCTTTCGCTTTGGCAAGTTCGAAGAAGCCGAAACACTCCTTGATCGTACTTTGAAAGAAAATCCCAATTGCTTTGAAGCTCGCCTGGAGCAGATCAGATCCGCCCTCTTTCAAGACAATATTGATAATGCTTTTCAATTAATTGGTGAGGCCGCAGCCATTTATCCCAACGATCCTCGTTTGGTCGCCCTTCAAGGGATTTGGTTCTTAGAAAAGCAGGAATTCAAAGGAGCCGAAGCCGCTTTAAGCTGGGCAGCCAAAGTTTTACCAGAAGACAGCAATATTCGTTTAAATTGGGCCATAGCCTCTCGCAATTTAGGCGACATTCAAAAAGCCGAAGAAGAAATACTTAAATCACTTTCGCTTAATCCCGCTTCAGAATTGGCACATTTTGAATACAGCCGAATTCTCATGCTGCAAGGCAAGATCCAAGACGCTGTCTTGCAAATCTTAAAATCAATCGATTGCAATATTTATTTTATCACAGGTTTCATTGCTATCACCAAGTATCTAAAGTTGAAAAAAGACTTAGATGCCGCCATCTTGCTATATAAAGATGCAATTCGTATTGCCCCCAATGTTGATTTTTTTTACGGACAGCTTGCTATCCTTTATGAAGAAAAAGGTGACTATGCAGCGGCCCTGCCCTACGCACAGCATTTAGCAGAAACCAATAAGAGCTACTACGATGATTTACGGGTTGGCATTTACACTTTTTTGTCTGGTAACGCCGCAGACGCCGAATCTATTTTTTTGAAATGCATTAAACGAGATGCCAGCAAATGGGATGCTTATTACAATTTAGGCGAAATTTATCTCATGCAAAATAAAGTGGACGAAGCCAATACGCATTACCAAAAAGCAGCGGATCTTGTCAATTCTCTCGATTCAAGACCATTCAACCAGCTTGGCGTCATCGCTTTAAGTAAAAATGATTTCAAAAAAGCAGCAGACTATTTTCAAAAAGCAATCTCGATTAATCAAAATGCCTTTGAGCCCGTCTTTAACATGGCACTGACTTGCAAAAAAAGCGGCGATACTTTGGCTGTTAGCGACTGGGGCCAAAAGGCATTTATCCTGGCTGGCGATAACGTCTCAAAAAAATACGAAGTCCAAAAACTTTTAAAATCTGCTTAAGCCATATCGATGGGAAAATCGGTGAAGCGTTGCAGCTCTTTGTCGATGATGTCCATCATTTTTCCACCGGCAATATTCGCTGGTTCATTCATGATAATATATTCGATGAGACCAGCATCTAAAAGCGGACGGTTGTCTTTACCGTTTAACAACGGAAATTGAGCACGCCATTGATTTTGATAAAAGTTGTACAACTGCTCGGCATAAGCCATTTTGGGTTTATCATCGCTGCAGGGTTTTCCATTGGCAAATCGATATTTCATGCGCAGCAAATCAGTTTCACTTGGGTCCACTTTTCGTTCTGGGTTTGGTGCGGGCTCGGATCTCATTTGTGCTTTTAATTCTCGGAATGTTTCTTTCCAATTACTAAACGGTGAGACTGGATAGGAAGAAGGCTGTTCTTGTTTGTCATGACAGCGCAGGCTGGCATCTAGACTATCAACGCTTGAACTAGATTCCAAATCAAGTTTGGAATGACAAAAATGCCTTTTAAAAATATATTTCTTGTGGCGTTTCTCAAAAATCCCAACACACTGAATCAACCCCGCTTCTTCGAGTGCTTTCATGGCACGACGCAAGGTGCTATCGCAAATTCCTAAAAGTTGACTCAGCTCTTTTATTTTAACGACGAACTCACCAACCATGCCTTTGGGCAACAAAGAAAGCTCCGCCCAGACAATGCGGGCCCGTGGCGATAAATTAAAGTTGCGAATAATATCGAGGGGGATACAAACTTTGTTTTCCATAAACACTCCAAGCTTTTTTGACAAAGCTTGACAAGCAGAACCGGAGTGTTAATTTTCGCCCCGGTTCTTTAGTGGACTTGCCGCGCCAAAAACTTTCTACGGGATTTAGGCGCGGTACTTTTTTTGATGCACACCATGTGAATCAAAGCAGTAAATATACTTTAAATTAAAACCTAAAATATAAGCAATACGACATTGGGAAATTTTTATTGTCTCGCCACTTAAACAAATTGACCAGCAGCATGAAAATGGGACAGCAGTTGATCTTTTTCTAGAAAAATACGACGAAGCCACTCGGAAAGTTCTGCTTCACTCATCGGCAAAGAAGTGATTTCAAAACGACGCACATGCAAATAAACATCTGTTACCTTGCCTGTCGCCAACTCAAGTAAACTAGGGACCCGATCAGGAAACCCAATGGTAATATCGTAAACAGCCACAATGTGGCCACGTAACCCTTGTACAGAAGCCACAAAGCCTTTGGTGCGCGGTATTAAAACATAACGACTTTCCGGCAACCCATGTTTTCTAGAAAAAAGCTGAGAGCTGAGTAATTTTCGAGCATGAAACCGAGTTCCTTCCGGAAACGTCGTGAGCCAAATCGGAATATTTTCTTGAAAGAATTTATGAAAAGTTCGGTTGATATTCACTTGATCAAGGTGCCATTGACGCTTGACAAATATGCAATCTAGAAACAACATTCCCCAACCTGCACCCGGCACATATTTTAACATATCTTTGGCTATCCATTTCATATCACCAAGACGAGAAGCTCTATGACCGAGTCCAAATAAAATAGGGATATCTGCCATACTTTGATGATTAATGACCAGCAAAGCATTTTCTTGCTTGGGCACAGTGTCACCAGAAAAATGAATACGAATCCCTTGCAATCGTTCGAGACAAAAACTGGCAGAACCCCACCAAAAATTGGCTATCTCGCGATTCGCTTTACGAAATACTTTTCTGGAGAAAGGCAGCAGCACCAAAGTGACCAGTTGCAGAAAATTACAACAAAGCAAAAGAATAAAGAGGCCAACAGACATCAGAATTCCTCTTAGCATTCGAATTGCAGAATTCAATTTGGACCCCAAAGTAAAAGATATTTTATGCTAACCCGAAGACAAATGCTGTCAATGGCAGCCCAGAAAATGGGTGTAAGATCAAGCTACGCGCTTTTTTGAATTCCTGAATTCTTCAGTTTCAGTGCTCATATGCTGGTGTAGATAGTCGGAGTATTTATTTAAAGCCCCCTCGCTCCGAAGGAGCAACCCTTGCAATAGCCCAGGGTTAAGCGCACAAGCGCGGTACCCTGGGTAAAACATACCACCACCCAAATCGCCCTGAAGGGGCATATTAAAAGCATGGACCAACCCTCGCTGAGATTAATATCCATCTAATTTTTAGCACCCAATTCAGATACAGGTTTTTAAATGATCACACCCGCCCTAATTTATTCTATTACATGGTAGCTCTCGCAAAAAAATATGGTTCCTGTCTATTTTTAAAACACACCCGTCTTTCATTCGATGAAAAATATTTGTGGGATTGATTTTTGCCCCTTCAGGGCGATTTGGGTGGTGCCGATATGTTTTCCCGGGGTACCGCTGCGCTTAACCCCGGGCTATTGCAAGGGTTGCTCCTTCGGAGCGAGGGGGCTTTAAATAAATATTTCGACTTAAACTTAAGAATTCAGGAATTCAAAAAAGCGCGCATATTAATTTTGCGCGCTTTTTTTGAAATTGACACGCACATCGCCAATCATACGCAGAGTTCTTTCTTGACGTTTCTTTAAATAATTAGGTACCAATCCCGTCAGCAAAGCTTTATGGCTCCGCTTGGGGTCTGGCAATATCGAGACCAAAGCCACACACTGAGTAAGCGTTAATTGTTGAGGTTTTTTCTTAAAGAAACGCTGAGCTGCATCATGAATACCATAGAGACGTGGACCAAATTCCACCACGTTAAAATACCAAGTAATCTGATCTTGTTTCGACATGATTAAATCTAATAAAAGCGCCCCCACGAATTCTCTGGATTTACGAAAGTAAGATCTTTCTCGAGATAAAAAAGCATTTTTAACGAGTTGCTGGGTAATGGTACTTCCACCCCAACGGATCTTCCCTTTTCTGCGATTGCGCTTCATTGCTACTTCGATGCTATTGAGATCAACCCCGTTATGTTCATAAAACCGCATATCTTCTGCTGCAACTAAAGCATGCCGGCAGTTTGCAGGGATATAATTGCCTGGTGTCCAGGTAAGTTCTTTATTCACTCTTTGCAGCAACGGGCCAGTCGCACGCACATAACGACTTTTTCCGTCGGCTTCATAAGGAAAATAAACAACTAGCCCTGTATAAAAAACAAACACCCACGGGATAAACCAAAGGATAAAAAGACCAATAAACCATGCCAACAATTTAAAGAGCCACACAATTAAAACCCATGACAAGCAGTCTGATAAAGTTGGTTTAACCAATGAAAAATCTGTTTACCACCAGATGTTTCTTTAAAATGGCCCAAGGCATCAATCGCTGCTTGGATTTCAAGTTTGGCAGCCTCGCAGGTTTTTTGGACGGCACCACTATCTACAATATGCTGACCTACCTGTAAAATTTCAGCTTCGTTCATTTCCTCTTTACCCCAAAGATTTTTAAGTTCGTTTCTAATAAAAGGATTTTCAAGTGATATTAAAATAGGAAATGAAAGTTCACGATTTTTGATATCCAAAAATTTGTCTTTCAATTCTTTTTTGTCTTGCAAATCTCTGAGATCGTCAATCAGTTGAAATGCCGTCCCAATACGCAAACCACATTGATAAAATCGTTGTGCAGCATCTTCATTTCTAGCAATACGAGCTGCAGCCTTGCCACACCAAGCAAACAAAACTCCAGTTTTTCCAATGGCAATTTCGCGCCAACAAGTTGTGCTGGTGTCCATTTTGCCTCGTATGGAAATCTCAGCCATGGCGGCCTTGGCCATGTACGCAATCACTTCAATTGAATCGTAAATAAGTTCTTTGGGACCTTCTTTCAGCAATGAAAAAGCCACAGATAGCAAATAATTACCTGACAACACAGCCACAGAATTACCAAATTGATGGCTGACGGTGGAACGACCACGGCGCATTTTTGCGTCATCGATCACATCATCATGCAGCAAACTCGCTGAGTGGATTAACTCGCCAGCCGCTGCGGCTAAAACTAATTGTTGATTTTGAATGCCAAGCGCGTCACTAAAAAATGAAGTGAGTAAAGGTCTTGCCCTCTTCGCATTTCCCGTCACACATAAATGACGAGAAGCAGCAAGAAGTATTTCGGCAGAATGAGGCAAAGCACCTTCTTTTACCTCTAAGGCCTGGCTGAGACATGCCTCCACTTTCTCCAAAAACTGTTGTTCAGTTGCACTCGTCGCAAAATCCATTTTTCACCCAATTTCTGAAATGCGCTTATCAAAAGGCGCTGCGTACACCTTTAAACCCAAAAACAGTTGTAAACAAAGTCCTGGATGAATACAAGAACTCCCTTTAAAGTTCTTTTCTCTCTAAAGACAACTCTCTTAAAAGTCTATACTGCGCGGATAGGGGTTCTTCACCTGGCATCTGCATAACGTGGCTATAAGTTCCATCTTTTGTTAATTGCCAAGCTTGAACGTTATCGGTTAAATACAATTCAAATGACTCTCGAATGATTCTTATTTTGAGAGCTTCGTCTTCAATCGGAAAAGCAACTTCTACACGCTGTGCAAGATTACGCGTCATTAAATCAGCACTTGCCAAATAAAGTTCTGACTCTTGATCATTATAGAAATAATAAACACGTGTATGTTCTAAAAATTGGCCAATAATCGAACGCACGGTAATATTTTCAGAAAGACCAGGGACCAAAGGACGCAAACAACAAATACCGCGCACAATTAAATCGATCTGGACACCAGCTCCAGAAGCCTCGTACAGCATATTAACCAGCTGCGGATCAGTGAGCGCATTCATTTTAGCCATAATATGGGCTTTTTTACCCATTTTAGCATGTTCAATTTCCCGGTTAATCTTATCGATAAGCCCTTGTTGCAGCGTAAATGGTGACTGTAAACATTTTTTCAATGTCGTCACGCGTCCAAGACCTGTGAGCTGTATAAATAGTTTATGGATATCTTCGCCGATATCTGGATCCGCAGTAAATAAACCGTAATCAGTATAGAGCCTTGCGGTACGAGCATGATAATTTCCCGTACCCAAGTGCACATAGCGACGCAACTGATTGCCTTCTCGGCGCACAATCATGAGCATTTTACCATGGGTTTTAAAACCCACGACGCCATAAACGACATGCGCTCCAGCTTCTTGCAGACGCGTCGCCAAAGAAATGTTAACTTCCTCATCAAAACGCGCCCTTAGCTCAATGACCACTGTCACCTCTTTCCCAGAAGCAGCCGCGCTCACCAAATAATCAGCTAAAACAGAATCAAATCCTGTGCGGTACAAAGTTTGTTTGATTACTAAAACATTCGGATCCTTTGATGCCTGACGCAAAAAATCAACAACTGGCAAAAAAGATTCAAATGGATGGTGTAGCAAAATATCACGATTAGAAATCGCTTCAAACATATCGCTGCTAGGCATTAAATTTTTAGGGACGCCCGGCGTTAAAGGTGCATATTTTAAATCTGGCCGATCAACTAAGTCACACATCGCCAGCAATCGATTTAAATTCACAGGACCATCAACTCGATATAAATCATCGGCGCTTAGGCTAAAATGATCGAGCAAAAAATGCGTTAATCCTTCCGGACAGCTTTGCTCAATTTCTAAACGTACCGCATCCCCATAACGCCTGGAGGGTAATTCTCCCTCTAACGAAATCAGTAAATCATCAACTTCTTCTTCGTCGACAAATAAATTACTATTACGCGTCACACGAAATTGGTAACTTCCCGTAACATCCATATCCGAAAACAATTGATGGACATGGGTACGAATAATAGCAGCAAGCGATACAAACTGATAAGGAGCGGTGGCACAATGCGCGGGTACTCGGATCAGGCGCGGCAAGGCACGAGGTGCTGGAACAACAGCAACTTCCACTTCCCTACCAAAAGCGTCCCTGCCATTGAGTGATACAAAAAAATTCAAACTCTTATTCAAAATACGCGGAAAAGGATGGGCAGGATCCAAACCAATAGGGCTTAAGATAGGTAATAATTGGCTGCGAAAATATTCACTTACCCATAAAACTTGTTCGGGCGTCCAATTGGATCGGCGTAAAAACTGGATCCCTTCTTTTTCCAAAGCAACACCAACAGTCTCGTTAAGGACACGGTACTGTTCATTCACCAATAGGTGAGCTTTTTCACTGATGCGCTTTAATATTTGCTGCGGCGTCAAACTATCGGGATCAACCAATGAAAGCGGCGCAATTGCTTTTTGCTTTAAACTAGCAACCCGAATTTCAAAGAATTCGTCGAGATTAGTACTAGAAATACACAAGAATCGTAATCGTTCCAACAAAGGAACATTTTCATCTCTTGCTTGTGCTAATACACGCTCGTTGAACTCCAAAAAACTAATTTCACGATTCAAATAGACATGCGTTTTTGATATATCCATAGACTTTTTTTTAATTTCCACTTCATCTTCAACATTTAGCGGCCGCTTGATATTTTTTAAAAGATCTTCTAACCACTCAGATTGGCAATTCTCTTATGAAATATTCAAATCCTGCTCTACTTAATGATTTTTATCAGATCACCATGGCTAGCGGCTATTTCCAAGCGGGAATTTCAGAAAAAACCGCTTGCTTTCAACTTTTCTTCCGCAAAGCTCCTTTTTCAGCAAGTTTTTCGCTTGCTTGCGGACTAGAAAACGCGATCGAATACATCAACTCTTTTTGTTTCCAAGATGATGACATTGAATATTTAAGTTTACTTGTCGATCCAGCAGGAAATCGATTATTTGAAGAAAATATGTTGTTTGGATTGACTCAATGTTAATTTCAAAGCGTAAACAACTCACAGGCATTTTTAAATAATTGCCTGGGAAAATACCATGCTTTTTAAAACCACTTTTTTCATCAGCGTCTTCAGCGGTCTCGTTGTTGGTTACAATAGCAATATTATTTCAGGTGCTATTTTATTTATCAGCAGGCAGTTCCATTTTCAAACAAACAACACAGAAGACATCATCAGCGCGGCTTTGTGGGGCGGTCTCATTGCTGTTATCTTTGCCAACATTATCGCAGATTTTTTAGGCAGAAAACCAACTCTTATCTTTTCGATTTTTTTGATTTTAATAGGCCCTATCATGAGTGTCTTCGAGTCTCAATTTTGGTCATTTGAATTGGGACGAGGCATTTTGGGGTTAGGTCTTGGACTAAGCTCTATTATTGTCCCTTTGTATCTTGTCGAAGTCACCCCAGCTCTTTATCGCGGTAAAATATTAGCGGCTGGATCCGGATCTTTTATGACTGGATGCCTGTTTAGCAACGTTATAGAAATTGCATTTTCTAAAAAATCTGATTGGAAAATCATGTTACTAATTGGATCCTTCCTCGCATTTATCGAATTAATTGCTTTATTCTTTATTCCAAATAGTCCCATGGATAAAATCAAAAAGCCCCATATCCCTTGGAAAAATTTTATCTCTTACCCTGGAATACGCCTAACTCTTTTGGTCGGCTTAGCCGTCGGTATCATGGAAAAAGCCACCGGCATCGGAACCGTTTCTTACTATGCTCCCATCTTAATTGAGCAAGCCGGTATCGCGGATCCTGTCTATGCACTTATTGCTTCTTTATTTATTTCTTTAGTTGGTATTTTAACGGCCATCTATGTCACCGTCATTATCGACAAAGTAGGACGAAAACCTTTACTTCAATTTGGTTTGAAGCTGATGTTTGTCTCGCTTTTAACTGCAGGCATTGGCTTTCTGCTTCCTTCTCACGTCCTTTCTTCATTTTTTGTCATGGCCTCACTCTTTATCTATTCTGCAAGTTTCAATGTTTCTTTGGGGACTTTGGTTTGGGTTCTAATTCCTGAAGTCTTTCCAGCGCATTATCGAGCCAAAGGCATTAGTCTCATCCTAATGTTAACCTGGGCCTCGAATGCTCTGATTTCCCAATGTTTCTTATCCTTAATCGATATTTTAGGAGATGCAGGACTGTTCTTCTTATTTGCCGCTATTACATTGGCCAGCTATGCATTTGTCAAAAAATATGTCAGGGAAACTTGTGCTCAAGAACTCAACTCAACAACGAGATAAAAATGCCACTTCAAGCACTTGACAAAATTTTGCCTTTAGCGCCAAAAGGGACACGGGTAGGCATTTTAGGTGGAAGTTTTGACCCTCCTCACCTTTGTCATCAATTACTTGCTCTAAGCACCCTCGCTCTCGAACCCATTGAAATGCTCTGGATCATTCCTTGTGCTGATCATCCATTTCAGAAAAGAATGTCTTCATTTGAACATCGTACTCAAATGTGCTCATTGGCATTTTCACGATTAGGTCCCGAAGTTCATGTCGTCCCCATCGAAAAATATTTGCCCGCTCCTAGTTATACCGTACGCACGCTAGAACATATCCATCTGCTCAGGCCTGGCATAAAACTTTTCTTCACAATGGGCAGTGATATTTTAGAACAAATACCCAATTGGCTTGAGCCCGAAAAATTAGAGTACTTAAGTGAAATTATAATTTATTTACGCGAAGGATTTCCCATTCAGAAAATCCCTGCACCTTTACATCGACTTCGCATCCACGATGGCTATATTTTACCAAATATTCAAAGCACCCATATTCGCACAGACTTTAAAAGTCCTGCAACGTTTCCAAACCTAAGCCTGATTGATCAAAAAGTGAGCCAGTATATTCAGAAACATGATCTGTATCGGTGATCGCATTTTCAAACTGAAACCCACCTAACATCTCCAGCCCCCTCTCTAATGACCACAGGATATGGACCACTGAGATCTACTACAGATGAGTCTCTGCCTGCAATCGTGCCTGCATCTAAAATCATATCCAAATCATGACCCATATTTTCTGCAATGTCTGCCGCACTAATTAACATTCTGTCGCCCATTTTGGTCGAAGTAGAGACCATGGGTTTTTTGTAAATGCGAGCCAATGCCAACGTGACAGGATGATCAGGAATACGAATCCCCACTGTCATGCGTTTACTTTGAAAAATACGAGGCACTTCAGGTGTTGCTCGTAAAATGAATGTATAAGCACCAGGCAGGCGGCGCTTTAAGATGCGGTAAGAATCGCTATCAACGACCGC
Organism: Myxococcales bacterium; assembly: GCA_023248595.1. Classification (GTDB taxonomy): domain Bacteria; phylum Myxococcota; class UBA727; order UBA727; family JABDBI01; genus JAHFEG01. Next base: position 7,239 of record JAHFEG010000015.1, on the reverse strand, counting down.
ATAACGCGCAATGTCTGACAAGTCTGGTAAAAGCAATGAAAGCAAATGGCTCTCATCTAAATTTCTCAACCGACAAACACGAGCGATTGCTTGTTTATCTAAAATACCACAGCCCATCCCATAATTTGTATCAGTTGGATAGGCGATAACACCGCCTTGCTCCAAGGTAGTCACTGCATGCGCCATCACTCGCGGTTCCGGAAATTCAATGTCCACCTGTAATTTTAAACATGACGATCGACGCATCATAAAAAACCTCAAAGCTTTATTCCATAAAGTTTCAATAGCAAAACAAACCCAAAATTTTAAAACCATCAACTCAAAAGATAAACTGTCTTTCTATCAATATTATTCAATTCGTACGAAATCTAATATTTTTTCAGAAACTTTTTCCGAATTTAGAACGCATTGAATGGTATCACCAACCTTAAATTTATTTTCCAGCAGCGCCATGGAAAGAGGATCTTGCACCCATTTTTGAATGGCGCGACGCAAAGGCCGCGCACCAAATGCTGCATCAAAACCGGAATCTATTAATGCTTTTTTCGCTTCGTCGGTAAAACGCAATTGTAATTTTTCCTGCGCCAAAAGTTTATCTAATTTTTGCAACGCCAGATCCGCAATTTTCTCAATATGGGCCCGAGTCAGCCCATGAAACATAATGACCTCATCGATACGATTAATAAACTCAGGGCGAAAATGCTTCAACAATTCAACTTTAACTGCCTGCTTCGCTGATTCTTCAATAGTGCCATCCTCCAAACTTGCTTCCAATAAATAATAGGAACCTAGATTCGACGTCATAATGATGACAGTATTTTTAAAATCAACTAAACGTCCTCGGCTATCTGTTAATCTGCCATCATCTAATATCTGCAACAAAATATTCAAAACATCGGGATGCGCTTTCTCGATTTCATCGAATAAAACAACGGCGTAAGGTTTCCTGCGAACAGCCTCAGTTAATTGTCCTCCATCCTCTGCACCTTGATACCCCGGAGGTGCACCAATCAGCCTTGCCACAGCGTGTTTCTCCATGAACTCAGACATATCAAACCGTACCATGGATCGTTCATCATCAAATAAAAATTCTGAAAGCGCCTTTGCTAATTCTGTTTTCCCCACGCCTGTCGGTCCAAGAAACAAAAAACTACCAACTGGCCGAGAAGGATCGGAAAGCCCTGCCCTCGATCGCCTAATGGCATTGGCCACGCCCCGAACAGCTTCTTCTTGCCCAATCAGTCTGTCTTTGATGCGTTTTTCCATGTTCACTAATTTTTCACGTTCACCTTCCAACATTTTTTTAATCGGAATCCCCGTCACATCAGATACAACAGCAGCGATATCCTCTTCATCTACCGCCTCTTTAATTAAGCGTTTCTGACTTTGCATTTTTTCCAGCTTTTGCGAGCAAAGCCCTAGCTCTTTTTTGAGTTGCTCAATTGTTTCATATTTCAACACAAAGGCACGCTCAACTTCATGTGCACGTTCAGCCTCCTCTTGGTCGCCCTGTGCTTTTTGAATGCCTTCTTTCAAGGCTGAGATCGACTGCACTAGCGACAACTCTTCTTCCCAATGTTTTTTTAGATCTTTGGCAAGTTCGCTGGTTTTTTCAATTTGCTTTTTAAGTTTTTCTTGATCAGATTTTGTTTTCGTATCCGATTCTCGTTCTAAAGATTGCAATTCCATTTTCAATTGCATTAAGTTTCTTTCCAACTCGTCAATTTCATGTGGAACAGAGTCCATGGCGATGTGCAATCTAGAAGCCGCCTCATCAATCAAATCAATTGCTTTATCCGGAAGAGCTCTGCCGGACAGATAGCGCACCGAGAAATGGACGCTCGCCGATAAAGCAGCGTCTTCGATGCGAACGCCGTGAAAAGCTTCATATTTATGTTTGATCCCGCGCAACATTTGCAGTGCCTCGTTCTCTTTCGGTTCTGGCACGAGCACGGACTGAAAACGACGTTCAAGAGCTGCATCTTTTTCAATGCTATTTCTAAACTCATCTGGCGTTGTCGAACCAAGCACTTGGATTTCGCCCCGAGCCAAAGCGGGTTTCATCAAATTGGCAGCGTCAGAGGCACCTTCACCACCTGCACCGACTAAAGCATGAATTTCATCAATAAATAGAAGCACCTGCCCTTCAGCTTTTTTCAATTCACTGATGATTGTTTTTAATCTTTCTTCGAATTGTCCTCGAAGCGTGGCTCCTGCAAGCAAAGATCCAATATCTAAAGAAAGCAATTCGCGCCCTTTTAATGTAGAAGGCACGTCCCCCTTAGCAATCCGCTGAGCCAACCCTTGAATAATTGCACTTTTACCGACTCCGGGCTCTCCCACCAACACCGGATTATTTTTATAGCGCCTAGACAAAACTTGGATCAAGCGACGCATTTCATGATCTCGACCCACCACAGGATCAAGCTTCCCATCCCGAGCAGCCTGGGTTAAATTGCTCGTAAAACGTTCCAGGTAAGTGGTTGGATTTTCTGATACACTGGTGGCTGTTTCTTTTTTCGACGCCATTACTATTTTTTTAAATCCGCTTTTTTTTAAAATAGACCCCGCAGCAGAGGGAACATTTTCTGTATTGGCCATAGCCATCAGCAGATGCAAAGGACTTACTAATTGATCCGCCTTTAAGGTCGCATCCACTTCCGCCTGAGCCGCTATTTTTAAAAGTGAGGGAGAAAGATAGGTTGGTGCATGAACAATTCTCGGTTTTTTCACTAATTCAACTTCAAGTTCTCTCAAAATATCAGCTACTTGAATCTTTTGCTCTTCCAAAAATGATTTGATCTGGTTGTCATTTAATAAAGCCCAGAGTAGATGTTCTGGCTCAATTACTTGGTTTTCGCGTTCTTTTGCTAATTTTTGACTTTGGACCAATAACTTTTGTGCCGTTAATTCATATTTTGATAATTGCATATTGAACTATTTCCCAAGTGATTGCTTTTTGCTACGATAGCGCTCTTTTAAGATAATCCAGTTTGAATGAGATAACAACTATGACTTCCAGCACAAGTCACCAAGAGGGTAAACTCTATGGTTCTGGCAACCTTTTGGAAAATGCTAATTTAGAGCATTTTAACCATTTAATAAAAAAAGATAATACCGTGGATGTAGGCTCCATTATACAAGAGGCAGAAAAGCCTACCGAAGAAGTTCTCCAAGCAAGAACGGACCTCCCGCATTCATCAGATGCGGAAAAATGCCTCCTTTGCTCGATCCTTATTGACCCAGACGCGATCGAAACAACTATCCATGAGAAAATACAGCCTGATGATTTCGCTTTTCCAATTCACGCAACGCTGTACCGCACCATGCTCGCCCTGCACTCCGAAAGCCAACCTATCAACACAGTGACGATGATTGAAAAGTTGACAACAATTGGCAAACTGGATTATGTCGGCAACGCACAAGCTATCGCTCAATATGAAAGTTTTATTCAAAGTTCTGCGATGCTCAAAACCTATATTGGGACTGTCAGACAAAAATCAACACTTCGAAAATTAATTCTGACATCGTCACGTATCATCAAATCAGCCCATCTACAAAATCAGTCGGCAGACGATCTTCTTAACGACGCAGAGCGTCTCATTTTACAAATTCGAAGCGACATGATTAGCTGCGATGCAGCTTCTATTCAACAGCTTGTCAAGCAAGCCATGCATCGTCTCGAAGCTCTCTACAACAATAAAATGAATCTCACTGGAATTCCTTCTGGCTTCAAAGATTTTGATCGCATCACAAACGGCCTTCAGCCAGGTGAACTCATTATTATCGCAGCCAGGCCTTCTATGGGAAAAACTGCATTTACATTGAATGTCGCTGCTCATGCCGCTATGAAATGTAAAGAGCCCGTGGCCTTTTTTTCATTGGAAATGGGTGCAGAACAATTGGTGCACCGTCTAATTGGCTCTGAAGCACGTTTGGATTTATCAAAACTCAGAAGAGGACAAATCGAGCGCAGTGAATTTTCCCAATTGATTGCGGCTGCAGGAAATATAGGGCAAGCACCCATCTATATCGATGAAACGGCATCGCTTTCTATTTCAGAAATGCGCAGCAAGTGTCGAAGATACGTTAAAAATAACAGCGTGAAGCTGATTATCGTCGATTATCTGCAACTCATGAGTGGGCCAGAAGGCTATGAGAGCAAGGCTGTCGAGGTTGCTGAGATTTCAAAAGGTCTTAAAGGCATTGCCAGGGAATTAAAAGTTCCCGTAATTGCCCTTTCACAGCTAAACCGTGGCGTCGAATCCCGCGTCGATAAAAGACCAATGATGAGCGATTTAAGAGAGTCTGGTGCGATTGAACAAGATGCCGACGTTATCGCCTTTTTATACCGTGAAGAATATTACCTGCGCGACAAAACACCTGAAGATAAAATTGGAATTGCAGAAATTATTGTCGCCAAAAATCGAAACGGACCAACCGGAATGCTGGAATTGCGTTTTTCAGGAAACATCACGCGGTTCGTTGATCTCGATCGCCATCACGAAAATTTTTCTGAATAAAATTCAAAGAAAAAAGAGCCGGAGCGCGGCGCCAAAACTTCGATATTTTGAGTGTGTTAAATCTTGCTGGAAAAAAGCATCGATTTCAATAGACTGAAAGAAAAGTCCTAGTCCTGCACTAATTCGATGTGCTTGATCCCAAGTGTAACCCAGACGCACAGGAATCATATCGAACAGATAATATTCGCCACCCACAGATAATTGATGTTTAATTTGATCTCCTGAAGTTAAATTTCGCATCAGCCAATCCACCGCAATCGTAAATCCCGAATACGCGCTCGCAGGATTCACCGCCGTGCCCGGTGTGCCACCTATGTTGAAAGCAGCACCCAAACCAACAGAAAGTGGTAACCGCTTGGAAAGTGTCGGAATCAAATTATAACCCACTGCCGCAAGCGATAAACCAAAAGGAAATTTAAGCATTAAACCCACATCGCCAGTGACTTGATTGACAGCTTCTTCTGACAACATTTTTGGCAAATACGCATACTTAATTGTCGCTCCCAAAGAAAGGATATCAAAGATGGGATAGGCAAGAGAAAGCCCAGTTAAATATGACAACTCTGCCGGATTTTGTGAATTGACGCCTACATGAAAGTCTAGGCCTGCAGCCAAAGCAGAGGTCAATGAATCACTCAAAGATAGGCCTGTCCAGTGAAGCTGGTTACGTTCATGGTAAATATAATCAGCATCTAAATTAAAGCGCCGGAAAAAAGTAAGGCCGGCTGGATTAAAATGCATGGCATTATTGTCATTGGCGATAGCACGATAAGCTCCGCCCAGGGATTGCGCTCTTATCCCTTGCTGCTCATTTATACCAAGGCGTTCTTCTCCAAAAATATTTCCTGCCCATAAGTTGGCCAATATTATAAAATAAAAAATATTTTCCTTCAGCATAACCCACCTCGCCAGTCAGCATAGTCTCTTGCCAATAAAAAACCATCTGTCAAAGTCCCGGCATGAATACAAACAATAAACATTTTCCTCCTGAGCGTTGGGTGTGGCTTGATCTTGAAATGACAGGCCTCGATGAAAAAAAATGCGCCATTATACAAGCAGCTATGGTTATCACCGATGGCTCTTTAAACGAAATTGTCTCCACAGATATTGTCATTTGGCAACCAGAATCTGTCTTGCTAGAAATGACGCCTATTGTAAAAGACATGCACACAAAAAATGGTTTATTAAGACGTGTCCGCGCTTCTGGTACTTCTCTTTTTGAAGCAGAAAAGCAGCTTTTGTCGATGCTCAGCGAACATGTCGCTTATGGAAAAGGGCTCTTGGCTGGAAATTCCATTTATATGGATCGTAAATTTCTACAAGCTTATATGCCTGCCATTGAATCCTATTTACACTATCGACAAATTGATGTGTCGTCGATCAAAGTGGTTTGCTTTGAATGGCTCAAGCAAAAAGCACCCAAAAAACCATCGACACATACTGCCTTGGAAGACATTAAAGAAAGCATTGAAGAGCTAAAATATTTTCGTGATAATTGCTTTCGATCTAAAAACTAAAACAAAAAAAAAGACCCCATCGCGGGGTCCTTTTTTGTACGATTTTGGCTAAATGTGACTATTTAGAAGCAATCACATCGCTGCACACACCAACTTCTGCCGTAATTTCTGGCGCTTGGTAATCACAGAATTGAACTATCTTTTTACATTTATCCTCATAGTCTTTAATCTCTTTGGGTATTATAGACGCTGAGGGCTCCGAACAAGAATGTTTTTTACAACTGGCACTAGAATAATAAGTGCCGCTTATAGTGTATTCGCAACCTTCAGTCGCTTCGCAATCGTCTTTATTTCCTGAAACTGTGGTTGTTGGCACCTCTGGACACTTTTCCTGTGGTGCTTTCACAGTGCATTTTGCGGGTTCTTTGACTCCTGCTGGTTCAGTCTGTTTAAACTTACACAATGGTTTAGTTTCTTCACCAATTACAATTGCTAACCCAGAACATTCTTCTTCAGTGGTTTTCCCTTCACAATCCAGAGAGGTGTCGCTAACATCAACGCATTTCGCTACGGCAGGCGTAATCTTAGCGGGGACATATTTGCAATATTTTTTTTCATTACATTTTTTTTGATTTTTACCGAATTTATCATCAGCTCCAGAATTCATGACAAAACAAGGACCCGGGGGAGTACAATCTGCGTAAGTAGGATAACCATACAGACCAAACTGACCAAGAGTAGAAGCGACATATTCAACATATGTGCCACCCTTATCTGTACACGCCTTGCGATTATCTTCAATAGCCACATCTCCCGGCGGGGTCGTCCGTGTCCCTGGATCAACCTTCGGAAGATCCGTCTCGCATTTTTGTGTTTCTAAAATTTTGACTTCACTTGCTGTGCGCCATTTACACTCACCAGAAGCCTTACAATCTAAAGCATCTTTTTGCGCTTCACAATTCAGCTTTGTTGTACCGCCACAATCACTGCCCATGAGGGGCAAGCCCAATAAAGTGAACAGAAGAAACGCTTTCAATAATCTCATATTTAAACCTTTGTATGTTCTAGAATTCTTTTTACAGAAACCGTACGTTTAAATGTACATACCTGAAATCCTGAGGGGTGGGAAGAACCCCCCCCGGTATGAACCTGATACATAGTTGACAAATAAACCGGAGACATAGCTGACAGTCTTTAAGATGGGTAGAGAGATTTCTTGGAGGAATCTTTATGCCCTGGAAAGAAACTAATTCTATGCA
>JAHFEG010000045.1 GCA_023248595.1 Myxococcales bacterium | reverse complement strand
CCGCTCACGCCCGTATCGCCAGCTACTTTTTAAGAGGCTGGCGATTCCTTCTTTCTCTCTTTAACACATTATTATCTTACAATTCCTGACTTGTTCAGGAATCTAGATCAAAACAATTGTTGTGCCATGGATGGTCGGAACGAGTCCGACCATGACAATTAAAATGCAACCAAAATCCTACCAGTTCCCTTTTAGCAGCAGGACAAAACCTGAGCTTGACGAAAAGTATCGGAATGTTTATTGCTTTTTCCGATACTTGATTGTGTCTGCCGCGCCTTCAACTTTTGCGAGAATAAGGGCGCGGTACTTTTTTTGATGCACACCATGTGAATCAAATCAGTTAAGAAACAATAAATTAAAACCTAAAATAAAGGCAATACGACATTGGGTTGATTGAACTCACGACATGCAGAGCCGTAAAAGACGCTCATGACCATCGGCAATAATCCCAAAACCCGTCGACAATTTTTGAAAACTTCCGCAACTGTCGCGGCCTCTGCCCTGGTAAGCTACAATGTCCAGGCGACATTACGCGATCCGCTTGCCCCTTTGTCCTTAACCAAAGACGACGTGCCGGAATCTGACAAATTTCCCTTGGGTGTCGCTTGCGGAGATGTCACCTCATCTCAAGCATTATTGTGGACCTGCTACGAAGGCATTTATCCTCTCAAATTAGCGCTTTGGCATCACAAAGATCTGACCAAGCCGATCCTTTTGATCAACGTGGCACGTGCCGATGGTGGATTTGTTCATGTTGATTTGAATGGCCTGGAAGCAAATCAACGCTATCAATATGCCTTTATCGAACTCAACTTTAATGCAAAGCCAGTTTTTAGAAGTCGATTAGGATTTTTTCGTGTCGCTCCCAATGCAAATGACTTAGTGCCCCTGCAAATTGGAGCCGTCTGCTGTACTTATAATTCATTCGAGCCCACGATTTTAGAACATGCTGGCGAAAGGCAAGACTTAGACTTTTTTCTACTTCTAGGCGACACTTCGTACAATGATGGGGCCGAAACACTTGATGAGTTTCGCGGTAAATGGGCACAGAATTTATCAAAAGATGGCTACTTGGCTTTACGCTCAGCAACAAGCGTGACAGCAACGCTCGACGATCATGAAGTTGAAAATAACTTTAACCCGGAAACCATTGAACCAGATCGTCTGCAAGCAGCAAAACGTGCCTTCTTTGAGAACCAGCCTATTCGCCGTTCTCAAGAACAACCTGATCGAATTTGGCGAAAATTTCGATGGGGCCGAACATTAGAAGTTTTTGTCCTCGATTGCCGCACAGAACGAAAGCCATCAACGCGCAATCAAAAAAACGCTCAATACATTTCCAGAGCACAAATGAATTGGTTAAAAGATAGTTTAAGCCAGTCTGAGGCTGCTTTTAAAATTATTATGAACTCAGTACCGATTAGTACATTTCCCTTCTTCTCCGAATCTGATCGCTGGGAAGGATACCCGAACCAAAGAGAAGAAATTCTTAATTTTATTGACCAAGAAAAAATCTCCGGGATCTTATGGGTGGCAGGTGACTTTCATTTTGCCAGCATCGGCAAGGTAGACAAAGAAGGACCAGGAAAAAAACAGCAAGAAATTCTGGTAGGCCCCGGTGCGCAGTTTCCCAATTATTTATGTCTTCCCTTAAATTTAAGTTCTCAATTTGAGTGGGCAAGCGCCCGCAACAACTACGTTACCCTCAATTTTGACCCCTATAAAATGAATATTGAACTAGTTTACCACGGTGGCGCTGAAGATCCTCGCTTGACCAGAAGAGGAGAAATCACTGAGATTTACCGAACCAAAATACACCTAGGGAAACAATAAAATATTTTTCGGGAACTTTTATCGTCGACACCTTGTTTATGGGCAATAGCAAACCACTTGGAGACGACATGGTTCCAACCGACAAAAGCCGTTTACTTTTATCTCTGCCCCTACTTTTATTTTTTTTGCTTTGCTCAACAGACAGCGTAGCAGTCAATTTGGCCTGCACTGCAGATACACAGTGCGGTGTTGGCGCATGCAATAACAGCTTACAATGTGTATGCCCTCCCGGTTACGTAAATGCTCCGGAAACACCTTGCGTCAAACAAATGAAACGCAAAGATCACCAAAAACCTTTTCTGCTGGAGTTATTTTTGGGGTGGGCATTCCCAGCAGGATTTGCCCACGAAGAGTTGTGGCAATTGGCGGGAATACGGCTGGGGATTGAAAGCTTTGCTGCACTCTTGACTGGTGGATATTACTATTCAAAACATCACACCGGATCGACTGTCCTGCGCACCAATGATATAGAAATGGACATTCTAAGCGCCGGAAAAGCCACTGTGCCCCAGCCCCCAGATATAGCAAAGACCAGCAGCAAGCTGACTAAATTTTTAGGTGCATCGGCAATTGCCGCAAGCTTTTTACACGCCACTGCCTGGATCATCAACACCGCGATATTTGGTGAGTTAGAATGGCCTGATTCTAATTTTAAAAAATTTCTTCACCTCGATAAAGACCGACATGCAGACCTCGTCATTATAGGTTCTAAAATAGCAGAATCTGCTTACGTTACTTTAGAAAATTTTTCCACAGACAGCTGTGCCTTAAAAGAAGGCTGCGTCAACGCATCGGGGGAACGGCGTCTTTTAAGATTTGATTCTTACATATATAACATCGGCGATGGCGATTTTGTATTTGCTTTTGAAAATATCGTGCCCGTATGGAGCAGCTGCCACAAACATTTCCATGCGCCAGAAGCAACAGCCTATTTCTTAAAACAAGAATTATTTAACAATACCAACAACTCTGTTGCAGTCCGTTATGGGCATAAGCAGGGATACTGCTTTAGAGATACGGTCCAAATTTCACGAAACTATACTTCTAAATTTGGCTGCGGGATCCCTAAAATGACAAGACAATACACTCAAGGAATTACTGCCGGATTGGCCGATATTTACCCTAAAACACTTGATTGCCAATGGATCGACATTACTGACATTGCGCCTGGCACATATCGATTGGTCTTAACGGTTAATCCTCATGGTGTGTACTATCAAGATAAGCCTGAAAACAACCTTACAATAGTGGAAGTCATTATCCCCGCTATTGATGAAATATCTGAGCGCACAAAAGCTGGGGTCGTTGTCCAAGCAAAAGTGATTAAAGAATACGATGAAAACGATTAATCAGCCTGATTTTTGTTTAAGCGACAAGCGAAGATGGTCTTAAACCCGGGAGATTTGTATTCAGCGAGGGCTTTTTCTCGACCAATTGATAACAGATAAGTCCGCCAAAAAAATTGGCAGTAAAATTGACTGGACTTCGATGTCTGGAATGTTCAATCTGACAAATATTTTTGAGCTGTCATCTGAAAATATCCAAAAAAGTAAATTGAACAGCATCTTTATGCGCGCCAATATCGCATCCTATGTAGGCATGACTTTAATTTGGATTGGTTACATATTCGTCGTAATAGGTGCTTCTAGCCGTTAGACCCTCGTTATCTATTTTTTTCGACCCTGGCCCTTAAGGCTCTTTACAAAAAATATCGTTTTTGCCAAAGCCTATGCGGTTAGGAGCAGACTGCCTATCAAACTCAACATAGTAACCTTCCATAAAAGCCTGTCCTAAAATGTTGTGTCCTGATGACAGCCGAAAAAATGCTGTTCGTTGACCTTTGTTTTTATTCAATATAGGAATAGAGCTGTACTGATTTGAATTAAGAAAACTTGGGTCTAAATGATGTCGAAAGAATTATTGGTTCTATTTATCATCGTCAACACGCTTTTTACTTCAAGCGCTTATTGTATTGGTTTGCCTCGTCTAGATTTGGTGCATGCATTTATAGTGGCGACTATTGAAGGCTTAGCGGTGGGACGTCTGTCGTAAATAATTTCAATTTAAATTGGAGAATAATGATGCTACGAAAAATATTACTGTGTTCCTTGCTGGCTTTTTGTGCCACCAGCCAGGTGTTTGCTACTGATGCATTAACGTGGACGGCTTGTACCGTAGAACAAAGCGGCTTTGCTTCCAACTTGCTTAATAGTGTCGTCGCTGAAGGTAGTACGATTTATGCTGGAACGTTTGGTGGGGTCTCGATCAGCAATGATGATGGTCAAACCTGGAAAATAACCTTACCCGAACCCGTTAATCAAATTTACATCGGTAATAATGTGCTTTATGCCGCTACCAGTACGGGTTTGTATTCTAGCGATGATGCGGGAAATAACTGGGTACGCTACAATATCACCGATCAATCAACGAACAATGAATTGACGCAAATTTCGGGTGTCTATGTCGCCAACGATAAAAATCACACGATTTATGTTTCGGGTACTTCTGGCGATCAAACGCCTACTGGCACTATGTTTAGCACTGATGGTGGTCTACGTTGGACTAACGTATTTCCATATCCACTCGGATCACTTACCAGCACACCGTATACGACTGCTATCACGGGTACAAATAATGGCCTGCTCATTGCTACTGTTGAAAGTTATCAAGTTTGTGCTGGCAGTATTAATTACCCGAGTAGTTGTTATTACGAAAGCCTAGATGGTGGACAAACTTGGCAACCGGGTTTATCACTTGTGGCTAATCCTAGTGTAAGTTACGATACTTTTATCCCCAGCAATTTATTCATTCAGGGTAATAGTGTTTATGCAAGCGGTAATACGCAAGCAACTGTAGGACCAGCAGCAGCAGCAATCAGTAATGATGGTGGTAACACCTGGATCGATTACACTACTAATCCTTTCCCTGCAGCAGTACCGTTTTCCTTCCGCTACTACCTGCCATACTTTACTGCAGGGTATGGAAGCGTTATGGCAATGACTGGTTCTACTCAGCCACCGCCGTCGCAGTCGAATGCTGAGGCACTTTTCGTCAACAACGGTACCGACTACTGGACAGAGTACGACAGTGGTGCTGGCATCTCGTTTGTCACAGCGGTTAATGCGTTATATGTTAACAGTGCCGGTAGCGTTTACGTTGCCACTAATTCTGGTTTGGCAGTGGAACGTTTGTCCGTAAATAAATTAAATTGGAGACTAAAATGATGTCGAAAGAATTATTGGTTCTATTTATCATCGTCAACACGCTTTTTACTTCAAGCGCTTATTGTATTGGTTTGCCTCGTCTAGATTTAGTGAGTGCGCAGCGCAATGCCGGAATATTGGCAATTACTTCAGGACTATTTGCGCTGTTTTCGGGTATTCATCACGTACATGGTGAATTTATGCCATGCATTAATAGTTCAAATGGAATTACATTTGCGGTAGCACCCTTCAATCTTGATATCGGAGATACATATCGCCTTGCTACACTTGATGATATTCACGGTCCATATTTTGATTCTAATGTGTACGCATTTTCAGGTGGTGACAATCACTGGCTGTATATTGAACATGGCGCATACTTAGATGCTGGAACATGTGGAGCTGATTGTGACATAGTACTGCATGGACATAAATTACTCTTGCGCAACGGTGATAGTTTCTTACCTCAAGATGTCAGTCTGTATTCCGGATCTGGCCGCGCTGGAGCTCCCGGATCTGATGCTACATATTTGTATGTGCGAAGATGTTGCAACGAAGCTTGTGACTGTGCAAACAATAATGCTACCGCACATGGTTGTCAAGATGCCTTAAAACAAGGCAATAGGTTATCAAACAGTCAAATTGCTGGTATTGCAATTGGATCAACAGTTGTTTTTTTGTTGGCATTACCATATTTGTTTGGGCGATGATAAATTAATTGCCGTGAGGATACGGAAGTCCGGTAAAATTTGTCTGAAAATCATGGGAAGTTAGTCAAAAATTAGTTAGAAATCATGGTTTTTTGAGTCGAAGATGTGTAGTTGTCCAAAAATCAGAGCTGGGGGGTTTGGAGTCCAATTTTTTGTTGATTTTGGATGAGGCTACGCCATCAATCGTTGGTGTTCGATTTAGTCTATATAGTCGTAGATGATTTCGCCTTGTTCGGGCACGAAGGCAGCTTTGGCGATTGGTGGTGGTGTGCCGTCGCCATTTTTAGCGAAGTCAGGTTAATCAAGGGCACGGGCAAACAAGAAATGCCATTTACGGTAGGTAACAGCAAACACGGTTAAACTACCAAATGCCAGGAGAGAGGCCAACAAGACAGGACTAACCGTGTAAAATCCTATTGCATTTGTGTACATCATGAGACCGAAGCATATCGCCAGCCCGCCAGTTATCGCAAATGGCCTATTACCTGCATATTGTCGCTCAGCAGCAACTACATTGTCTACACCGCCCAACGCAAACTCCAGAGAGATACTGATTAAAATTGGCACCATGATTCCAAAATAATTGCCAACAAAAGATAAGGCACATAAAGAATGTGCAGCGACCCAAAACAGACGAACTAAATCATATTTGTAAAACCCAGTGCGTACAAAGATTTGATAAGTCGCCCCTAAATAGTTAACGGCACTAATCCATGTAATCATAACAATTACACTCATTTGCATCAAAACAGCTGTCTCTTTAGTAAACAAGAGGATCAGAAAAAAATGGAATAAAAATGCGCCGGCAACTGGCAATATCCAATAGGGTGGCCATTTTTTTGTTTTGATTGACAAGTAAAGTCCTATCAAACTTAAAACAACAAAAAGAACTGCCGACATCACAAGTAGCCATGATTTTTCGCCGAAAATAGTTAGAAAAATCGTACCCATTCCCCCCATCTGCACGATGGTTTTCAATTTACCTAAAACGCTGGTTTTCACGCTTTCTTGCCGCAGCGCTATGCAGGTTCTAAGCGCTGTCATCAAAAGTTCTCGTGACAAAATTGCCACAGAAAAGACAACCGGAATCAGGCCCATAGTCACCAAGGGAAGCGTAATCGCCGCCACGAATATTTTATCTGCTACCGGGTCTATTAAACCGCCCAACTTTGTCGGACCATCTCTGCGAGCCATCATACCATCAACAAAATCGGTCATTCCCAACAATACAAACAAGACAAAAGCGAGCCAAACAAAAGTTTCACCACCATAAAGTAGCAATGCGCAGGGCACAGGCAACAGAAAAATCCGCGCAATCGTCACCATATTTGCTGTCATTTTTAATTGCATCACTTTCCTCCTTGCTAATTTTAAAGCTTTGGTGAAGATATAACACCGCCGGTCGCTCCACCAGGATGTTTTTATGAAATATGCTCCAAGTCTTACCTCTGTTTTCGTTCTGGCTTTATCAATACCTGTTTTTGCTGATAACGAATTTTCCTCATGTCTATGGGGAAATTATACAGCAGATGATTTTAGTAACTGCCTAGCAATCGCCACCCAAGATGTTGCGAGTGCGCAATACACCGTCGGAAAAGCATATTTACAAGGAATTGGAACTGAAAAAAGCCAATTTGACGGCACCTTTTGGATTAGTGAATCTGCAAAAAATGGTTTTGCAAATGCAGAATATGATCTGGGTCGCCTTTATGAAACACGTTTTAATGCAGGCGAAGAGACTGATCTCAAAAAAGCACATGAATGGTTTACGAAAGCTGCGCAGCAAGGCCATACTGACGCAAAATACTCATTGGCACTTTTATTGCTGGCAGGAAAGGGAAATATTACCAAGAACATCGATGAGAGCATCCAATGGATTTCAAGTGCTGCCCTAGATGGCAACACGGAAGCTTCTATGTACCTAACTGATTTATATAAAAAAGGCGTTCATAAGCCCAAAGATGATGAAGAATCTTTAAAATGGCAAAAACAAGCAGCAAAAGATGGACACAGCGAAGCTCAAATGGAGCTTGGAATTCTTTATCTTGAAGGCAGCAATACCGTCGCCAAAGACCCCAAAGAAGCACAAAAATGGTTTTTAAAAGCTGCAGAACAGAACATGCCGGATGCCCAAATCATATTGGCATCTTTATTGGCCGCCGAAAAAAAGAACACGGATGCCTTAAAATGGTTTTTAAAAGCAGCCGAATCAGGACGAGCTGATGACATTTGTGAATTTTATTATCAACCAACGATTTATTTAAAATCTAAACCTGCTGATTATCATGAAAAAGCGAAAAAATGGTGTTTGAGCGAAGCGGAAAGTAACAATGCGAATGCGCAGTTTTCCCTCGCGATTCTCTACCAAGCCGGAAAAGATGGTTTAGCAAAAGACAATGTGCTGGCTTACAAGTGGGCACTGATTTCTGAAGCAAACAAAAATGAACTCAGCAAAGAACTGATTAAAAAATGGACGCTAACAGAAGTCAGCGAAGATGATCGCAAAAAGGCCAAAGAGCTAGTCAAAATTTGGCAAAAGAAAAAACCTGGTTCATCTGCTGCAAGAAGTTAAATCGCTTCGCCCATCATCAATGACCATGATAGTTCACCGCCATCGAGGTGGTAGACTTCAGAAAATCCAAGCTGCAAAAGAACACGATGGGCTAAAAATGCACGTCTGCCCGATCGGCTGCTGATGACAATCGGTTTGTCTTTTTGAATTGCGTGAACCTGTTCTCGTAGATTTTCTAAAGGCATGTGCCTGACATTACTTGGCCATTTAAATTTTTCATTTTGACGTTTACTCACGTCAATCAATGTAAATAATCGTTGCTGAGCAATCCATAGCGCCAAGGTCTCGCCTGGCATTGATTTTGTTTTTTCTAGAAGAGACAGACTTGCCAACGTCCCTGCTTCTTTTAATGGATCAAATGCAGGCCCAAGCAAAGGCGCATAAGCCATATCGAGGTCAACCAGTTTATCGGGAGACCATTTTTCCATCGTCGCCACTGAAATCATATCAATGCGTCTAGAAACGCCGTTCTTTCCCCATACCTCGCCACCCACAATCCCCTGCGATAAACGATCGACGATCAAGCTAACAGTAATGTCTTCACCGGCCACCCATGCCTCAGATGCCCGGCTATGGACTGTTGAGGTGAAAACAGCATTTTCACCAAAATGTTTGCGCGATTCAGATAACGTTAATCCGGTTCTGGCAAACCAAAAATTATTAACATGAAGCGTTTGCGTACTGGTCACAGGTTTAAAAGTTTCAGGTTTTACTTCTTTAATTATCGCTGCATTGTGTCCGGCAATCTGAGCCGTTCGCTCAACCACCGATGGCCCTGGTATCCATACGCGCTCATGCGTCGTTGCTTGCAAAACAGAAATAGCGCTTCCGCAAGCATAAACCGATGGCAGGGTTGTCAACATTTGCTCATCGACACGCACAGATCCATCTTTTTGCAGTGCCGCCCCTGCGTCTTCCAAAATCTTGGCTCTTGGTAAACTACCAATTGCCACGATCACAATATCTGCATCAAGCTGTTTTCCAGATGCTAACTGTAAATCAAAACCAAATTGCTTCTTGGCATTTGCTTGAACAAGATAATCTGACAGATGAACCTTAATGCCTTGTTCCTGCAGCTTATGCACAATTGCCTGCGCCGTGGGCAGCGAAAATCTGGGTAAAATACGTGGTGATTTTTCCACGATCTCAACAGATAAACCGGCAGCTTTTAACCCCTGAGCTGCTTCAATTCCATAGAAACCGCATCCAAGCACAATTGCTTTTCGAGCACCCTGATGAATGGCTGATTTGATCTTCAAAACATCTTCAAGATTCCGAAAATGACTGACGTTTGGACCCTCTAATGTCTTTACGTCGATACTTTTACTAAAAGCGCCCGCAGCAAAAACAACAGCATCAAAACTAACACGCTCTGTGCCGTCTTTGTGCTCAAGTAAAACAAATTTAGAATCCATATCCAGCGCAGTGGCTTTGGTATTAACGCGGACATCAATGTTAAAATATTTACGAAAATAGCTTTCTTTTTCAGATAGAGATTTTTCAAGTAGCGTCAAATCCTCTTCTAAATAATGGCGTAAATCTGCTTGCACCCAAGTGACATGAGATGACTTTTCAACGAGGATAATACGTGCCTTTTCGTTAAATTGTCTCGCTCTAGAGGCAGCAACAGGCCCACCATGCGCTCCGCCAATTATAACTATTGTACGTGTCATATTACCCTCTTTTGTAAAAAAAGTTTTTTTAAGCCAACTCAATCAATCCCGCTGCGCCCATGCCTCCACCAATACACATCGAGACAACTCCAAATTTTTCCTGACGACGTTTCATTTCGCGCAGTATCGTGGCAACCTGTCTTGCTCCTGTGCAACCCAAAGGATGCCCAAGCGCAACTGCACCACCACAAGGGTTTACTTTCGCAGGATCCAATCCTAACTCACGAATAGAATACACAACTTGCGCTGCAAATGCTTCGTTAATTTCGAAAACACCAATTTCATCAATTTTGAGCCCCATTTGACCGAGCAATTTTCGAATTGCGGGTACAGGTCCAATGCCCATCATTTCTGGAGGCACGCCTGCTGTCACAAAGCCTCTAAAATATCCCATGATTTTATATTGAGCAGCCTTGGCAGCTTTCGCATCCATCAAAACAGCTGCGGCAGCTCCGTCACTAATTTGAGAAGCATTTCCTGCTGTGACTGTTCCTGATTTATCAAAAACAGTTTTTAATTTTTCTAATGCTGCCAATGTCGTATCAGCTCTTGGACCTTCATCTTTGGAAAAACGCACAGTTTTCTTGATGCCATCTTCCCCAAAAACTTCAGCATCAAAAGCCACGATCTCATCGTCAAACCAGCCGTTTTTGATAGCCAAACTAGCACGTCTGTGACTTTCGACAGAAAACTCATCTTGCGCTTGGCGCGAGATATCATATTTTTTGGCAACATTTTCCGCCGTGATTCCCATTGGCGTATAAGCTTCTGGATAGGTTTGCATCAAGTAGGGATGAACGCTCGGTTTGTGTCCACCCATGGGCACTAGCGACATTGATTCCACACCGCCACCAATACCAACCTGATACTGATTAGCATGAATCGCTTTGGCAACATCAGCGATGGCATGAAGCCCGCTTGAACAAAACCGATTCACCGTGACTGCCGAGGTGCTGTGCGGTAATCCTGCTAAAAACGCAATGGTGCGAGCAACATTCATGCCCTGCTCTGCTTCAGGCATGGCACAGCCCATCACAACGTCTTCGACGTCACTTGAATTAATCCCCGCTCTTAAAATTGCTTCTTTAACAACCACTGCACCGAAGGTATCGGGCCGGACATCTTTTAATGTTCCTTTAACGCCTTTTCCAATCGCTGTTCTGACCGAAGATAATATTGCAATATCTTTCATGATTTCTCCCTCGTTTAGTTTCGCAGTGGTTTATTGTTTTCAAGCATGTAGGCGATACGTGCCATACTTTTCTCTTCGCCACACAATGACAAAAATGCCTCTCGCTCCAAATCGAGCAAGTATTGCTCAGACACAGGCACTCTTGACGTACAATCTCCACCGGTCATCACATGCGCTACTTTTCGCGCAATTTTGTGGTCATGCTCACTAATAAAATGCCCCTCTTCCATGGATTGCAGGACCATATCAAAAGTAGCTGCGGCACTTTTACCTGGTAACCGATATTGACGAGGCAAAGGAGGCATAAATCCACTTTGAGCCATGCCCAATGCTGTCTGTTTGGCAGAAAACAACAAATGACGTCGATTCATGCAAAGAACATCACCACTCTTTAGGAATAACAAGTCACGTGCTTCTTCGGCACTCGTTGATACTTTAGCCATGGCCACCGTCTCAAAAGCACGCCTGATCAAATGTTCTGTCATGAAGCCTGGATCATCGATTGCACCCTGCAATGTACGTGCCAGCAACGCAATATTACCGCCACCACCAGGAATGAGGCCAACACCGACTTCGACAAGTCCCATGTAGAGTTCAGCATGCGCGCATATTTTGTTGCACCACAAAGAAACTTCAGCTCCACCCCCTAAGGTCATTTGAAAGGGAGCAGCCACCGTCGGAATAGAAGAATAGTAAAGCCTGCGGCAGGTATCTTGAAAGGTTTTGATCATTTTCTCGATTTGAGCAAACTCTCCTTGCTGTGCTCCCATGTACAATAAGAGAATGTTCGCACCCACGGAAAAGTTGGTACCATCATTGGCCAAAACCAATGCACGAAACTGCCCGCTCTCACACAAATCCAATGCATCATTGATGCTTTGCGTAATTTCACCGTCGATGGCATTCATCTTGGTATGAAATTCACAAGCAAGCACGCCGTCACCCAAGTCAACCAGCGTCGCAGCTGTATTATCTTTCACAA
>JAHFEG010000044.1:2166-12342 GCA_023248595.1 Myxococcales bacterium | reverse complement strand
CAAAAGGCGTGGCGGTTGTCATATTGCTGCTTTGATGAAAATTCATTAAGTGATGCCTGATTGTATTGGGTAATTGATCAAAACGTCAAGAAATGGAACGCATTCTTTTGTCTAAACGGTTGATTTTTTTAGATCGAGCGAAAAAAGAGGTGAGAGAAATGGCGAATATGATTCAGCAGACCTACGATAGACTTAAAAAAATTCCAGGGGGCCACTTTTTATTTAGCCAGTTTATTGGATACGCGGCTCCCTATAGCGGGACGATTTACCCTGATGTTGAAGAATTAAAAGAAGGTTATGCTCGCGTTAGCATGAAGGACCGGCGGCATTTGAGAAATCATTTGAAGTCTATCCATGCGATTGCGATGATGAATCTTGCTGAATTGGCAACAGGTCTTGCAGTTAACTATGGCTTGCCTGAAAATGCGCGTGGTATTTTGACCCATTTGGCAATCGAGTATAAAAAAAAAGCCAGGGGAACATTAACTGCTGAATGTTTTTGCACGGTTCCCACAAATAATACCCGTACAGAATATGAAGTTACTGCAGAAATCAAAGATAAAGAAAAACACGTAGTAGCCATTGCCAAGGCTAAATGGTTGGTAGGACCTTCCTAAAAAAATAAACAATAGTCACTAGTTAGCCCGCCTTAAGGTCATAGATTTGACCTCATAGAATGAAGGCTTTAGACTCATGAGGAACTGCAGGGGCAGTGTATTGGTTATATAACTAGGAGACTTTGAAATGTTGGCAAATGACGGACGGGGTAGGGTCAACAAGGGCAAGCTTCATGCAACAAACCGGGCATTTGGCTCGCTTGAGGAGTCGGTCTTGCGTATGCGTCATGGAATCGTAGGCAATGGGCAGGGGGATGCATTCTATGAAAGGCTGCCTGTCAGTGATCCAGTTTATCGAAAACTTCTCGAACTTGAGCTTAGAGCTCTGCAAAAAACAGGTCGTTTACAACAAATGTTAAAAGAAAAACCGTGATAAAACATTGTGCTAGTCTATGAACTAATTAAAAATCAGCAGCCTGCTGTGCGCCATATCGTGCTTTTGCACGGTATTATGGGATCCAAGCGCAATATGCGAGGGTTTGCCAGGCAACTTGTGGCGGCATTTCCTCATACTGAAGTGCTGTTAGTCGATTTGCCCTATCATGGTGATTCAAAAGTAGTTGGCTTAGCCTATGATCTCAAAACTTGCGCTCAAGAAATCTTGGCATTAATTGATTTTCTGCATTTCCCCGCAGATATCTTGATGGGGCATTCTTTTGGGGGAAAAGTTGCGCTGGCTTGTTCAGAGCTCAGAAAATTCAAGCAGGTTGTGGTGTTAGACGCGGTTCCTGGCAAGATCAAAAGTAAGAATCTGGCAGTGAATCAAGTCATAAAAGTATTGCACCAGCTGAAACCACCCTTTGCGTCGCGCAAAGAGCTTGTGTCTCAAATGCTCGTTTCAGGTTTAAGTCAGTCCATTGCGGATTGGATGACAACTAATTTAGAAACAGGCCCAGAAGGTCTTCAGTGGAAGTTTAATCTAGATGCCATTGAGGCCATGTTGAAATCTTATGAAGCGACATCTTTTTGGGAACTTTTGAAACTGAATCCAAATGAAACAAGATATGAATTTATAAGGGCGCAAAGGGAGAATCGCTTTTCCTCAGATGACATAAAAGCGTTTTCTCTTTTAGAGAAAAAGGGTTTTGTCCATCTTCATTTATTGCAAGATGCGGGGCACTGGGTTCATATTGACAATCCTCGTGGGCTTTTGCAGCTATTTGAACCTTTTTTACAGTAATTTGTAGCAAACAACACATTGCAATCAAATATTTTGCCATAAAAGCGGTTATTTTTGATGAATCGCACTTGCTATTTTACTATTTTTTTTGCTAAACATAGCTTTTTGTTTGAAGGCCCGTTTTAGGAAAGATTGTGAAGTATTGCAATCTGATTACAAAAGGAGCTGCGCATGGCAGGTAGATCTCTTGAGAAAAATTTGACACCCGCGCAGGAAAAAGAGCTGGTAGAAATGCTCGATGCAAAGCGGTCTGAACTAACGCACAAATTGCGCAAACGCCGTAGCGGCGCAGCAGTAGAGCAACAGCCTGGTGATGAGGCAGATCTCGCATCTGAAGATGCAGAAGTATCCCTAGAAACAAGACTAATGGACAGGGATGCCAAACTTCTTCGAGAAGTGGAGCGTGCTTTAGAAAAAGTACAGGACGGCCATTACGGTTTGTGCGAAGGAACTGATGAGCCAATCGGCTACGCCAGACTCAAATTACGTCCTTGGACACGTTATAGTGTTACTTACAAAGAAGAACTAGAACGTGAAGAGAAGCGTTTGGGCGGCGCAGAATAATTCTGGCCCGACCATGCCAACCAAACTGAATTAAAAAATTATTTTCAAATTTTAATTGATTTCACTTTGGCTTTTAATTTATTGTTTCTTAACTGCTTTGATTCACATGGTGTGCATCAAAAAAAGTACCGCGCCCTTATCTCGCAAAAGTTCAGGCGCGGCAGACCGTTTATGTCAGTCGGAAGAATCCATAAAATCTTCGACTGACCTTGTCAAGCTTTGTCAAAAAAGCTTGGGAGTGTTTATGGAAAATAAAGTTTGTATCCCCCTCGATATTATTCGCAACACAAAATTATCACCACGTGCCAGGCTTATCTGGGCAGAGCTTTCTTTGTTGCCCAAAGGCGCTGTTGGCGAATTTGTGGTGAAGCACAAAGAGTTGAGTAAGCTGCTGGGAATTTGTGACAGCACCTTGCGTCGTGCTGTAAAAGCGCTCGAAGAAGCGGGGTTGATTCAATGTGTGGGACTTTTTGAGAAAAAATATAGAAAATATATTTTTAAAAATTGTCATTCCGGACTCGTTCCGGAATCTAGTTTAAACGTTGATAGTCTAGATGCCAGCCTGCGCTGGCATGACAAACAAGAGCAGCCAGCTTCAAGCGTCAACAGCGTCGAAAAAATTCCCCAACCTTCTTCCTATCCAATCTCACCGTTTAGTAATTGGAAAGAAACATTCCAAGAATTAAAATCACAAATTAAGCCAGAGCCCGCGCCAGAACGACCACGTACTCCTGCTGAAACCCATTTGCTGCGCATGAAATATCCATTTCTAAATGGAATCCCAACCAGAGATGACAAATCCAAAATTATGTATGCCAAGCATTTATATGGATTCAACAAAGATCAGTGGCGCGCCCAATTTCCACTTTTAAACGGTACAAACAATCGTCCGCTTTTAGACGGTGATCTCATTGAATACATTATCATGAAAGAACCAGCGAATATTGCCGGTGGAAAAATGATGGACATCATCGACAAAGAGCTACAACGCTTCACCGATTTTCCCGTCGATAGGGCTTAAGGCATCCATTTATTTGTTAGTTTTTTATCATTCCGGATTCGTTCCGGAATGATAAAAAAAACAGTCTTAATCAATATCTTCTAAATAAGTATAACCCGACAGTCCATCTTCATAGCGTCGCATCAGTTGGGCGGATTCTTCAAAAGACATGCGATTGTTGCGCACCGCTGCTTCGGCAAAATTACGTATGCGCCTGACCAGATCTAAGCGATCATATTCCACATAGCCCAAAACTTCAGCAACAGTATCACCCTGGACAACATGGTCGAGACGATAGGTGCCATCGGGCCCCGCGGAAACATGCACTGCGTTTGTATCGCCAAAAAGATTATGTAAATCTCCCAAAATCTCTTGATAGGCGCCCACTAAAAAGGCACCCAGATAGTAAGGTTTCCCGTTGGGTTTGTGTAGCCGGATCGTATTTTTGACATCTCTTAAGTCAATGAATTGATCTAATTTTCCATCTGAGTCGCAAGTAAGATCTGCCAAAATAGCTTCTCTGGTAGGCTCTTCTTCAAGACGGTGTAGGGGAGCAATTGGGAAAAGATGCCCGACAGCCCAAGAATCTGGCAGCGATTGGAAGATAGAAAAATTGCAGTAGTAAGTATCGCTTAAGCGTTTATCGAGGCCTTGCAGATCTTCTGGAATATATGTTTCTGAAGTGATGGTGCTTTGAATGCGATGGCAAGTTGCCCAGTACAAATCGTCGACTCTGGCTTTGGTTTCCAGGTCAATCACACCGTGGCTAAAAAGAGTCACGCTTTCTTCTTTGGCGACTTGAGCATCGTTGTAAGCTTCTTGAAAACTTTTCTTGCTGACAGATTGATACGCCTCCCACATGGTGTGTAGGATTCCATGATCTTCGTCGTTAGGCGGGATAAATTCTTTGCTGATGGAGCTGGTGAGTTCATTCACGCCGAGCACATTAAAAACCAACATGGCATGATGAGCAACCAGGGCGCGTCCTGATTCAGAGACAATCATAGGGTGCGGTTCTGAATTGGTGTCACAAATGTCTTGCGTGACTGAAATGATGTCGTTGGCATACTCTTGTGTCGAGTAATTCATGGAAGAATGAAAATCAGTTTGGCTGCCATCATAATCGACAGCTAGGCCACCGCCGATATCCATGTAGCCTAAATTGCTACATCCCATGCGTCGCAAATTACAGTAAAGATGCGTAGCTTCTCTGGTCGCACTCTTCACTGCGCGAATCGAAGTGATTTGAGATCCAATGTGAAAGTGCAAAAGCTCTAGGCAGTCGAGCATGTCTTCTTTTTTAAGCAAATCAATGGCGCGTACAATCTCTCGAGCTGATAAGCCAAATTTGCTGCGATCGCCTGAAGAGTCTTCCCATCGTCCTTTGCCTTTGCTCGATAGTTTTGCTCTGACACCGATGTGTGGTCGCAGTTTCATGCGTTTAGAGATGGCGATAATCTGAGGTAACTCGTCGAAACGATCAAGGACGAGAAAAGGTAAAAGTCCTAGACGCTGTGCATCCAATGCCGTTTCAATATATTCGCCATCTTTATAGCCATTGCAAATTAAAAGTGAATCTGAATCTTCAAGCAAGGCCATCGCCACCAGAAGCTCGGGTTTGGACCCAGCTTCAAGTCCCAGCTGATAGGCGCGTCCATGTCGAACGAGTTCTTCAACAACATGTCGTTGCTGATTCACTTTGATGGGCATGACACTTTTGTATTGGCCTTTATAGCCATATTCTTGAATACTGTTGCGAAAACTTTCGGCAATGATGCGGACGCGCGAGCTTAAAATATCGTTAAAACGAATCAGGAGTGGAGCCTGGATACCGCGTCGACAAAGATCATCGACGAGCTCTTTTAGATCGATGCCATGGTTTGTTTTTTCTCCGGTAGGTTCACAGGCCAAGTTGCCCTTTGCATTAATCGAGAAGTAAGGATTTCCCCACCTAGAGATAAGGTATAAATCAAAACTGTCTTGTATGGACCAATTGTTTTTCATTGGTGATTCCCTGCCTGCATGTGAGTAAACTTAAATCGTAACGAAAGAACTGTGATATGTCTTGTCTGTCTTAGAAGACTTGTCATGGTGATTTCTGATTCAAGGATAAAAAAGAGCATGAATAGCATGTTTGCGCGGCATATTCACTGGTTATTCTGTATTTTCCAGTCAAAAAGGATTGAAATCTTCTGATTTTGAAGTTGTAGGCCCGATACGAAGCCAATGGAGACCCGATCAGGATTCTAACTTTTGCTGGCTTTGGGCGAGGGCGTCTAGAACTTGTTGATAGAGTTCAGGTGCTTGTTCTTGAATGGCTTCCATTGCTTTTTGCATTCCTAGCTTTTCACTGTCTGCCAATTCTTCTGTGTGCATTTGCGCTTGCACTTCCAGTTTTCCCTGGAGTTCTTTTGTTTGCTTTTTTAGCTCTTGATTTTGATTAAAAAGCTCTGGGTGCTCTTTTTGATAGTCAATCAGTTCTATACGTAAGCCCTCATTTTCTTTCTGGAGTTTCGTTGCGTCAATTTGCGAAGTCCTTTTAGAATTAGTTAATTCTTTTTGAAGATTAGCCGATTGTGTTTCAAGATCTAGTATTTGTCCTTGTAGTTCAATGACTGCTGCGTCTCGTTTAGCGTTGCCTGCTTGTGCATTCTGTAGACTCTGACTTTTCGCTTCAAGTTTTTTCTCCAAAGTAATTTGATCTTTCAGAGAGATTGGTGTTTTTGCATGAGGCTCTTTTAACGATGCATTTTTTCGTTTTAAGCTGTCATGTTGCTGCAGTAAATCTTGATATTTTGTTTCTAATTCAGAAAGTCTGGCAAGATGTTCTTGATTGGGTTTAATGCTTTTCGCTGCTGAAATTTGCAGCTGGGATACGCGATCGCTTATTTTGGAGATCAGGTTTGTGTATTTATTGGTGACATCGTTTCGATAGGAGCGATAATTGCTGCTAAAAGTTTGTTTCAACGCATTCCAAATATTTTTTAGAAATCCTTGATCTTGAGCAATAAAAGAATTGGTAACGTGCTTTTTTAATGCTTCCAAATCCTGGGGATTTTTTAAGGTGTTAATTTTAGAATGCAAGTTTTCAAATTGTGTATTTAGTTTTGACTTCACATCGAATTGCGGCATTTCTGGCGCTGATCCTGGAGCCGTATCACCTATATCATGGGCTGCTAAAATCGGCTTTTGTGACTGATTCTGGTCAACAATTTCTAGATGACTACCAACTGGATCTCGTGGTCCCATTCCGTGCACCATATGTTCTCCACCGCATTTATTGGCATTATTAAATATGCTCTAAGTATAATTGTAGTGGCGGAGCGTGGAACAGTCAAAAATTAAGACAATTTTTAATCATCTAATAGGCTAAGCAGCTTGTTTTTAGATATAATTTCCGAAAGGTCTGTGAATCCTCCAATGGAGATATCGTCAAAGAAAATCTGCGGCACGGTTCGCTGGCCCGTTTTCTCTACCAGCCAAGTTCTTTTAGATGCATCTGTGGTCACATCGATTTCTGTGAAAGCAAGTTTCTGTTTTTCTAAAAGCTTCTTTGCTGCAGAACAGTAGCCACAGTAGGTTGTCGTATAGATTGTTACTTTTTTCATGTTGTCTCCGAGAGCTGTTTCTGCTTATGATGCACAGCGTCATTTGTAGTTAAGCTCGATAAACGTTTTGTCTGCATGAACTTTAGGAGTTATCCGTGACGATGCCCAATCACTATAAGAGTAATTTGCGAGATATTTATTTTAACCTTTTTGAATTTTTGCAAATTGGCCAGACAGTTTTAGGAAATAAACCTTACATGACTCTTGATGAGTCGACAACAAAGGAAACGCTAAAAACATTTGAAACGCTTTGTTTAGAAAAAATTGCACCTAGCTTTCGAGAAGGTGATGAAACTTCTTTGGAATTAGACAGTGATGGCAATGTTCATATTCCAGAAGGTATTAAAAAAGCGTTAAAAGAATTTTTTGCCGGTGATTGGCATCGCCTCGATATGTCGGAAGAATTGGGAGGCATCAATGCGCCTCGTTCTGTTTACTGGGCAGCATTTGAATTGTTGGTAGGTGCAAATGCACCTGTTGGTCTGTATCTTTTTAGTTCATTTGCTTCTCGTATTTTGGAAAAAATGGGGACGGATTCTCAAAAAAAACGTTACATGAACAATATCCTCGATCGACATTGGGGAGCAACCATGGTGCTAACAGAGCCAGACGCTGGTAGCGATGTTGGTTCGGGTCGGGCAAAAGCACGTCACGTTCAAGATGATGAATGGCATTTAGAAGGTGTTAAACGCTTTATTACCAATGGCGATTTTGATTCAACAGAAAATATTCTTCATTTGGTTTTAGCTAGGCCTGAAGGCGCAGATGTAGGTACGAAAGGACTTTCCTTGTTTTTAGTCCCCAAATTTTGGGTGAATGAAGACGGTAAGATGGAAAAGCGAAATGGCGTCTATTGCTCTAATTTAGAAAAAAAGATGGGCATCAAAGCTTCAGCGACATGTGAGCTCACATTTGGAGAAAAAATCCCGGCGCGGGCTTTGCTCTTAGGGAATGTCCATGATGGAATTCGCCAAATGTTTAGAGTGATTGAACAGGCGCGTATGGCCGTTGGTGTGAAATCAATGGCAACGTTGTCGACGGCATATTTGAATGCCTTGGATTATTGTAAATCGCGCGTGCAAGGTCCTGATTTGTTGCAAGCGATGGATAAGCATTCTGCGCGTGTGCCTATCATCGAACACCCTGACGTTAAACGCATGTTAATGTTGCAAAAGAGTCACGCAGAAGGCATGCGAGCATTGTGCTCTTATTGTGCCCATATGCAAGATTTGTCGGCGATGGCAGAAGCAAATGGTGATCAAGCAAGAGCAAAAGAGCTGCACATTTTAGCAGACATGCTTTTGCCGCTGATTAAAGGCTACAATTCCGAAAGAGCTTATGAGTTGCTGGCAGTATCGTTGCAGTGTTTTGGTGGATCGGGCTACTTAAAAGATTACCCGATCGAGCAGTACATACGTGATCAAAAAATTGATTCGCTTTACGAGGGGACAACCCATATTCAAGCATTGGACTTAATTTTTAGAAAAATTGCGAAAAATGGTGCGGTGACTTTACAAGTCATATTTGATGAAATTCGGGATGTTCTTTCTAAAAAAGCACAAGTGACCGTTCTTGCTCAGGAGTACGAGGCATTAGAGCAGGCGTTAGGAGAAGCAGAGAAAATATTGGCTGTGATGATGGTGAAGATGGGCGAGTCATTTTATCATGTTGGACTTCAAGGAAATCGAATTTTGTTGGGAATTGCTGAATTGGTGATTGGCTGGTTGCTGGTAAAGCAAGGAGAGGTTGCTGTTTCACAACGAGCAAGAGCAAGCGGCAAAGACAAAGCTTTTTATGACGGGAAAATTGCATCAGTGCGTTTTTTCTGTCAGCAGGCTTTGCCCAATTTGGCACTCAGTCGGGTGTTAGTTGAAAATAGTAATTTAGACTTGATGGATTTACCCATCGAAGCGTTCTAAATTATTATCTGCCTTGAAACTGCCGACTTTCGATTGTTAGCCAATCGGTCGGCCTTCTTTTTGCGCGCGCACGCATTCAAGTAGCCATTCACGCAAGCGTTTTTGATCGCCTGGGGCAAACTTTCGAAATGCAGCGCCAACCATGTAGGATCCATTTTGGTCTTCAATCCACACAATATTAGAAGCAGCTTTTAGAAGTTCAAGCTCTTTCTTCACAGGGATATAAAGTAAGATATTCACTTCATCGTCCACGCTTAGTTTTTCTAAGGTTTCAAAACTAACGCCACCTAAGGCTAGATTGCGTGATGTTGCGGTGAATGATTGCGGACCAACAGTAATCTCGACTCGAATTTCAATGGGAGCACGCAAATGGCGGGTCGGTTTCATGCTTCTGCCTGCTTTAGGCTCGCTTGGACTTGGAACATCTTGCTGCGATGACATAAAAAACCTCATTCAAATAAATACTACCAATGGATAATATCAATTAATATCAAAGTGGCAAACCTCTAGCAAAAATATTAGGTAAATACAAGAAACGAAAAATCAAGTGGCGAAAAGGGCTCCCCTTGATTTGTTTGTCTTAAGGGCCACATTAGTATCTTTCATTAAGCATTAGGACAAAAACATGAATTTTAGCCGATGGTTTTATTTCTATTTTACAAAAATTTTGAAATCATCCCGCAATTTTTGGAATGATTTCGAGCTGCCTCAGCAAAATACTTACGTGATTTGGTTTGGTTTTATTTGTTTGTTGATAGGTCTTGGCTTAGAAGCATTTAGCCAATTTCTGTTGGTCGATATGACGCAGCAAGCTTTAAGTCAAGATGCCCATCTGGTCGATCAGTTAGCGGCAATTTTTAAAATGTCGCCGGTAAAATGGACAGAATTTTTTTCTGCACAACTTATTTTTTCCAAGAAACAAAGCGTGCTAATGATCGCACTTTTGCCGATTGCTCCTTACTTTGCCATTTATTTATTTGCCGGTGCATTACATTTTTTCATGAACATCTTTGGTTATATTCGCTCTTTTGAGCCATCTTACGATCGAACACTGAGTATTGTTTGTTTTTCCTTAGCGCCTGCGGTTTTTACTGTGATTCCAATTATTGGAATTTGGATCGCTACTATCTGGGTTTTATTGTTGCTGGTGAGAGGGCTTTGTAAAAATTATCAGCTTACTTTTTTTAAAAGTTTGATCTCCGTGCTGGTTCCAGCATTTTTAATTAAAATGATTTGGGTTTTTGCGATGCAATCTTTGGTAGCCGCAATGCCAAATTCCTATTTTGAG
>JAHFEG010000044.1:0-2156 GCA_023248595.1 Myxococcales bacterium | reverse complement strand
CATTGTTAAATTCAAAGCCGGCACAAAGTTTGTTATCTGCTCCTAAGTTAAGATAAAATGAAGAACACAAGGGAGAATGTATGGCTGTTTTCGCCTATATTTTGGGCTCTATCCGCGTGGGTTTGCTGCTTTCTAATTGGCTAAAAGGTGCCTTATTAATTCTATCACCTATCATCGCGGGAATTGCTTTTATCGCTTTTTCTTTAGGTTATGGGATAGCTAAGCAGGTAGCCGTTGGTTCTCTTGTGGCAACATTTGCTGTATTTGGATGTAGTTTTTTTCTGGTTTCGAATGGGTTTGTGGCATCGATTTTAGTTATCATGGTTTTAGTTATTGTTTTGCGTCACCAAAATAACATTCGAAGTTTGTTAAAAAACAAGAAAGAGGGCTAAAATGAGAAAGGTATTTCGGGGCATAGCTGCTTTTGGGTTCTTGGTTTTTTTTAATACTGGCTGTCCATCCCCAGTGGCAGTTAATCCTCAAGCATTAGCTCAAGAAAATGCCTGTGTGCAAAGTTTGCAGGCGGGTGATTATCAGGGAGCGCAAACCAGATGTGAACTTTGTTTGGAGTACAACGAGAAAGTCCCTGAGTGCGTGAATGGTCTTGGGCTTGTCGCATATGCTAATAATAATACTGAGACCGCCATTAAATATTTTACACAAGCGATTCAGATGAGTGCCAATTTCGCCCAAGCTCGCAATAATTTGGGAGCAATTTACTTTAAGCAAAACAAATTTGAAGAAGCGCTCCCTTTTTTCAAAGGGGCTGCCAATATTGATCCCGGCTATCAAGATGCCCGTTATAATTTCGCTTTGAGCTATTTGCGTATTGGACAAAAAGCGATGGTCGCGAACGACAAAAAGACAGCGCAAGCTAAATTTGCATTAGCGCAAGATCAATATCGAAAACTCATGGCTGTTAATTCCACTCATGCGAATTCGTATCGCGACATGGGATTGATCATGACATATCTGGCATCGATGCAAACAGAACAGGAAAAATTGCAGAGTGACTTGGGCAAAGCGAACGACTATTTTAAACAATGTTTGCAAGTTGACGGCAACAATGAGGGTTGTCGTGAAAGTTATGGACATACATTGCTGTATCAAAATCAATTTGATCTTGCGCTTTACCAGTTTGTTCAATGTCTGGCTGTTGATAAGACAAACGTCGTTTGTATCCAAGGGATGGAAGCTGCTTATCAAGGTAGTCAGATGAAAAGCGGCGCTCTTGGTTCCTATATGCAAATGCTAAAAAATAATCCCAACGACGCTCAAGGACATTTGGGTTATTGCATTGCCCTGTTTCAAAATGGTATGAATGATATGGCGGCGTCCGAATGCCAAAAAGCAGTTCAATTGAATCCTAAGTTATGTGATGCTTATTATCAGTTAGGAATGTATTACAAAAAAACTCTTAATTCGAGTAATGCCTTAACGAATTGCCGATCTTATATTTTGTGTGATCAAAGTCAGAAAAATACAGATCAAACAGCTCAGTGCCAGCGGGTGATAACGACCCTAAGTGGTCAGTAAAACGATTTGGAAATGGAGAAGCAAATGTCGATCAAACTCAATGTTGCGATTAGGGTGCCAGACGAAGCACCTCGTGAGTTTGATTTGTCTTTTGATAAATCTATTATTACCGTTGGCCGTGATCGTGAAAATGATATTCAAATTCCTCTTAGCACTGTTTCCCGCCGTCATGCTCGTATTTATGAAGAACAGGGAGATTGGTTTGTTGAAGATTTACGTTCGACACATGGAACGAAAGTCAATGGTCAAATATTGGGATTGGGTGGAAAAAAATTATTAAGCGAGGGCGATCAAATCCAGATTGTTCATGCGTTTATTACCTATCATCGAATTAATGCGGAATTGCTAGACGAGACTGCTACCAGCGAGGAAAAGACTTCGGTTGTGGCGCGCAAAATGGTTCAGGGGGTTTTGGGAAATTCAGACAAAACTCCGGAAGTGCCTCATTTGGTGGTGATGAACGGACCATTGCAGGGTACGACTGTTGACTTTGGCCCCGATGTGACTGAAGTAGTTTTAGGCCGTGGTGATAACTGTGATATCCGTCTAGAAGATGTGAATATTTCAAGACGTCATGCTGTTGTCCGTCGCAATTGGAATGAATTTTTAATTGAAGATTT
>JAHFEG010000014.1 GCA_023248595.1 Myxococcales bacterium | reverse complement strand
TTTTTAAAATTTCAGCTCGTTCTGTTTTAAGTCGCAAAGAAATTTCTTTAGCGACAGGCAGCTCGGTAAATGACATTTGCGAAATCGCTTCAGTTTGGGCCTTAATGGCTTTTAGCCTCGCCAAATTTTTTGCGAGGAAAATGGATGCTTCTGTCCGAATTGGGACAAGTTTTAACCATTTTAAGAAAAGTCCAATGGTTGTGCCTTGCAAGACAACTGAGAGCACGACCACGCCGAAAGTCATGGCTACTAAAATCTCTCGTACTTCCATATCCTGCGGCAATGACAAGACAAGCACCATCGATAAGCTGCCACGCAAGCCTGACCACCAAAGTACCGTGCCGTTGCGGTAGTCAATATTTTGATTAAAGCGTCTGAGAAAAGGAATGGGTAAAAACACCGAAGCAGCTCTTGACGCTAACACAGCGCAGAAAGCAAAAATAATCAGTTCAATATGATTCAAAAGCAGCAACAGATTAACTTCGAGTCCCATCATTAAGAAGACGATGCTGCTGATAAAAAACGCCAAATACTCCCAAAAACTGGTGACAGCGATTCGGGTCATGGGATTCATGCTTTTCTTCTTGCCCATGTTCCCCACAAATAAACCGGCGACAACTGTGGCGAGAATTCCAGAAACCTGAAATTCTTCAGCAATAAGGTAAGTTCCATAAGCAGTCACAGTTGTGATAGCTATCGAGAACAAGTGGTCTTCCATGAAAGAAATGACCAGGCTGGCAAAAAGACCTAAGATGGCACCGATGAAAATACCGCCTAAAGAGACAACAATCAGCTGAACAAAACTGGTGGAAAGATTGAGTCTTCCCATGGTGATCATATCGAGAACAATAGTGTAAAGAACAATGGCCGTTCCGTCGTTAAAAAGGCTTTCACCTTCAATTAAGACTGAAAGCTTACGGTTAACCCCCAATTGTCTGAGCAATGAAATAACCGAAATGGGATCAGTGGCGGCGATGATAGTGCCAAACAGTAAGAAGTGGGTAAATCCAACAGGCTGCGCTAGACGAAAGGTCGAGAATTCAATTTGCAAAACGAAGGCTGTGACGAGAGCGGTGAGTAAAACGCCCGGTACAGCGAGAACAATAATGGTTGGCGCAAATTGTTTGAGCTCGTTTGCAGGAAAATGGATGGCAGCTTCAAACAAAAGCGCAGGCAAAAATACCATCAAAAGCAGATCGGGTGTGAGTTTCAGATTTGGCAAAATCCCCAGTGCGTTGAGGCCAATGCCGACTAAAACCAACGATACCGTATAAGGAAGCTTGATACGCGCCGCAATAACGCCCACGATGGTGGCGGTGAGCATGAGCGAAACCAGCGATCGAATTGTTTCCAAATCGCCGTGACTTGCAGCGGCGACTTGGTTGTGTGTGTCTAAGACGGCGTTGACTGTTTCCAGCATCTTGAGTCCATTTTATTTAAAATGCGTTTTTAAAAGAGAGAGGTGCGCAGGCAAAGAGGGAAATTCTTCTGCCGGCAATCGAAAGCAATTGGTATAGTATTTCAAAAATGTTTTTTCTTCTACACTAAGTAGCATTTTATCAAATAAACGTGCGTCTAAAGGCGCAAAAGTAAGCGGCAAGACGCAAAGAAATTGGGGGTTTTCGGGATCCTCTACGACGGTGCATAAATTTTCGATGCGCACACCACCAAACCCCTCAATATAGAGCCCTGGCTCAATGGAAAAAACATGGCCCACTTCAAGGGGAATTCTGCCATCAGGTCTGATGCTGGGTGGAAACTCATGAACATTGATACCAACGCCATGACCGGTTCCGTGGTTGTAAGTCATGCCTGTTTTCCAAATAGGATTGCGAACGATGGCATCGAGTTGAACACCCGTGGTTCCTTTCGGAAATCTCGCACTCATGCCAGCAATGGCGCCTTTTAGGACGGTGGTAAATAGCTGTTTTTGAAAAGGGCTTGCGATCGTTTTTTTGTCGCCTATTAAAAAGGTTCGAGTCAAATCAGTGGCATATCCACCTTCGTAAAGGCCGCCAGTATCCAGCAAAAAAAGGTCACCTTTTTTTAAAAGAACATCTGGATTTGGTGTCCCATAGTGGATGAAGGCGCCATTTTTACCAGCAGCACAAATTGGTTTAAAGGAAAGTCCCCAGGCACCTGATTTTAAAAATTCCTGGCGAACTTTGGCATCGACGTCGCTTTCAGAAATGTTTTTTCCTAAAGAAATTTGCTTTAAGGCCCAGCTTTGTGTTTTGTAAACCACCTGGTCTGCTCTGGCAAAAGCCGAGCGCATGTGTGCCAATTCTTTAGCGGTTTTCTTGGCTTTCATGGGACCGAATGGGCTTTTGGTAAAAATAATATGTGCGCCCGCGGCCTTTAGTTCTTGATGAATTGCTTCTGGGGTTCTGTCGGGATCAATGCCAATTTGATGTGTCTTGGAAGAAAAGCGTTCTTTTAATGTGGCTGTCCATTGCTCGGGTGCAATAAAGCGAACACCGGGTTCAGGCTCAAGCATCATGTGGTGAGCGTCAGATAGTAAAACCCAAACCTTGTCAGCAAAAGCAATCGCCTTGGATGAAAAAGTTGCTTGATAAGGAAATTGATCTCCACGAATATTGGTTAGCCAGGCTATCTCATCTAACAAAACCATGCATAGACCGTCCAAATTTTTGGTGCCCAAAAAATCTTCTGCTATTTTTAGACGTTGTTTAGCCGTGTTACCGGTGATTTTAACTGGGACAGACCATATTTTAGAGGAAGGCGAAGAGGGATTTGGTCCAAGTTCATTTCTGGTTAATTCGACCAACGCAGGAATTGGCACGACGATGCGTAATCCATATTGCTGTGCGCAGTCTTGCACTTTTTCAAAAAGTGTAATGGAGATACGATCTGTTTCAACAGCGAAGGTTTTGTCGCCTTGGTTTTTGAGTTTTGCTAATTCATTTAGCCAGCTTTCTTCTATAGAAAAGCCTAAGCTCGCTACGCGCACGTCCCAGTCGGGGCATTCTTGCTTTGCTTGTAAAGTGTACCGGCCATCAACAAATAAAATTTGTTCTGAGGCTGTCACTAAAACATCGCCAACTGAGCCGGTGAATCCGGTGATGTAAGTGCGCCTGCTTTGATCGGCGGGAACATATTCATTTAAATATTGATCAGTTGATCGAATTAAAAGCACATCAATTTTTTGGGTTTGCATTAATTTTCGAAGATGAGAAAGACGGCTTTGTCGAAGCGAACGAGAAGAAGGCTGATTTTGCGTCATGTTTTACTCGTAAGGGAAATTGGAACCATTACCATTTAACATATGGCTAGTTTTTTGTTCATACCAAAGAGCTCTTTTCACTTAGGCTTTGTTCCTGTATGTCTTTTTTTTGTCAAATTTTCGAGGAACTATGCTTTATCTGCTGTCTAAAATATTTAAGGTGCAGTTTGCTTTATTTGGGTTCATAGGATTTGCAGGACTACTTGTTCTTTCTGCCTGCGATCCCTGTCGTGATCTTGCGGACTACATTTGTGCATGTGAAAAAAGTACGGCTGCGCAAGACAATTGTCGTAAAGCGCTTGATATGAGAGAAAGCCATAAAGGTTTTGAGGTGGCACGGAACGAGCAAATATGTACCCAGCTACTAGATCCAAAATCAGGATGTGATTGCCAGGCCATTCAAAATCATGATTACGAGAAATGCGGCATGACCAGGAAATAAGATAATAATTAGCTATAAATGAGTAGTGTATGAATAATCCAGTGGAATCGACTAGCGTTGCCGAGCTCTTGGAGCAGAAAAGTAGTCAGCGAAAAAAAAGGCTAAGTCTGCACAACATGCTTTTTATTTTGCCCAATGCCTTTACCCTCGCCAGTATTTTTTGTGGTCTTTATGCTATTTTGCGCAGCGTCACTGAAAATGATCAAGAAGCACTTTATCAAGCTGCCATTGCCATTTTCTTTGCTGGTTTCTTTGATATGTTTGACGGCAGGGTGGCGCGCCTTACCAAAACGCAAAGTGATTTTGGTGTTGAACTCGATTCTCTTGCAGATGTGATTAGCTTTGGTGTTGCCCCGGCTATTATGATGTACAAGTGGGCCCTTTGGCCCCTAGGTTTTGTGGGTTTTCTAGGCGCCTTTTTTTATCTGGCTTGCGGTGCTATTCGCTTGGCGCGTTTCAATGTGCTGGCATTTCGTTTGCAAAAACCTTCTTCCTTCTTTGTTGGTCTGCCAATTCCGTTGGCGGCTTCCATGTTGATCATGTTGGTCATCGCGCATTTTAAATTGTTTGGTGGCCTACCAGTGCAAAGACACATGTTGGTTTTTAGTTTGGTGATGTTTCTGGGTGGATTGATGGTGAGCAATGTTCCTTATTGGTCATTTAAGGATTTGCGTTTTAGTCCTAAAGTTGTCGCCATCGCCTTTGCCGGTGCTATTTTAATTTGGCTTATTGGTCTTCGTTATCCTGTGAGTATTTGTTTGGTTGCTTTGTTGGGTATTTATATTGTTGCAGGTCTTGGCAGAGCATTCTTTTTAAAATTCCGTTAAAAATTCTGCCATCATCAGGAAGAAATCATTCCTTTGTTTGTGTTGTTGTTTAAAGTACACCAAGGAGAATTGATGAAGTGCTTGATTTTGGTATTGGGTTTTCTGCTCAGCAGTCTTGTTTTTTCAGACCATGTTATAGAGATAAAAACTCCGTTCTCAGAGGTGCAGCCTTTTGTGATGGCTCCGGAGGAAAATTTAAAGATTAATTATATTTTACCTGCTGTTAATATTTTTAACATTGCTCAAATTGGAAGTCATCTTTTCTCTTTGACTGGCGTGTCCGGCATTGTGCCTAAAGGCTTTGACACGGCTACATATAATTCTGAGAGGAGAATATTAAATTTTCTTCCCTCTTTTTTACCCCGTCAAATTCAAATCCATTTTTCCAATTCCAATCATTGTCCACTTCAAATAAAAATAATGAGAGGCCATATGGGCCAGTTGATTTTAAATGCTTCCTTGCTTCTGGCTTTAGAAGATAGCTGTGCTGAATTTGGTTGGGAACAAATTACGTATCCTGATATGTGATCCTTCAATTTAAGGATAAAAATGATTCAATTTTGGAGTAGCGTTGTTGTTTTTCTTATTTGCAATTCTCTTTTCTCCGAGCAGATAATCATTAAGAAAAATGCTGCAAAACTAATCCCTTTGTCAGGGTTCCCAGAATTTAAACGAGACACATGGGTTATTCAATCAGATAAAGAGCTTGAAGTGCAACTTCAATACCCATATTTTTCAAATGTGGCCCTGTCGTTCCAGAGAACCCAGTATATTTCGCAAATCAGGGTTGATTTTTCTGTAGGTTTTCAAGTGTATATGCTCCTTAGAATTAAAAATATTGGTGATGAAGATTTCAGGATTGAACTTCATTGCTCCGAAACTGGCATTAAAATTTCAGCATATCCTTTGGATAATTATGGTTTTGAAATAATTGAAATGGAATAAAATTTCTTCAGTCTCTTGTTGATGATTTCAATTGTGGAAAACCCGCAAAAAAAACCCGGGAGACCTGTTATGGCCAAGGCCAGTTTTATTGAGTCAAGAGATGGGCATCAGCTGTTTTTCCGTGAGCGCATGGTAGAACCAACAGCCTCGACAGTTGTTTTAATCCATGGCTTTGCTGAGCATTCAGGCCGGTATGAACATGTGATGGATGCCTTGGAAGCGGCACAAATCAATGTGTTAGCTTGTGATTTAAGAGGCCATGGCAAATCACAAGGTAAGCGTGGTTATATCGATTCATTTTCGCAGTATATAGACGATGTGAAAGCGGCGGTTGATTTTACCAAAAAAAAATACAAAGTTAAAAAAATTGCCTTGCTGGCCCACAGTATGGGAGCCTTGATTGCAACGCATTATGCTGCCCAGTATGAACAAAATTTATGCGCTCTGGTTTTATCCAGTCCATTGTTTGGTATTAGAGGTGACGTGCCCAAGTGGAAGACAGTCACAGGACGCTTGATGTCGCGTTATTATCCTTCATTTAGCTTGGCAAATTCTATTCGAGGTTGTGATTTAACGCACGACGTTAAGCTCGCTTCTAGCTACGATCAAGATCCTTTGATTATTCATCATGTGGTAGCGAGATGGTTTACTGAGGTGCAAAAGGCGTATGAGGAAGCGCGACATATTCCTCAGCATTTAAAAATTCCATTACTGTTGCAGTTATCAAATGTTGATCGCATCGTAGATGATCAGCAAAGCGTGCAGTGGTATCAAAAATGCGCCATGCCAGACAAAAAGAAATTGATCTACGACGGATTTTTTCATGAAATTTATAATGAGATAGAATGTGCACGTCCTATTGCAGATGCTGTGAATTGGTTGAAGACTAGGGACACTAAAAGAAAAGAACCTGTTAAGATCAGGGTAGAGAAAAGCCAAGGAGTCTTTGCATGATTCTGTACAGTATGCTGCTCTCCAGCAATCGCTTGACGCCGGAAGAGGGAATCTTGCTGACGCCTTTCTTAAAAAATTCGACAAAAAAGCCAAAAAAAGAATTAAGCGTTGAGCTTTTACCAGAAGCAGAAGATGCTGGCGCAAAAAATACTTTCCAGGGAATTTTCAAGTTCTATGTCTCTAAAAGAACAAATATCTCCTACAGACTAAATTGCTAAATTCAATAATCTTAACAACCAAAATTTTGTCTTCGTTCATATTTTATTAGCAATCGACAGAATGTCGTATTGACAAGATAAAAAGGCATTTGCCGATGGCATGCCCAATGGCGAGGACAACTATGCGTGTAATAGATCAGAATTTAATACGAGCTTTTAATAGTCATACTTCTTCATCAAGCAGTACTCCTGCAATGGTAGATGACGCAGAAGCACGAGAATTAGTTTCCATTGCAGAAGATATTAATGCCGGTAGTGCGAAGTGCTGTGGATTCGTCAAAAGCCACAAAGGCGAAAAAGACTTAAAACAATTGTTTTTAGACAATCAAACAAAGTTCGATCCCAATGCCCAGAAGGTGATTAACGTTTGGTTGAATACCCATCATTTGCCAGCAGAGCCTGTTGCACCCGTGGCTCCAGTGACTCCAGTCGGACCAAGACAAGAAGTTAAAATTGGTTCTTGGAAGTGTGAAAAACAGACGTGGCACTGTCATTGGTTTCCGATGCAAGCCAGGCAGCCAGGTGGAGATCCGACTAATAATCTTTATGCAGAGAAGGGTGTGTTACATAAATATGACCAGGCATTTGGACGCAGTTCACGTACACATGAACTGGAAAACCTCGCTAAAGCCTATGATGCCGGTGACAAATATGCATGGTGGGGACATTGTAATTTTGCTTCGCAGGTAGCGAGTTTACTCGAAAAGCCAATTTATGATGTTACGCACAACGGTGTGACTTTTACGGCACATGATATTTCAGGATTATTGGTAAAAATAGTTCCCAGCCTATCTGGCAAAATAGATTTCAGTGGGAAGCGATACAA
This sequence comes from Myxococcales bacterium, assembly GCA_023248595.1. Classification (GTDB taxonomy): domain Bacteria; phylum Myxococcota; class UBA727; order UBA727; family JABDBI01; genus JAHFEG01. The sequence goes on along the minus strand of JAHFEG010000014.1, from coordinate 46,324 downwards.
TGAACCTTCTGATAATCCAAATGAGCCGGTGCCTTCTCAATTTTTAAAAGATATTCTCCAAAAATGGGGATACAAGGCAGATAAACCAAAACCTTTTATTCTTGATATCGATCGCAAAGAGCAAGTATGGAATTATCCATTTGATCAAGGCGAAGTTTACGAATGTAATCAACCACCAGAAGGTTTTGATGTTTCCGCTTTGCCAACCGGTGGAAAAATTAAATACTATCGAGCTGAATTAAGTGGGACTGGGTTTGATGAGCAAAAACGAGAGTACCAATTTTGGGTTCATTATGATGAACACGATAACATGATGGAAGGCGGTGAATACATTGTCGGTGGTGATGCCAAAATTAATCCTGATTTTGGTTGGCAAGCGCTCGCCAAAGGGGATTTAAGTCAGAAAGAATTCTGGGTAACCGATGAGCGGTCTCAAAATAATCCACTGGTGCGCGCAGAAGATGTTTATCCACTCTACATGGCGTCGATTAGTCGTTCTGTGCGAGCTGTCAATACCGTTCCTGCAGCATTCGAGGCTTCTGTTTAATTAACGCTGAACCCGGATGGTTAAAATATCTAATTTAGAAAATTGGATTTGAAATGTTCCTGTTTTGCTAGGAATAAAATAACCAGTAAAGACGCCGTCATCTGCTACGACGTCTCCTTTTGTTCCATTGTCAACTAGAGTCAGGGCACTGCTGTGAGCATCGCTAGAGCGAATGCTGAGCGTATTGCTATGGTATGGCATATCGCAATTGATGCTGAGCATGGTGATAGGAAGAGACTGTCCCAGTCGCATAGTAGGATTGGCATTTTTTGGGGTTAGTCTAGACGATGTCCTTTGATCTTTGCACGAAAGAGAACCTTCACCGGTGAAGTCCCAGGCTCTAATGCGTCGCTCAGAAATTAAATTTCCTTGTAATCCATTGGTCCATTGCCCACCTGAAATAATGAGATTGCGGATTTGCATCCATGTGAGTGTTGGATTGGCAGATTTGATAAGACCGGCAAGTCCAGTGACGAAGGGCACGGCCATAGAAGTTCCGCTTAAAATACCATAGCGATTTTGTGGAAAGGTGCTTAAAATTTTAACACCGGGGGCCGCGACGTGTACGGAGTAACGTCCATAGTTAGAAAAAATGGCTAGATCATCTTTGTGATCAGTTGCGGCAACTGAGATGATATTGGAGAGGTCAAAATTGGCGGGGTAGGTTGCCGTGATGTCGTTATTTTTGCCTTCATTGCTGGCGGCTGCCATAAATAAAATACCAGCACTGCGTAATTCTTTGATAGCGTCGTAAAGTGCGCGCGAGAAAGGGCCGCCAGACCAAGAGTTATTACTGGCAACAATGTGGACAGGGTTGTCTTTTCTTGTCGCTAAATCAACCAGGTATTCTATGCAGGCAATGGCAGTTCCGGTATCGCCTTCGCCATTAATATCGAGAAATTTGCAACCTAAAATAGCAGCGCGTTGCATCACGCCGCTAACACCTAATTCGTTATTTCCTTTTGCAGCGATGATGCCGGCAACATGTGTGCCATGTTCACTGTCATCCATGGGATCGCCAGTGCCTGTGATGCTATTAATTCCATGGATATCGTCAATATAACCATTGTGGTCATCATCAATACCGTTTCCAGGAATTTCACCAGGATTAAACCATCTGTTATCTTCTAAATCTTGATGGGTATAATCAACACCGGTATCCACGACGGCTAAAACGGTTTGTTGATTGCCTGTTCCTAATTCCCATGCTTCGACAGCGTTGATATCTGCGTCTACCAGCCCTCCAGTTTGTCCGACATTATTTAGCCCCCACTGTTGCCCAAAAAAGGTGTCGTCGGGGATAACGGCAGCGCGAAGTAGGTAATTGGGTTCAGCGTAGAGAATATGCGCATCATTTTTATAAACACTGAGAGCATGCGTTGCGGGGACTCCAGATTCTAACTTGACAAGTTGAAGACCAGAGGGATATTTAAATGTTTTAATCACTTTCGTCTTTGCTCTGGTGTGGACAGCTTCTATTTGTGTTTTAACGGTACTATTTTCTTTGTATCGAACCAGCAGATAACCTTCTCGGATTGGGTGCGGTTTGGCAGCGATAACAATTTGGGATGTTGCAATGAAAAAAATCAGTATTGCTATAAAAAAAAGAGAAATACGCATTTTATTTTCCTCGCCAGTTGTGTTGTTGCTATCTTGCGAAAGTGTAATGCAAAAAGGAATTGAAAGTCCAATTGAGGCCACATGAAGATTCAACATTTTTTTGATGAAGTGACCAACACGTTAACCTACGTGATCTACGATGAAAAAAGCAAAGACGCTGTCGTGATCGATCCAGTTTTGAATTTCAATTACGCCAGTGGTGAAGTTGAAATACATCAAGTGAAAAGTCTTTTAGAATTTTTCCAGATGCATCATTTAATCTTGCACTTTATTTTAGAAACACACGTGCATGCCGATCATTTGACAAGTGCAGCTTATTTGAAAAAAGAATTTCCATTAGCGAAAACAGCGATTGGCAAGCGTATTACAGAAGTACAGAAAACCTTTAAAAGCATTTTTAATTTACCTAAAACATTCGCCACCGATGGTCGTCAATTCGACAAGCTTCTGGATGATGATGAAATTTTTCATGCAGGTTCTTTAAAAATACAAGCGATTCAGACAGCTGGACATACACCTTGTTGTTTAAGTTATTTAATAAATGATCAGGCCGTTTTTACCGGTGACGCTTTGTTTATGCCAGATTATGGAACAGGCCGATGTGACTTTCCCGGTGGTGATGCTGCCCATTTATATCGATCGATACAAGATCAGCTTTATCGATTACCTGAAAATACAAAAGTATATGTTGGACACGACTATCTGCCTGGTGGGCGATCTTTATTGTTTCAAAGCACCATTGAAGAAGAAAAGGCTAACAACGTCCACTTGCCTGCTAAAAGCAGCGAAACTGAATTTGTTGCAATGCGTCAAACCCGCGATAAAACTTTAGCAGCTCCCAAATTACTTTATCCGAGCTTGCAAGTAAATATCGCTGCGGGAAATTTTCCTGATCCCGAGGATAATGGCCTAAGTTATTTGAAAGTGCCGCTAAAATTGAGTTAACTTTGAGCTAAACCCTCGAGCATTTGCTTCGAGGGTTTTTTTAACGGGAACTGAAACTTATTCGCCTCGAACAAGATTCTGCACGGAAGCTGGCATACCGTCAATCACTGCGATGTAGCCGTTGCGATACAATTCGTAGAATGCCACAGTAGTGATAGCCACGCCTTTGGTGCCTGCGTCTTTCAAATGCTGTCCAACGAAGGGAATGTTTGCAAGATTGTCTTTCACCATTGGGTTGTTAGCGAGTGAAGCTGCACCCGAAGCAAGCAATGCTCGAAATCCAAGATCAGTCAAAACTGGTTTACCAAATATCATTCCACCTTGAACCATGACGTTTGATAATTGCAAAACAGCTTTGGTCGCCATATCGCAGCCTGTGGCTTGGCTTGTTTTATGAAGACCGTAACTTCCCAATCCCATGGCGATAAATTGGAACATGGTTTTTGTTATATTGCCTTCATGTTTTGCTTTTTCCTCCAGGCTTGCACCTATGGCAAAAACAGTGTTTGCAGTTAAAAGCATCGATAGCGATATAAAAATGGCAGTAAATGTTGCTTTTTTCATGACAAGCTCCTTGGCTTTGTTGGTGATGACTGGACAACGAGCTAGCTGTGAGAAACATTCCCTATTTATTCAAACCATAATTTGACAGTGTCTAGTTGCTTGCTCATCAGCCATTTGATGTAGTCATTGGTTTGATTGTCTTCATTCTCAAACCACCAATGAGCAGCGCCAGGAACAATTTTGTAAGTGGTCAGAAAATTCGAATTTATTTTTCGAACTTCAGGCTGTAGATTTTGCATGACATCTTTGTGGTTTTCAGCAAATTGAGAAGGAATTTCTAAATGTGTTGAAAGCAGCATGCTCAGATTTGGGGCGTCGACAGTTTTGTTTAAAAATTGCTGCATTAAATGATTGCCAACCAGGGAAGGCGTTTTGGCAAAAGGTTCATCAATGAAAAAGAGTATAGGTTGGTTTGAGGAATTTTGTGTTGCGAAAGCAAGAAGCTCCGTCATACGTCTGAGTTCTGCTTGAAAACTCGATTCACCATTGCTGTCGCCAACATTGAAATAGGTTTTAATATTAAAAACCGGCGCAAAGGCAGCTTTTTTAGCAGGTACGACGACAATGGATTGTCCCATAATGTGTGCATAAGCAATTGATCGCATGCTCGATGTTTTGCCCAGTGCATGAGGACCAGTCAAAATAGCATGGCCATTAATATTGAAATCGTTTGCAACGGAATTTTCAATAGTAGGGTTTGTTAAATTTTGCAGTTGATATTGAGGTCGATGGGCATCTTTTATATAAGTTACAAAAGTCACATCTTCGCCATTTTTTTCTCTTTCTTTGATCCAGCGAATAACCGACATGTAGGCATCGATTCGAGAAATCCACCATAGTATATTGGCGAATTGCATTTTTAGACTTCTGATTTGATCGTAGAGTATCATACTGTCTTTCATGTGCCAGTATGCCCAGAAAGAATCTTGAGCATCGGCTCTTGATGCCAATTTCTCGAGCGTCCAAGCGAGATTTTGGTCTTGCCTACTTATATTTTTGAAATCTTGAAAAGCTGGAAAAGCATTGGATAATGTGGCTGATGACTGAATGATCGCATTAATTTTTTCCATAACCATAACTGCACGAGCAAATTTAAAAACGAATTGATCAGTTTCATCGATTGTTTGGTAGGCTTCGTTTAAATTTTGATATGCGTAATACGAGAGATAAATTCCACCGATGATTTCTATGTAGATGCTCCGAGCCGAATTCAGCCAAGATAGCCAGCTTGTCTGTCTCATGTTTGCGCGGTCACTGATAATATGCCGTTTGGTGTCACCCAATGCTAACAGGCTCATGACTGTGGTGACTATTCCCGTGCCTAATTTCGAGCTGGCTGACATGTTAGGAAGGATATCTCCGTCCACTAGGCTGATAAAGAGATTTTCATCTTTGTTCGAGAATTCTCGAAGTGTCTGTTCTAATGCCTCAAATAGCGTGCTGTCATTTTTAAGTAATTCTTCTAAAATAAGACGACGACGTTGCAGCTTATCCATGTTACTTGTAGGTTGCAATAATCTAGCAAATTCGACAGAGCCTGATGCTAAGTGTGTTCGATCAATGGCGGTGATGAGCAAAGGAACTTCGAGATCTTTTAGGGCTTGATAAGTTAAAAAGGTTTCAACTTCTTGCAATGAAAGCGTTGCGTAGATTTTTGCTTTTTGCTCTTTAGAATAGTCAGGAAAAAGATCTTCGGCAAAACCGCGATGGGCAGCAAAAATCGTTAGCAGTAAAGAGAGCAGACATACGAATTTAACATGTGCCATAGACAATACCCACCAAGATAAATTGAACCTCGAGAAGGCTATTTCATAGACAGCTTTTCAGTGGTCTGCAAGGCTGAATTTAAATTCGCGCAATAGCGCGTGCCACGCGCGCACCATCCATCGCTGCGCTCACAATGCCTCCTGCATAGCCAGCACCTTCACCGCAAGGATAGAGTCTTTCAAGTGTGGGTGAATTTAAGTTTTCTTTATCACGCAGGACCCGCACTGGACTTGAAGTGCGTGATTCGACGCCGACCAAGACTGCTTCTTCGCAGATATAACCTGGCATTTGGCGATCAAACTTAAGCAGTGCTTCACGAAGTCTTGTTGCTAGAGGCAGGCCTGAGGCATTTAAGACGGCGTCAATATCTGCAGGTTTTAAACCTGGCTGGTAACTGGTGTTAGGCAGTGTCGAAGAGATGCGTTTGGCCATAAAATCAGTCGCGCGGACTGCAGGTGCGCACAACTCGCCGCCACCAGCTTGTGCCGCTGCTTGTTCAATGCGGCGTTGTAATTCGAGGCCACCCATCGGAAGCGTTAGGCCAACTTGTGTGGTGTCTTCGACAGAGACTGCAACAACTAATCCTGAATTTGCATAAGGCGAATCGCGGCGCGATAAACTCATGCCATTGACCACCAGTCCCTCGATTTCTGTTGAGGCCGGGACGATCCAGCCACCAGGACACATGCAAAATGAGAAAGCACCTCGACCATCAGATGGCGTGAAAGCAAGACGATAGGGGGCTGCCGGTAATTTAGTATGACCAGCGAACTGTCCATACTGGATTTGATTAATAAGAGGTTGAGGGTGTTCAATGCGAATGCCCATGGCAAAAGGTTTTGCTTCAAGGGCAGCGCCGATATTTTCCAAAATAGCATACATATCACGGGCGGAATGACCGGTTGCCACCACCACTGCTTGTCCCATGATTTGTCGGCCGTCTGCAAGTTCAACCCCGATGGCTTTTTCTTTTTCAATCAGGATATTGGTGACACGTGCACCAAATTGAAATATGACGCCTAATTCTTCCAGTTTCTCGCGCATGGCGGTGATCACTTTGGGCAAGCGATTAGATCCAATATGGGGTCTCGCATCGGTCAAGATCGTTTCAGGCGCGCCATGTAGTGCTAAAATTTCTAAAACATCTCGCACATCGCCACGCTTATGAGAGCGTGTGTAAAGTTTGCCATCCGAATAAGTGCCAGCGCCGCCTTCGCCGAAACAATAGTTGCTATCTGGGTCGACAACGCCATGCTGAGTGAGTCCTTTTAAGTCATGGCGACGGGCTTGAACCATCTTCCCTCGATCAAAAATAATAGAGGCAATACCCATTCTTGCCAGTTCATAGGCACAAAAAAGTCCGGCGGGGCCAGCTCCAACGATAAGCACGGGTTCACCAGAAACTTGGCGAGGTTGCGGATCAGCTCGTGGCGTAGACGTGGCTTCGACAGTGCCAATGGTCAGAAAAAAACGAACATGGCCATGGCGTGCATCAATGGCTCGTTTTTTAATTTCAAATGGCGGTAAATCTGCAACAGGAATACCAATTTTTTGTGCCGCTCGATTTGCAATGGCATTTTCATCATCGGCTTCATCAAGTTCAAAACTTAATTGGATTTCAAAATCAGCATCAAATTGGGTCATGGTTTAAAGAATATAACCAATTTTTTGAATCTCGGTAGAGGCATTCAGTACGGTTGGCGCTTGCACGTACATTTTTATAAAATATAACTACGGTAGAAAAATATGAAAAAACGCATTATTAAACAACTATCAGATTTTGGTTTGGGATTAGAAAGAGGAACTGCTGGAATTTCGCGTCAAGACTATCCAGCTGCAAAGACAGATTTTATAGAATCAGTTTTTAAAAATTGGGGTTAGTTATATGATTCTGCAATAGGACTACATATGAAAATAAAAGTGGCTACAATATTATTGTTTCTCTTTGGCACAGCAGCCTTTAGTGATACGCCAGCCATAGGAACTGTTTTAGGTGTTTTAGAGCATTACGAAAAGAGCGTTCCTGAAAAACCGCCGACTGTTCGCGTGATTTTCCAGAAAGCAGTTAATGGATGGAAGGCATTTGAAAGTACATGCCCTAACTCTGTGTGTCTAAAATCTCTGCCATCTCGCTACCCAAGTAAAATGTTTTGGACTATCGCCTTTGACGGTAAAAAAGTCGGAGAAATCAACAGCCAACGTCCAGAAGAATTTATGTTCTATTGTGACGTAGGTCAACAAAAAATTTTAAAAAATTCGAAAATTCCTGCGATTGGAAAACCATCTGTCGAATTCGGCGGGTTTACATTTGGCAAAGTCTATAGACCTCTTGTTGCTCTTTCTAAGCCGTACTTTAGTGATCCAGAGAATTGGAAAAGCGTGCAGGTCGTATCAAAAATGACAAAAGCATTAAAAGCTGAATTTCGAAAAAAATATCCTGTGGTAACCAACTGCAAGAATGGTTATGAAAACATCGCTCGCCTTGGAAGTATTCTGACTCAGACATCAAAATTCTTAAGTCCTACAGCTCTTCCAAAAAGTGGTTTGTTGTACAAATGCAGCTGCAAAAATATAGATGCGATGGCCTAATCACACAAGATAGTCAATTCTCTGTGCAGTGGTTTGCAGTGCCACCGTTAGGAAAACCAAAGTTCTTAGCAGAAAATTTGGTTTTGCTTGATGCTGGAGATTATGACAATGATGGAAAGTCTGAGGTGATCTTTATGATCGACCGTTATAACCGCGGGGGTTACGAGATTTATTGGGATGATTTTAACAAACATGCGATTTTCGAATTTAATCATCATTGATATCGCAGATTGCTCTGCTGCTTCGAGGGCTTTTGTGGAATCGGTTTTAAAAATTGAGGAGAAGAAAAATGGCGGGGTGGACGGGACTTGAACCCGCGGCCTCCGGCGTGACAGGCCGGCGTTATAACCAACTTAACTACCACCCCGTGGTATAGAAAAGATCATTGTTTCTACAATGTGTTCCGTTATCTATGCTGGTTTATCTCCTGAAGTCAAGATAGGAAAAACGTTTTTGGGCTTATAAACCGATCGAGTCCGTCGTTTAGCCGATTTCGGAATTAGTTCAAAAAATCTAACTTCAAAGAATGAAAAATTTATGCACAAATGCTGGTCTTCCTGATTCTATGGACTGGCTGCGCTGTATTTGTGTTGGGCTCTTGGGCTGTATTTTCATGTTAAGCTGCGCTGAAGAAGAGTCTCTTTACTGGTTTATCCCCAAGAAGCCTCCATTGGCAAAATGCGCCATTAAATCCGTTAATCATGTTGTCTATGTGGAAGGAATGGGAATTAAGCCTCTAGATGATGTTATGTTGACTGCAGAGGGGTCAGTCGCACGAATGCCAGAGGCAAAGATTGTCAGTTATCGTTGGGAAAAGGTTTGGCAACCATTTGGAAGTACCGCCTTTTTGTTGACCCCGGCTGGTATTGAGACCGGTTTTGTTTTTGCCGATAATCTTCATGGAGTAGATTTGGCAGGTAATTACCGGGTTAAATTAACCGTTACTGATAGTTTGGGCACTCAGAGCACAAATGAATGCCTCGTTAAGTGGAGTGCAATTCCTACTGACTTGCTGCATATCCAATTAGTTTGGGATACTAATTACGGCGATATGGATTTGCATTTAGCGAAGAAAGATTCCCAAAATCGATTTTGTGCATCTGACCTAAATGACGAAGGGAAATCCGGCCCTCTGGCCATGACATGTCCAGTGCCAGAATTTCTAGAATGTAACTACGCTACATGCGTCTATTATCATGAAAATGACAGACCCAACTGGGATGATGACGAGGCGCGTGGAAGTAATGGCGATCCATCATTAGATATTGATGATAAGAGTGGATATGGACCAGAGAATATTAATATTGAACACGCTTTGGGTGGATCATTTTTAGTAAGTGCGCATCATTTCGCAGGTGCTCGGCCTGTTGGAAATACTGTTCGTATTTACTTGTATGGGCATTTATACGCGGAATTTTATCATATTTTGCAACCAAACGAATGGTGGGAAATTGCCATTATTCATTGGCCGGAAAATATGAGCGCGTACCCATGCATTGAGGATTTAGCGACAAAACAAATGGAATGTCCCCGTCCTGATGCTTCGTCCTATCGTACCAGCAGTATGGGGAGTAGTTTTTTTGAGTGCTTTAGCAAAGATGAATGTGGGCCTGGAACGTCCTGTGATTTTCAGACGCGCGACTGCGTTTCGAAGCTCAATCATTGCAATCGTGATGATGATTGCCCAATCGAAAAGCGCTGCGTGCTTGAGACGCAGGCTTGTGTCATCCCAGAGTGCGAAAATGATCGGCAATGTAAAGCCACGCATGATTTAGGCTATAAGTGCGATTTGTCGACGTATACATGCATACCAAGTTCTTAAAACGAAGCAGCGCGAGTTCTTGATTCGCAGTAAGCTGGGCAATGATCTGGCCGTAACGAGTAGAAAAAAGCTCTTATTGCAGGTGTTCCGTAGGTTTGCGCAAACTCAAATGCGCTTTCGCTGGCGCTATTTTGCAAAAAGGGATCTGCTCCCAGCATAATCAGTAATTGAACCATCTTTAGGTTTCCGCTTTTGATTGCCATTGCCAAGAAGGGCGTCGCATGGTCTGGAAAAAGTGCAATTGGATTGTATCCGATGCTATTTAAAAATGTGATAATATTAATATTGTTTTCTGCTATTGCAAGTTGGATCATTGTTTGTGTAAGAACTGCTCCATGCTCTAGCAAAAGTAAAATTAGTGGCATGGAATTCATTTTAAAGGCGTATAATAGTGGATTTATTAAATGTACACCGTTAATGTCGACGCCATGATCCAATAAGATTGTGACTGCATTACGATTTCTTTGTTGGATGGCGAGTATTAAAAGCGTTAAACCATCGGGTGCTGCTTGATTAACATCAAGACCTCTACGACATATGAGCTCAAATAGCTGCATATTATTTTCTGCAATTGCGGACTTTGCGTCATTAAAATTCGATGAATTTTTGAAGCTGTGTGCCGGGTTTATGGATGACAATATAAGCAGGGACAAAATAATTTTTTTAATCATAGCAGTACACATAAATTGTTTGAATTGATAAATAATAAGTGTGTGCGTTTTACAGATATTTTCTCAAAATTCAAGATCATTTTAATCGCTAAAAATGTTTTATTTACACATTGTCTTAACTGCTTGAATGTATTTGATTTAAATGATCATTTATTGGTTTTTAATTGCGGCAGCTAAAATTAGAGATTTAGTTTTGTAGAAATAAATCAAAATTAGTTTATGCAGAGCGTTCTACGTAGTTGAATGAGTATTAGGCAAGTGCTATGGAGCATGAAAGGGTAAGACTGAAGATCGATCGAGGAGAATCTATGCAAGTTTCAGTAACTTTTCGCCATATGCCTAGCAGTGAATCTTTGAAACAGCATGCGATTGATAAGGCCGGACACATCAAAAAGTTCTTGGATGACGCGGTAGAGGCACATATTGTGTTGAGCGTTGATCGCTATCTTTATAAAGCTGATGTAAATCTTGGCGCATATAGCATGTTAATTCGAGCTGAGGAAATATCCAGTGATATGTATAATTCGATTGATCGCGCTATGGATAAAATTGAAAAACAAATTAAGCGCTACCATAGTCGACTAATTGAACACCGTCCCAGACATGGAAAACAGCGAAAATTGCAACTTCAATTGTTAGAAGGTGCTGATGCTGAGATTATGCCAATTTCGGAATTGCCACCAACAATTATTGAGACAAAAGAATTTACTGCACGTCCCATGATGTTAGATGAAGCAGTTATGCAGATGGATTTGTTGCATAATGATATTCTGGTTTTTCTGAATGTGAAAACGGAACAGATGAATATCTTGTATCGAAAAAAAAATAACAAATATGGCTTGATTGAGGCCAACATGGTCTAACATGGAAAAAAGGCAAATTTGGGCAATCTCTGGCGTTTCGGGCGCAGGTAAGTCGACGATGGCAAAAGCCCTTGAAGATATGGGTTTTTTCGTTGTTGATAATTTGCCTGCCGAACTCCTTGGAAGAGCAATTTCATTGATCGATGAATTCAATGAAAAAGCCCAAAGATTGGCCTTTATCGTTGACGTGCGTGAACTTAATTTTTTAAACAAATTTCCCCAGACGTGGATCAATCTCAAAAAACAAAAAAAGAGTAAGTATGAGATGCGCTTGTTCTTTTTGGATTGTTCCGACGAGACGATTATTCGCCGCTACAATGAAACACGAAGGAGGCATCCTTTAGAACGGGGTAAGGGTGTTCGTGATGGAATTGCGCAAGAAAGAAAATTGCTCGATGAAATTAAAAATCTTGCCGATGATGTTATTGCAACGGATACTTTAAGTGTCCATTCTCTTAAAAAATTGGCGCAACAACGCTTTGCCGGTTTTTCCGAAAATAAACTCTTGATTACTTTGCTCAGTTTTGGTTTTAAGTATGGTTTACCGTCCGAATTGGATCTTTGTTTTGATGTGCGTTTTTTAAAAAATCCTTACTTTGTGGAAAATTTACGTTCTTTATCTGGTAAAGACGAAGAGGTTAGCCATTTTGTTTTATCTTCTTCCCATGCCCAAGGTTTTTTATCGCGAGTGACTGATTTGATTGAATTCTTAGTGCCGCTGTACCAAAAAGAAGGAAAAGCATACATGACCATCGCTATTGGTTGTACAGGTGGTCGACATCGTTCACCGACACTCGTTCTCGCCTTGAAGAAAAAGCTGGAACTTAAAGATATTAACTTGAGAGTGGAACATCGCGATATTAATTTAGAAAGCCCCTAGCGCATCAGTCAGCTTAAGTTATCTAAATAATTCAATTAGCTGGAGCAATTGCTCTAGCATTTGTCTACTAAAATGACCAAATTGCGTGAGGGTCATGGAAAGCGCGGCAAAGGAAATTACGACGCCGCCGAGCGCTTTAGCAGGCATTGCCATAAAGTACGCATTGATTTGCGGGGCAATGCGATTCATCAAACCAAAAGCCACATCGATAATGAAGCAAACAGCTGCGACAGGCAAAGCCAATGTCACTGCAATCAAAAATATATTAGGCAATAAATGGCTGACGAAGTCAAAAAAAGTGGAAGTGCCTCTAGACATCGCAGGGAAAGTATTCACGGGCACTGCAATAAAACTTTGAGCCAAGCCGTGAAAAAAAATAACATGCAAATCAGCAGCCAGGAACAAGACGATCATGAGTTGGTAGTACATGGTGCCATATGCTGAGGAGCGTTCTTGTAATTCAGGTATCATCAGCTGGACTTGATTGGTGCCACGAAAGACGTCAATTAACTGCCCGCTCATTTCAACTGCATAAAAAATTTTATTGGTGACAAAACCGATGGTGAAACCAATAAAAGCTTCTTTCAACATCATGACAACGTAATAACCCATGGAATCAGGTATCGGTCCATGAAGATTCGCTATGACCATGGGCCACATTAGAAAGGTTAGTAAAATGCTAAAGCCCATTTTGAAAGGACCCGGTGCATTTTTTGAACCTAAAAATGGTACGAGATTCACAATCAAGATCATGCGGATCATGACAAGTGAGAAAACAATAATAGCCTTGCCCTGATCCAGATCTTTGGTGAAAATCGATAAAATTTTACTGACAAATGTTTCCATTGTTTTCTTTTATGTCATAGAAATGTTGCTGAATTCAGATAAACATTTGGTGGTAAAGCGCAGAAGTAAACTACCAACCCATCCGCCCGAAGCTGCAATGGCGATATAAACAACAATCATTTTTGGAGCAAAGCTCAAAGTGGCTTCTTGTATTTGTGTGGTTGCGGAAAAAATTGCAACGATGAGGCCAACACCCAAACTTGCAATGATTGCTGGCAAAGAAATGAAAATAATTAGCAGGATCGCTTCATTGGTAATTTGGACAACAAAATGCTGTATGCTCATAAAAAATCCTCGGTATGGTGACATTATACCTGATATCCAAGAACAAGACCCTTGGTGATTAAATACCAACCATCGACCATGACAAATAGTAAAATTTTAAAAGGCAAACTGATGGTTGTCGGTGAAAGCATCTGCATGCCGAGCGCCATTAAAATATTAGAAATGGCCATGTCTACGACCATAAATGGGAGAAAAATGATGAAACCGATCTGAAAAGCTCGGGTTAGTTCCGTAATCACAAAAGAGGGAATTAAAACAAGAAAATCGTCGGGTGCAAGTGTGTTCCTGTGCTCTTTGGCGCGCATTTGCCGGCCAAGATTATAAAACATTTGCGTATTTTTGCTGGAGGCATTGGCCTTCAAAAACTGTTTCATCGGCTCTTCTGCTTGAGCGATCACTTTAAAAATAACATCAACGTTGGCTTTATCAAAAAAGTCACTGTTTTGATGTTCAAAAAATTTTTCAGAACGTTCGTAAATTGCCATGCCTACTGGATGCATCACATAAATGGTCAGCAAAATAGCAAGACCGGTAATGACGGTGTTAGGCGGCGCTTGCTGTATCGAGATGGCCTGTCGTGTGATGGACAATACGACAGCAATTTTAACAAAACTGGTAACCATCATACCGACAAAGGGAAGAAGAGAGACCCCAATGAGGGCAATCATCAAAAACATGGGTTTGCCGCTGATGCCGCCGCCTTGCAGCTTGCTAATTTCATTAAAATAAGAACTAGTGGCTTCGTCAGTTGCCATGGCAAGCGTTGGTAAAATTAATACCATCGCAATGGTCAGGCAAAGAGAGCCAAAAAAGACAGCAGCCTTGGTACTATGAGTCAGTGTGCAAGTTTGAACGCGGTAAAACAGTTGCTTTATCATAAAAATGCGACGCCCCTTGATTAAGCGAAGATGAAAATGTGTGCTCTGCTGGAATTGCAGAAGGAGAGCTAAGCTCACTGATAAGAGAAATGCCGCCGTCTCCTGTACCCATCAAAAATCGCCGATTCTCAACGTTCACGATGTATAAAAAATGTTTTTGATCTAGCGCCACGCGTTCTTTGACTTGGATTAATTTATTGGCTTGTGTCTTTTTGACAAAAAAACCAACACCTTTATGCAGAACCAAGTAAGCAAGCGCAATGACGGCAACCAGGACAACAATCATTTGTAAAAGTGCCCAAAGGCCACTGGCTAAAATACCATCGTTTTGATCAATCGGAAGGATAGATTCATTGGTGATCTTGTCTGCAAAACAAAAAGAGCTCACCAGGGATGTGACGATCCAAAAAATGATTTGCAATTGAATCGCCATTTTTACTGCTCCATTTTTTAGCTTATTTATTTTACCAAAGATATAATTCGAACACCCAGATCGCCCTCAACATCAACAAGTTCACCTTTGCCAATGCACTTTCCAGCAACAACTAAATCCACAGCATCAGAAGGTGCCCTTGACAATTCAATGATATTGCCCGCTTTAAGTTCTCCAAGCCTAGAGATGGTTAGGCTAACCCTTCCTAACTCAACAACTAGAGGCGTCGTAATATTTTCGAGTAATTGATTTGCATTCACTTCATTAAGAGTGGCGGGTGATGGTGCAGGAACTGCTGCCTCCGGAGTTATTGTTACCGCTGCTGCATTGGCAGGTGATTGAATTTCTGTGACTTCATCTTGTTCGTCGTTTTCGCTTAAACTATCTGGTGGAGCAGCCGTATCTGGAACTGGCATTGCGGGCGTAGGTATGATGGGCTGTGGTGTTGCCACAGGAGCTGCACTTGTCGTGTTTGGTTCTGCTGGTGTGTTTGGTTCTGGCGGTTTTGTTTCTGTCATGTTTGGTCCTGCGCTTCAAGAAATTAATGGTTTGTTTTGGTATTTAAATCTTGCGCGGCGATGAGATCTTTGACTTGTATCGCGTATCGTCCGCTTTTTGTTAGCAATAAGGTTCCTTTAAAAGAACCAAATTCCTGATCGCCGATTTTGCAATGCAGGTCACCTGTTAGGCCAGGTGATTTTAAATGCACCTGATTTGTTTCAAGAACAATAATATCGTCCACATCTAAAGACTCAAAATCACTTTTGTGTAAAGAAATCTGGCTGACTTCGGCAATGATAGGAACTTGCACAGCGAAGGCTCGTTTTGCGCCAAGCTTTAGGGTGGATTGTCTGTCAATATTTTGGACAGATGCTGTGAGACTTTGCAACAATTCAGGGGGAACAATCAGTCTTAAGAAATAAATTTGTTGATTAATCATCACCTTAAAATTAACAAGGATCAAGGAGGCGTCATCGGATAGATGGGATGAAAGAGTCTGGCTGCCTTGGCCTATTTTGATGACTTGAAATTGTCCGCCCAAGTCTTTATTTTGAGAAGCTTGCAAGGCGCTTAACAATTTTAAAATAACAAAAGTAAAAATACCTTGTTCAACTTCAGTCATTTCTGGATCATTGCCTGAAACAGAATCTTCTTTGCCTAAAACTCGGTAAACAATTGTTTTTGCGAATTCCGAGGGCATGTCCAGAAAAAATACGCCTGTGTTTGGCGGGAAAGTGATAATCGTGATGCAGTTATTGTTTTGCAAAGAATCCAGATAAAATTTTGTTTTCTGCAGCGCGATATTATCAAGGGTAAACGTTGTAGTTGTTTGCAAAAGTGTTTGCAAAGCAGTGCCGACATCCATTGTCAATTGCTCTTTTTTTTCTGGAAAAACAAAACGTGAGTAGAATAAATTATTGAGCCGCATTTCTTCTTTAGAAATTTTTGGCAGATCAGAAAAATAAAATAATTTTGCTGTAGTCGACATAACTTTTGATTTAGCCACAAAATCAAAAGAGATTCAAATTAGTTAAAGAAGCTTTTTTTAAAAGAGGTAAAAATAGTTCAAAAAATAGCCGCACAGGCAGAGTTAAGTTACATCGTGACCATGTGCGACTATACTGAACAAATGCTTAGTTTAAACTTACCCAACCTTTATAAAGCAAAAACAATCCCACTAAGCCAACAGTCAATCCTGCAACTTGAAATCCTAATTTTTTTGCACATTTACTGACCATGCTAGCCCAATGTGCAGGTAGCCAGGCACGATAAAAGGCTCCAATGACCATCATCCAACCAATGACCGTGATCACACAGGTCCAATTGCCAGTGCATTGACCATGTATAGCGACAATCCCGCTGCCAACAATCGCTGGTAAAATAGCAGCTGTTAACTGAAGACCGTGGTTATGCGGTAAGTCAGCGGCAATTTTTAACATGTGATTACTATTAAAAGCGATACCAAAACCAAGAATAGTCATGAAAAAGCCCAAAAAACGCGCGAGTTCTATTGAGACAATCGATACTGTTGCCATGTCATCCATCATAATTAACCCCTCCAAATATAGGTTAGACTTTGTTTGCTGTGGCTATTTTATGGAGAATGGCTGTCAAAAACAAATCATTGGCAGAAATATATGTGTGCCTTAAACAACTTCAAAACTATCAAGCGATAAATTTTTGCCGCGCAGTCGCGCTGCTAATTCTTGCTTGGAATTACGAACCAGTCTCTTGGATGATTCATCAAGTCCCGAGAATTTTAATTTAATTTTACCGCCCTGGGCTGAAACATTGATCTGACCGCCTCCCAGAACGCCATCTTTTAGTTCTATGATAAATTGGCCTAGGCCTTTTTGATCCACGCCTACAAAAATGCGATCGACTAATTGATGAAGAACTTCATCTGGGATTTTGGGTGGAGCATTGGTTTTTTGTGTTTCATCTGTTTTTGCTAAGGGCTGAGCTGCCATGTTGACTGCTGCTTGAAAAAAATCATCTGACCCTTTTTCACTGAAACCTTCTTCTGATTGTTTTTCTTGACTGCGCTTAATGGCAGTATCCAGAACGACATCTTCACGCTTTTTCTCTGTTTTTGCGGATTTAGCATCTTCTTTTTTGACGTCTTCTTTTTTGTCAGCAGGTTTATTTCCTGTTTTGGCTGAAGGTGAATTTTTTGTAGGTGGCTGACTTATTGGCTGCTCTTCGCTTTTTACAGCCGGTTTTACTGGAGGCTCTTCTTTGAAACGTTGAATAGCCTTTCGGGCATTTTCTGTTTTTGAGGTATTGGATGGAGTGCCTTCTGCTATTTTTTTCTGTATGATCATTTTTTTTTCGAATTCGGCACGATCCATTTTTTTAATTTGGTCTTTGCGACTGTTTTCAATGATGCGATCCGCAATAGTGTTGTCTGAGTTTGAACGATCATCAATTCGGGACATAGTTTACTCTTTCATGCGTGAAAAGTATTGGGCCTGAGAGATTTCATCTACTGCTTCATCTTCTTTTTTTTCAATTTCTTTTTTGACTTCTTTCAACCACTGTTCTCGATGCTTTTCCAAAGCCTTAAATTCTTGGGTGGCTGTTAACATTTTTTCCAATGCTTCCTTGGCAATTTTTTTAACTTGTTCAACAACACTTAGTTGTTTGTTAATTTCAATCTCATAGGCTGCTTCTTTTTGTACCAACATGTCTAAATGGCGATTATTGACAGCAATTTTTTCGATGGTCAGCATTTCTTTTTGCATGGCATTTGCATATTCCATGCGCTTTTCGTCCCGTGTCGTTTTCATTTTTTCGAGGGTTTCTTGCATGGTTTTGAGTTTACCCTCTTCGGCTGCAACCTTCTTTTGCTCTTGGGCATAAGCATCTTCTTTCTCTTTTTTAGTGCGTTCGCGCATATTAAAAAGAGTTTGTAATTTGTATTCAGGAAGCTTCGCCATGTTAAGAGTTACCTTCGCTATCAGCAAATAATTCGATAAGTTGCTGAACAGTTTGCTCAAAGGGTGCATTTTCCTCTGTTTCTTGTTTTAAGAAATTTTCGATGGCCTCATTTTTATCAATGGCATAATCGACTTTAGGGTCCGTTCCGTAATTGTAGGCGCCCAGCAAAATGAGATCACGATTTTTTTCATAGGTAGCCAAGGTTTCTCTCAATTTTCCAGCTGCTTTTTTATGTTCTGGAGTAACGATACCGCTCATGACTCGGCTTAATGAAGGTAAAATATCGACAGCTGGCCAATGGTTACGTTCCCCTAATGCGCGATTTAAGATGAAATGGCCGTCTAGAATACCGCGGACTTCATCGGCAATGGGCTCTTCCATATCGCCTGCTTGTACCAAAACTGTGTAAATGGCAGTGATTGATCCTTTGTCGTTATTACCGGTACGTTCCATCAGCCTTGGAATTTGTGCGAAAACGCTGGGTGGATAGCCTTGTCTAGCCGGAGGTTCTCCTAGCGCAAGTCCAATTTCTCTTTGCGCTCTGGCAAAACGGGTGGAACTATCCATCATAAAGAGAACATCGCGACCTTGATCGCGAAACCATTCGGCGATGGCTGTGGCAACGTAGGTGCTTTTGAGTCGAACGAGCGAAGGTGTATCAGAAGTCGCTGCCACTAAAACAGTTCGTTTGCGGCCTTCATCCCCCAAGGATTCATTGATAAAATCGAGTACTTCGCGACCGCGCTCACCGACCAAACAGGCGACAACAATTTCAGCAGCAGTGTTACGGGCAATTTGCCCCATCAGAGTTGATTTACCAACGCCAGAGCCGGCAAAAAGACCAATACGTTGTCCTCTGCCGACTGTTAATAATCCATCAATGGCACGAACGCCCATTGAAATAGGACGATCGACGGGTTGTCTGGTATAAGGATCCGGGCTTGCTCTATCGACGGACCAATCGATGAGCCCTTGAATTTGATTTAAGGGAACACCGCCATCCATGGGTTCACCAACGCCGTTTAATACGCGCCCCAAAAGACCATATCCGCAACGAATAGAAAAAGGTTTTCCTGTGGGGACGACCTCTGACTCTGGGCTAATGCCTTTGACATCACCTAATGGCATTAAAAAAACAGACCCTTCCTTAAAGCCCACCACTTCTGTTTTTAAGGGAGGAAGACCTTCGCTATTAGAGGTCACGTAGCACATTTCTCCAACGCGAACGGATGGGACGGAAGCTTTGATGATTAAGCTCGTTGATTCGGTGACCCGGCCTCTAATGCGAAAAGGTTGGCTTTTGCGAATTTGGGAAACGAGTTTTTCTAAATCAAGTATTTTTCCCTTTGGGATATTTTGATCTGTTAGATTTTTTTCCAAGGTAGCCATGTGGTTAGTCATCCTCATGTAATCGTTATTTTCACTATAGCATTGACGGGTACCTAGAATTCATCTGTGGTGAGCAATAATTGATTTTGGCAGGCGGGGGGTCTTTTTCCAGACGTCAGGACTGAACAAGAAACTTGGGAAAGCCAGGGTAAGCAATCATTGATTAATCCTACTGGATCCCTAATTTTTTTGATAAGTCGGCAATCTCCAAGTGCCCATGTCTCTAAAAGAGATTGCTTGATTTCTTCAAAATTGCTGCCTGGTTCACAGCGTACAATGGCTTTTGCGGCAACATCAACGACACTTAAGCAAGTCACTTGTGGGTCTGTGCAATCGGGTAAATAGGCGCCTAGCAAAAGGCTCACGGTGATAGTAATAAATAATAATTGCCATTTACTTTTTTTCGGCATGAAAGCTCCCCATAAAAATCTCTTTTAAGTTCAACTGGAATTGGCATGCAAATATTCTTTCTTGACCCTGTAAAACATTTATGAGATGGCCAAGGGATCTTTTGTGGCAGGTGAGAGAAACAATGAAAGAACATCCTCAGCAATCACTGATCGATTTAGCTAAGCAGTATTTGCAAGAAGAACCTGATGCGCTTTACCGCCAAGAAATCCAAGAATTGCTGCTTGTTTTTAAAGAGGATGATCGGGCGCGTTTGGAATTAGCAGATCGGTTGGTGGGATGTTTGCAATTTGGAACAGCTGGGTTGCGCGCAAAAATGCAAGCGGGCTATCGACGGTTTAACCGTGTGTCAATTTCCAGGGCAGCCTTTGCTGTTGGCCAGTATTTACTTAAGTCAGCCTCTAACGCCAAAGAAGTTCAGAAAAAAGGTGTAGTGATTGGATACGATGCCCGACATAACAGCCAGGCTTGTGCAGAAGAAAGCGCCTGCGTTTTGACAGGTCTAGGGTTTCATGTTTTTCTCTTTCCCAAGATGGTTCCTACCCCGCTGTGCGCTTTTGCCGTCACCCATTTGAAAGCAGCGATGGGGATTATGATAACAGCCAGTCACAATCCGTCTTTGGATAATGGTTTTAAAGTTTATGGATCAAATGGTGCACAAATCGTGGCACCTGTGGACGAGCAAATTGAACAATGGATGCAAAAAGCGCCGGCGCATCCCGCCATGACGACTCTGAAAATCGCTGAGCAAATCCAAAAAAAGTTGCGTTATATAATTGATGAAAAAACGAATGATGCCTATTTTTCCGCTATTCAAAAATCTCGTTTTCATAACCCCAAAGACGGTGCAGCAATTCGCATTGTCTACACACCTTTGCATGGTGTTGGCAGAGATTTTGCCAAGCGCGCTCTTTATGAAGCGGGTTTTTCTCAGATCTATTTTGTGAAAAGTCAGTCAGAACCAGATGGTAATTTCCCCACGGTTGCGTTTCCCAATCCTGAAGAAGCAGGTGTTCTAGACGAGGCAATTTATTTGGCAAATCAAATAGATGCTGATTTGATTTTAGCTAACGATCCGGATGCAGATAGATTAGCGGTTTTAGTGAGACATCCTCAAACCCGAAAGTTGCAAAGTTTAAGCGGTAACGATGTGGGTGTGCTACTTGGCCTTGATGCCATTTTGCATGCAAAAGTTGGTAATAAGCATCCGTTAGTGATCAGCACATTGGTATCTTCACGCATGCTTTCTCAAGTTGCTAAGGGTGAAGGTGCTCGTTATGTGGAAACATTAACAGGATTTTCCAAAATAGCGCATGCCGGCCTGCATAAGGAAGAGCAAGAAAATGCGCAATTTGTTTTTGGTTATGAGGAGGCTCTTGGTTACTGTGTTGGAAATTTCGTGCGTGACAAGGATGGAATTTCAGCAGCCGTACGTTTTGTCGAGATGTATGCTGCGCTGCAAGAAAAACAGGAAAGCGTATTTGATACGTTAGATGCGCTTGCTTTGCGATATGGCTTATTTCGCAGTTTGCAGTGGTCGATTCGTTTTGATGGGATAGAGGCAAGCGAACAAATGCAAACTTTGATGAGAAATTTGCGGAAAAATTCAGATTTAATTGTTTCCCTAGGAGGAGAAGCGATATCTGTTCGAGAAGATTTTTTAGAAAAAATAGAAGTAAATCTGCAAGATAATATTTTGGTTTACAGCACAAGTAATCAAACAAGATTGATTATACGTCCCAGTGGAACTGAACCTAAAATCAAATTTTATTTAGAAATTGTTCAGCCTGTTACACCAAACGATGATTTGAACATCAAGCGTGTTCAGGCAGATGATCTCCTCAAGCAGATCCAAATGCAACTCAAAAAACAACTTCAATTGTCTTAAGGGAGTCTTTGAATGTGGACGAACATGATGCCAAGGGCTCGAAGCTATTTTTGCGTTTTTAATATTTTGTTAGCAGGCTTATCTTTTGCTGCTGATTCAATTGATGATGAGAAAAAAGTCCCCGCGCCAAATGAATCTTATTATGCCTTTGGTGGTATCCCGGCGCTTAATTATAGCAGTGATGCGGGATTCGGATTTGGAGTTATCACATCAATTTATAAAAAAACGCCTATCTTACAACCTTATAAGTTTGCTGTCGATTTGCAGTTGTTTATGACGACGAAAGGGCAGCATTCGCACTATATCCGAACAGATATTTTGAATGTGGCAAAGTTGCCTTTACGGATTAGGAGTCGAGTTGGACTTCTTGCAACAACGAATGAAAATTTTTGCGGATTTGGCGTATCAGCAAATTGTGATGCATCTATTGCTCATCAGTATTTTTTATATCGCTACTTTGAAGTCTATGGCACCATTGATGGGCGCTATAAGCTAAAAGACGCACCACATAAAATTGAACTTATTGCTGGTTGGAGAGGTAGTTATTATTGGCCCGGAACATGGGGTGACTATACGTCTTATTCCGATACTCTTTATGCCAAGAATTTTCTAGAAGACAAACGAAAAGGTTTTGCTAGCGTTGTTGAGGCAGGGGTCATGTTTGATGGGCGTGATAACGAGCCATCTCCGACGAAGGGCTATTGGATTGAGGCCACATTTCGCGAATCGTCTCCTTATTGGGGCAGCAGTTGGAGCTATTTAGGGTTTAATTTAAGTCTGAGAGGATATTTGCCTCTTGATTCGCAGCGACGCTTGGTCTTGGCTGGGCAAGCAATTTTTGATGGTATGGTTGGAGAAGCGCCTTTGCAAGAGATCGTGAAGGTTGGTGGTTCGCTTTTACAGACAGCCTATGGCGGATCTGAGATTGGTCGAGGAGTCAGATCACTTTATTTTCCGGGTCGAATTAAAGTGATTAAACAATTAGAAATGCGCTATCGCTTTTGGGGTTTTGATTTTTTAAAACAACATTTTGACACATCAGCTGTCACATTTTTGGATTTGGGTGTTATTTCGTGGGATTTGAAAGAACTCGAAAAAAATGAATTCAAGCCCTTACTAGGATTTGGTGGTGGATTTCGTGTAGCCTGGAACGAAGCTTTTATTATTCGCCTCGACCTAGGTTTCAGTCCGATCGAATCTTATGTTCCACGATTTTACTTGAAGATCGGCAATGTTTTTTAATTTCAAAATAATTTACTCTGTTTAACTTCGCCTGTCGTCACAGTGTAGCTTGATTTCTTTTGGCTTAAGGTTTCAGTCAGAATATCCATGACGTAGGTAATATCTTGTTCTCGTTTGGGGAAATTTAATTCTTCGGTTTCGATAGTTAAAACAGGGCAAGCTGTAAATTTTGTAAAAAAGTGGTCATAAGCTGCCAGAAGATCACTTAAGTAGGAAGCGTCGATATTTTTTTCAAAATCGCGTCCTCTTTGCTTGATACGTTCAGTGACGATGTCTAAAGGTGCGCGCAGATAGATGACCAAGTCTGGCATGTATATGTGATGGCAGAGCGTTTGATAAAGTTGCTCGTACAATGCCAACTCATTGCCTTTTAATGTAAGCTCGGCAAAAATGCGATCCTTAACAATAAAGTAATCGGCCACAATGGATTGATTAAACAGATCGCGTTGGCCTAAGCTTTGTTGTTGTCGATAGCGCGATAATAAAAAGAAAATTTGGGTTCTAAAAGCATGCGCTGGGACATCTTTATAAAAATCAACTAGAAATGGATTTTCTTCAAAGGTTTCCAAAAACAAGGAAGCGTTTAATCTTTTCGATATGGCTTCGCTTAAGGTCGTTTTACCGACGCCAATGCAGCCTTCAATGGCGATATAGCTTGGTTTTTTTAAGCCGCTCATCTTGTTTGCCTCTAAAGTTTCAAATGATGCCTATGTGTTTGCCATGGATCAGGCAGGCTGTCAAAAACCAAGTCAAAGATTCTTAAAAATAGGTTAGCAATGTTTACATAGCGCGCCAATAATTCCTACTGCCAAATATTCGAAGATGGGAGCTTGCATATAGCAGCAGATAGGAGAGTTATCTAATGCGTGATATCAGTGTGGATCGTTTTTTTGACCGTGCGCGTCATCATGGAAAATCAGTTGCCTATCACGCGAAGATCAAGGGGCAATATGTTGCGACTCCTTGGGAAAAATATGGTGAGAATGTCGCTCATTTTGCATTAGGGTTAATCGCTCTGGGCTTAAAAGAAGGCCAATGTGTTGGTGTTTTAAGTTTTAATCGACCAGAATGGACAACCTCCTGCATTGCTACGCAAGCTGCGGGGGGGATATCTGTTGGTGTTTATAGCTCCAGTTCAGCTGATGAGATAAAGCATGTATTGGAGCACAGTGAAGCGCCATTTTTAATCGTTGAAAATGGCAAACGTTGGCGTGAACAAGTGGAGTCTGTGCTGCATGAATTGCCATTGCTGCAAAAGATTATTTTGATGGAACCCGATGATGTGATCGAGGAAGGTCGCATTATGACGTATTCACAGGTGATGGAACTTGGTAGATCCCAGTCGAAAAAGGCGCTGGAAGAACGCATCAAAGGTATTAATCCCGAAGCGACAGCAACATTAATTTATACATCTGGAACAACTGGGGCCCCAAAAGCTGTCATGCTGTCGCACCGCGCAATTAATTGGACGGTTCAGTCGGCAGTGACTTTGTTGAAAGTGGGACAAGGTGACAGTTTGGTTTCTTATTTGCCCCTTGCACATGTAGCGGAACAGATGTTTACCGTTTACGCGCCTTCTTACAGTGGCCTTTGTATTTATTTTGCCGAATCGCTTGAGGCTTTACCTGAAAATTTGAAGGAAGTGCAGCCGACGGCGTTGTTTGGTGTTCCTCGAATTTATGAGAAAATTTATGATAAAGTGAACGAAAAATTAGCTGCGACGAAAGGTTTTAAAGCAATTTTGCTTAAATGGGCGCGTTCAGTCTCAACTGATTACTGGGAGCTGCACCATAGGAATGCGCCGATATCGTCGTTGCTGTGCATGCAGTATAATTTGGCCAAAAAACTCATATTTAACAAACTAAAACCCCTTCTAGGTCTTGGACGAGCACGGTTATGCATTTCTGGTGCTGCTCCAATTTCTCAAGAAATTACCCGGTTTTTTTTAAGTTTAGATATACCAATTTATGAAGTTTATGGCCAATCGGAAGATTGTGGTCCGACCACATTTAATATTCCCAAGGCAACTAGACTTGGAACAGTGGGACGTCCGTTGCCTGGAGTCCAGCTAAAAATTGCAGAAGATGGAGAGATCTTGGTCAGAGGTCCCCACTTGTTTTCTGGTTACTATAAAGATCAAGCCGCGACTGATGAGACACTAAAGGCGGGTTGGCTTTGCTCTGGTGATGTTGGTCAAATCGATAAAGAAGGTTATCTGCGTATCACTGATCGCAAGAAGGATTTACTGATCACTGCAGGTGGTAAAAATGTTTCGCCACAGAATTTGGAAGCAATGCTTAAGCAAATTCCATTGGTCAGTTTGGCGGTCGTTATCGGAGATCAGAAGAAATATTTGGTGGCATTGCTGACACCTAATCAGGAAAACCTTTTAGAGTTTGCTGAGAAAAGAGGGATTCGAAATCAAAATATCTCTGATTTGGTACAACATCGGTTGGTGCGCCAAGAAATTCAAAATGCCATTGAAGCGATTAACCAAAAAGTGGCACCAGTGGAACAAATTAAGAAATTTTTATATTTGTCCAAAGATTTTACAGTAGAAAATGGTGAGTTAACGCCAACTCTTAAAATTAAACGCAAAGTAATTAATGTGCGCTACCAAGACAGTATTGAGAGTATGTATGGTGCTGCGGCTTTCTAAGGAGCCCAACATTTGAAGTCATGCGGATAAATAAACGTAGATTGGCTCTTTTCAGTTAAGAGGTTTCCATGTTAGGGATGTGCCTTGAATGATAGATATGTAGCTAAAAAAGTATTGGACAATTGAGTGCCGGGGAAATAAGAAAAACAAGCTTTTAAGAATTTAGCTTTTATAGAAAGTGGAGTCTCACGGTGGACTGGCTGTTTCGACGGCATTTTTGGGTGGTGCATCTGGTTTTTTTAAGCCTATGCGCGAGCATTTTGGCATTGTGTGTCAATGCATTGATTGGCTATGAATTAGCAAAATCATTCGCAGTCGCTCCGACAACTAAAACAAAACGAGTTGTTCAAACTGAAAAACAAGACCGTGATTTTTCCATTGTCAATGAACGCAACCTTTTTGGATCAAAAAGAGAAGCGGTGGTACCTGCAGATCTAGAAACAGATACAATGGGCGTCTCTGGACGCTGGGAAGATGCAATACCGACATCGCTTAGAGTTAGGTTGGTGAGTACGGCAGTATTTTTGAATCCCAATTTTTCATTAGCTGCTATCGTTGACCTAAGACAGGGCGGAGAAGTAGTTGCGGGCTCATACTCTATTAATGACTGCCCCGACGAAAAAATGAGTATAGATCCACTCTTTGTTGAGATTTTAGGGCCTTCTGTGCTGATGCCGACTGTTCCGTGCAATCGATTTTTAGGTGTTGGTGTTATTAAACGTATTGAGGCAACGCGTGTTTATTTTTTCAATGAGCAGGAAAGAAAATACGAATATTTAATGATGGATGAAGGGATAACTCCAATTCTTCCTCCAGTGCCTGTTTTTGGTTCGTCTGTACCAGGTGGAAATGAATATGGTAAAAGTGTCCGTAAGGTAGGAGCGAATTCCTATGAAATTGACGCCAGCGATTTAGATGCTGCTTTGGGTAATTTGGCAGAAATTTCCACGCAAGCGCGCATGGTTGCTGCATTTGAAGATGGTAAGCCTATTGGATTTAGGGTGCTTAGTATGAAACCTGGGTCCGTTTTTGAAAAAATTGGCCTGCAAAATGGGGATATCATAACGCATGTTAATGGTTATGAACTAAACAGTCCTGACAAAGGTTTGGAGCTTTATCAAAAGATGAAAACAAATAGCCAGTTTAACATCGATGTTAAAAAGAGTGGAGCTTCTTCGTCAGTAACGTATGGCTATTCAGTCCTTGGTCGTCCATGAGAGCTTTCAAGATGTTGTATTTTTTAAAAGTTTTTTAGGTGTGTGGTTCTTTTATGAATTTGTGGTCGAAAAGAAGGTTAATATC
Organism: Myxococcales bacterium; assembly: GCA_023248595.1. GTDB lineage: Bacteria > Myxococcota > UBA727 > UBA727 > JABDBI01 > JAHFEG01. The sequence goes on along the minus strand of JAHFEG010000014.1, from coordinate 19,285 downwards.
ATTAGTTTATACTGCTATTGTTTTAGTGGGAACGTCGTTTATTTATGCGCAGGAAGCGAATCCTGATTTGATGCCGCCCTCCTCGCCACCGCCGTCATTACCACCATTGCGGACTGCGGAACCTGTGCGATCGCGGATCAATCGTGAAATGGCGCTTAAAGACCGTGCGGTTAGTCGCCCATCGCGGTCAGCTTCTGCGGATGATATTGCCAAAGTTGTTCCTGTTAAATGTAGAAAGCCTAAAGGAAAATTCCCTTGGAACTTAGATAAAGCTAAAATTTCTGATCTCGTTGATCAGATCAGCCGCCTGACTTGCAAAAGTTTTATCATTTCCAGCAATGTGAAGCCGACACAAGAAATTTCCATGATTAGCCGTACCTCTATTACCGTGGACGAGGCTTGGCAGGCATTTTTGTCGGTTTTGGAGAGCAATCAACTTGCACTGGTGGAGACGGGTGAGTATTACAAAATCGTCAATCGAAAAGATTCTATTCGTCAGCCCCTGCCGCTAGTCGATGATAAAAATAAACTTCCTGCCAATGAAGGCATGGTGACTTATCTTCACGACGTCAGACACATGTCGAAAGATGTCGCGATCTCCCTGGCTAAAGGATTGATAAGTCCTCAGGGCGATGTCATGGCGGTGGGCGATGCTTTTTTAGTTATCAGTGATGGGGCTTCTAATATTCGTCGTGTCATGAATATTTTAGAAAAAGTTGACATTGTTGGCGCTGCCAATCGTGTGCATGTGATTGAATTAGCTCACGCTGATGCCGTGCAACTTCAGGCTAAATTGACTGAAATTTTTGATTCCAAAAACACCAATGACTATCGAAGTAGGCGTTTTAATGATGGGCCAAGATCCTCGCGATCTGGAAGCGGCGGCGGAGATGGGTTTAGTGTGCAAAAAATTATAGCTGATGAGCGCACCAATAAAATTATTACCATCGCTTCGGATAGTGCTTATGCCCGCATTAGTGAAATGATTGGTATATTAGATGTTCCATCTTCTAATGCTTCGTCACAAGGTCAAGTAAATGTTTACTACTTGAAAAATGGAGACGCCAAAAAAATTGCGACGACCTTATCAGCGGTTACCCAAGGAAGTAATTCAGGCGCAAGCCGTAGAGGCCCTGGTTCTCGGGTGGGTTTCAGAGAAGACGGTGCTTTATTTGAAGGCGATATAAAAATAACTGCAGACGAGGCCACCAATGCTTTAGTAATTGTCGCCAGTCCCAGAGATTTCAAATCAATCAGTGCCGTTATTGCCAAGCTGGATAAAGAACGTATTCAAGTTTACGTCGAGGCAGCCATTTTAGATATTGGTTTGACCGATAAAAATACTTTTGGGATTAATGGGTTTGGAGCGTTTGAGATCCCGGGTATGAAGGGCGGCTATGGACTTATGGCAAATCCTGCTGGGATTGGTTTGGCTTCAGGGATTGTAAAAAACATAGGTGCGGCTGGTGCTATGGGTGTTGGAAGCGCAGCAAGCAGTGCTATTGGCTTATCAGGATTATTGAGTACGCTTGGCTTTATGGGGCCACCTATTCCTGGAACATCAATACCAAGTATTGGGGCTGTGCTTGAGGCAGTGCAAAAGTATTCCAATGTCGATGTGCTTTCGACGCCATCATTAATGACGCTTGATAATGAAAAAGCAGAAATGTCAGTAGGTGAAAAAATACCGCAAGTTAGTGGAATCTCATCAGTAGGTGGGGCTGCAGGATTAGGGATACCCATCCAAAACATCACTTATCAAGACGTAAAGCTTAGATTTGCCATTACGCCTCATGTGAATGATAACAATGCAGTTCGCTTAGAGATTGATCAAGATGTGAATGAGTTAGGACAAGAAGAAGCAGTTCTCCCTGGTGTTACGCAGTGGAGAGTTCGGACCAAGTCCGCCAAGACAACTGTTGTGGCACAAGATCAACAAACCATTGTGATTGGAGGCTTAATTAGTCAATCTCGAACTGAGGTTGAAGAAAAAATTCCTTGGATCGGAGATATTCCTATTTTAGGTTATTTAGCCAAACGTAAGACCAAGACCATCGAGAAGAAAAATTTGTTGCTGGTGTTAACTCCCTACGTGATTCGTACCGAAGATGATTTGCGTAAAGTGCATGAACGCAAAATGAAAGAGCGTGAAGAATTTGGCCGACTTTACTTCGGTGATAAAATTACCAAGTTTGACCCTCATGTTGATTACGAGAAGAAAACGGGCCCATTGCATCGTTTGATTGAACAAGTCGATACCGAGATGACAAAGGTTGAAAATGGTGGATTAGGTTCAGCTGGCGAGACTGTTATCAAAAGCGAAGGCTTTGACCTGCAAAATAAATCACTGGATATGAGTGTCAAAACGCCAGAAAATGCAAATGCAACTCCAAATCCCATAGATGATGAATTGGATAATGACGAGATAGAGGAAGAAGAGATCATAGAAGAATCCCCAGCTGGACTTGAAGAAGGTGAACCTGGATTGCCTCCGCCCTCTTAATGGCCAGCCGTACGTAATTGTTGATTGAAGGTGCTTGAAAATGTGCTTGATGGGTAAAGCAAATGCAAGGTGAACGACAGGCAGAAGATAAATCGCTTCGTGTCGATCCTAAACAACTATGGGGTAAGCCTCTTGGCGAGGTTTTGCGCGCATTATTTGGTGTTTTGCCAGAGCATATTGAGCAAGTATTGCAAACACAGGAAGAAAAAGGTGGGCGCATTGGCGAGTTACTTGTTGCTGCTAAGCGAATTACCTCAGTTCAATTAGCGAAAGCAATTTCTGTGCAAATGGATTTGCCCTACCTCGAAAGTATTAATGTTGATGAGATTCCCGACGACATGCTCAGACAGGTTCCCATTAGTTTTGCCAAACAAAATCGGGTGTTGCCTCTAGGGTTTACAGCGTCAGGCAATTTGCAGCTTGCTTGCTTTGATGCGCTTGACATGGCGACACACGATGAGCTGCGTTTGCTTTTTGGACGTGAGTTAGATTTAGGAGTTGCGGCTCCTGAGGTGATTACCTCAGCCATCAATCGTGCTTACGATAGAGCGATTCGTCAGGCAGAAAGTGCTGTGGCGGAGCTTGAAGAAACCGAGTCGACGGATTTAAAGGGTGCTTTAGAAGAAGAAATCGTCGATTTACTTGATGTTGAAGGTGATGATGAAGCACCGATTATCAGGCTGGTTAACTCGCTGATGAGCCAGGCCGTGAAAGATCGAGCGAGCGATATTCATGTTGAACCCTTTGAACGAGAATTGATGGTTCGTTTTCGCATCGACGGAATTTTATACGAAATCATTAAACCACCCAAACGTTTTCAAAACTCGATTATTAGCCGTGTCAAAATTATGGCAGGCTTAAACATCGCTGAAAAACGGTTACCGCAAGATGGTCGTATTCGTTTAAAAGTGGCCGGCAGAGATTTTGACGTACGTGTGTCAAGTGTCCCGACGGGTTATGGTGAGCGTATTGTGATGCGTTTATTGGAACGTTCCAATATTATGCAAGATTTGCCCTCCCTTGGTTTCTCTCCCAGAAATTTAAAAGCGATTGAACAATTAATCCATGCTTCCCACGGTATTTTTTTAGTGTCAGGTCCAACGGGATCGGGAAAAACATCGACGCTGTATGCTTGTTTATCGCAAATCAATAAGCCAGAACTCAATATTTTGACCATTGAAGATCCTGTCGAATATCAGCTCAATGGCGTAGGACAAGTGCAAGTCAATTCTAAAATTGATTTGACCTTTGCTTCTGGTTTGCGTTCATTTTTGCGCCAAGATCCAGATGTCATCATGGTTGGAGAAATTCGTGATCGTGAAACTGCGGAAATCGCCACGCAAGCTTCATTAACAGGTCACTTGGTTTTTTCCACGGTGCATACCAATGATGCTCCAGGCGCAGTGACACGTTTAGTCGACATGCAAGTCGAGCCTTTTTTGGTGGCGAGTTCTTTGATGGCAGTTTTAGCGCAGCGTTTGGTGAGAACGATTTGTTCAACATGCAAAGAATCTTATGTCCCTACACGTGAAGAATTGTCAGAATTGGGCTTAAATCCTAAAGAGATTAAACAGCTTTGGCGTGGCAAGGGTTGTGATCTTTGCCAGCACAAAGGGTACCTGGGTCGTATGGGAATCTTTGAACTCATGTTGGTGGATGAAAATATACGTCAATTAATTTTGCAAAATGCTGATTCCAATACCATTAAAACCAAAGCACGTGAGCAAGGAATGGTGACTTTGCGCGAAGATGGGGCTGAAAAAGTGCGACAAGGTATGACGACGATAGAGGAAGTCACACGTGTGACCAGAGAAGATGCCGTTGCCATTGAGACGCCCTAAAAGTGAGTTTTAAGAAAAAATGCCGATTTATGAGTACAAAGGACTAGATGCGAAGGGAAAACATGCCAAAGGCTTAAAAGAAGCTGATAGCGTGAAATCATTGCGTGTACTTTTGCGTCGCGAAGGCATTTTTGTCACCGATATGAAAGAATCGGGTGGCCAGGTTATATCGTCTTCTAAAAAACATAAAGATTTGCTCTCCAGTGAAGTCCGATTTCGGGCTTTATTTCAACGAATTTCAGCTGAAAGTTTAGGTGTCGCCACGCGTCAATTGGCGACATTGTTGCAAGCTGGGGTTCCTATGGTGGATGCGCTTAACGCCATGATTGAGCAAATCGAGAACCAAAATTTAAAACGTGTTTTTTCGGAAATCAAAAGCGATGTGAATGAAGGTTTGTCTTTAGCTGACGCTTTAGGCAAACACAAATGTTTTTCTAATATTTATGTGAACATGGTGCGAGCAGGTGAATCTTCAGGTGCTCTTGAAGTGGTCCTTGAGCGCTTGGCAGAATTTTTAGAAGGGCAGGCGCAATTAAAAAGCCGCGTGATGGGCGCTATGCTTTATCCTTCGGTCATGATGTTGATCGGCGGTATTGTGATGATCATTATGTTGACTACCGTGGTGCCGCGCATTGCGCAGGTTTTTATCCATGCGAAAATCCAGTTGCCACTGATGACACGCATGTTGATTGGTCTTAGCAGTTTCTTGAGCAATTTTTGGTGGCTGGTTATTATTCTACTGGGTATTTTTATCTTTTTTGCTTTGCGTTTTATTAAGACCCCCAAGGGGCGGCTGAAGTGGGATGGTTTAAAATTAAAAGCACCTGTTTTTGGCCCTATTAGTCGCATGATTTCAGTTGCCAGGTTTTCGCGTACGCTATCGACACTTTTAGCCAGTGGCGTGCCTTTGCTGACAAGTTTGCAAATTGTGCGCAATGTTTTAGCTAATTCAATTTTAGAAAAAACCATCGACGATGTGCGAGATGCGGTTAGAGAAGGTGAGGATATTGCGACACCGCTCAAGCGCAGTGGTTGCTTTCCCCCCATGGTAACGCATATGATTGCTATTGGTGAGAAGTCCGGCCAGCTTGAACAAATGCTGACACGTGTGGCAATTTCATACGAACAGCAAGTGCAAATCAGGGTAGGGATGTTGACCAGCTTGCTTGAACCAATCATGATTGTGATTATGGGTGGTAGTGTTGGTTTTATTGTTTTTGCAATTCTCACACCGATTATGCAAATGTCACAATTGGTAAAATGAGAGGGGACGTTAATGAAAATAGAAGAAAAATTAGGTTTAGTTCAAAAAAATCCCTTGCCTGCTTTGCGTGGATTTTCTTTGATTGAAATGATGATTGTTTTGACTTTGATTGGGCTTATTATGGCAGGGATTGGCGTTTATGTTATGAGCCAATTAGCAAAGGGTGAAGTGAGTGCAGCCCGAAGCCAAGCTTATGAAATTAGTAAGCAATTAGATATGTATCGCTTAGAATTTGGACACTATCCGTCTGCTTCAGAAGGATTTGATGCATTAGTGAATCCGCCAAGAGGGGAGCCTTACATGGATAAAGTTCCTATGGATCCCTGGGGTCACGAATTTATGTATATTTATCCTGGAGAGAAAAATCGCAAGAAACCAGATATTCGCTCCAAAGGGCCTGACGGCGTGGAAAATACCGAAGATGATGTGGGCAATTGGACTGCGGACAGTTAATGCTGTGAAAAATCGTTGCCATCGAGGGTTTACAGTTCTCGAAATTTTAGTTGCGATGCTTTTGATTGCCTTGTTTTTGGCGATTGCGATTCCGACGTTTCGATCATTGACCCGAGTACAGCTTAAAGAGACGGCAAATCAACTGCTTGGTCTTATTCGGGATACTTACTCCAAAGCGGCATTATCAAATAAAGCGCATCGCATTGTTTTTGACATGGATGCAGGTCGGTACTGGGTGGAAGTATCCAATGATCAAGTACATCTATCCGAGGAAGAAGACGGGGAAGAGGGAGGAAAACTTGGTATATTTCAAAATGAAGATAAAGATAAAAAGTATGCCAAACCTCCTGCTTTTAAGCCAGACGAAGGCGAGTTTGGTGTCAAACAACAATTGCCAAATGGCATTCGTTTCTGGGGATTTTGGGCAGATTATATGAACGAACGTGCGCGATCAGGGGAGGCTGCCTTATATTTTTTCCCAGATGGTTACACTCAGGAAGCTCAAATTACTTTAACGGATGATGAGGCGGGAGAGCATGTGCTGACGCTTGTGACGCAGCCTCTGACTGGCGAGGTCGTCATTGAAAATATTGAGCCTGAAATTGAAAAATAAAGGACGCGGATTTACGCTTTTAGAAGTCATGGTGGCGTTGGCCATCATGGGCATGTCTTTACTTGCGTTATTCATGGCGCAATCTCGTTCGATGCGCATGGCTGAGAAGGGAAGACTTCTAACGATAGCGACCGAATTAGCACGCAGTAAAATCATCGATTGCAAATATGATTTAAGTAAAAACGGCTTTCCTAAAACAGATTATACAGCAAATGGAAATTTTGAAGAAGAAGGTTATGCCGATTTTCAGTGGGAATGTTTTGCTTATCGATTTGATATGCCGCCGCCCAATCCAGAATCAATTGCCAAAGGTATTAAAGCGCAGAGCGGAGATGGGGCTAATAAAGGTGGTATGGACTTTAGTGCCAACATGCTGGCTCCGTTTTTTGGACTAATTTCGACGACTCTGGGGGATTCTTTAAAAGAGCTGGTTTTAATTGTGCGCTGGAAAGATGGGGAAGTAGACGATGAAATGCGTGTTGTAACCCATGTGGTTGATCGAACAGCGATGTCAATATTGGCAGCGCAATTGCCAGACCAAGCCATATTGTCTCCTGGTTTTACACCACCGGGAGCCAAGCCTGCCATAGGCGGTGCTAAGGGTACCACCCCATGAAACGCGGATTTTCATTAATTGAGATCTTAATCGCCGGTGCTTTGTTGGCCATCATTGGTATTATGCTGATGACCACATTGAACTCTTCAATCGAAGTTAAAGAGCGCGTCGATGGCATCTCCAATCGTTATTATTTAATTAGGCAAGCAATGTCGCGCATGGCTCGAGAAATTTCGATGGCCTATATTAGTGCACATAAGAATCCCAATTATGCTGTGATCAATACCCAGTTTAAAGGAGAGAAATCTTCTTTGTCTTTTGTGGCTTTTGGTGGTTTTGTTCGGATGAAAGACGCGAAAGAAAGTGACCAAAGAGAGATAAGCTATTTTGTCGATTCAGATATTAAGAAAGCGCAGCCCTCTTTGATGCGCAAAGAAAAAGTAAATCCAACTGGACAGCTTGGAGAAGAAGGACGTGCGCAAGTTCTTTGTCCCAACGTGAAAAGTATTGAATTTAAGTATTGGAATCACAAAATGAAAAATTGGGATAGTGAGTGGCAAACGGAAGGCGTTGCCATGCAAAGAAGTCTTCCTTTGCGTGTTTTAATTGAAATGGTTGCTTTACTTGAAAATGATGTTGAGCAAAAATTTGTAACGCAAACAGAAATTTGGATCACGGATCCCATTGATATCCAATGAAAAGGAGCGAAGGATTTTATAAATGGCGTTTGTTAGTCTCAAAAAAATTTTTCTGACACCTTTGGGAAAGCGATCTTCGCCAAAGCAAGATAAGAAATTACGTGGAATGGCTTTGCTATTGGTCATGATTTCCTTGGCGCTTATGACATCTGTGGTGGCAGATTTAAGCTACAATGAAACGATTCGTTATAAGATTGCCCTGAACGAAAGAGATGCGCTTAAAGCCGAGGCTTTAGCAGAAGGGGCGCTGAATGTGGCGCGCTTATTTTTAATTATCCAAGGAAGAATACAGCCTTATATTGCTCAGTTTGCCAGTTTTGGTGTTGCGTTACCGGCTTATACTTTATGGGAAATGTTGCCGCTGGACACTGATACGTTTAAAGGTCTTACTTCTGGAGATTTAGCAAGTTCGTTTGGCCTTGAAGTGGACGAAGCTTTAGAAAAGCGGCGTGAAAAAAGAAAAGAAGAGGAAAACAAAAAGAAAGAAGATTCTAAGGACTCATTTTCACCACCGGAAGGTGGCTTTGGAGCATTCGAGGGTACTTTTAGTATATTGACTCAAGATGAAGAAAGTAAAATTTCCTTACGGAACTGGGCAAGGGACACAAATGCTCAAAAACGCACTGTTACTCAAAAATTGCTGGCAGCTCTGATTGCGCCTAAACGTTATGATGACTTATTTGAGGGGCGAGGAGCAAAAGGTGTGAGAGTGGATCGCCCTTCCCTGATCGCAAATATCTTTGACTATATCGACATTGATGAAGTGAGAGTAGATGCCTATGGGTTAGCTGCAGATTGGAGTCATGGTACCGGCGGCTCAGAAAAAGACCCTTACCAAGTAGACAAAAATATCCTTCCTAAAAATGCTTATTTCGATAGTTTGGAAGAATTGCGCTTGGTTCATGGAATGACAGATCACCACATGCGTGCTTTTAGTGACGCACTCACAATCTATGGAAATGCAGGGAGAGTAAATATTTTATCAGCCAAGGATCAAGTGGTTGAAACTTTAGTTCGTTTTTGTGCGATGAATCCTCAAGATTTGTTATTGCAAAATACTGTTTTTATAGATGAAACGGTGAAGGGCTGGCGGGATTATCAAACCCAAGGTCTTGGTGCAGTCAGTCCGCAAGGATTTATGAGTTTTTTGCAGACACGTGGTATGAATGTGGATACAGCGTCTTGTGAAAGTGTGTTAGATGTGAAGTCCACAAATTTTAAATTAACGGCCTCTGCAACTGTAAACAATGTTACACGGACTTTGACTTTGATAACCCGTGTCGTAGATAATACGGAAGAAAAATATTACTTTCGTAATAATTAATAGGATGACAAGCGCATGAGAGGAGTCCATCAATGGCAAGGCGAGTAATCGGACTCGATGTGGGAACATACAGCATCAAGGTAACCCACTTAGAAAGTCGTAATCGTGCCACGGATTTTGAAGTTGTGGCCTACGCAGAAAAGCTCTTATCGGATTTTAGTTTCACTGAAGAAGAAGGCAGTCTTCCGATACAGTTGCAGCAGCAACAAGCGGCTTTGTTAGCGCTTAAAGCAGAAGGTTTTTTTGAAGAAGGCATGATCATTTCTGGTTTATCAGGAGCTGATGCCCAGGTGCGTTCTTTGTCTGTGCCTTTTACCAATACTAAAAAAATTCAAGCGGTGCTGGGAGGACTTTTAGATGCGCAGTTGCCGCTTGATATTGATGACCTTGTTTTATCTTGGTTTCTGCAAAAACCTCGTCCCCACCTAGAAAAAGCAAACGTAGAAGCACAAGAACAAAATCAAATTTTAGTGGCCTTTGCCAAGAAAATTTCGGTTGATGCATATTTGAAGTTGCTGCAAGTAGCTAAGCTTAATCCGCGTTACATTACGCATAAAGCAGCGGGACTTTTTGATTTATTACAGCATTTGATTCGCAAAAAAATACCTGGCTCCAGCAAAACTTTTGCTATTATAGATTTAGGTTTTCATAGTAGTAGCATTTGCGTGGGTAGTCTTGATCGTATTTTATCGGCGCGAACTGTTTTGCGTGGTGGGTACGATGTTACCCAAAATTTAATGGAGAAATTGCGCCTGTCGTTTCCTGAGGCTGAAAAAAGAAAAATAGAAACGGGTTTTATCGAAACAGAAACGGAAAAAGCCAAACTGCTTGAACAGCATTTAATGAGTGAGGCGTTAAAAGAATCTTACTTGCCTGTCATTAGAGAACTCAGACAAACTGTATTGGCATTGCAGTCGCAGGGCCAAGAGGAATGCACGCAAATTTTCTTAACTGGTGGTGGCAGCAAGATCAAAAATTTAGATCAATATTTTTATGAAATGTTGAAGATCAAAACCCATGCTGAAAATGACTTGAAGGTTTTGGTAGCGCCCAACATTAAAATACAGTGCCCCGAAGGGCATGCTCCAGAAAAAGCAGAAGCAGCTTTGGCAACAAGCTATGCGATCTCGGGATCAGTCTCTGGGAAAAAGCAGAATCATTTTGACCTTAGAAAAGGCGAATTTACTTGGCGTGGCGAGTTGACTTTCCTGCGTTCGCGCGGACGGATTTTGCTTTTATGGGGATCGATATTACTCGTGCTGCTTTTGGGATATGGTTTTTTGAAAAATTCGCTGACAGCAAAAGAAGCAGAAAATTTAAAAGCAGATGAAATGGCTGCTTGTGAAGGTGTTTTGGGTAAAAAAATTGACTCCGGTCCACGTTGCTTGTCTATGATTAAAGAGCAAATTTTGGGTCAAGGAGATTTGGGAATTCCAGAAAAAAGTGCAGCAGATATTTATCTGGAAATTTCTAAGGCAATTTCTCCTCAAATTCAATTGAAAGTAACTGAACTTGATATTGCAGATCAGAAGCTCCGCCTCAATGGTGAGACTTCTGGTTTCGAGGCTGTAGATACAATCTATGCAGCTTTGGCTAAGGTGCCTTGTGTTGTTAATGTTGAAAAAGGTAGAGCGCGCCAAGTGCTTCAGGCGGTTCACTTCCAAATGACTGCAGATTTAAAGTGTCAATCATTTGACGATGATGAGATCAAGGGCACTGTAAAGAAGAGGACAAGATAATGGCTAAAGTGATGGGAGCGTTTATAGATTCCATGTCTATTCGGTTTGAGCGGATGACCGAGCGTGAAAAAAAGCTTGTGACCATTCTGGGGATGGCCTTCTTTGTCTTTGCACTCGGGAGCGGCTCGTTATGGTTCTACACTTCTTTAACTGAAAAAAAAATGCAGTTGGAATCTACCAGGTTGCGACTTGGCGAGATCTTATCGCTTAAGGGTCAATATCAAGAAGCAAAACAAAAACAAGAAGCTGAAGAAAAGCGGTTTCGTTCAAATGATATTTCTTTATTTTCTCTCATTCAAGCAAATGCAACGCGGTATGGTCTGATACTGAATGATCTAAATGAAAGAAAAGAACCCGTTGGTGAATCTAGGTTAATGCAAACGGATGTAATCATTAATTTAAAAGAAATTTCCATTGATCGCCTGACGGCATTTATCGTCTCTTTGGAAGAGACGGAGGGCGGCGTCATTAAGATTACCAGGCTAAAAATTAAAACACGTTATGATAAGTCAGATATGCTTGATGTGCAAATGACAGTCTCAACGTGGAAAACGGTATAGGAATTGCAACATGGCTTTTTTAAAGAAACTAAAGTGGTTTTGGTATCTTTTATTCTTTTTTTCCACTTTTATGGTCATGCTATATCTGACTTTTCCCGCAGACACGCTCAAGGGATATGTCACTGAACAGGTTGAGCAATCGCTTAGTGCTGAAGGAAATGGTCAGTGGGTTTACCCGCCTTCGGTCCAGATTGGAAAAATGTCTTTATGGCGCCTTTCTGGGGTATCCATGAAAGAAGTTTCTATTCAGCCTGCTAGCTTTACAAATAAGCCAGCAGATAAATGGATTTTTAATCAATTAAAAATGCGGGTAGGTATTTTCAGCACGTTAGGTGGAAAGCCACAAATTAATTTTGATTCTTATCTTTATGATGGTCGGGCAAGAGGCAGTGTGACCTTGACTCCCGAGGGTGGTATTTCTCGATTTTGGTTTGATCTTGGTCATTTTGATTTGAACAAGTTTGTGAATGTTTCTAAGGATGCTGAATTGCCAATGAAGGGGATCGTCAATATCAATGCAGAATTTGATTTGGGCAAAAATCCTGCGACCGATGGAGATGGTGAACTTAATTTGGATCTGAAAAATTTTGCCATTGGTCCTGGTAAACTGGAATTGCCTATTCCAGGCATGGCTGGCGGTTTATCTGTTCCTCAAATTAATTTTGGCCAGTTAACTGGGAATGTTTCTTTGCAAAAAGGGAAGGGGAAAACGAAGAATTTGCGTTTAGCTGGTGGCGATCTTGAGGCAAATCTAAACCTGGATGTTGATATGCACAAAAATCTTTTACGTAGCCGTCTAGGTGGTTCTGGTTGGTTTCGGATTGCACCGCAGTTTTTAAATAAAAATCCACAATTTAAAGCATTGCTTGATTTTAGTCCGGATTTGAAAAAAGCACGCGAAGCTGATGGCAAATATCCGTTTACATTAAAAGGAACATTGGGGATGCCCTTTCCCAAGTTTGGGAAATAAAAAACTATGTAAACTGCAAGATCCAAGTTGAAAAAAAATACCCAACAAAAGTAATGGGTAAAAGAACAAGTAACATGAGTCTTGCAATTTTTTCTTCGCGGATATGTGGTAAAAGATGGCTTAAAAAAATAACGAAAATCACCAGCGCAAAAAGTTTCAGCGTAAAAACGCCTAAAGACCAGGCAGGACCAATGCTTAAATTTGTGATAAAAGGACCACTCAGAAAAACGGTTACTAAAAGAGCATAAAGTGCCAAAAATTCAAGGCTGCGTGCAATCTTAAACGTGACAAGCAAAGTCCCTACCAACTGAGTTTCAAGAGAGTTTCTTAAGAATCCTGGCGTTGCAACTTCGTTATCGATCCATTGGCGTGTGTAAAAAGCCAATGCAATGGTAGCAATGATAAATGCGACTGGATGCATGAAAACACCCCAAGAGGGAATCGAGGGTAGCATGAGGTGTGCCTGCTTGATGGCAATTGTCTGAAGATTTCGAGATCCCGCCGTGATGGATAAAGAAAAACAAGCAACAGCAATTACCAGCACGATGCTTTGCCTGGAAACAAATTGTTCCAAAGAAGTCAATTGCAACAAGCTTGGTTTTAGAGTGAATCCAATAGCTGTATAAATAAAGCCTATTAAAAAAAGTATTGCTAAGACAAAGTACAAAGAAAATTCGCTGGAATGATGAAGGGAAAACATGTTTTCCCCAAAAGCCCAAGGTGTTGATATGGGCATGGTTGCGAGCGCTGTTGTGGATAAAATCAAAGAAATTAAAATCAAAAACCGCATGATAGAGTGGTTGTGCAAAAAATAGGGTTGCCTAGATCTAAGACCCAGCACTCTCCATAATTCTAAAAACCATCCTAGCGGATTAGAATGCTTGAATGAGGATGCCGACCGAATGGGTAATAATCGTTGATGTAGAACGCTGAAAATCGGAACAATTAGGAAAAGCCAACTAAAAAAACCAAATAGTTGTAAGAGTTGCAATGACCAGCTTATTTGTTCAATTTCTTGCATCTTATCAATCAACTTACCATAATGCCCGCTTATTTTGTGCAACTTCCCGGAATCGGCATAACTTCAGTTCCTTTGGGAAAGTCGGTTTTGAATTTTGTCGCTGAAATCTTTTGATTAAATTTGGGATCAGTAAAAATGAATTGGTTCATATTGCCACCAAAGTCGATCACAATAGACTGCTTGACACGATAAGTTTTGTTATCAATCACTAAAATTAATTGACGATAAACGCCATTTTTTTGTTTAGGGGTTAAAGCAATATGATGATCTTGCTTATCGCCCAGTTGGCCTTCAAACCAAGTGGTTTCAAATAACTCTATTATTTTTCCTTGTCCCCATAAGAATGCGATAGAGGCTGTTAATCCGTCTTGCTTAAAACATCTGTTTACATAAACCAGGTTGTCTTCTGGCTGATGTACCCAGAGAGAATTATTAGCGACAATAAATGATTTTTGATGAGGCTTTTGATAATCCCAGCGCAGCATGCCGGGTTTTTGATAGTAGATTTTTCCTTCACTTTCGTCGATTTTTTTTAAGATTTTATGGTGATACCTCTGTTTAAAAGTCGCTTCAAATTGAGAAGTTTTATCATAGGTGCTTTGTATTTTTAAAAGCACATTTTTTAATTTTTGATCTTCGCCAATCGCTATTTTAGGAATTACTTTTGGGGTTGGTTTGGCACTTACGCCAAGCGAGCAAAGTGACATGGTAAGAAAAATAATTTTAAAGTGATTCATACGGTATCTCTAATGCTTAAGCAACTTGTCTGGCTTTTTCTTTGCGACTTTTTAGCCAAGATAAGATGTCTGTCAGTGGTAAGCAATTAATAACATCCTCAGCGCTGAGTCCCGCTCGCCTTGCTGTCATAATGCCATATTCTAAATCATTGAGTCCTTGTACGTCATGGGCATCTGCGTTAATCGCAATTTGCAACCCATGCTCTTTGGCCATTGCCAGATGTATGGCATTCAAATCAAGTCGATGGGGATTGGCATTGAGTTCGACGATGGTGTTATTTTCTTTGCAAGCCAAGAAGAAAGCATGCATGTCATAGGTGCTTGGTTGCCTGCCTAATACGAGTCGGCCAGTTGGATGGCCGATCACCGTGGTCCAGGGATTGCGTGCAGCATTGACCATGCGTTCGGTCATTTGTGTGGCGTCCTGTTTCAGGCGGCTATGCACTGAAGCAATCACAATATCAAGATGGGTCAAAATCTCTGAGGTGTAATCAAGCGCGCCATCCGCGAGGATATCACTTTCAACTCCAGTCAAAAGATAGCAATTTTTGCTGTCTGAATCTTGGTTTAATATTTTTATTTTTTGACATTGCAATAAAAGCTCTTCGCCTTTTAAGCCTCCTGCATAAAAAGCGCTTTGGCTATGATCGCTAATACCCAAATAGGTCAATTTTTGTTCGATGGCAGCTTGTCGCATTTCTTCAAGGCTGTTTACTCCGTCGGAAGCCAGGGTGTGATTATGAAACGCTCCAAGTAAGTCGCTTCTTGAAATTAATTTTTTCGAAAATTTTTGGATGGGCTGTGCTTTAGGATTTACAATTACTTTAATGGGGAGATGGTTATATGTACCTGTAAAAATGGATTCGGATTCATGGCTCTGCAAATTCTGTAAAATAGGTTTTAGAAATATTTTCAAAGAAGAAACAGGCATATCCGCCTTAAGCGCAATATCAAGACATTGCAAAGTCTCAGCGCCGTTGGCAAGCTCTCCGGTCATGTCCGCATTTTTAATCAATTGATTTTTTTTAAATTTTTCGATGAGTTCATGTGCTGCTTGGTAACCCTGGTCCAGACGAAAAAGTCCTTCTTGCTGACGTTTTTGTAAAATAGCCAGACGAATGGTTTCTTGCGTTTTTTTTCCAAACCCTTCCAGAGTGATAAGACGATTCTCTAAACAAGCATATTCCAGCTCGCCTATGGTGGTAATGCCGAGCTGTTGCCACAGCATGCGAACTTTTTTAGGTCCAATACCTGGCAACTCTAAAATATCAAACAATTCTGCTGGAGTACTTTGCAAAATTTTGGTTAAAGCAGGAACTTCTTGGTTTTGCATTACCAAGTCGATAATTTCGTAGACTCCTTTTCCAATACCCTTAATATCTTTAATCTCTCTAGTTTTATAAAGCGATGCAAAATCTGGGCCTAGTTTTTGTAAAATCTGCGCAGCCTGGGAAAATGCCTTTATTTTGAAAGGGTTCTCTTGATTAATTTCTCCCAGCAGTGCTAATTTTTCGAGAGTATCGATGATTTTTTCAAGTTTGCTCATAGATTCTTATAGCAAGGGCTATTTTTCATATCAAGGCCACTCTAGTCATCTCCTTTTTTTTATGGAGGATATAAAACATTGATGGAGCGTGCCTGTGTGGAAAATTGCGAAGCATTTATTATTTTTACTCGATGCAGAACGTGCCCATAATTTGGCAATGCAAAGTTTGAAGTTGTCAAAACCATATTGGAAAATGACAGCGCCTTATCAAATTCTTCCACGTACTCTATGGGGTATTCACTTCACTAACCCCTTAGGTTTGGCTGCAGGATTCGATAAAAATGGAGAATGCTTATTGGCTTGGCAACGCTTAGGATTTGGTTATGTGGAAGTCGGCACGGTGACTGCTGTTGCTCAAGCAGGAAACCCCAAGCCCCGCCTGTTTCGTTTGCCTCAAAATGGAGCACTGCTCAATCGTTTAGGGTTTAATAACGTGGGCGCACAGCAAGTGGCAAAAAATTTAGAAAAACAACGCCGAGATGTGCGGTTAAGAATTCCTATTGGCGTTAACATTGGAAAATCAAAAGTTACGCCGCTAAAAGGAGCTGCAGAGGATTACCGAAAGTCTTTCACGGTGTTGGCTGATTTGGCAGATTATATGGTCATCAATGTGTCTAGTCCAAACACACCTGGGCTTCGTGAGCTTCAAGAAAAAAGTGCACTTAAGCAGTTACTCGATGTTATTAGCGGTGAAAATCAACGACGACAGTTTCCAAAACCATTACTTTTAAAATTATCACCAGACTTGCATTTTGATGTTGCAATGCAATGTGCAGAAATTGCTGTGCAGTTTGCTTTAAAAGGATTGGTCGTCAGTAATACGACAGTATCACGTGATAATTTGGTTGGTTCTATTCCACAGGGACCAGGCGGCATCTCTGGAATGCCATTGTTTGCTAAAAGCACAGAAATGTTATCTTGCCTCCATCGAGCCTATGCCTCCAAACTTCATTTCATAGGTGTTGGCGGGGTCATGAATAAAAAAAGTGCACAGGTTAAATTGGAAAATGGTGCAGATTTGTTGCAAACATATACGGGTTTTATTTATGGTGGCCCCTGCTTTGTAAAAAATGTGCTCAGTAACCTCGAAGGAAAGTAGGACTAATAACCGATATGATTTCTAGTCAGCGACATTTATGGATCCTTATCAGTCGATAATGATGTCGACGACGAGAATGAGGATTATATCGATGAAAAAATTAGTATTTTTGTTGTCTTTGGTTTTTTCCGTGAACACGCTAGCCGCTGGATTTGCCTGTCAAGAAGACTTGCGTGATCGTGATGGTGTTTATAAAGAATTACAATTAGTCGATGCTGGCAATGAAAAATTCGACCTGGTCTATTATACCATGAAAGGTTTTGAGCCAGTTACAAATATGACTAAATTAGCATCTGGACTTACTTGCAATATGGCTGCTGATAAGCGGATTGCCAATTGCTTCGGTGCGGCTAATTTTATGATGACCACTAAAAAAGTGGAAGTAACCCAATTAAAAGGAAGTGAAGCTGGTGTTACCACCAAGAACACATACTTGTATGCAAATCTTCATAATGTAAGCGCTGAAGGCACTAAAGCAGAATATCGCTTCTTGTTCTCTGATTGCAAAGCACAGTAGATAGCGGTGACTTTTGTTTTGATGTTGGTAACTTAAAAAAAACGCCGCTGTTAAAAGCGACGTTTTTTGTCTTAGCTACGTGTCTTTTTACGTGGCTTAAAGGAATCTCTTCCTTCTTTTTGAGGAGCTCTGTCAAATGAGCGAGGCCCTGCTGGTGCAGGTCTGGCACCTGTTGATGGCCTGGCTCCTGCTGATTGCCGAGGTCCTGCTGATGACGATGCATCAGACCTGGGTCTGCCACCACCTCCGCCACCACCGAAGCGTTCGCCGCCGCCACTGCGACCAGAGCGTTCTCCGCCACTGCTGCGGCCAGAGCGTTCTCCTCCGCCATTGCCACCAAAGCGTTCGTCGCCGCCGCCGCCGTGCCTTCTTGGGCCGCTTCGGTTAAATCGGGGACGTTCTCGTGAGGAGTTATCTTGGCGTGAACCCATTTTTGTGAGTTTGTCTTTGCTGATACCAATATGTTCAGGGCCCAAAAAGCTTTGTTGACTTAAAAACAGAGAAATCAGTTTGGCACACAAAGTGTCTGCATCAACTTCTTTTTGGAGCAATGTCAGTAATTGGGTTGCTTCTTTGTGCAGCACTTGATGCTTAATTTGGCTTGCAAAATCGAGCAAATGTCTTTTTTGCAAATCACCTAAAGAAGGGATCGTTCCAAATTCAATGACGCTGCCAACAGCCTTTTTGATCATAGCTAGTTTATGAAATTCGCTGGGAGTAAGCAAAGTAATCGCCGAACCCTTGTTGCCTGCGCGACCGGTTCTACCGATACGATGCACATAGCTTTCTGCTCCTGAAGGCAGCTGATAGTTGAAAACATGGGTAACATCGAGAACATTGAGACCACGTGCAGCCACATCGGTTGCCACTAAAACTTGAATTTTACCATCACGAAAGGCGCCGATTACTTTTTCGCGCTGACGTTGTTCTAAATCACCATGAAGCGATGCTGATGGGTAACCCTGGTCAACCAATGCTGATTGTAGTCTGTCGACATCGTTACGGGTGCGGCAAAATACAATGGATTTAAATGGTTTTTCGCTGTCAATGAGTCTCATGAGCGCATCGTCGCGTTCATGCTCTTCAATGGCAAAAGCACGTTGAGTGGTATCTTGGTTGGTTAGTTCCCCGCCTTGTTCAATGCTGACAAAAATAGGGGCTTTTAAAATACGTTTCGCTAGCCGCTGGATTGGCAAAGGCATTGTTGCAGAGAAAAGCAGTGTTTGGCGCTCTTCAGGCAAGAATTCGAAAATGCTCTGAATGTCTTCCAAAAAGCCCATATCAAGCATTTCATCTGCTTCATCTAAAACAATAATAGAAGGCTGAAGTTTGGGAATGCGTTTGGTGTTGAGTAAATCCAAAAGGCGGCCCGGGGTAGCAACAACGACTTGTGCGCCCATCTTAATAGATTCAATTTGGCGAGAATAAGAGCGACCACCGCAAATTGAGACGGAACGAATGCCCATGGGTTGGCCAAAACGTTGGATTTCATCGCTGACCTGTGTGGCCAATTCGCGAGTTGGGGTGATGACCAACAATTCGACTTTGCCAGAGATAGGATTTAATAGATTTAAGGCTGGCAGACCGAAGGCTGCTGTTTTGCCTGTGCCTGTTTTAGCTTGGCCAACAAGATCGTGGCCTTTTAGGATGATAGGAATCGCTTTTTCTTGGATTGCGCTTGGGGTTTTAAAACCGGCGGTAGCAATGGCTTTGAGAAGTTCCGGTTTCAATCCAAATTGGTCGAAAGAAGAAGCGTTATCTTCTCCCTGAGGAGCTAGCTTTTGGGTTTTCATGATTGATTGCTCTACTTGAAGTAAAAAATATATTTATTATCTACACGTTTT
>JAHFEG010000058.1 GCA_023248595.1 Myxococcales bacterium | reverse complement strand
GGGAGGCAGACTCCCAATTTGCAGGCAGATCCGAGTAGCCGCATGGTGGTGGATTTTCCTCGCCGAGATAAGAGTTAAATCGAATGAGCGGTTGCACTTGATTCTCGCTAAAGAGTTGGTTATACGTGGTTGCCTCAGTACCGCCCCAGAAAAATTGCTTGTCGTGGGGATTTATCAAGCTCACAGTCAGGCAAAAAGGATCCAGCCCTGATTTTTGTTTACTTAACCAGTCGATTGCTTGGCGAGCCATCACTGGGTCTTTTTCGATGCCCTGACCGGGAAGTCCGGGGACGTCGGGAATGGTTAAGCCGCTAAAGCCGTAGTTCTCGAGGTATGTGGACGCACCGGGAAACCGTGGACTTATGGGAGATCCTGACAAATGCCATTTTCCAACATATGGTGTTCTGTAGCCGACTTCACGAAGCAATTTTCCATAAGTTGGGAAGTCTGATTCAAGCGCTGGTGCAAAGCTGATTCCTGGAATCACGGTTCCCGGCGGTGTCAATAAATTCCAATTCTGGTGTGGATATAGCCCTGTGACTAAAGCCGCGCGACCGGGACCGCACGCAGTGGCAGCTGTGTAGTGGTTGGCGAATTTAACGCCCTTATCCCAAAGTTTGGCAACATTGGGCATGAAACGATTGAGAAACTGGCCGGGAGAAGTAATGCCACCCGGATAATTCATAGGAAATCGCATTTCATCAACGATGATGAAGACGATGTTTGGCGGGTCACGTCGACCCGGCATGATCCTACGAGCATCCAGTGCCGCAACAACTGCAGGGTTGCATGCAACAGTCGTAGCTGCCAGCAATGCTGCAGCGCCCAGCTTGACAAATTGGCGACGATCCATGCTTTCCGGTGTGGCCGGAAGTGTGCCAAAGTCCTGGTTACACGTATTTTGTACTGATGATAAAGATTCAGATTTTGTTTTCTTATTAGTCATAACAAAACAATAAATTAAAATAAAATTGGAATGCAAGTTTTTTTTTAATTTTGTGATACCCCAATGAAAATGTCAGTTAGGTCACCTCCTAGCAAAGCAAGGCTACATCACAAATCATGACAGTCACATTCTCATCGTGATAGGTGGTTTTTTCCAAAACTTGAAATCCCATTTGGGCATACCAATGCTCTTGATCCATTGTAAACAGATATACCTTTTGAAACTGCTGTTCTTTTGCTTTTTCTAAAACGGACTGAACAATTTTTTTGCCAATGCCTTTTTTTCGAAACTCAGGCACCACATAAACACTCGCCAGCCACGGTGTCAATTCAGGATAAGTGTCCATATCGTTCACAGTTAGGCTTGCCATCGCAATTGGTTTTTCATTTTCCACAGCAACAAGCGCAAAAGGAATTTTATCTATGTTCAACAGATCGGCAAATTTATTCTCGACTTCTTTTAGTGTTCGTTTTGGACTCAAATATCCCCATTGTTCATGGCACCATTCTGCTAATAATGAGACATGTAGAGGACAATCTGCTAAATAAACAATCTGCATGTCTTGACCCCTTTACGCATTCCTGAAATAATGACCTCATTGATTTGACATATAAATGAGGGCAATCATGAATGCACGTATCTTAAAATCTCCCACGGCTATTTTTTGTTACATCTTTTTATTTTCTTTTAGTCTATCCGCCAAATTGCAGATCAGCGACGATCCGGCATTTACTATCGATGGACAGCCTTGGTATTTGTTAACGATGGGTGCCGTAGATGATGAAAATATTCGTATCTATGCATACCACGACAATGAAAAAAGTAAGGCTTTTGCCCCTGAGCAAGCATTAATTGTTCATGTGAGCGATAGAGAGCGAGGCTTACAATATTTTCATCAAGAAATTCAAAAAGTCTTTCCAGATGCTCGTCCCAAAAAAATTAGAGAAGGCGACTCTTACAAAATTTACCAAACCCGTGTGTTTGAGAAAAACAAAGGCAAAAATATGCCAAAAATGACTTTTATTACTGCTGTCTTTTACACAAAATTGGAAACCATCACTATCCAGTATGTTTTGAAACCAAAATGCCGTCTATGTTTACAACTTGAGGATGAATGGATTCGTCGATTTGAAAATACTAAAATAAATTCAGAAGAAACAATACTTTTTCTCGATAGGAGAAACTCCATTCCACTGCATTTATTTATCCCCGACGCCTCTTCTGTTTATAAATATTCTGCTGCCGATGAATTTTATCCAGAAATTTCTAAAATTATGAATTCTTTTTATACCTGGGCCGGTCTAGCCGGTAGCACTTTGATATTTTATGGAACCAAACTTGTTGCGGGCATGATGGGGTTTGCTCCTCCGTGTCCGAAAGGCGCGCCAGTCTGTTGTTGCGGCCCCAATTAGCCGTTGTAATGACATTTATTTTTGCAAAAATTCGCGAATATCGCGTGCGCTCATTCCTAGAAAATATAAAATTCGCTCCAGCCCTCCACTGCTAACAGAGGTGCTGGCAGCTTTCTTTAAAATAGGCTTGGCATGAAAAGCAATGCCCAGACCGGCACGCGCTAACATCAAAGCATCGTTGGCGCCATCACCGATGGCGATGGTCTGATCCAAAGGAATTTGTTCCTTGTGAGCTATCCATTCCAACAAATCTGCCTTTTTTTCTGCGTCAACAATCGGCTCGATCACCTGACCGGTCAAAACCCCGTTGCTGGTTTCCAAACGGTTAGCATAAGCAAAGTCAAGTCCTAAGATTTCTTTTAGCATATCAGCAGCGACATGAAATCCTCCTGAAATAATTCCTACTTTATACCCAAGTCCTTTTAAAACAGTAATTAGTTCTCTGGCTCCAGGATCCAATGGAAGGCTTTTTGCTAATTCTATTAAGTAACTGCTGGGCAACCCCTTTAAAAGAGCCACTCTTTTTTTTAAACTCTCACCAAAATCATAGCGTCCGTTCATCGCTTCATGGGTAATCAATGCAACTTCGTCTTTGACACCATAGTAATCGGCTAACTCATCAATGACTTCGACCTGAATTAAGGTAGAATCCATATCAAGCACAACCAATCTTTTACTACGACGCGTCAAACTTTCTCTTTGCAAAGCAATATCAATACCGCAGCTAGAAAGTTGCTGCATTAAATCTTCTTTCAGCCGTTTGATCGCTTCGTCATCAGAGGCGATTTGGACTAAAACTTCCAAGGATGAAAGTTGATCATCATTGCTTAAACGACGAATCGAAGAGATATTTGCTTCATGTGACGATAATATCGAAGATAATTGATTCATCGCCATCGCGGTCACAGGACTCCCCATTACTGTAATCGCGTATTGCCTCGATAGTGTGTTGCTCACGAGGTAATTTTGCTGATCAATCATGCGATATTCTAGATTTTGTCCTTTCTGTCTTGCCGCAAAGAATAAATCTTTTAGAATTAATTCGCCTTTAGGATTTAAAATATCTAACGCAACTAAAAAACAAAGTGTGAGCTGCCCATGCACGACAACTTGTTCAATATCCAATAAAGGTGTTTGGCTATGCGCCAGAACGCTTGTTAAGGCTGCCGTAATCCCAGGCTGATCCACTCCTGTGACAGTCAATAGTACGTGGACAGAATTATCGCGCTGCACTTTTTTAAAAATCCTTTCATGAAAATTTTTGTAAAAAAACTTCGATGGGGTGCACAGTTGTTTTGTCAAAAGCTAAATGTACCGACAAATCACAAATGGCCATGGTTATTTCTTCATCTTCTTGCAAGTGAACCGTAAAATTAGTCGCTGAATGAAACTGGTTTTTGTGCTTACTCTTAATTATTTGATTTTTTTTAATTATCAGCAGCGCTATCCCTAGAGGTCTTTCATTTTGTTCCAACTTAGATAATTTGCTTTTAATACTAACCAGAAAAGAGATGGGATTATTTTTAACAACATGTTTAACAAAAAAACAGCCTAATTGAGCAGGCATTTCTTCTGAATGGATCAGCAAAGGA
>JAHFEG010000013.1 GCA_023248595.1 Myxococcales bacterium | reverse complement strand
TTACACACAGGTTATGAGTCTTGTTGATACCGAAATTGGAAACGTCGTCAATTCAATTCCAAGTGATATTCGCGACAACACAATCATCATTCTTACTTCAGACCACGGTGAGTATGCTGGTGCGCACGGCATGCTGTCAGGGAAGGAAGGATCTATGTACGAAGAGTGTATAAAAGTACCGCTGATCGTCGTCGATCCTCAGCAACAATTGACTGGAGACGTTGACATCGTGCGCCAGGGATTGACCTCGAGTGTTGATGTGCTTCCTATGATGATTAGCCTTGCTCACGGCAATAACAAATGGATGACAGGGGATTACGCTGCCGCATATGGCGAACGACTCGACATGCTGCCGATCTTGAAAGATCATAACGAGAAAGCGCGAAGCCATGTTTTGATGGCAAGCGACGAGTGGGGAATCAATCATCTAAACTTCAACAAGGTGCCGTGTCACATACTTGGGGTTCGAACTCAGGACCTTAAAGTTGCCTCGTACACGCATTGGGACACAAATGGCGACCTGTTGACGACGGGAATGGAGGTCGAGTCTTACGACTTTAAAACAAAAAATGGTCAGTTAGAGATCGACAATTTTAAATGCGAAACAGACGAAGCACAAAAACTTCTACAAGAACTCAATCTTTCTTCACAGATGAGAGCCCCACTTCCCAAGCGATGGCTTGAAGCCAGCAACCGAGCAAAAGCACAGTACTTGGCGAACATCTCTAAATAACCTGAGTTTTAATTAGAGCTTTGGTTTTGGCATTCGCATTCTTTGCATCCATTTTCGTTAAATCTAAAATTTCCGACAAGCCCTTGTTGGCGGCATTTCTTTTTACATGAAGTTAACGAAAAGGCAGGGCATTTTTTGCATTTGCAGCTATAATCGCATCGCTCTTTTACGTTATACTCACCAAAGAAACCCATTTTTTTATTCTGGCATGTCGACACACAGGTATCCCATGATGGTGGAGAATTTGGGCAAGGAGGGCAGTCTAATTCATCACTGTTGTCTGAGCAGTTCTTGACTCCATTGCAGCGGCGCATTTGGGGAATGCACATAGACTCATTTGCGCACATGAAAAAATCTTGTCCGCAGCGAAATAATGGATTTCCAAATTCATCACTCACGTCACGACAATCATAAGGATCACCGTCATTTAAATATTCAGGCGGAATACATTGTGTATTATCTGAGCATTTTCTCCTGTTTTTAGGGCAAACACGGTTGCCACAATTTTCTTCGTCTGAAACATCGCGACAAGAGATTAGACCGTCACAAACATCCTCAGGATAATAGCAGCGCCTGCCACCATATCGCATATCGACACATTCAAATGTGCCTTCCGGGCAGTCGTATATGAGGTCGGTGCATCTATGAAGATCCTCATCACTGTTATCCATGATGCAGGCATTATATTTCCCATCGCAGAATTTGTCGTAAGGGGCACACTGAATCCCATTTGCGCATTTCCACATTTTACTTGGGCATTCTTTGCTCTCGCAAGAATCCTCATCGATGCCTGAGGGGCAATCTTTAAACCAGTTGCAGAATTTTTCTTTGGGAAGGCACTGGTTCGTTTCAGCGCAATAAGTCCCTTCTGACTTCGGACACTCTCGTGCACAGAAAAGAGGGTCCTCGTCTTGAACAACATTATTTTCAGAAGGGTTGCAATCAGTCACCCCATTGCAAACTTTAATTGCAAGGACGCATTGGACATGATTGGGACATCTAACATAATCTTCAGGACAAACTTCCGTTTTAGATTCACAAAACACTTCATCACTACCATCTAGACAGTTGTTTTTACCGTCACAAATTTGCACATGAGAAGCAAAGCCGCTGCCATCTAAACAGACAAAGCGAATCCAAGGATCATTGTTCGCAAAGCTAAGCGAAGACAGTCCAAATAATAATAAGCTGGCTAGTATGGATGGAAACGCCATAGCGCAAATCTCCTGTTATGTGTGCCTGAAATAGTTCAAAAAGCATAACAAGGAAGAACGCAAAAAAAATTGGACAACCGACTGATATACTAAAAAAGAGAATATTATTTTTTAGTCTCAGATTATGGATTATTTTCAAGAGTGGTTGCGGGGGGAGGATTTGAACCTCCGACCTCCGGGTTATGAGCCCGACGAGCTACCGAGCTGCTCTACCCCGCGTTCGCGAAGATAGATAACAGTTCTCGTTTGAATGTCAACACCTAAATCAGTTTCTTTAAAATGCTCGTCCAATCAAATAGGCTGGCATCAAAATTAAATTCAATTTCGCGCTTATTTTTGGCTTTAGATTGGATAGATATCCATAAAGTTTTCGGGGGCAGGGCGCCAGGGTATAGGCTTGGCCATTCCACGCAGACAATAGCTGATGGATCAAACAACAAAGATTCAATGCCTAAATCATCAAGCATCACTGCGTCGCTAATACGGTAGAGATCAATATGGTGTAGCGGTGGTTGAGTGGGATAAGACCTGGCTAACGCAAAGGTAGGACTTTGTACGCGGATTTTTTCTCCATTTTTAAAACCACTAACTAAGCCTGTGACAAAAGTTGTTTTGCCTGCACCCAGATCGCCATCTAAAGCGAGTGTTAGGGGCGCTTGCAAAAATTGGGCCAGTTTTCGGGCAATGCGTTTGGTAATTGTAGAAGAAGGAGAAGCAAGCTTAAATGAATTCATATCTGTATAGTAACGCTCCGACACAAATTGCCACTGCTAAGCACTTTCATCATCATCCATGCTTAATGCCCATAGCAAATCTTGCACATATTTATTGCTAGGGCTAGCGGCGAACGCTTTGCGTGCATGTTTCTTAGCGCTGCTAACATCGCCGAGACGCCACCTAACCTGTGCTAATGTGGCATGTGCTTCCGGGAAATTAGGCGCATATTTCAAAGCTTTTGTTAATACGGTTTCAGCTTCATTTAGTTTTTGATTTTGCAAATAACACCTGCCCAAATTAAATAGAAATTGGGCATCATCAGGTTGCATGTCAACAGCATGCTCAAGGACACGCAAGGAATTTTCTTTCTGGCCGCTTTCTAAATAAGCAATACCTAAACTGTTAGCAACATCTGGGTCTTCAGGCAACAATGCAAAAGCGCGTTCTAAAAATGTAAGAGAATCCTCAAATTGATTTAATTCGCTCATGGCGCGGCCAAGTGCATAACTAATGTCACCATCTGCTGCATCAAAACTGTAGGCACGTCGGAAGGCGTGTACAGCTAATTCCCACTGATGAATCAGTTCAAAAGCAAGGCCTCTTAAGTAATCCGATCTCCCCGGTGGAAGCGTAATTTTCTTGTCATTGGCTGTATCGATTAATTCAAAGTAGGGCGGAGGAATATGATGCAAAACAAATTGGCCGCAGGGAAAATCAGGGATTATAACACTGCAATCAAGCAAAATAGCATCAGAACCATCGGGGTATAACGTTTTTAAGATATGATTCGCTTTGTTTTTCAAAAGATTAATCGTCGCGATATCTACTTTTTGATCAACGACAATAATTGTGTCTTCGTTGTCTGACAAAATGCGAACGATATTTGGAATTTTTCCTAAACCTCGAATAGCGCCATAAATAAGTCCGGGATGAGTGGCAATGCTGGCAATTTGATCGCCAATGAAAATGGCTGAAAACAGAGCACTGTCACTATGTACGTAAGCATAACTTGAAAATTGTCTGTTACCAATGTGGCGAACAGATTCGTTTAAATAATGTTGGATTTTATTTGTTTGCAATTCGCCGTTATTCATAGGAACAGGAACCAGCCGTTGTTCAGTCGATGTTTCAATTGCCAGAACAAAACCGTCTTTAATTTGATGCATGCTCTCTGGACGTGCTTTGGGAAACACAAAAGATCGTATAGAAAGAACCGGATGTTTATCAAGATTAAGCAATTCGGCCAAAGTGAGGCGATTGATCCAATTTTCTGCGCTTTGCTTGGAGAAATGAATTGCGCGCGCAATGGCTCTGTAATCGATAGAGCCATAAAGACGATTGTGCATAACATGAAGTTGGCCGTTTTCACGCCAAAAAGAGGCCTCAGGATAGGTTTTTTTTAAAAGACGAAGCGTCGAATAAAAAAATCGAAAAGCAGACGGCAATGCACGGATGCTCGATTGAATGGTAACAGCAAGTTCTTCTGCCAGCCACAAACTACGAGAAGCAATAGATAACAAGCTGATTTGTTCCTCAAATTCGCCATTACTAACAACGACAACGTGGTTTCCATATTGGCTAGTGGTAGTATAGCCCGCTTGTGTTGCATCGTTCTGCACGATTGTCCGCGCGTGCTCGATGTTCACAAAAAAGACGAGCTGCGCATTCTCTGCAAAGTGACCGTTATGCAGCATGCTCCAGGTTGAACAAGAAGCTTGCAAATGGTTTTCGTTCACAATTTGCTGCCAAGTCAATATATGATAGGGTTCATCGTTGTATTTGCTAGGTAAAATACCTTGTTGAATTTCTTTGGCGACTTGTTCTGTTTCTTCTTTAGAATAATTAAATGTCGGAGGAACCACTAGCATGTAGATAAATTCATCGAGTGGCATAAATAAAATGGTCTGATCTTGCAAAGACTGTTTGAGGGAATCACTAATTTTATGCTTAAATGGTGATAAGACGACATCGCTTTTTGGTTGCTTATCAGCGGCATTCGAACGTCGATTTAAGCGATGTTTGTGCATATGGATGAATTTAACATGCCAAAGGCGATAAGGTTAATTATTTGCCTTTTTTTGCTTAAAACCTAGGTGGGAGGCCTAATAACCATTGATCGTCTTGCATTGTATTGGCTTTTAAGGCTCGCTCTGCAAAATCTTGCAAAATTAATTGAGAAGCCTCGCGGTTATCTTTGGTTTTGAGATCAAGATAAATATCATAAGCTAAGAGATGTTCCTGTTTCATCGCATACGCATGAGCCATCAGGCGCCTAGACTCAAAGTAAAAAAGTGGAGGCAGTAGTGGATTTGAAATCAAATCATAAAAAGCTGATAAGCCGCTATCGTAATTCTGGCCCATGATCTGATGGCGTGCCCAGAGATAATTACTATAAGTCCACGCTTCATTTGTTGCCGCTTGGCTGGCGTATGTTTTACCAATTAGCATGCCTATCAGCCCGAATTGAGCGCTGGTGGTTTGAAAATTATTTCCTGTAGCAGTCAGCAACTTCAAAACAGAAAAAGCCAAAGGAGAAATTTGACTGTTTTCCATCATGGCTTTTAGAAAAACCATTTTTACCATGATTTGTCTTTGCCAATAAATAGGTAAAGAAAGCACATCGATTTCATTATATTTTTGCAAAGCGTTTTCTGATTGCTGCATTCTCCAGAAAGCATCTCCCATTTTTTCGATGAGTTCGCCTCGCTGTCTTTTATCCAAGACATCAGATGTCGCTAACGTTGTTTTAAGTAAAGCAATGGTTTGCTCATCACTTAAAATGCTAACCGCAATGGGAGGGGTGGTATGGCATTGAGCGTAGACGATAGAGGGCGCGCGAAAACGTTCACGCGCAGAACCAAAAGCATCTTCTGGCAAAGGAGATGATTGAAGATGTCTTTTAAAATTTTTCAGAAATTGCTCATGGTCTTGCTCTGAATCCCAAACGGGGTAAAGTTCTCCAGCGGACACCAATTTTTTGACAAGCAGCTGGATTTCGCGGCTGTTTTTTGTCTTATTGGCTATGAGATATTCTAAATAGGCTCCTGTGGCGATATATGCTTTTGCGCTTGGCTCAAACCAAAAATCCCAAGGTCGAATCGAAAATAACGATTCAAAATCTTTTAAATATCCTAGGCGATAAATCGCTGCCGCTTGCTGCATGACAGTTAAATCGTCATTGATGGCTAGCTCAGGCGTTAGAAAAACTGCCAGCCCTTCATTGAGTCCATAATTAGGAAAAAAAGTTAAAACGCCCGCAAGGCCAAATAAAGTTGTGCTCTCCTCGCCAATAAAAAGATGGGCTAACTCATGCCCCAGTGTGGGATGGGGAATTTGAACAGAGGAAATATGAATTTCCCGATGGGTGGGCAACGTAAAATGAACATTTCGAGCACCAGTATAAGTGGTAAGCGCTTGCATGTCGCTGTGTAGCCAAATGTGAATATTTTTGGTGGGTTTGATGCCTGTGCGTATTTTGAGTCGCTCAAACCACAAAATGCCTTCGGCTAAAATGGCATCTGCTTCAACTGGGCTGATACGCGCGGGATCCGCGTGCAGAATTAATAAATCGCGCTTTTTGATAAGGCTGTAGTGTTGATTGAGCTGAGAACGACTTGGCGATAGGTCGTTGCTGCTTTTAATCTGAATCCAAAAGGCGGCAATCGTGATGCAGATGGCTGTCCAAAATAGACCAGATTGATGTGTCGGCCCATTAAGCGACCGCTGCCTGGTCGAATTTTTAAAAACAAGAAAACCAAAAATGAGAAGAGCAATCCCAAATAAAAAGGTGCTTAGCCTATAAGCAGTGATGGCGGGACTTAAGCCTTGACCGGTAAGCAGATCACCCGCAATCACGATGAGATGATGGTTAAAAAAACGGAGGCTGGGCGCGCTCCACCACCAGACAAGTTGAAATCCTAAGTAACAGACGATCAAAAAAAGCGACGACAGTAAGGCAATGCTGCTTTTTCCAATCATGCGCCCAATCCAAATACCCGTTACTAAATCAATCCACAAAACAGGCAATACTAAGACGAGAAAAGGGAAGAGGCCTTTATCTTGTGCACAACTCTCAAAACGAAATGCATTTAAAAAAGCTGCTAGCATAAACAAGCATAGTGCAGCCAAAATATAGGCACCTTCTCCCATGAAGTCGCTAGCAAAGCCTCTGCTGTCGCGACGTGCTCCTCGCTTCACGCCTGCTATGAAACTAAAAGGGCCAAAAACAAGACCAAATAGGAGAGCTGCTTCCGCTGCGAGAGTTCCCAGCAAGGGCGAAGAAGATACCGCGGCAAACAAAGCGATGGAGCTTAAAATGATAAAGATGCCCACTATTTCCTCTTTTTATTTTTCTTCCGTGCCGTTTTTTCTCTTTTTCGTTTATCTTTTTTGTCTTTAGAACTTTTAAAACTTGCGTTGGTTGCCGTGCGAGGTGGTAAAAAACTGCCTGGCATATTGCCCATCGCACCCGAAAGCCCGCCAAAATCTTTTGACATGTTTGCCATTTGTCCCAGTTGTTTAAAACCCGGCAATTGACCGAGAAGCCCGGGTTTCTTTCCAACTGTTTGCAACAAAGTACGCATCATCGAAAACTTTTTGAGCAAAGCATCGACTTCAGCTTCTTTGCGGCCCGATCCAAATGCGATTCTTTTTCGGCGATTTTTTTGCCGCTCAATCAGCTCTGGTTTAGCCCGTTCCCCAGGTGTCATCGACTGCACAATTGCTTCTAGCTTGGTGAACTCCCGTTCATTCACACCTTGGCCTTGTGGAAGCATCTCGCTCATGCCCGGCATTTTTTCCATCAAGGATTGCAACGGTCCCATTTTTTTAAGGAGCGAGAGCTGATCCAAAAAGTCTTGCAAGGTAAACTGGCCTTTTAACATTCGTTTAGCATCTTGCTCGGCTTTCTCTTCTGAGACATGTTCTTCAAAATCTTGTACCAAAGAAACGATGTCGCCCATGCCTAAAATGCGGCTCGCTAAACCTTGAGGCCTGAACTCTTCTAAGTTGCCTAATTTTTCACCCATTCCTAAAAATTTAATAGGCTTGCTGGTGATCTCTTTAATTGAAAGAGCAGCGCCGCCACGGGCATCACCGTCTAATTTGGTTAAAATAAACCCATCGATATCCAGGCGGCGATTAAACTCTGCAGCTGTGCGGACAGCATCTTGACCAACCATGGCATCAACAACTAAGAAGACGTTGTCAGGTTTGGTCAATCTCTTAATTTCTTCCAGCTCATGCATGAGCTCATCGTCAATGGAAAGACGACCGGCAGTATCAAAGATAACGACATTGCATTGCCACTCTTTGGCTTTGATTAAGGCTTGTGCGCATAGCTGGGGCGGCAATAAGGCCGGGTCAGCAAAAACCGGGATTTGCAAAGAATCGCCTAAAACTTTTAATTGCAAAACAGCTGCTGGGCGATAAATATCAGCAGCAACCAGCATAGGCTTCAATTGCTTTTTAATTAAAAACTGTGCTAATTTCCCTGTCGTGGTGGTTTTACCTGTTCCTTGTAGGCCTACCATCATGATGGTACCAACGGGTTTCGAAAGCTTGATGGAAGTATCCACGGGGCCCATCAAGGCTTCTAATTCTTCGTAGCAAATTCCAACAAAATGTTCTGCCGGCTTTAAACGAAGTCGTTGTCCAGATTTGTCTTTAACATGAGTGGCGACCTCTCGACCAAGCGCTTTGGTTTTAACCCGATCTAAAAACCGGGCAACAACGTTGTACTCAACATCTGCCTCCAGCAAGGAAACGCGAACTTCCCTTAAGGCAATATCAATATTATGTTCAGTTAATTCAGTTTGTCCGCTTAAGCTTTGGCGGGCAGTACGAAATCCCTTAGACAGTGTTTCAAACATCATTTTCTCCATTTGCAAGCGGCTAGTTACTTGTTTTCAGAGTTAATGGCAAATGCTTGTTCGGGCTTTTATGAAATGGATGTACTTGGACATTGTTGCTATCTATAGGTAATCTGGTGTAGGCTGTATTTTATAGATCCAAATCACTCACAGGAGTTGCTTGTTATGAAGGGCCAGAGTGGTTTTTTTGTTCATGAAAGAGAGGTTATGTTGTCGTGACGAAAAGTGAATTGATCGACGAACTTACGGCGCAAACCCCGGAAATTTCTAGACGCGATATGGAAATTATTGTCAACGCAGTATTTGACACAATGACACTTTCTTTGGCGCAGCATGATCGCATTGAAATTCGAGGTTTTGGATCTTTTATAGCCAAACAACGAGGTGCTAGAGCGGCACGAAATCCTCGCACGGGTGAAAAAGTGACTGTTCCTAAAAAATGGGTCCCTTTTTTCAATGTCGGTAAGGAATTACGAGAGCGAATCAATAAAATTATTGCGCGTTGATTTTTAAATAGGGGGTAGATGAGGTTTTAAGTTGAGTTTAGCATCTGCTCTTATTATTGGTGACGAGATTCTAACAGGCAAGGTTCAAGACGAGAACAGCGTTGTCTTAGCACGCATGCTTTTTGAACGTGGCGTGCGCTTATCTCGCATTGAAACCATTTCTGACGACATAGAAACGATCGCAACTTCCGTAAAATATTTGTCAAATCATTTTGATTACGTGTTTACTTCGGGCGGAATTGGGCCTACCCACGATGACAAAACCTATGAGGCCATCGCCAAAGCATTTCATCTAAAAATGGGCTACCATGAAAAGGTGTTGGAAAAATTTGCTGAGTATCACCAGCTTTTTTTATCTGGCAAGCCTTTGAATGAAGCGCGTCAGAAAATGGCCTTTTTGCCGATGCCCTGCGAAATTATACAAACAGAAGGATTATGGCTGCCGTTGGTCGTTGTTAAGAATGTTTACATTTTACCAGGTATACCAAGTTTGTTTGAAAAATTAGTGAATGGTATAAAGCATCGTTTTGATGGCCCAGCCATCGAGCGGATTTTAATTTACACGCTTAATTCAGAAGGTGATATTGCCGCTGATTTAGAACGTATTCAAAATGCTTTTCCCAAAGTCGCCATTGGGAGTTACCCAAAGACCAGCGATGCTTATAAAGTGATGATTAGTCTAGAAGGAACAGATCATCAGGCGGTGCAAGAAGCGGCTCATCAAGTTGAAGTTGCTATTTGTGGATTTAGAACCTTTGAACGAATTTGAAAGTATACACACATGAGCATATGGAAAAACTGGGAAACCAAGGCTGCATTTGAAGCACAAAAAAGACCCTTGTCTTCTTTAAGCAAAATATCTTTGGAAGGTATCGATGTCAAACCGCTTTACACTGAAGCAGATCTGGAAAAATACGCTGATAACTTAAACCAGCTTCCAGGATTTTATCCGTTTGTGCGCGGTCCTCGTGCAACGATGTACGCCAATCGGCCTTGGACAATTAGACAATATGCAGGATTTGGATCAGCAAAAGAGAGCAATCATTTTTATCACGAATGCTTAAAAGCCGGTCAGCATGGTTTATCGGTAGCCTTTGATCTTCCTACGCATCGAGGATACGACTCTGATCATCCACGTGTTGCTGGCGATGTAGGGAAAGCTGGTGTCGCCATCGATTCCGTGTTGGACATGAAAGTACTTTTTGATCAAATTCCACTCGATAAAGTGAGTGTGTCGATGACCATGAACGGTGCTGTTTTGCCTATCTTGGCTAGTTTTATTGTGGCAGCAGAAGAAAGTGGTGTGAGCCAAAGCCAATTAAGCGGCACCATTCAAAATGATATTTTAAAAGAATTTATGGTGCGCAATACTTACATCTATCCTCCCACAGAATCGATGCGCATTGTCGCTGATATTATTGAATATATTACAAAAAATATGGCGAAATTTAATTCGGTCAGTATTAGTGGATACCATATTCACGAGGCTGGGGCTGATTTAGCGTTGGAGTTGGGCCTCACTTTAGCTGATGGGCTTGAGTATGTTCGAACCGCTTTAAAAAGAAATCTTCACATCGATGACTTTGCACCTAATTTAAGTTTCTTTTTTGCCACGGGTATGAATTTTTACATGGAGATTGCCAAACTTCGGGCTGCTCGGTTTTTGTGGGCGCAATTGATGAAATCATTTTCTCCGCAAAACGAGCAATCATTGATGCTCAGAACACACTGTCAAACTTCGGGTTGGAGTCTGACAGCGCAAGATCCGCACAATAATATCATTCGCACCACGATAGAAGCGATGGCTTCTGTTTTTGGGGGCACGCAATCCCTTCATACCAATTCATTTGACGAAGCCATGGCCCTTCCAACGCCATTTTCTGCAAAAATTGCCAGAAACACCCAACTTATTTTGCAGCACGAAACCGGCATTCCCAACGTAATTGATCCTTGGGCGGGATCTTATTTCATGGAAAATCTGACCTATGAATTAGCTGAAAAAGCGAGGGTGATTTTGGATCGTGTTGAAGAACTCGGCGGGATGACCAAAGCCATTGTGCAGGGAATACCAAAGCTGTGGATAGAAGAAAGTGCTGCTAGACGTCAAGCGATGATTGACGGCGGCGAAGAGGTGATTGTCGGCGTTAACCGTTATCAATCTAAGGAACAAGCACATGTCGATGTGCTTGATATTGACAATGAACAAGTGCGCCGAGAACAAATTGCCAGGCTCAAAGAACTAAAAGCTTCTCGAGATGAACAAAAAACACAAAGAGCACTTTTGGCTCTTTCGCAAGGTGCTGCCAGTCATGAAAATCTGCTGGCTTTGAGCATTGTCGCTATGCGAGCACGCGCCAGCATAGGCGAAGTTTCTGAGGTTCTTGAAAGCGTATTTGGTCGTTATCAATCTGAGGTTAGCACTGTGACTGGAATTTATCGTTCAGCTTATGTGAATGAAGCTGAGTTAGATAATTTCTCACAGGAAGTTGATCAATTTTCGCAAAAAGAAGGCCGCAGACCACGCATCATGATTGTTAAATTGGGTCAAGATGGTCATGATCGCGGCGCCAAAGTGGTCGCGACGGCATTTGCTGATTTAGGGTTTGATGTCGATGTTGCTCCTTTATTTTTAACTCCTGCAGAAGCAGCTCGTCATGCCATTGAAAATGATGTGCATGCGATAGGCGTTTCTACCTTGGCTGCAGGGCATAAAACGCTAGTGCCTGACTTAATTAAAAACTTAAAAGAGCAGGGCGGTGAAGAGATTGTGGTTATTGTTGGCGGTGTCATTCCCTTGAAGGATTATGAATTTTTGTCGCGCCATGGGGTCGCTGAAATTTTTGGGCCGGGCACGCCCATCATTGAATCTGCTAAAAAAGTGTTGGCAGCCATTCTAAAAAAATCATGAAAAAAGACGATACATTAACATTGACCGTTGAAAAAATTTTAGGTCAAGATCGCAGAGCATTGGCGCGCGCCATTACCTTGGTTGAGAGCCAAAATCCAGCACATCAGAAACAGGCTTTCGCACTGTTGGACGCTTTATTACCGCATGCGCATCGCGCCATTCGTATTGGGATTTCAGGTGCGCCGGGTGTAGGGAAAAGTACGCTAATCGAAGCGTTGGGACTATGGCTAATTGAGCAGCAAAAGAGGTTAGCAATCTTAACAGTCGATCCCAGTAGCACACAAAGCCAAGGCAGCATCTTGGGCGATAAGACCCGGATGCAAAAATTAGGCGCTGATAAGAGAGCATTCATCAGACCATCGCCTTCTTCAGGAAGGCTAGGCGGGGTGGCTACTTCTACACGCGAAGCCGTTCTTGTTTGTGAGGCGGCTGGTTTTGATGTGGTGATTATTGAAACCATGGGAGTAGGGCAATCAGAAATCGCTGTTGCTTCTATGGTGGATACCTTCATTTTGCTTGTCCAACCAGGCAGCGGCGATGAGCTGCAAGGTGTTAAAAAAGGCATTTTAGAGTTAGTTGATATGATAATCATCAATAAAGCGGATGGTGATTTGAAAAAATTAGCAAACCTGTCTGCCGCTCAACATGCAAGGTCTTTGAAAGTGCCAGTGTTAAAAGCAAGTGCTCTTCACAATGAATGGATAAAAGAGATCTGGGAGGCAGTTGAAAAACATCGTGAAGTCTTGAAAAAAAATGGTGCATTGCAAAAAAAAATAAAGCAACAAGTTGAACAATGGTTTTTGGAATCAATTACAGAAAATTTTTTAAAAAAATTAAAAACCGATTTAAAAACAAATCCGGAACTTGGTCGATTTATTTCTTCTATAGACGCAAAGAAAATTTCTGTGACACATGCTGCTTCTTTAGCGTATTACCATTTAGAAAAAATGAAGTAGCTACCCGCAGGCTTGGCCATGATGTCCAAGGAGTCGACTCTTTTTTACGATTTATCTTTTAACAAAACGCCAAAAATAATTTTTGGAAAAGTCCGATTAATGGACTTAGAATGAAAATCGGTTAGTACAACCTGTTCTTCAATCAGGACGTTATTTCCCACGACAGCGTTGCTTTCTAAAATTGCCACCCATTCTTTTTCACCTTGCAGCGTTTGAATGTGCAAGTAGCTAAACCCTTCTTTTTTGATTACTTCTAAAATGGTGCCTTCGATAATATTTCTTTCTTTTTTATTTTCTGCCTGTTCTTTTGACAAAGCCGAACCAGCAAGACCTGCTGGTGGCATCTTTTTTTCTGGTGAACAGGACTCGGTACAATTAACAAGTGAAAGCAAAAGACTTAAAGTGAGAAGCTGAGAAGCAAAAAATTTCATTGGATTAGACCTCCAGGCGATCGATTCGATCAAATTCAACGGCAAGTAAACGTTTTATGTCTTCCATTGTCAAAGCATTTCTACCTGCTTGATTTGCTGTTAGAATATCCTCAGCGATTTCTCGTTTTTTCTCGGATAAAGCTAAAATCTGCTCTTCAATGCTATTTTCACAAATCAACTTGATTAAATGCACAGTTTTTGTTTGGCCAATTCGATGCGCTCTATCTGCAGCTTGATCTAAAACAGCTGGATTCCACCATGGATCATAGTAGATAACTGTGTCAGCAGCAGTGAGTGTAATACCGGTACCGCCGGCTTTCAAGCTAACCACTATTACACGCGGACCATCTGGTTCTTGAAATTTCCGCACGACGTCAGCGCGATCTTTGGTGCCACCATGAAGCCAAAGAGCATCTTCTATGCCGCTTTGTTTGATAAGTTCATGAATAATGCGCTGCATTTTAATAAACTGACTATAAACAATAATGCGCCGGCCCATAGAAAGACATTCTTTTAAGACCTCAACAAACAATTCTGCTTTGGCCGATGAAATAACAGGACTTTCTTCCAAAGGAATAAGTCTGGGATCGCAGCAAATTTGGCGAAGCCTCGTGAGCGCAGCTAAAAGCGGCATTTGCCCTTTTGCTGAACTGGTCTCGTTGTAGAGATAATCTTTCAATTCGTGCTGAGCAGATTTCAATATTTGTCGATAAAGACTTCGTTGATCAGGAAGCATTTCACAGCGCAATACGCTTTCAATTTTAGGAGGAAGATCTCTTTCTACATCGCTCTTTTTGCGGCGAAGGATAAGGGGATTTAAGCGCTCTTTAAGTTCAAAAGTGCGCTCGCTGTTTCCAGAAGCAATGGGATTTGCATAACGACGTACAAAATGTCGTTCAGATCCCAAAATAGAAGGCGCTACCAACTCGATGATACTGTACAAATCCAGCACGCGATTTTCGATAGGTGTACCAGTCAAAGCCAACCGCTGCTGTGCATTAATCGTGCGAGCGGCTTTCCAGCTGTCGGTTCGCGGATTCTTAATATTTTGTGCTTCATCTAAAATCAAATAACGGAACTCAACTTTTGATAAATAAGCATCAACATCCCTTCGTAACAGTGCATAACTTGTGACGATGATATCGGCTTGCTTGGCTGTTTCAAATTGCTCTGTTCGGGATGTGCCGTGCCACTTGAATACTTTTAAATCGGTAAAGTGACGCTGGGCCTCTTGAATCCATACGTCAATAACGCTGGTTGGTGCCACTACTAAGCTCGGCATGGCGCCGCTCTCTTGTTTGATTTTCGCAAGCAATGTAAGCACCATTAAGGTCTTTCCAAGTCCCATGTCGTCGGCTAGCAATCTACCAAGACCGGCACGATGCAATTGTGACATCCAGGTGACTGCGTCGTGTTGATAAGGTCGAAGTTCTGTTTGCAAAGCGCTTGGCAAAATTTTATCTTGGGGAAGAACTTCAGGGACAAAATTAAAAAGGCGTTTTTTTAAATCTTCACTGCACTCAATTTGAATCTGATTTTGTAAACTTTTCAGTAGAAGAGCCGCTTCAAAAAAACTCAGGTTTTTGGGTGTATTAAATGCATGCAAATCTAATGATTCGGCAATCCTTTCAAGAGATGCCGCAGTTTGTTGTGAAAAAGTAACAATGGTATCGTCATCTAAGACAAAGGCGGAACCATGATTACGTGCAGTCAAAAGCAGATCGCTGATGGGGAAATCGATGACATCGTGATCCAGTTTTAATTGGGCAACAAGATCGTGAAAGGAAAAACCAAGAGAAGTCAAAGAAAGTATTGGTTTTTCAGGAAGCGTGATCATTTGCGGCAGGGTATCTTTATCGACATGAAGCCATGGTGGCAAACCTTGACCATTGCTGATTGCAGAAAGCACATCGAGGGCACGTTGTCCTTCTGCTTTAAACCCACGATGGGTACTTGAAGAAACTGCTCCTAAAGAAAAAATAGCCTGTCTTGCTTCTTCTTCTTGTAAAACTGGTCTGAGCATTAAATACGTTTGCAATGATTCATGGCTGAGTGTTGTGGTGGGAGGCGTCTGACAAAGCGGAAACAAAGGGGGAAGAGCGCCTCGTGCTGGAATCTCAACTTCATCATTGAGACCTTCATATTGAAAAGATGTTACCAAATGTAAGCGGAGTTCGGCTTGCCGTGTTGTTTTGTCCGTCGTCAGAATTGTTCGCAAGGTAATGTGAGGAGCATCTTTCCCTGTTTGACCAAGTGATCTCATACAGGATAAATCAATGCCCAATGCAGCAATCGTCGTAAATGTGATTTGGGCAGCTTCATTACCAAGCGCACTGATCAGCAAGGGCGATGAGGCCAGCAATGCCTCAGCTTCTGAAGGCAAAAGCGGCGGATCAAGATGGTAAAGATATAAGTGGTTATCGAGCAAGTAGGCTTCTTTTTCACCAAGCACTAAGGGGTCATGAATTGGCTGACCAGAAAAATTCGCGGCAATAAATTGAATCGCCGTATTTTCTTCACACATTTGCGCTTGAATGCGGGCAGGGGTGAGCGCGGGAGTGATAGCGCCTAGGCCTCTAATTTCAATTGTGACATCGTTAACGAAATGAAAAAGTGTGGCAAGTTGCGATGGACTTAAAAGAAAGCGATCTCTTTTTACAGAGGATGTATCAGCAAGTGCCAAGACTTGAATGCAGGATTTTTGCCGAATAGACAGATTAATGTTGGCATCTAGAAGTCGATAGGGATCTGTAATGGGCGTTGTCGAATTGCCATAAAAAAGCTGGGCAATTGATTTGTGATCGTTGCTAGGAATAGCGTCTAGCATGATGCGAATCTGGCCTTGGGTTGGGCGCAAAGACTCGCTTAAATGAATCCAAGGTAGGGGGGCTAGATGTTTTTGGTTCATATTCTCAAAAAGTTTTATATAAAAGTAAAGGTAGCAGTATACTCGATTGGCTTTTTATGTCTAGCAGCAAGCAGGCATTCAGTATTTTTAAATTTGAGGTATCAAAATTCATGGAAAAATTTTCTCAAGCATTATTCATGGCAATAATTGAGTATTTGCGCTGAATTTATGTTAATCAGCCAGCATGAAGATTGCTAATTTTCAATTTCTAAAAAAGCTTAACCAGTTGCCTTTTGTGGATGCCGTATGGCTTTATGGCTCGCGTGCGCGAGGAGATCATCGGGAGCGATCCGATATTGACTTAGCGATTGTGTGCCCGAATGCAACATCGAATGATTGGTTGCAAATATTATCCATTATTGAAGAAAACACAGATACGCTTTTAAAAATTGACTGTGTTAAATTTGACACCTTAAGCAAGGGATCATTAAAAGAAAATATTCTAAAAGATCATAAAGCGTTATTTGAACGTGCGAGGAAAAAAGATGTCTGACGAAAAACTAAAACTTGCTTTTGAAAAATTGGGGCGTGCATTGGTTAAATTGGAGCAGGTGTCTGCTAAGCCGTTAGACCTGGATCGTGCATATATCGATTCTACGATTCATCGCTTTGAATTTGTGATTGAACTATTTTGGAAGCTTCTGAAAAAAATCATAGAAGACTTAGGGCAAGAAGTGAATTATCCGCGTGAAGTGATACAAGAAGCTTTTGCTGGCCATTTAATAAACGATGAAAAAATCTGGTTACAAATGCTGCTAGACAGAAAC
The DNA here is from genome assembly GCA_023248595.1 of Myxococcales bacterium. GTDB lineage: Bacteria > Myxococcota > UBA727 > UBA727 > JABDBI01 > JAHFEG01. The sequence goes on along the minus strand of JAHFEG010000013.1, from coordinate 39,041 downwards.
CTGACGTCGCATACTTACAATGAAAAATTAGCGGACGATATTTATGCAAATATTAAAATTTATTTGCCTGTTCTTCGAGATACGTTTGATGATTTGAATCAGCGTTACGGTAACTTAAGTTTTCTAAAGAACAACTGAAGGTCTCAGCTAAGAAGTAGCACTTGGTGTTTATGCCCGCTTGAGTCCGGAATAAAGGGCAGCATGTCATCTAGTCACTTGCAGGCATTGCGCATTAAAGTATAAACGCGCGATGCCCAATGAAGTAACCGAAAACTTGCTGCCCCCAGGGGCGAAGCTGACTCCCATGCTGTTGCAATGGCTTGAAGCCAAGCGTCGTGCCAAAGATGCTATTTTGCTGTTTCGCATGGGTGATTTTTATGAGCTTTTCGCTGGGGATGCAGTGAAAGCTGCCCCTGTGTTGGAATTAGCACTGACTTCAAGAGATAAAGATAAGAACGAAGCTTCGGTTCCCATGGCTGGTTTTCCCCATCATGCTGCACCTGTTTATATCGCGAAATTAGTCGCTGCCGGTTTGAAAGTAGCGATTTGCGATCAGATGGAAAATCCGTTAATGGCCAAAGGAATCGTTAGGCGTGAAATTACGCGGATTGTAACACCGGGCACGGTGATGGACGATGATGGTTTAAAACCAAGCAGCAACAACTATTTAGTTGCAGTTGCTTTTTTAAGAAATCAATATGGCCTCGCGGCATTAGATATTTCAACAGGCGATTTTATTGCGACAAAAACAGCAAGCTCAGATGCTTTTTTTGACGAACTCAGTAAAACCTCTCCAGCAGAAATTCTCCTCGTTCAATCAGACTGGTCTCCAGAATTTTTGTTACAATTAGAACGCACGCTTAACGCAAACCGTGCTTGTCGTTTGGAATATCGTGAAAAACCCAATCAAAAACATGCAACTTTAAAAAAACTGGGCGCTTTGGATGATTGGTTTCTGGACCTTGATCATGAAGCGGCAATTGTTAGCGCTGAATTAATTCTAGATTACATCGAAGACACGCAAGGGCAGGTGCCTTCCTATCTTTCTTCGCCACGGCCATATTCAATTGATGCCCAATTAATGATTGATGCGACTTCAAGACTGCACTTGGATTTATTAGGGCATCCCCATGAAATGCATCGCGAAGGAACACTGCTGTGGGTCATCGACAAAACATGTACTGCAATGGGTGCTAGAAGACTGACACGTTGGCTTTTGTCGCCATCGACAGACCTTGGCGTCATCAAAGATCGGCACGATCTGGTGCAGGGGATGATAGAAGAACCCGGTATCTGCTCTGCAGTCCGTGAAATCTTTAAAGGTGTTTATGATTTAGAAAGATTGGCAGCAAAAGTGACATCTGTCAGAGTGTGTCCTCGCGATATGGCGCATTTGCGTAATTCGCTTGGGCAATTGCCTATGCTTTTAAAAACCCTGCAATCTTGCCGGTTAGACATCATCAAAATATTTTTAGCTGCAGAAAATATGCTGCAAGATGTCTATGATTTATTAGAACAAGCCTTGGTTTTTGACCCACCTTTTGCCATGAAAGATGGTGGCATTTTTCGTCTAGGTTACGATGAAACTTTGGACGAAATTGTGCAACTTAGTTCAGGCGGACGCGATCAAATTGCTGCGATTGAACAACGTGAACGTGACATCACTGGAATTGGCAGCTTAAAAGTCAAATACACACGCGTGTTTGGCTATTACATTGAAATCACCAAAACACATCTGACTAAAGTGCCAGAACATTATCGACGCAAACAAACAGTTGCCACCGGTGAACGCTATGTGACACCAGAGTTGATGCAGTTAGAAGAATTAGTGGCAACAGCAGAAGTGCGTAGGCAAAGTCGAGAAGCTGAATTATTTGAAGCATTGCGTGAAAAGGTAAGTGAAAAAAGTCGAGAACTTTTAAAAACTGCCCATTTGATTGCTCGTCTTGACGCCTTATGTGCTTTTGCGCAGGTCGCTGAAGAGCGTCGCTATGTGCGTCCGACCATGCTGCCCATGGCAAGTCGTCAAATGGAAATTATTGAAGGCCGTCATCCCATTGTTGAAGTTTTAAGCGAACGTCGGGGTCAGCCCTTTGTTCCAAACAACATCAAAATGACCGGCGACGAGGAGCGTTTACTCTTAATCACGGGCCCGAACATGGCTGGTAAAAGTACCATCATGCGCCAAGTGGCTTTGATTCAATTACTTGCACAAGCAGGTGCATTTGTTCCTGCCAAGAGTGCCACTTTAAGTATTTGCGATCGTATTTTTACCAGGGTGGGCGCTGCTGATGATTTAAAACAAGGGCGCTCCACATTTATGGTGGAAATGACCGAAACTGCTCATATTTTAAAACATGCAACGGCATATTCATTAGTGTTACTGGATGAAATCGGCCGAGGAACAAGTACGTTTGATGGGCTGTCGCTTGCTTGGGCCGTCGCTGAACATCTGCACAATGAAGTCAAAGCACGAACCATGTTTGCCACACATTATCATGAACTGGTAGAACTTTCTGAGACTTTAGCAGGCATGCGCAACATGCAAGTCGCAGTTCGTGAAGTGAACGATAGCATTGTTTTTTTGTATCGCTTAATAAAAGGCGCAGCTGAACAAAGCTATGGGATTCATGTGGCTCGCTTAGCAGGTGTTCCTAATCGTGTGCTGATGAGAGCTGAACAAGTGTTGATGGGACTTGAATCCGAACAAAAATCGGTTGCAGTGAAATCAGTAGCGGCATTAAAAGAACGCGCTCCCCAATTGGATTTATGGGAAAAACCGGCGTTCCCAGAAAGTGAAGTTCGACAGCTTTTGGATGCTGTTTTAAAAATAGAAGTTAACAGTACCACGCCGTTAGATGCTTTGAGCGCTTTGGACAAATTGCAAACCTTGGCGAAAAAAATAAGCGGTAAAACATTCACATAGGCACCTAAAAGATTTTGCGCTATAAGCCTTCTTATTTTGAGGTTTCGCCCATGTCCCGGATTGTTTTTTGTCATCGTTTAAAAAAAGAAGCTGAAGGCCTTGATATGCCACCGTTTCCTGGAAGCGTTGGGGAAGAAATTTTTGCCAAAACAAGTCAAGTCGCCTGGGGTGAATGGCGCGAAATGCAAACCAAAATCATTAATGAATATCGCCTGGATTTATCAGAAGCTGAAGCTCGAAAAACACTCATGCAACAAATGCGTAATTTTTTATCTCTCGATGAGAAAGATGGAGAGACCAAAGATGTTTTGCATGTGGGTACACCAACGCATCAAGAATAATCAAAGCAATCTATGAAAATAATTACTGGCAAAATCTCTGGTTTTAAAGCAACGGATTTACGACTTTTAGAAAAACTTTACGATAGAAGTATTGCGAGCCACGAGATTGTGACTGGAGAATTCGCCAAGGAATTGTGCGAAGTTGCCGCGCACTTGGGCACCGTTGTGGGTGTTTTGGTCGACAGAAAAGGCACTGTCGAACATGTCGCGGTGGGTGAGCAGAATCACTTATATTTGCCAGACATCGGTCGTCAAAGAGCCGCAGCGACGCGCCTAAGAGGCTTGCGTTTGCTTGTGTCCAAACCACAGCGCAGAAGTCCGATTCAAGCCTCGAGCCTTAAAAAATCATTTGCATTTTCTCACTATGAAATCGATCGCGATTTTATTGGTGACTTAGAGAAATTGCAGTTGGATTTAATTTTGCAAATCGAAGCATTGCCTTCAGGTCTACCGGGTCGATGTGCTTTGGCTTATTTGTCAGCAAAAGAAATTATAAAAGATAATGAGCGTGTTCGCCACATTTCTGAAAGCTATAAACATTTGGACCTGCTCCAGGAAAATTTCACGGAGTTGGTTGCGCACCTGGAAAATCAGTTAGAAAAGCAATCAAAGCTGCTGCAAAAAGAAGCCGTCGTGAAGGGGGAACGTGAGTCTGCAGTTTTGGTTGGTGTTTATACCGTTTCCAAAAAAGAATGGCAGCCTTCTTTAGATGAGCTTAAGGAATTGGCCCGCACTGCTGGTGTGCGTGTTGTCGATATTGTTGTTCAACAGCGCAAGCAAATTGATCCGCGCACCATTGTTGGCAAGGGAAAATTGGAAGAGATTTGTTTGAGCGCACTACATAAAGGTGCCGAAGTCCTTATTTTTGATCGCGATTTATCACCTTCGCAGCTCAATGCCATTACGGATCTGACGGATTTGAAGGTTCTTGACCGAACTATGTTGATTTTAGACATTTTCGCCAGAAGAGCTAAAACCCGCAGTGGTCAGCTGCAAGTCGAATTGGCGCAATTAAAATATTCGTTGCCACGCCTAGCTCAAAAGCAGACTGGTTTGTCCCGTTTAACAGGTGGAATTGGTGGGCAGGGGCCCGGTGAAACAAAGCTCGAGATTGATCGCCGACGCGTCAAAGACAAGGTTGCTAGACTCGAGCGTGAAGTCGATGATCTTGGTAGCGAGCGGCAGCTCAGGCGCCAAAAGAGAAACAGCAAAGAAGTGCCGACGATCGCTATTGTTGGTTACACCAATGCCGGCAAATCTACTTTGCTAAACGCGTTGACTGGCGCAGAAGTTTACGCCAAGGACGAGCTTTTTGCGACACTAGACCCAACTTCCAGAAGGCTGCGTTTCCCCACCGAGCGAGAAGTGGTCTTAATTGATACGGTAGGATTTATTAGGGATTTACCCGAAAGTTTGATTCAAGCGTTTCGAACCACGCTTGAGGAGCTGCATGATGCTGACCTGCTGTTGCATGTTGTGGATGCCAATGATCCTTATAAAGAACAACATATCGCAGTGGTTCAAGGCATTTTGTCGGATTTGAAAATCGAAAAACCTGTACGGCTTTTGGTGTTGAATAAGTCTGATTTGTTGCCTTCAGAAGAAGCGGAAGCCATGGCCAAACACTTAGATGCTTTGCCTGTTTCGGCAAAAACCCGCATGGGTTTTGTGGAATTGTTAAACCGGATGTCAGAAAAATTATGGCATGTTGATGCGATTAAAGCGTACGAAGACTGGGGTTTTCCTCCCAAAAGATAGAGGAAACAAAGCCTTTACAACCCTGCATTCATTTGTTATTTAAAGCGCCACTTAGGTACCAGTCATATTTTAAGTCCAGCACAGGCGTTTTTCTTCCTATTGAATACCGCATGAACATTGGTACCGGGCTTTTTTAACGAAAAAAGGGCAAAGCTCGAAAGTCGTTAAAGAGGGCTGGGCAGATGTTTTTTTATGAAGGATTTGAACAGGTATTTGGGCATGACAACGCAACGCCTTGAAAATATTGAAACGTTTGTACTTTCTCAAACTGAGCTCGAGAAGCAAGTGACTTTGGTTGCTGCGCCGATCGCGTTTGCTCATGGTTGTGAATTAGTACACATCAAAATAAGCACTCAAAAAAAGAGCGCTAAAGTAGCACTTTATATCGACGGCTTGCTAGGTCCCAGCTCCGTAACTTTGGACCAGTTGGAATTTCTTAATCGTCTGATTGGTGATGCGCTCGATGTTATCGATGCGACAAAAAAATTATTTAGTACAAGTTATGAACTTGAAGTTTCCAGTCCTGGATTGGATCGGCCTTTGGCTAAAAAAAGTCATTTTGAAGCAGTGTTAGGCAAACTCATTCGTTTGAAAGCAGACAGTCAAGGCAGGCCAAAAGTACTGACTGGCCGGCTGCAATCATTAAATGAGCAAGGTGTGAGCTTGCAATCTGGCCAACCGGATGAAGTGCTCCAAATTCCTTGGAGTGCCCTGCGCGATGCACATGTGATTTATGAATTTCCGAATAAAAACGTTAAGCGGAGTAAATAATGGATATTAATCAACTCAATTTGACAGCTGTAATTGAACAGGTTGGCAAAGAAAAAAACATCGATAAAGATGTGCTTGTTTCAGCACTGGAAGCGGCCATGTTAAGTGCTGCGCGTAAAAAACTGGGGCCTCACGCAGATTTGGAAGCCCGTTACAACGTGGATGCCGGTGAAGTAGAAGTTTACGAGTTTAAGCAAATCGTCAACGAAGTAACCAATCCAACTGTTGAAATTGGTTTTGCTGACGCCAAAAAAATGGATCCTGAATTGACCCAGGACGCCATTGGCGAGGACTTAGGCATAAAACTAGACACGCGCGATTTTGGCAGAATTGCAGCACAAAACGCCAAACAGATCATTGTACAGCGGGTACGTGAAGCTGAACGCATGATGATTTATGACGAGTACAAAAACCGCAAAGATGAATTGATCACTGGTACGGTCCGCAGATTTGAACGCGGCGCTATTATTGTCGATTTAGGGCGTGCAGAAGCAGTTGTCCCCACCAGAGAACAAGTTTCTAAAGAAAATGTCCGCGCCGGCGATCGCATGGTTGCTTATGTGTTAGACGTGCTAGAAATTTCACGAGGTGCACAAATTGTTTTATCGAGAACTCACCCTAATTTAGTGGTGAAGCTATTTGAGCAAGAAGTTCCTGAAATGAATGATAATATTGTCACCATTGAAAGTGTTGCTCGTGAAGCTGGATTCAGAACCAAAATCGCTGTGCGCTCCAAAGACAGTGACGTCGATCCAGTTGGTGCCTGCGTTGGCATGAAGGGCTCAAGAGTCCAAGCGGTTGTGCAAGAACTTCGCGGCGAAAAGATTGATATTGTTCCTTACGATCAAGATGATGCACGCTTTGTTTGCAATGCTTTGGCACCAGCGGAAGTCACGCGGGTTCTTGTCAATGAAGCTGAACACAGCATGCAAATTGTGGTCCCTGATGATCAACTCTCTTTAGCAATTGGACGTCGTGGACAAAATGTCCGTCTGGCGGCAGAGCTAACAGGGTGGAAGATCGATATTAATTCTGAAACCAAAGTTGCTGAAGAACGTGAGCAAGTCGGTGTCTCTTTGTCACGCATTGAAGGTTTGACTGAGTTTCAAATTCAAACATTGTACAATCATGGTTTTCGCACGATGAAAGATGTCGCCAATGCCGACGAGATTTTACTGGAAAATCTTCCAGGAATTGGTAAAGACGTTGCGGCAAGACTAAAATCAGGGGCCATGGAATTTGTAAAAGTTGAGAATGCGCAAAAACCACGTGTGAAAGGCAAGACAAAAACGAGCCATGATTCGATGTTAATTTTTGATGCTTTGGTAGAGCGCTTTGAAAAAGAAGGTCGAGAAGAAGAGTTGGCATTATCTGCACTTGAAGCGACGGATGATTTGATTCAGAAATTGACAGATAATTCTTATTTGGACTTGGGGGATATTTATTTTGAAGATGTTCAAAATTTGGCCAAGACGGTTGAGATTCCTTTAGAGGAAGCAAAAACGATTCACGCTAAAGCAGCGCAGGTTTTGTCTTTGCTGTCCGAGGGTGCACTTTAATTAATGGAAATGGCGATATTATCACAAGACGAGCAAGAACAAGAGGTGACGCAAACAGACGCAGGGTCTGCGTGTCGCATTTGCATTGCTTGTCGAAAAGCGTATGAGGCAGAAAGTTTGCTGCGTTTTGTTGTTTCGCCACGTCTAGAATTGGTGTTCGACGTCAAAGGCTACGCGCCCGGGCGTGGAGCTTATGTTTGCGCAAATGAGAACTGTTTTCAAAATGCGCTCAAGAAAAGAGCGTTTAATCGTTCTTTTAAAGGTTCGATTTTAGTTGATGATGCGAATTTGCTCACGTCAATCAAAGAGAATTTGCTTCATCGTATTTTAGAAAATTTGGGTCTTGCATATTGTGCAGGTCAATGTGTTGTTGGTCGCACAAAAGTACAAGAAGATAGAGTGAGTGATAAAATAAAAGCGATAGTGATTGCCTATGATTTATCAGAGCGTTCAGTAACAGAACTAGACTTTGATGAATTAAAGCAAACAAAAGATGTGGTGGTTCTGACAGGACCATCTAAGAATTTAATGGGCCAAGCTTTGGGTCGTTCCTTAACAGGTGTTGTTGCCTTGCTAAAAGGGCGTATAAGTGATCGCATTATTTGTGATTTACTGCGATGGCAATTTTTGAAGAACCCTGGCGAGCGAATGAACGAGGAGATTTTCAATGGGTAAAGTACGCGTGCATGAGCTTGCAAAAAAGCTTAATATGTCCAATCAAGAATTGATGACAAAACTGGCCGCAAAGGGCATGGTTATTAAAACCCATTCAAGTAGTATTGACGAGGCCGCCACAATGCAATTGCTTAATTCCCCTACATCAGCTGAATCTCAAAGTGGCGCAAAAACAAGAACTGTTTTGCGCAGAAGACGAGAAGAATCATCTAGCGCAAGTGTAGAGGAAACCTCGAGCTTGCCAGCGCCTGTTCAAGAAATGATTGAATCGGCACCTTTGAAAACAGAAATCATGGCCGAAAGCAAAGAGGACGAAATTATACCGCTTGAGCAAACGTCAGCCGTCAGCGAACCTGCCATAAAAGTACAGGTGCAAAAACCTGAGTCGTCCCCTAATAAAATTCAGGTTTTACCACGGGGTGCTATCCCGGTACCATCGATTCCTGGGAACAATGTCGTTCGTGTCATTGATGCCAGCGCCATTCGTGCCAGACTAGCATCAGAAGGTCGCACCTTTAGACCAAAAACCGGCGTTCCTAGAGGACCCGGTGGTCATACTGGTGGTGCTCCACGGCCGCAATTCCCTGCTGGTATTCGTGAAATCAAAGTGGTTCATGATAACTTTGGTGGACCTACACAGATGATTGACATGACTTCTGGGCAAAAACCAGGAGCAAGGCCATCTAAGAAAAAAACCAAAGACGTCTATGTCAGCGATAGCGAGCGTAAAGAACTTAAATCAGGTGGCTACGAGCTTTGGCTGCAACCTGGGAAAAAGAAAAAGGGCAGAAAGATTAGTGGTAGAGGTACACAGATTACTCAGGCAGCTGCGCATAAACGTGTGGTTGAGCTTTCAGGACCAATTACTGTCAACGATTTAGCCCATCAAATGTCGATTAAGGCAGGGCAGGTTGTTTCCAAATTAATGGGTATGGGCATGATGGTCACCGTGAATCAGCCGATTGATCCAGATACCGCAGCAATTGTTGCCTCTGAATTTGAATACGAAGTTAAAAACGTTGCATTTGAAGAAACCGATTTATTGAAAGAAGTGATCGATCAACCCGAGAGCTTAAAGCATAGACCTCCTGTTGTCACAGTGATGGGTCATGTTGATCATGGTAAGACGAGCATCCTAGATGCTCTACGTCAAGCCAACGTCGCTGGCGGTGAAGCGGGCGGAATCACCCAACACATTGGTGCGTATACTGTGCAAACCGCACGCGGACCTGTTACTTTTCTGGATACACCTGGTCACGAAGCCTTTACTTCCATGCGCGCACGCGGTGCTCAAGTGACTGACATCGTTATTTTGGTGGTTGCAGCTGACGACGGTGTGATGCCGCAAACCATTGAAGCCATTGATCATGCCAAAGCAGCCAAGGTTCCGATTGTTGTCGCTGTTAACAAAATCGATGCTCCAAATGCTAAACCTGAACGTGTGCTACAACAATTGTCAGAGCATGGCGTTGTCTCAGAAGAGTGGGGCGGAGAAACCCAAGTATTCAAGGTTTCAGCGCTTAAAAAGCAAGGCCTCGATGAGTTGCTCGAAGGCTTAATTAATCAAGCAGAAATGATGGAATTGAACGCTAACCCTGAAAAAGCAGCACAGGGCTGTGTCATCGAAGCGAAGCTAGATAAGGGCCGTGGACCTGTCGCGACGGTATTAACCCAGGCAGGCACCTTGCGCTTGGGCGATAACGTTGTGGCCGGCGAGCACACAGGCCGTATCCGCGCGATGCACGATTCTGCTGGAAGGCCACTTGAAGAAGCGGGTCCTTCGATGGCAGTGCAAATATTGGGATTATCAGGCGTGCCAATGGCCGGCGATAAATTCAATGTCGTGGCTGATGATAAATTAGCAAGAGTGATCGCTGATCATCGTGCCCAAAAAATACGCGAACAAGAGTTGATGAAAACCTCACGCGTTAGCTTAGAGAACTTTTTGCAATCATCACCGCAAGACAAAGGTTATACCATGCGCTTGATTGTCAAAGCAGACGTCTACGGCTCTGTTGAAGCATTGGCATCCGCATTAAAGGGTCTGTCGACAAGGCAAGTCACTGTTGATGTTGTGCATGCAGGCGTGGGCACCATTACAGAAAATGATGTCAACTTGGCGCTCGCTTCCAAGGCAATCATTATTGGCTTTAACTCCAAACCAGACAGCAAAGCGCAAGTCTTAGCTGCTCAAGAAAAAGTGGACGTGCGTTCTTACAGTATTATTTATGCTGTATTAGATGAAGTTCGCTTGGCCATGGCAGGTCTCTTGTCTCCTGTAATTGAAGAAAGCTATCTGGGTAAAGCCGAAGTCAGACAGGTATTTCCTGTTACGAAGTTAGGCATGATTGCTGGTTGCTATGTCACGGACGGAAAAATTATACGTTCAGCCAATGTGCGCGTGAAACGTGACAACAAGGTGCTCTTTCAAGGTGGTATTACTAGCTTAAGACGCTTTAAAGACGACGTACGTGAAGTCACACTTGGCTACGAGTGTGGTTTGGGTGTTTTGGGCTTTGATGATCTAAAAGAAGGCGATACGATTGAATGTTTCGATACCAAACAAGTTGCTGCCAAATTAGATGAAGCGATTAAGAACGAACCGAAGACGGCACCGAAAATAGAAGGTACGATGCCTGCCTCAGTCTCATAAAGGAAGAATGTGATGTCTATTCGAGCAGAACGTGTCTCAGCTGAAATTCACAAAGTGATTTCCGAGTGCTTAATTCACGGTTTAAGAACACCTCTTCCTGGGTTTGTCACCATTAGCAACGTCAAAGTTAGTCCTGATTTGAGCGTTGCTAAAATTTCTTTTTCTGTTTTTGGAAGTGATGCAGATTGTGCCTTGGCCACGAAGGTTTTAGAAGCAGAAAAATGGCTTTTAAGACAAGAAGTGGCTAAGAAAGTGCGTTTGCGCATCGTTCCTACGCTGGTTTTTATCCTCGATGAGAGCCCAGAAAAAGTTGCTCATATTCACCAAATTTTAAATAATTTGCCAAAGTAAGTTTTTTTAAAAAAAATAAAGCGAGTTTAAAAAATGTTTACTCCACTTAACAAGACATCCCCATGGGTGCCTGTTGTTTTGTTAATTTTGTTGATCGTTGGCTGGAGCGAATTAGATTTATATGCGCCTGCCTTCCCGCAAATGATGCACTATTTTAGCACCAACGAACAAACTATTCAGTGGACTTTGAGTCTTAACTTTTTCGGATTTTTTTGTTCAAGTTTGATTTGCGGCCCTTTGGCTGATAGTTATGGACGTCGTCCATTGTTGATTATTGGTTCGCTACTTTTTGTTTTAGGAAGTGCGCTTTGTGTGTTTACACTCAATATCGAAGGCATTTTGCTCGGGCGTTTTATTCAGGGTGTTGGCGTGGGTGCACCACTCACAATTAGTTTGGCTGTTATCGGCGATATTTACCAAGGTGAAAAACAAACCCGCCTTTTATCTGTCATGAATACAACAGTGACGCTCGTCATGGCTGCAGCTCCTATCATCGGTGTTTATTTAACAAGAGATTTTGGCTGGCAATCTAACTTTGTGGTCATCGGTGCAGGATCTCTTTTGGGCGCTATTATGATTGCATGGTTGCTTCCCGAAACCATTCAAAATCGGCAACCTTTTCGTGTGCAGCAAATGCTGTCAGGATATTGGACGCTTCTAACTGATCGATTATTCATGTTTGCGACCTTGAGCATGTCTTTTTTGGCTGCTGCCTACTTTATGTTTATTGGAATTATCCCCCTTTTATTTATGGAAACGCTAAACGTTCCCTTAAGCCAATATGCCTACTATCAAGGTTCAGTCGTCGGAACTTTTGCTACTGTCAGTTTGGTAATTCCGATTTTGATAAAATATTTTGATTCCAATCAATTATTGCGTGGCAGTTTTTGGCTTTCTTTAATTGCCGGTGGAATTTTGTTTGGCATTGGCGTCATGCATCAAGATCACCCGTTATCGATCACGTTTTTTATGTGTCTTTTTACCGGTGGCATTGCTTTGCCTGGCTGCATTATGTTTTCTAGTATCATGGATATGTTTCCTTCGTTGCGGGCTAGTTCCGCTGCACTTTTTCAAGCCTTGCGTTTATTGTTCATGGCTATTGCAGCATCGGTCATGGGTGCTGTTTACGACGACACTTTTTTCCCGGTGGGTATCATTATTTTTGCTTTAGCGATTTTGGCATTTCCCATGGCCATGGTGGTCATCAAGGCCAGAGAAAAGGCTCCCGCGAACCCAGGTTCCGTTGTAATTTGGTATGGGACATTAAACCTTTTCTAACAGTATCTTGGCTTTTTTAAGATCGTTCTCGCCTTTTGCGCTTAATTTAGGATAAGCAAGCTTCATTTGTTGAAGTTTTTCCACAATCACTTCAGCGACAGCAATGCGAGCACTCCATTTTTGATCAGATGGAACAACATGCCATGGCGCAAAGTCAGTACTGGTAAGCGAAATTGCTTTTTCATAAGCAAATTGATATTTATTCCAATATTCTCGTTCACGAATATCGCTGACATCAAATTTCCAATGCTTGGTCTTATCGTTAATGCGTTTTAATATACGCTGTTTTTGCTCGTTTTCAGAAATGTGTAAGAAAAATTTCAAGATAACGATTCCATTCTCACTTAAATATTTTTCGTAATTGCTTATTTCTTCGCAGCGACGCTCCCAAAGATGGCCGTTGGTCAAATTAGACGGCAAATTTTCTTTGCTTAGCAACTCATGATGCACACGCGCAATGGTCACTTCTTCATAATAAGATCGATTGAAAATTCCGATTTTTCCTTTAGCAGGCACAACCTTTGCGCAGCGCCATAGGTAGTCATGAGAAAGCTCCTCTGAAGAAGGTGGCTTAAAACTATGAACTTCGCAGCCTTGTGGATTAACGCCACTCATGATGTGCTTGATCATGCTGTCTTTTCCTGAGGTATCCATTCCTTGAAAAATTAATAATAAAGCGCGTTTGTTTTCTGCGTAAAGCACTTCTTGTAGTTCAATTAATTTTTTAATGTCTTTTTTTAATTTTTGCTCTGTTTCTTCTTTGCTTGCAAAAATACCAGTAAATTGGCTGTCGATACTTTTCAGTTTGAGATTTTCTTGAAAAGAAACAACATGAATGAGTGCTGACATCATCTCTCCTGATTGACAGTATAAAGGTGCTATGGCACCTCGATACTATCTTAATGTAACCTACTTCGGAAAATACAATGAAATCGCGCTTTTTATCCACTTCTATATTATTTTTCTTTATGGCAATTGCTTCTGAGCAATCTTTAGCCAAAATATTTCCGCCTTATCGACAAAGCACCGTCCAGATGACGACATATAAGACACTTTTAACTGCAGCAGCAGGTCTTGGTGCTTATTTTTTTTTCGCATCTCTTGAAAAAAAGAAAGTTGCCCCCAATCCAATTAACGGGACTGTTGTCCAGCTGATAGAGCAGATGGTTAAGGATGGTAATGACAAAAGATTAGAAAATTAAATTAATATGGTGCTTTTATCATGCAAGAACGGATTTTATTTGGAACTGATGGTATTCGTGGCAAGGCCAATGTCTACCCAATGACGGTGGAAGTCGCTCTCGCGCTTGGCCGAGGACTTGCTTATTTGGTCAGCACGGGGCGACTGGGACTTTCAGATCAAGGTCATCGCAAGCGTATTGTCATTGGCAAAGATACAAGATTATCTGGATACTGTTTTGAGCAAGCGATCGCGGCTGGTATTTGCTCTATGGGCGTCGATGTTATGCTGGTAGGGCCGTTGCCAACACCTGGCATTGCTTTCATTACACAATCAATGCGTGCAGATGCCGGTATTGTCGTCTCAGCAAGTCATAACGCGTTTGAAGACAATGGCATTAAAATTTTTTGCCAAGATGGTTTTAAGTTGCCCGATGCCATTGAACTTGAATTAGAGCAATTAATTTTGACGAAAACAATCGAATCCATAAGGCCTACTGGAGTTTCCATTGGCAAAGCACGTCGGATAGAAGATGCTGTTGGACGCTATATTGTTTATTTAAAATCCGCTTTCCCAAATCTTTGCACACTTGACGGGATGCGTATTGTTTTAGATTGTGCCCATGGTGCTGCCTATCGTGTTGCACCACAGGTGCTGCAAGAATTGGGCGCTGAAGTGATTACTCTGGGCGATGATCCAGATGGTATCAATATTAATAACAAGGTCGGCTCTCTCTATCCTGAGGCGGCTCAGGCTTTAGTGCTAGAGCACAAGGCAGATTTAGGCATTGCTCTCGATGGCGATGCCGATCGCATTAAAGTAATTGATGAAAAGGGCCAAATCATTTCCGGAGAAATTTTACTTGCGCTCATTTCTATTTACCTAAAAGAAAAAGGCAAACTTCAGAAAAATGCTATCGTGACGACCGATATGAGTAATCTCAGCTTGGATCTGTATTTGAGAACCAAAGGTGTTGCTGTTGAAAGAGTGAGTGTTGGCGATCGTTATGTCGTTGAACGTATGCGACAAAAAAAATTAAATTGGGGTGGCGAAGAGTCTGGGCATTTAATCTTTTTTGATCAAGGAACCACGGGTGACGGGATGGTCGGCGCCCTGTTGCTTTTAGCGCTTTTAAAAGAATCTAAAAAACCGCTTTCTGAAATTGCACAACTTTTTAAAATGGTTCCAAGAGCCATACGCAATGTCCCTGTTCCTAAAAAAGTTAATTTTGACAAACTCATTCGTTCTTCTGAAGTCATAAAAGAAATTGAAAAGCAGTTAGCGGGGCAGGGTCGAATCCTCGCTCGCTATAGCGGCACAGAGAATAAACTGAGAGTTTTAATTGAGGGACTAAAACAAGATCAGCTTGAGGAAATGGCTGATACCTTGACTAAAATTATGTTGGAAGAGATCAATCAGGCCTCTTAAAAAAGGGCAAGAGCGGATTGCCTCCTAAGGGGAAATCAATTCCCACCTGCATTAAGGTAAGCCCATTTGCGGGAGCACAGATGCCCGCTTTTCTTCTATCTTTGGCAATTATAATTGAAGCAATCTCGGTTGAAGACCTAAGGCCCGTTCCAACTTCAGCAAAAAGCCCCACCATAGTACGGATCATTTGTCTTAAAAAAGCATCGCCAATAATATCAATGTGAATCTGCCTAGAATTAGCAATTCTGCGGATACTGATGCGGTACATGTTTTTAATGGTCGAATTCGCAGAGCAACCCGCTGCACGAAAAGAACTAAAATCATATTGCCCAAGCATTTGTGAAGCGGCATTCTGCATGGCGAAAATATCTAACGAGGGAATAATCTGCCAGGCAAAAATATTTTGTGGGGCATCTAAACAATTGTCTTCGATGACATAGCGATAGTGTTTCCCTTTTGCAGATCCTCTGGCATGCACAAAACGCGGGACGGCTTCTGCTCGCACGCTCAATAATCCTGGCGTTTTTAAATGTGAGATTATTTCGATAAATTGTTCCGCATCAAATGGTTTTTTAAACCAGCAAGTAGCAGCATTCATTAGCGCATGCACACCCTTATCGGTGCGCGCAGAAAATTGCAGAGCACGGGGCGGGGTTTGAGCTGCCTGGGACAGATGCTCATAAAGTGCTCCGCCTGCGGTAGGGACATCTTTTTGTGGCTGGACACCATGAAATAAATGCCCCAAATATCCAAAGCGAATCAAAAATTGGGCGCGATGACTAGCATTCATGAGCGACGACTGGTTTTTGATAGACATCTGGACGTTGGTGTTTTAAAATGGGCATTCTTTTACGAACGGCCGCTAAATAATCCAAATCAACAGAAGCAATGGCAATATCAGAGCCTTCGCTGCATTGCGAAACGATAGTCCCCCAAGGATCAACGATCATGGCATGACCATGACTTTCTCGGCTTGAATTGTGAATGCCTGTTTGTGCGGGAGCGACGACATAACATTGTGTTTCAATAGCCCGCGCTCTTAAAAGTATCTCCCAATGGGCTTTGCCTGTGACGCTGGTAAATGCGGAAGGCACCAAAATGACTTCTGCTCCTTGATTTGCCAGCGCTGCATACAAACCACTAAAACGCAGGTCGTAACAAATAGAGAGCCCTAATCTCCCAACTGGACTTTTAGCGATGACAAGTTCTTCGCCACTTGAAATTGTTTTGGATTCATCAAGCAAAGAGCTTGTCGGCATATCAAGTGAAAAAAGATGCACTTTTCGATAGGTTGCTTTAATTTGCCCTGCATCATCGACAATAACATGCGTATTAAAAATACGCCCATCATCGCCCTTTTCACAAAATCCGCCGAGTGAAAGCCAGATTCGATATTCTTTAGCCAAATTGCAATAAGATTGGAAAATTTCACCATGAAGCGGCTCTGCTATTTTTTTATTTTGCGCAGCACTTTCTCCTAAAAAAGCAAAATTTTCTGGCAAAGCAATCAGTTTGGCGCCAAGCAACGCGGCTTTTTCGATCAGGTCTTTGCAAACATGATAGTTATGGTTGATATCATCTGTCGCAGTCATTTGCAGGGCGACCAGCATGTGTTTCATGAAGCTCCTCGGTTAAAAAATGCATCTCTTTGACGGATATCATTTACATTGTTTATGTTGATATTCAAGAATGCTGTTTATTGGCGGCTTGGAGTCGGGATGAGGTTATCAATTATTCCGCCTGATAAAAAATGGAAGGCCTGTTTTTTAGGGGCTATTTTATTTGGTGTCTGTTATTTAGGCGCAGGTTTTATTGGGATCGTCAGCGCAATTCCACTGGCGCAATTATATCCAGATCGCGTGGTTCCTTTTGTGGGCTGGACGATTTGGATTTATGTTTCTCATTATATTTTCATTCCTTTTGCATATGTCGTTGTCAAGAAGCCAGAAGATTATAGTGCCATGCTCTACTCTATGTTAATTGCTTGCATTGCTGCCTGTGTTATTTTTATTTCTTATCCAACTTTAATGTACCGGCAACCACTAAGCAATTCACCGGCGGATTTAGCGCGTTCAATGTTATATTTAATCGATTTGCCTACTAATTGTTTTCCATCTTTGCATGTTGCCTTAGCAATGTTGGCAGCATTTTTTATGTACAAACAAAATAAGGTTTGGGGCGTTCTCGCTGTTTTTTGGGCATCTTTGATCATCTTGTCAACGATGACCATCAAGCAGCACTATTTTGCAGATGTGATCGGAGGTGCTATTTTAGCTGTAGCCTCTTCGGCCATGGCAACACGCGGGCTTAGAGAGTCTGCTTAAGAGGGTGATTTGATGCGAATGTTGATTTGTATCATTTTTTTTATCTTATGCGCACAAAACGTTTTGGCATTAAAACAAACCGATGGCTTGAATTTTGAAAACTGCTTGCTTTGGCAAAATAATATTTTTGTCCAATCTTCCGCATTCATGAAAGCACAATATTTACCAAATGTTTTCTTATCTTATCGGTATCAACCCAAACAAATGTACCCAAGCCTGACCAGCGGCTGGTCTTCAGAGATTTTTCCGACGGATTTGCTAAAAGAAAACAATGGCTCCGGTCCTGCCACCCAAAATTTTTCAAATGGTGAAAGGCATGGGTTCTGGGCGGGTTTTCGTTGGGATTTTGGAGATTTTTTAATAGATAATCAAAATCAATATACTTGGCACATGTTTGAAAGAAGAACTCAGAAGCGTTTTTACCAAATGCGGCAAGCATATTTAACACACAATACCTCTAATGCGCCAAATAAGGATTTTGCAGAAAAAATAGAGACGATAAGCAATCAAGAAAAGTTAAAAGCAAAATTAGCTTATTATTGCGAGCAGGATTAGTTCTTTTGAGATTGTCATTCTTTTAACCGATGGGATCTTGTAATAATTTATAGAATCTTATTTTCTATTTTAACGAGGTAGATTCTTGAATTTAATCTTTATATTTTCCATAATATTTCTTTTTTCCCAAACAAATATGGCTGCGTTTCAGCCAGTTGATCTTAACAATGCTTCTAAAGAGCAAATCATGGCCCTGCCAGGCGTTGGAGATAAATTAGCTCGTCGCATTATTGAACATCGAGAAAAAAAAGGCGCTTTTTTAAGTCTGGAAGATTTGCTTTTAATTGAAGGTTGCAAGCCTAAGCTCTTAGAAAAAATTAAAGACAGCATTTCTTTAAAAAAAATGATGCGAACTTTTCTTGTGCCTCAATCTTCAGAAGTGACTCCAAAGACAACAGCAACAAATAATCTTAAAAAAAATAATATGTCAGATGAAGAAATCAAAAATTTGATGATTTCTTTTTCCAATGAACCGCTTATTCGTCAAGTCCAGGAAGAAGCCGTTCGCTATGCGAATGCCCATCCAAGACAAGTTGCCTCTTGGCTTCGCCGGGTTCGTCAAGCCGCATGGATGCCAAAAATTAATACTAAAGGTGGCAGAAATTTAGATAAAGGGCAGTCGATTCGTGAAAAGATAGGCGATGTAGACGTGCTTTATCATAAAGAATCAGCGGATTGGAGTTTTGATTTACAAGCAGAGTGGAAGCTTGGCGATCTGATCTTTAACAAAGAAGAGTTGAGCGTCGCGCGCGAATCTGTTCGTCAAACAATTTTGCGTGAAGATATAATTGAAGAAGTAACACATAAATATTTTGAGCGAAGACGTTTACAGGTTTTAGAATTGCTTGTTTCAGCCGCAGAAGTTGAAGAAAAAGTCATGCGACAAATCAAAATCCAAGAATTGGCAGCACAACTGGATGGTTTGACTGGCGGCTGGTTCAGTGAAAACATCAGCAGGTCGTAGTTGACAGATTTTTTCCAAACTTGGATAGAATAACAATTTTTAATCTACGGATATAAAACAATGTCAGGTCATAATAAGTGGTCAAAAGTCAAACACCGTAAAGGTGCTGTTGATGCAAAAAGATCTAAAATTTGGACAAAAATTATCAGAGAAATTACCGTCGCGGCCAAGATTGGTGGCGATGATCCAGCCTCCAATTCGCGATTGAGAAAAGCGCTTGACGATGCCAGAGCGAGTAATATTTCCAAAGACACCATTAGCAGAGCACTCGCCAAAGGATCAGGAAATCAAGAAGGCGGAGACTATGAAGAATTAGTCTACGAAGGGTATGGACCCGCCGGTGTTGCGATTGTCGTGGAGAGTTTAACAGATAATCGTAATCGTACTTATGGTGATGTGCGTGCAGCTTTCAATAAAAATGGTGGCAATTTAGGAACAAGCGGCTCTGTTTGTTTTTCTTTTAAGAAAAAAGGTCAAATTAGTTTTGATCAATTAGAAAATCAAAATAAAGACATTAATGAAGATCGTCTGTTGGAGATTGGAATTGAGCATGGCATTGAAGAGGTGTCCAATGAAGAAAACATGTGGTTTATTCAGTGCGATCCGGAGACCTTGCTCGTTTTGAAAGATGCTTTTATGGGGGCAGGGCTTATACCTGCCTCTTCAGAAATTGCCATGGTGCCTGATATCGTAGTCGAAGTGAGTGGCGATAACGCAAAGTCATTGTTTAAATTAATTGATGCGTTGGAAGATTTAGATGATGTGCAACATGTATGGAGCAATGAAGATGTCAACGAAGCAGAGTTACAAAAACTTATGGATTAACAAAAAGCGATCTGTATGCGCATCTTAGGAATTGATCCTGGTTCTCGTAAAGTAGGATTTGGTGTTATCGATATTGTCGGTACACAGCGCCAAATGCTGCATGTTGAACACGGCGTGATGCGGCTTAATGACAAACAAGATTTAGTGATGCGCATACAAGAACTCGCCCAGCGGCTTCAAAAAATGCTAAGCGAAATTAAGCCAAACTATGTGGCACTCGAAGATATTTTTATGGGTGAAAATGTTCGTTCAGCTTTGATTTTAGGACAAGCACGCGGGGCTGTTTTAGCAACACTTGGTCTTGGCAATATTTCTGTTGTTAATTTAAGCGCGACGACAGTTAAACTGGCTGTGACTGGAACGGGGCGCGCCACCAAAGATCAGGTAGGTAAAATGGTGCAAGCGATTTTAAAGCTCGAAAAAAAACCTGCAGAAGATGCCGGTGACGCTTTGGCCTTGGCAATTTGTTATGGACAGCAGTGCTTCAGACCTCAGTTGATCTCATCCAGTCCTGCCCCAAAACGTCTCTCAAGAAATGAAAAACAAAAAGCGCTTTATGATTTAGCTGTTGCTCAAGGAAAGATTTAGTTTTTTAAGGCCTCAGCCCACCGACGTCATAAAGTTCAAGAGGTGGAGGCCCTGAATCTCCCGCGCTTTTGGTAGGCTCGGTGCCTTGAATAAACACTTCGAGGACAGCGCCTTTAGGGCGATCTGTTTCTGATTGGACTTCACTTTCATCAGCAAGTTGATTTTCTGAAGTTGCAGGATCGTAAGCCGCGTTATTGGTCAAGAGCCCTGTTTGCGGATCGATTAAGCGCCAGACGACACCTTCAGGCTGCACAAATTCACGAGGAGGTATCACATTGATCGCTTCACGCATCAAGTATCCCCAAATAGGCATTGCTGCGATTGCACCGTATTCATTCATCCCTAAATTAAGATTGTTGTCAAAACCAACATAAACGCCAGCAACAAGATCCTGCGAGAATCCAACAAACCATGCGCTGCGGAATTCATTGGTCGTGCCAGTTTTGCCGGCCAGAGGAGCCGTTAATCCGGTAGTGCGACGCCCTGCGCCGTTCATGAGCCCACGCATAATGTTGGTCATCACATAGGCTGCCTGGGGGCTTATCACTTGTTTTGGTTCTATCGCGGGAGCTTCGTATAAAACCTTGCCGTCACGTGAGATCACTTTTTCGATTAAAACAGGAGGCGCATACTGGCCGCCGTTTGGGAAAATGGCGTAAGCATTAAAATGCGCTAACGGAATCACTTCGCCAGAACCAAGTGCGATGGTTAAATCGCGAGGCAACGGTGTTTCTTCGGTCAATTCGCCGGCGTCGGCGGCAAGTTTTCTCACGGCGTCAATGCCAACACGTTCCAACAATGTAATACTGCAAGTATTAACTGAACTCACAAGACAAGAATGAACAGTGATATCGCCTCTAAATTTACCCGTGCTATTCTTGGGTTTCCACTGGCTATTATTTTGACCGTCGCCATAAACTTTGGGCGCGTCGGTAATTAAAGTTGCCGCAGTTGCCGCTTGGCTGTTAATCGCTGTGGCGTAGACAAACGGTTTAAACGAGGACCCTGGTTGTCTTTTGGCCTGAGTCACTCGATTAAAGCTAGACGTCGAGAAGTCGTATCCGCCCACCATCGCCAAGACACGATGACTGTGTGGTTCAATGGCCGCAATCGCGCCTTCCACGAGAGGCTTTTGTTCAAGTGAAACTTCGATGAATGGCGAAACTTTGTCAACTTTAACTAAGACAATGTCGCCAGCCTTGAGAACATCAGAGGGAACTTTGGGTGAAGGCGTGTACTTAACGGTATTGAAAGAGCGCGCCCAAGTCATTTTGGAAAAAGGCAGTGTGCCACTCTGTCGCCCCAAATCGATGATAACATTCTTATTCACATTGGAAACTGTTTTGACTAAACCAGCAATGATCGCACCTGGCTGCAGAGGAACAACTCGAATCGTCGCAAAGGCTTCGTCAAAATTTTGTGCCAAATGTTCCGATGTCAACAGCGATAAGTCCCATACTTTTGCTGCATTCTTATTCTGGAAAAAAGTTTCTTTTTTCTCAGCCAATGCTGTCTTTAATTGGTTTTGCGTTTCTTGATCTAGGCGGGCCACAGGTCCTCGATAGCCTTGTCGTTTATCTAATTCACGAAGTCCCGTGCGTAAAGCATTTTGGGCAGCGATCTGAATACGCATATTAACTGGAGTATGGATGGTAAGCCCACCATGATAGACCTCGTCCTCGCCAAACTGTGCTACCAAAATACGACGGATTTCTTCGGTATAATAAGGTGCACGATTTAAGTAGGGTTGCGAAAAAGGTTTGGCGGCAACAGGCTCATGTTTAGCTGCTTGAACAACATGCTGTGAGGCAAAGCCGTGCACTGCCATTTGGTCCAGCACATAATCTCGTCTTGCTTTAACACGTCCTGGATCTTTTAAAGGATTGATGCGGTTTGGGCTTTTGGGAACAGAGGCGAGAGCAGCAGCTTGTCCAAGCGTTAAGTCTTTGGCAGCAACACCATAATAAGTTCTGGCAGCTTCTTCGATACCATATGCGCCATTTCCAAAATAAATCTGATTTAAATAGAGATTTAAAATTTCATCTTTATTTAAAGTGTCCTCAATCCGCTTAGCCAAAATAAATTCTCTGATTTTGCGCGTGTAAGTTCGTTGCCGTGACAAAAGCATGGTCTTGGCAGTTTGCTGGGTAATGGTACTGCCACCCATGCGTTGGCCACCAATTAATTTGTATTTAATTTCATTTAAGAGAGCTCGCAAAATACCAAAATAGTCGATGCCGGTGTGACGATAAAAGTCTGCATCTTCAGCGGCCAAAAAACTGTTTTTGACATGAGCAGGCAACTGTGAAACGACAACTAGAGTTCTGCGCTCCGTAAAAAACTCGCCGATTAAATTGCCTTCAGCGTCTAAAACGCGGCTAGCTAAGGGTGGCCGATAATCCTCAATACTATCTAACTGAGGCAAATCGTGAACTACGTATTGAAACATTGCAAAGGCAATGCCGAAAACAAAAGCTATACTTAAAATGAAGGGCCATCCAAATCGCATGTTTTATCTTCGCCTATCTGACACTGGGTCAGTAAAGTTTAGTTGATATGGATATGCCATCAATCTTGTTTTTGGCCAAGGTCTTTCCCTGTTTAGTTTAACAAATTTACTGAGCCAGTAATTCTTTTAGGTTAGGCATATCCTCGCATTGACATGTGGTTTGCACCCAAACCCGGGCATCGTTGGCAGGCCAGGCAAAATTTTCTTTATCTTCTATGTGTGTCTTGCCAAATATGTGATTGCGTTCGTGCTCAAATTCCGTACACCAGCCTCCTGCAACTTTAGCGTAGGCTCCCCAGGAATTGGTATGAAGATAGGGACTGCTATTATCAGGGACGATCACATCAAAAACAGTTTCAATATGAGGATTGGAACTGGGTAAAAACCAAGCTGAGGCCTTTCGCGCAAAGAATAATTTAACATCGCAACCTTTGGCTAAGGAATCC
Source organism: Myxococcales bacterium (assembly GCA_023248595.1). Classification (GTDB taxonomy): domain Bacteria; phylum Myxococcota; class UBA727; order UBA727; family JABDBI01; genus JAHFEG01. The sequence continues at coordinate 15,910 of JAHFEG010000013.1, read as the reverse complement.
TTCATGCGAACATAATCTGCCTTGTAACCTTCCATGGGTTTTGTTTCAGAGCAAAAACCTTTTCTTTGATAGTAACTGGAGATGTATTGAAAGAAGGTTATTCCATGAAAAGAACCTAAATCTGCATAAGTTCTATCCCATTCAGCCTGGGTTAATGGTCCTTTTTCTAAACCAAGGATGCGATCGCAAACGGTTGTCGCCCAAATCCCACAACCATTAGGACCAAAATCAATACCGTTCGGATTGTATTTGTTTTTGGGCTTATATTCAAGCCAGGTTGGTTTGATATGCGCAGGAATTGTTTCTAGTATGTCGGCTTGTTCTTTTGCTGATAAATTTTTTGGTCCTTCATCGTGATCTCCACCACCCGTAATTAAGTGTCCGCTATCTTTAGCGTGTTTTTCTGCCTCGGCAGCTGTGACTACCTTGCTGGGCTGACTATCACTGGGATCCAGATTAGGATCAAGAACAACCTTGCCACCATGTTTACATTTTAAAGCCTCGGCTACGAGAATTGGGGTGCTGCTCTTACAGGCTTCAGGGTCACCTGATTCAGGTATAAACGTATAGCTAGTATTGACTTCAGGTTCGACGCAGTTGACATTTCCTGAACAAGAAGCACTCAATTGGGCTAGAATAATTACCGCCAGTAATAGGAAACAACGCATTTTAATCCCCTCAAGTTTATTGACAATTGGTATCATTAAGCTTTAGAACTGCGCAAGTTTACGAAAAAGAAAATATGAACGCATGATTAAATATTTAGGCTCAAAACGGAAATTAATATCCGAAATACTCAGCGCAGTGCACACAGCAATGCCGGGGGCGCGTTCTGTTATTGATTTATTTTCAGGAACTTCGAGAGTCGGCTATGCGCTAAAAAAGAAAAACTATGAAGTACATGCCAACGATCACAACCTTTACGCTTACATGTTGGCCAAATGTTATGTTGAAACCAATTTAGAAACTGTTGAAAAAGAGGCACTCAGTCTCATTGAAGAATTCAATGGGCTCAAAGGCTGTCCGGGATATTTTACCAATAATTTTTGTGTCCGCTCCCATTTTTTTCACCCTAAAAATGGGGAAAGAATCGATGTTATCCGCGAAGCTATCACTCAAAAAAATTTAGAGCCATCCCTGGAATCCGTTTTGCTCGTTTCATTAATGGAGGCTGCCGATCGCGTAGATTCAACTTGCGGCATTCAGATGGCTTATTTAAAAAAATGGGCACTACGCGCAGAGAACGATTTATGTTTAAGGATGCCTTTGCTTTTGCCCAAAGCAGGCACCTCTCCTTGTTTCGCTTATCAGCTTGATGCTCTAGAAGCGGCAAAAACACTAAAAGCAGACGTTACTTACCTAGATCCACCTTATAATCAGCACAGCTATCGAGGCAATTATCATATTTGGGAAACACTCATGCTTTGGGATAAGCCAGAACTTTACGGGGTTGCCGCCAAACGTGTTGACTGTCGAACACACAAAAGTCTTTTTAATTCTAAAAGACAATTTATAAATGCGTTTTCCTCGGTGATTTCAAGCATTAAAAGCAAAGTTCTAATTGTTTCCTTTAACAATGAGGGATTTGTAAATAGAGCAGAAATGGAAAGCCTGCTCAGCCAAAAAGGCCAAGTTTCTACTCAAGTTATCAATTACAAACGCTATGTGGGAGCCCAAATTGGAATTCACAACCCAAAAGGCCAAGCGGTGGGGCAGATGTCACATCTTTACAATAAAGAATACCTCTATACGGTAGATGGCCGATAGAGGAATAGACAATGCAAAACACAGAACAGACTAAGTTATTGACTCACTTATTAGTACGCGTTGATCGTATTGGAGCGGCTGGGCTTGTCATAAAAGAGGAGCTTTCATGTGAATGGATTTCAAAACTGCTTCATGAGCCTCAAAATGACTTCGCTTGGCGCGCGATTAAGTCATCGATGATCGAGCTGCATTTGCAACCAGAAGCGGAGATGATTCACTTAACAGGCAAAGGTATTTTTTGGCTCAACTCGTCTTGTGTTCGCTGCATAAAAGACGTGCCTTTTGGTTTAACACTTCAATTTAATTTGCGTCTTTTTGCCCAGGAAAAGCAGATCGATGAAGCTTCAATTGATATGGAATTTTTTGACGATGAGGACATTATGAGCTTTTCTGGCGAAAGCGATAACGATCTAACCACGGCTTATTATCAAAATGGCGTAATTGATATCTCTGCCTTGCTAAAAGAGCAGCTCTTTTTAGAATTGCCCAGTTATCCGGTTTGCAACCATCCGCTAGCCTTAAACAAAGGCTCTATTTGTGAGTTAACTGCAACGAAAGCCATCGTATCTGATGCGTCTTTTAAAAAAAATCCTTTTGCAGGCCTTGCCAATTGGCTTGATCAATTGCCTGGAAATGAAAAGATGTGAAAGATGGGTATCGACAAGCGCACCAATATTGCGTATGAGCCCTCTGTCAAAACTTTTTCCTAAAGTGTTTTCGTAAAAGGAGTTTAAAATGGCAGTACCTTATGGGCGTAAATCCCGCTCAAAATCGAGGATGAGACGCGCTGCAAATATGCGTTATATCCCTAAAGATTCCAGCCTTTGTTCCAATTGTGGCGAGCCTAAAGCTGCGCACCACATTTGCGGAGCCTGTGGACAATATGCTGGTCGCCAAGTTATTAAAGTAGTTGAAGCAGAGTAAAAACATTGGCTGCGTATCACTTGTCACGGCGTGTAGCAGTTCTCGGCGCAGGATCCTTTGGGGTAGCGTTTGCCAAGGTCGTAGCGCAAAATGGTCATCGTGTTACTTTGTGGGCTCGCCGAAAAGAAATTGCCGAAGCAATTTGTCAAAACCACTGTCATCCCCATAAACTCAGGCAAGTCATGCTGCCTAGAAGTATTCAAGCGACGCATGATCTAGAAGAAGCGCTGCGAGATGTAGACTTTGTTGTTTCAGCGCTTCCCATGCTGGCGCTTCGAATCGTTTTTCAAAAGGCTCAACTCTTTTTACCGCCTCAAGTGAAAATTGTCAGTACAACGAAAGGAATTGAGCCAGAAAGCTGGAAGTTTCCATCTCAAGTCTTAGATGAAGTACTTGGCGTAACATTTGATAAAAAAACAGCTTTTTTGTCTGGGCCATCTTTTGCTTTAGAGGTGGCGCAAGATTTGCCTACAGCTTTAGTCGTTGCGGCACAAACTCCCGAGGTATGCGAACAAGTTAGACAAATTCTGCAAAATCAAACGTTACATTTGACCGCAAGCGAAGATGTGACTGGTTTGGAAGTTTGTGGTGCTTTTAAAAATGTTGTGGCCATCGCAGCCGGCCTAGTGGAAGGTTTAGGTCTTGGAACTAACGCCAAAGCTGCCTTAGTCACCAAAGGGCTTCAAGAAATTTCTCAATTAGCGATGGCGATGGGTGGAAAGAGCCAAACGGTCTATGGACTAGGCGGTATTGGTGATTTAATTTTAACCTGCTATGGTGAATTGTCACGTAATCGCTCTGTTGGCCTTGAGCTGGCAGCGAAAAAGTCGCTTGCAGATATTTTAAGCACTTCAGCTTATGTTGCTGAAGGCGTGCACACTGCCAAAGCAGTCATGATTTTAAACAAAAAATTTAAACTTAACTTGCCTGTGCTCCAAAGCGTTTACCAAATTTTATTTCAATCTGGCAACGTGGAAAAAATGGTGAAAGATGTCTTGAATTAGCATTAATCTCAGGCTTAAAAATGTGATCATCTTAATGCTTATGCTAGAATAAATTATTACGTATGATTATATTTTTCCGGGGGGAGAAATGTCACCAATAAGGCCAGAGCCATTACGTCCAATCGTTCATGAACAAGGCCCTCGTGACGTTAACCTCGCCCCAGAAACCCATCCTCTAGCGGCCCCTCCTCCTCCATCTCCAATGCCATCAATCGGCAGAGAAAGCGTGGACAGCTTCCGTAGCCTTGCCGATAGTCCGACTCATTCAGGCAGTGACAGACAAAGTGTCGACAGCTTTCATAGCCTTGCTAATAGTCCGACTCCAGACGGCGGGATAGACACGTCTAGTTCCAGAGCGGACTCTGCATCGCCGGATCCAGATGATTGGGAGGTCGTTTCTTGGCAGGACAGAGCTAGCACGTTACCATCTAATAGCAAGTTGCGCTCAGCATCACCAAGCCCTGATCAACATGAGCTAGATGCTGACGGTACTTACGTGCACATAACCCATGAAGATGCGCGATCGGGATCAGTTTCTCCCTCCGAAAGTTTTTTCAGTGTTTCTGCGGACGACATTCCTAAACATCTATCGCGTGAGCATCTACAAGAATTGATTGAAAGCAATACCCCGCAAAATGCCGTCGCCGTGATTTTAGATGAAGCCAGAGGGCTGGTTCCTCCTGCTAGTGAACTTGAGCAAAAAGTACACGAGAACACACCTTCTGCGAGTGCGCTGGACAGAGCCGAGAATGGTTCATCTCGATCTGAAAACGTCGCAACTCTTCATAATGAAATTTTAGGTGCAGCCACCCTGGTTGATGTCGCTACGCATAATCTCTATTTAGATAAAGATGGCAATTTTCAATTGTTGCACGACAAAGCGATGACCGAAGATGGTCCACAAGATTTAAAAGAAAAAGCTGAAAACTACGACGCAGAGTACAAAGCAAAGATGGGAGAAATTTCAAAGCACTTGATTGGGGGTCAAGGAGAGGGAGGAATAGAAAATTCTTTGAGAAAATTGACGGGCGAAAAGCAGAGTATAGAACGCCAACAAGAAGCACTGCACGCCATGCAACAAGAAGTGAAAACAAAGAAAGAGCAAAAAACAGGAGAGCTCGATAGCTTGCTTGCTAGTCAAGACTTTCAAACAAGCAAAAAAGGTTGGGATGGCGCCGTTGCTAACTTGCAAGATTTTTATCAATCACGCGCCTTTGTGCCAGAGGATTTAAGAATAACGATTGATGCTTTGGATCAAAGCATTGCAGAACTTCACGTGCAACAAGAAAAAGTGCTGGCAACCAAGGAGGGAATGGCCTCTGCAGAAAAACTAGAAAGCATTGCCAAGTTAGTCAGTAGTTTAAAAGAGCCAACCACAGAGCTGGATAAAAGAAAGCTTTCTGACGAATTAGCCTTATTACAAAATTCTCTCACGCCTGCAGATAAACAATTGCAAAGTCTGGTAAAGCAGAGCGCGCAAAAACAAGAAGAGCTAGCTGCTAATTTCCACTTAGCAGATTTGCGCAAACCTGTTGGGGCTGCGGATATCAGCCTCCCGCATATTAACGAAGTGCTTGACCAAATTGCCAACTCAGGACGATTATCACCTGAGCCCGAGGCTGGCCAAGAATCACATCAAGTCTATGATGCCAAAGTCATGGACTTGGGCAAAGAAGTACAAGTGGCCAAAGAGGAATTGGGTGAAACCATTATTGCTGGGTCAGTCACAGCGTCAGATCCCTTGCTGGGAGAACGTGTACTTGGAAACATCACAACAAACGCTGCTTATCAAATTAATGGATTATCTGCTCATGAGCTTGGCCGCAGCTTGTCAGACAAGTTAGCATATGAAGTTGGTACGTTTAGCAATGGTATTAAAGACGCAACTCTTTTTAAAACACTTGAAAGCAGAAAAACCCAACTAGACAACGTGGTGGATAGACTAGAGCTACTCTACCAGGCAATGCCCACCGGAGAAAACAAAGAAGCTATCGCCGCAGATTTACGGACCCAAAGCCATGAACGCGACTTGCTTGGCAATTTATTGAGCAAACAGATCGGTCATACTGAAACAGATCGCAAGATCCGGGACGCACAAGCAGAAATCAAAAAGATGGAGACACTGGATAGCACCATCACCAAGAGACTGAAACCCTTAGAAGAACAAGGGAAAACCACGCAAAAAAAACTGAATCAAAACGGTTTTCAAGATTTACGCTGGAACATGCAAGCCAATAATTTGCGTACAACCGAATTAGCCAAGGCCGAAAAGGTTTATACGTCAGAAAAAATACGTCTAGAAGCAGCACTGGAAAAGAAACCAGGCAATAAAGTCAACCAACAAGATTTAGTTTCAGTGAAGGCAAAATTAGAAACGATTTCTGAGGAGCAAGCCAAACTCGACGCTGGCTATCGGGCCCTTTTACTTAAAATGCAGGATTTCGACAAAAAGGCGCAGCAAAATGAAGGCTATCTTGGTGAAGAGAAGACTTGGTCCGCCTTGCTGAGTTCTCAGAGCTGGACAGATTGGACCAAGCAAAATATCAGCGGATTTGGCATGGGCTCAGAGGACCGCCGCCCGACAATCTCTGAATTTGTACTAAGGCGCAACCTTGCTAAAAATGGCCTTGAAAGCATGGGTGAAGCTTACGGAAAATTGATGGGAAGCTTTAAAGATGCCGGAATTGAAATTGGTAAAGACGGCGGCATGTCAACGATTACGGACACTTTGAGGGATCCTAAAAAATTGTTATCAGGACTTGGTGCTATACACGACTGGATGAGAGATAACCCTCGCGAAGCTGAAATGCTCGGTGGCAATTTGCAACACGCCTATGAGATTCTCAAGAAGGGAGGCGCAGCTTTGCCACAACAAATCCAAGACATGGTTTCTACAGCCTGGAATACAGGCAGTACGCGCAATATGATCAAAGACGCCCTTTCCGGTAAACGCGAGGCCATTGCCGGTATCAAAGACTTCAAAACAATGCCGCCAGAAATGATCGCGCTGTTAGATTTGGCAGGCTACGCCCCATATGTCGCAGGCGCGGCCAAGGGAGCAGGGGGAGAAAGTCTTGGAGGCAATCTTGGTAAAGCGATAGCGAATTCGCTACCGGGTGGGCCTTTAGTGGCTTATACAGCAGGCGCGATTGGTGGTTTATTGCAAACCAAAGCAGAGCAGAAAATGAGTGATGCTGTCGCGCAAAATCGCGATCTGGAAGTTGGTGTCAACGCCGTCTTAAAGGGTCTGGCAACAGAAGGCAGTATACAAGACAAACTCAAAGACGTTGGTAAATCTGTTTTAGAGCGCCAACTTTTGCAAGACGCAGGCACTGTCGGAACAGATCTCCATGAGGGCGGCATTAAAAATGCTATCAAACGTTATGGTGAAGGTTTAAAAGAATGGTGGAACAAGTCAACCGTTGGTGAAAAACTGTATCGCGGTTTGACACAAATTGGCATTCCTTTGGCTGCAGCCGGAGCTGCTATTGCAGCGATTGTGGCCACGGGCGGACTTGCTTTACCTGTCATGATTACCGTTGCCGTACTGGGCGGTCTTGGAGCAAGCGCTGTTTCCAGCTATGCTGCCAAACGATTCAATGATCTGCTTGCTCAGATCCCAGGATTAAATAAAATCCCACCGTTTTCTAGCATGAAAGCATCACAGACAGCGGTCGATAATAAAATTTACGTAAACCGCATGCAAGATGCCATGAACAACGTTGCCAAAGAATTGGATAAGAGCTTAGGCAAAGACTCTTTGACGACTTCCGAGGCATTTAAGTTGCTGCAAGAAAAATTACCTGAAGGAAACGCCACGCAGATTGCGCACGAAAGTATAGCGAACTTGCAAAGTAAAATAGGAAACATTTCTGAAGCAGATTTCATGAAGGCACTGACAGATAAGGGGCTCAGTCTCAAAAAAGTGACACCAAAAATTCAAAGAGAAATCGTTTCCCAATTATTAGAAGAAAAAGTAGGAACTTCATTGGACCAAACAAAAACTGAGAGGCAAAATCGCTTGGCACAGGAAGCCCTGCAAACGGACGATGGGCAACAATTTGCCAAAAGAGCAACAGAAAATCCAACCTTGCTTAAAAAAGAAGATGGTACCAGTTTTGCCAATGCAGAAGCATTCATGCGTGCCCAAATAGAGGCTGTCGATAACGAGCTAATGCTACGCAAACCAGCTGGCACATAAAAAAGTAGGCGGCGAAAAATTTGTGCGTGCGCAAATTGCAAATGCTGCAGGAGATGCTGCATAATCCTCTAAATACAAGCCAACCAAGGCAGAGGTGATTATGAAGTGTTTAAATACAGCTTTTTTAGGAATACTAATAGCAGGGTTGCTCTCAATACTTGCTTGCAGCGATGTCCCAGGTCCATCGTCTTTTGCAAGCAGCACCCCTCCTATCCGAACGGTTGGTTACTGGGAAAACTGGAACGATGTCAAATGGTGGGACAATAACATTCCAGGCAACTGTCATTTAGGTTGTATTAAAGATACTTTTGAAGCCAAAATTCAGCCCTATACCCACGTCGTTTACAGCTTTTTACTTCTTCAAAATGATGCAGTGGCAAAGACTTCCTATAATAAAATCGCTTGCAAAACGGCAGAAGATTGTCCGGTTTGGGACGGTAAAGGTATTTATTTAAGTGACGTTCCCCTCGTTGGTTCTGGTGTTCCTGCTGCTTCAGATATTTCTGTCGAGGCAAACCTGTTACGATTAAAAATACTTTCAGGAAACACCACGCTGAAAGATTTCGTAACACGCGCACATCAAGCAAAAAAAATAGCCTTGCTCGCACTCGGTGGCTGGTCTGACTGGGTACGCATTGGCACGACAGAAAATGCCGAAACCATTGCCGGATTATTTGCGCAATTAGTCACAACGACAGGCGCAGATGGTGTTGATCTTGACTTTGAACATCTTGCTGAATTTAGCAAGCATAATGGTCCAGATAGTGAATATAAAAATTTTTCTTTTTTGGTTGTCGCTTTAAGAAGTAAGTTAGGCTCAGACAAGATAATCTCATATACAACTCGGTTCAATGCTTTTGGCGTCACCAGAGATAATCTGATGTCCTTTGCCAATCCAACCATTGCGCCTAATCCCAACAACCCGCTCCCAACACAGGGTTACGACCCAGCGGATACGCTCAAACCATTCGTACCTTTAACAGGGGTTGATGCGGATTTTATAACAAATAATGAAGGCGAAACATTATGGTTAGGGGGTAATGGTGTCCTACCGATTAAAGACAGCGTTGATATGGTGAACATCATGGCTTACGATGCGGGCACTTTTTTATTGGATTTTGCTGGTATTTTTAACAACTTTGTAGGTGGTGGTGTGCCAGCAGGCAAGATCAGTATGGGCCTTGAGCCCGGCAATCAAGCTGCTGGTGGGATATGGGAAGGTTGCGCCATGGACAAAGACATCATTGAATACGTGAGCAGCAAAGGTGGAGGTGTCATGTTTTGGGCCATCAATGCTGCAACCGCTACCAATGCGAAATATACGAATATTCTAGCATCAGGATCACCGTGTCCGTAAAGTTGCGTTTAGCTTTATCTAAACACTAAATCCTTCCTGCATGACTTCTGGTGTCAGGACGGTTTGACTAGGACCATCGGCAGCGATAAAGCCTTTTGCCAGCACGATGGTCCTGTCTGCTAAACATTGAGAAAGCGTCAAATCGTGCAATGTTACAAGTATTATTTTTCCGAGCAAGCTGCGCTTTTTTAAGATAGAATTTAAGGCATGGCGATGGCGTAAATCTAGCCCAGCATCGGGCTCATCTAAAATATAAACTTGGGGCTCTTCGTCGATTAAAGCGCGCGCAATATGCACGCGTTTTTTTTCTCCACCGGAAAGATTTTTAAAAGAGCGACCAAGCAAATGAGAAATATTGAGCTCTTCACAAAGTTTTTCAACGCGCACTAAGGTCGGCTTATCGAGCAGAACGTGAAATCCAAGACGAGCAGCCAGTCCTTGCGCGATGCGTGCTTCGACCCGTAAGTCATCGGGCGTCTGTTCAGCTTGTCCTATGGAAGAAATCAGACAAGCGCGTTGCCGATTTGATAAGCTGCATAAATTTATACCATCCAGCATAACCGTTCCATGCCGGGGAGGCTGAGTGCCGCTCAAGCAATTGAGTAAACTCGATTTCCCCACGCCATTTTCTCCCACAATGGCTGTAATTTGGTTAGGCAAAAAATCCAGATTCAAATTGCGAAACAAAGAGTGCGGGCCAGGCTTAATTTCTAATTGCTGCACGCTTAAAATAACACCCATCACGAAGTCCTATAGCGAAATAGTGCCCAAGCAAACACGGGAGCACCAAGCAGGGCAGTGATAGCGCCAACAGGAATTTCAGTGCTCAAATAACTAAAACTAAAACGGCTCAAGGTGTCAGCTACTACTAATAAAATAGCCCCAAAAAGAGTGGATGCTGGAAGTAAAATACGTAGCTCACAACCAATCCAAAGCCGCAGCAACTGAGGAACCACCAAACCCACAAAACCAATCATGCCGCAAAAAGCAACAGTGACGCCGACCATTAGACTGATTGCCAAATAAGTCCAACGCTTGACTTGTTTAGTGTTAACACCCAAGCGCTTTGCTTCATCTTCCCCCATACTAAGCAAATTTAATGAGCCCATGTTAAAAATTAAAATGAAAATTCCAGCGATAATGCTGACAGCAATCACAGCAAAAACAGTCCAAGAAACGTAGCTTAAGTTGCCTACCAACCAATAAAGTAATGCTTGGGTTTTTTCAAAAGGGACAATTATTTTCACCATCGTGATAAAAGCACCAGCAAAAGCATTAATCGCAATACCGGCGAGCAACACTGTCGATGCTTGCTCATTTTGGCGGAAAAAATAGCCAAGTAAAAGCGTGACTAAAAAAGCACCTGTCATCGATAAAAGCGGAACAGCAAAAAGAAAAGAAGGGTTAAAAAAAACCAGAGCAAGCGTGCCACCTATGGCACTGCCACCGGACACGCCGATAATATAGGGATCCGCCAAAGGGTTTTGAAGTAAGGCTTGCAGAGCGCAGCCGGACGACGCTAAAGCAGCACCTATCAGAGCGCTTAGAAAAACGCGACTCATTCTTAAAGGCAAAAGCGGATTTTTAAAGTCGAAAAGATTTAAATTATCAAATCCATAAGGCCCTACTTTAATGGCTATCCATATCGATATGATTAGAAAAAGTGTAAGCGCCAATAGAAGATAATTTCTTAAAATTACAGATTTCATTTTGTTTCAATAACCAAACCAGTTGTTTGATGTCTTCTATAAGATAAGGACCGGGCCTTTGCAAAATAGATTTTGCTGGAGCGAGTAGCAGCGTATTTTTGAAGGCAGCCTGTTTCAAAAGAGGCGCTAAGTGTCCGCGTAAAGCTTGCAGTAGTTCCGGTCCTTCTGTGGCGACGATAAGGCGAGGTGGATTTTGCAACATCGCTTCTATCGACCACGTGGGCCAAGCAGGCGCAGATTTTGGCACAGCAGATTTGGCCCCAATCAGTTCCAAAGCTTCATTGGCAAAGGTATGAGGACCAGAGACGATAAAAGGTGAGCTGCTAATTGCCAGCAAAATCAAAGAGGTTTTAGGGCAGGTCACATTATTTTTGAAAGAGGCAAGTTCCTCATCAAATTGTTTTAAAAAAGCTTCGGCATTTTTTTCACGTTTAAGCACATGACCAATCTGTAAAAGACTTTGGCGGATATCGGCAATGGTATTATTTTCGATGGTCAGCGTCGCGATTTTGCGTTTTTGTAACTGCGAGAGTAACTGCTCATGACTGGGGATTTTCATGCCAATGACTAGGTCAGGCTTCAACGATAAAACAGCTTCAAGCTGCGGATCAATAAATCCGCCAATTTTGGCAATTTTTTGGGCAGCGATGGGCCGATCGCAAAACCGCGTCACGCCCACTAATTGATCTCCTGCTTGCAGGGCAAACAAGCTTTCTGTGATCACGGGAGCCAGCGAAACCACACGATTGGGTGAGGATAAAGCCACAGATGCGAAACACGCATTGGTCGTCATGGCGAGGAGCCACAGCGACGTGGCCATCCAGTTATTTTTCTGGATTGCTTCACCTGCGTTCGCAATGACGGAAAAGAGAAGGTTCACATGCGTGCGCATCATGGCCCCATGACTTTTAAGAACGAGAGTGGAATCAATTCGGCGCTTAAATTGAATAAAGCAAACATCTCAGGGGCCTGAAAATCGATTCCAGGGCGACCTTTTCTTTGCGCTAAGGCAATTGGACCTTTAAAAATGTTTAAATGAGCCGTCTTGGTGAGAGGGACGCCTTGCTTAAATGGCCAGGGATTCAGTATCTGGGTTTCCATATCTAAAACAAGCAAACGATCGTTTTGAAAATCTGTGATGAAAACTAAATTACCAAAGCCTGGCATTGCATAAGGAAAAGAAGGATATTTTTTTTCGCTATCGACCAGCAAAATCCGACCTTCATGAATATTTTTTGCCTGAGGAGAAATTAATAAAATACCAGGACCAATACTATTGCCCGCAACAATAGTGTCTTGCACAAAAGCAGCCGATCCAGGGGAAAACTGGATCCCCAAATCAATCATATGTTCCACTTTCAGTTTACCAATTCCATAAATCTCGGGAACGTGAATCTTTAAAAAAGCTGCAGGGTGGGTTAATGATATTTTTTCAATATCAAGAAACGAAAAAACACCAGCACATGATACCCATGCTTGTCCTTGATCATCGGTCAAAACATGTGTCGGATTTTGACAAGGCAACTGCAGCGTTTCCATCCATTGCAACCGGTCACCTACCTGAACAAATCGCGCTAATAATCCAGGGCCAAATTGAGCAGGTTTGTGCCGCGTTCCTGATTCAATTAGATTGGTAAATGCCACCAGCAAATTTGATCCAAAAAAAGCAAGCCCTTGAGGGTGTTTGGCATTTTCTGCTTTTGTCACACTTAAAATTTTTTGTTTAAAAATATCCACAAGGGCAATTTGATGCTGCCCATGTAAAGAAACAGCGACGCGTTTACCTGCATGATCTAAAGCAACAGAAAAAGGATTGGCTGGCGCATTTGTTTCATCAGGAAAAAAATGAAGTGTTTTTGTTTCAAGTAAAAGTCCATTTTTTGGCTCTTTATCGAGAGGAAAGACATGAAGTTCACCTGCCAATGATGCTGGTATGATAGCAAATGGTCGTTCTTGTTGATAGGCAATGACAAGATCATTGGGTACACTTCCAGTATTCAGAGGATTTTTTTGAGGAATCTGGCGAAGAGAATCATCAATTCGTCGAATGCGATATTTCGTTTCCAAAATCTTTTTTTCTGCAGCAACAATCAAATTAGCTGTTTGGATACTTTTTAATTCTGCCTGCGTCACAGGAAGCGTCAGTTCGAATCGACCATTTTTGGTGGCGATTGTTTGCACTTCTTTAGTATGTACTTGCAATTTAATGTGAGCATTTGCAGGTACGGATCCTGTAAAACCGCGTGCTTTAACCGCGTGGCCATCTTGTCCTACGACTGTTAATTCATGACGACATAAAGGATGTTCTTTTAATGGTGGATAGAAATATGAAAGATCAGGGTCATCATTATCTCCAGGGCAAGCTGTCTGAAACAGTATGCCTGTGAAAAGCATGGTAAGGTTCAAGATATTTCGTAAACCACTCACGAAGTTAACTCCAACAAGGCAAAAAAAGTGCGTCCAGGTAATGGAAATTGGTTGCTATCACGGGCATCAAGGTTGTTAAAGATATTGCTGACAGAAAAATGCAGACTAGCATTCGTGCGCAATGGAATTTTAAAGAACGCATCAAGCAACAGGTAAGCAGGTGTCGTGAGAGTGCCAAAAAAATTATTAGCTGTGGAAGATCGATAGTTTGCTTTTAACCAAACACATATTTTTTCCGTTTCGCCTAATCTAAAAGTCAAAGTCGATGAAAATCCAGGAACATTTGGCAGTGGTTTTTGCGTTGAGATTAATTGCGTGGCATTCAATTGCAGGTTGCCCTCTAAGGCTAGCCATTTTTGGGGATAAACAGCTATTTGTGTTTCTAAGCCAGCGCGATGAACACCCTTAGTATTAATTGGGAATATTTCAAAAGCACTGCGGTTAAAATAAAAAATACCCCCACTTAAAAAACCATAAAAAGCGCTTAGCTTAAGCAATAACAAAGTATGCTGATCCCATTGCCCGTAGATTTCTGTTTCATAACTTGATTCAGGTTTTAAATCTGGATTGCCCAGAACAAGTCCACTAGGCGCATAAAGCTCTGAAAATGTAGGCGCCCTGGTTCCTTCAGCAAGGCGCAAGCCAAACATCCAAGCAGGGCAAGGCTTGAGATGAAAATGAACAAGACCATTGGGCATGATACCTGCATCATTTATGATGCGAAAACCAGCAGCAAATTCCATAGTCAGAGGAAAAGGGAAGGGGATCTGATTTTGGACTTTCAATTGCAAACCTGCACCTTTTCTTTGAGTCAAACTGTCCAACAAGCGCGTGAATTCTCCTGACGCAGAGAGAGTAAAAGAATTCGAAAGGTTTTTGGCATAAAGACCGCTGACAGATAGAGCGACTTGAGTAGAAGCAAAGGCCGCTTCGCTGCGTGTGAACGGCATGTTTTTTTGCCAAGTTTCTCTTGCATCTAATCGAGCTTGCCATTGCATTTCTATTTTGAGGTTATCTGTTGTGTAGGCCGCTTTTTGTATTCCTGTCACATACTTGTGGCTGCCACGTAGATAATACAAAGGTGACATCGCCATCCCGGCAATTCCTCCTTCATGCATCTTTGCAAATAAAAAAGTTGAGCCTTTTAAATTTCCCAAGCGCTCAGATATCTTTAACAGTCCCACCCAGCGATTTTGATCATTATTAATTCTTTCAATAAGAAGAGAAGAGTCAGTATCAGCCACGATAGAAGTTGGTGAAAATAAAAAATTGCCAGCGGTCGTTGTCCCTTGAGTCGCAAAAAGAAAATCATAATTTTTATCGAAGCGATCACCCGCAATTAATTCGGCGCGGCCAGTTTTAAGAGAGCCAAATCCAATACGGGAAATCGCAAACGACTTTTTTAGTGATGGAAACTGAAGCGATAACTTTCCTGAAAGACCGCCATCGCCAGGCCCTGAGGCAAGCTGCATATTATGACTGACAAAAAAAGGCAGATCATTGATATCGATAAGACCATTAATAGGATCAACCAGATTGATACCTTCAAGATCGACCGATAAACGCGCACCTGATAGGCCACGAATTTTGACGTCCACTGGTGTCAGTGGTCCGCCTTGTTGATTTAAAGTGATTCCGGGTAACTGTTGTAAAATATCAATATGTTGCGCTATCGACAAAGGTGGCTCTTCCTTTTTAACGCGCACGCGCTTGACGCGTGTCAGGAACGGGTTCTCATCAGGAACGCTCTTTTTTCCCTGAGCCGCAAATGCGAAGAACAGACTTAATATGAAAACCATTTTCATCGTGGGCCAAGCTGACATGGGAATTGCCGGCAATCAACCCAGCTTTTCTTGTGATATTGCTAAGACTTCTATTTCACCGGTTGACATTAAGCGCGTAGAAATTTAGGCATCCTGGCAATAAGTGACACATGTCATTTTAGGCTGGCGTAGCTCAATGGTAGAGCATCTGCCTTGTAAGCAGGAGGTTGCGGGTTCAAGTCCCATCGCCAGCTCCATTTTTTTTGCGGTAACAAAAGAATTTTGTTGCTCCATTAAAAATAGGAGTTTAAGAGAGCTAGACATTATGGAGGGATGCCCGAGCGGCCAATGGGAGCAGACTGTAAATCTGCCGGCGAAAGCCTTCGAAGGTTCGAATCCTTCTCCCTCCACCAGTTTTGTTCGTGAATCTAAGCGGGAGTAGCTCAGTTGGTAGAGCATCAGCCTTCCAAGCTGAATGTCGCGGGTTCGAACCCCGTCTCCCGCTCCAACGCGGTTTTTGTTTTCTGCAGGCTGTTGTAGCTCAGTTGGTAGAGCACGTCCTTGGTAAGGACGAGGTCACCAGTTCAATCCTGGTCAACAGCTCCACGTTAGTAATGATAGTTCTTATAAGTAAATGCAAGGAGTTAGAAGATGTCTAAGGAGAAATTCACAAGAGATAAGCCTCACGTCAACGTGGGAACGATCGGTCACGTCGATCATGGCAAGACGACATTGTCTGCTGCGATCACCAAAGTTTT
>JAHFEG010000043.1 GCA_023248595.1 Myxococcales bacterium | reverse complement strand
AATGCGTGCCGCATCCACTGTCTCATCATCCAAAGTCCCGACGCTAAAACAGGCAAGACCACAAGACTTGCTAAGCTCAATTTGAAATCAATAAAAAACAACATGAGCAGCGTGCCCAGTAAAAAAAGTAGGTCACCAATAACAGCAACTGCTCCCGAAGAAAATAATTCCGATAGTGACTCTACATCGTTGGTAATACGAGTCAGGATTTTTCCCAAAGGAGTTTGGTCAAAAAATGCTGGTGAAAACTGTTGAATTTTAGCAAATAAGCGCTCGCGAAGAGAATAAACCAGTTTAAGGCCTACCCAGCGCATCGTATAAAGTTGGCATATTTCAAAAAGCGCGTGCAAAATAACCACAGCAAAAAACAAAAAAGCCCACCAAGTGACTTGCGTGAGATTTTTTGTTTGAAACGCTTTCTCAACAGCTTCACCAATCAACCAGGGTTGCGCCAAGGCTAAGAGCGTCACTGGAATGTAAAGCAGCAGTGCCACAATAAAGGCACCATAAAATCGACGCATTTCAGCCAGCAATCGTTGGATGATAATTTTATCACTCATGACTTAATGACTCTTGCAATTGTTCTATCCCCCAAAGAGCGCCATATAATTGTTCTTCCTGCTTCAACAATTCCTCATGACGTCCTCGCTGAACAATTTTACCTTTTTCGAGAACTACAATCTCATCGGCATGTCGTATTGCCGATAAACGATGCGACACGATTAACAAACAAACATGTTTTCCTTTTTCACGTAGTGTTTTCATAATTTTACTTTCCGTAACGCTGTCTACGGCTGATAAACAATCGTCTAATAGCAACACTGGCGCATCGACCAATAAAGCCCGCGCTAAAGCAATGCGCTGGCGTTGTCCGCCAGACAACATGACGCCACGCTCACCAATTATCTGAGCTAAACCATCAGCAAATCCTGCCACATCTTCGGTCAAACCAACTTTTTCAATAACGTCTTTTACTTCTTCATCACTGGCATCAATTTTTGCAAAAGCAATATTGTCACGCACAGAGGCACTAAATAAAAAAGGCTCTGACGAAACAACAGCGATTTGCTGATGAAGAGGCTCTAATTTCCACTGGCTTCCCTCAACGTTATTGTAAAAAATTTCTCCTTGATCAGCCACGATTTCTCGAGACAAAATACGAACAAGCGTACTTTTTCCTGAACCACTTTGACCAACAACGCCAATCACCCGCCCATGTTTTAATTGCACGTCCACATTCTGAAGTGCCAAATGAGCCTGTTTCCCAAGCCTTACCGATAAATTTTTAGTTTCAATCAAAGAAATAGGCACATTGCTGTAAGTACCGTCGATTATCTTTGGTCTCAAAACAAACAATTCATTTAATCTCGCCAAACTGGCGCGGCTTTGACTATACACCGACAAAATAAAGCCCATAGAAATAGCCGGCCACGCTAACTGCAGTAGCCTAGCATTCACTTCTACATAGTCACCCACGCTCATACGGCCGAGCACCACCTCGCGTCCACCCACATAGAGCACCACCGCCACACCAAGCCCAATCATCATGCGCGTCAAGGGAAACATCACCACACTAATTTGAGCAACACGCAGCGCTGTTTGATAAGTATTCACATTGGTTTTTTGGAATTTCTTTTCTTCAACACGCTCTTGATGAAAAACACGAACAACGCCTGCGCCACTTAAATTTTCTTGAACATGTTCCGTCAGTTTTGCTAGGCTTGCTTGGTATTCTTTCACGCGGTGAAACATGCGGCCCGTTAACATTTGCGCGCTCACGATCACCAGCAAAAAAGGTAATAAACAAGCAAAAGCCAAAGAGCCATCAATGCTGATTAAAACAGGAATAGATCCAGAAAAAATAATCACAAGATTCAAAAAATTCAGCACCGCAAAACCAACAAACAGCCGAACATTATTGATGTCGTTGGTTAAATGACTCATCAGGTCACCTACCGAATGTTTTTCATAAAAATCAGAAGACAATAAAGATAGATGATAAAATAGAAGGCTTCGCAAATCACGTTCAATACCGCGGCCAACATTGAAGAGAGTGCGGCGACTGAAAGTCCTTATGATCGCACCAAGAATGGCCAAACAAAAAAGCCACACCAAAACGCTGAGCATATCGAGCGCGGCAGGTTTTCCTTCTATGATCTGTACGCCCATGTTGATCATACGAGGAACCATCAACATCATAGCGTTGGTAATCAACAGTAAAAAAAAGCCTAAAAGCAGCCAAAAACGATAAGGCCAAAATAATTGCCGAAAAGAAACAATACCCCGGGCAGGCTTAAAACCGAGCACATGCACAGAATGAAACGCTGTGTCAGACAAAAAAACCTCCCGTAAAATCATTCAATCCTATTTATATTTAATCAGATTTGGCCGTCAACCAGAAGTTGTGCTACTTAAATAGCTATGGCACTTTTACACGCAGATGTTTGCATTATTGGCAATGAACTCAGTGGTTTTGTAGCGGGTGCACTTTTGGCTCAACGGGGTCATCGAGTCGTCTTGATTGACTACGCACCAGCCTATGAAACAAAACTTCTTGGCGATTATTTTGCTCCCACTTTTCCCCATATATGGCAAATGCCTAAGAGTGGCCCCGTTGCACATGTTTTTGATACCTTAGAGCTGCGCACTGAATTAAAGCGTTCACTGGAACCTAAAGCCACCATGGCTTTTATTCACGATCCACATGAGCGCATTATTACAGATCCCGATAAACAAAAGTTTAACGCAGAGCTCTATCGTGCTTTTGGAGAATATGGCTCTAAAATATCCTGGAGTTTAACACAATTTGACGCAGCCTCACGCGATCCTCTTTATATAGAAGCAAGCTTTTTAAATGAAAGTAGTCTATGGGGTACCTTGAAAGCCAAAAAGAGAATTGCCAAGTCTCTTTATGCCGCAACAATCTCTGGCAACACCCGTCTAGCCAAACCACTTTTAAAACAGCCCCTCGCTGACTTTTTATCAGCCTTGCTTCCTTTTGTGCAATATCAAGCGTCCCTGCCATTGGAAAGCATTGGTGGACACCTCGCTCTTAAAGCATTTCAAAATGGAAACTGCTCACCTGTTTTTGAGCACACTTCTTCTTATTCTATTCTTAAATCAATTTTTGCTGAATCTTTCTTAAGGCATGGCGGTGAAATTTTACAAAATCAAACAATATTAAAAATTGAAACCCGTAAAAAACAAATTACCCAAATCCATCTAAATGGCCCCAATAATTACATGCCCGATACCGTAATTGACGCCGGTTACGCAAAAGACCTCAGTCAATTTATGACAGATACTTCTTTAAGTATCATGCTTAAAACCCATGAAAGCCTTGTCTCGCTGGTTGGTCAAACAACGATTTGTCGCTGGCTTTTACCTAGGTCTTTAATTCCAAAACCAATGCCAACTTTGGCCGCCTCGCTTTTTTTTGAGAAAGAACAAGAAAGCAAAAGTATTTTGGGTATTTTTAATCCTTGGAAACACCCATCTTTGCATCAAAGCAATGAAACTTTACCTGAAAGCCATTTGGCACTGGTGGTCATGGCAACATGGTCAGCAGAGGCTGACGATAAAAAAAACATTGAGTTCTTAAAAATAAGTGCTGAACGCCTGTTACCTTTTGCATATAGTAAACGACTCGCTGAAGACACCATTACCAAAGAAGAAGCAAACTGGATTTGGCCGCAGTTCACAGCACAAGGAAAAGGGTTAAATCGTCTTTCAGGCAGGCCTCTTTACACACCGCTGTCTAATTTATTGCGCGCAGCCAGAGATGTCGCCCCTGCCTTGGGTATTGATGGAGAAATAGCAGTTGCAGAGGCCGTATCGAAAGCTGTCAAAACCCTGTTGGATAAAAAAGATCGCATTCTTTTGGGTAAACGCACTTAAAATTCTTCTCTACCCGATTGACCTGTCCCAACACTGTGACAAAACATCGCCACATTACTTAAAGCTTTGAATTGTGAGGTTTTTGTGAAGCAAAATAAAAAGCTTCCTGGCAGCCCTAAATCTAAACAAGAGCCAATCTCTCGCTTGGCGCAATTCATCGACCACACCATTTTAAAGGCTGATGCGACCTTAAGTGACCTTAAAAGAATTTGTGACGAGGCTAAACACTGGCATTTTAAAGGTGTTTGCGTCAATGCCTGCAATATTGAGTTTGTCGCCAAAGAGCTCAAAGATACTGGCGTACTCGCTATTGCCGTTGTCGGATTTCCGCTAGGAGCCTCCACCGCCAAAGCCAAAGCCTTTGAAGCCAGGGGTGCGATATCAGCTGGTGCCCGTGAAATTGACATGGTGATTAATTTGGGAGCCTTAAAATCTCAAGATTATCGAACAGTCATCGAAGACATTGAACAAGTGGTAGAAGCCAGTAAGCCTTTTCCTGTCAAAGTCATTTTAGAAACTGCCAGCCTGACTGACGAAGAAAAAATCATAGCCTCAGCACTTGCTAAAGGCGCAGGAGCAGCATTTGTTAAAACCTCGACAGGTTTTGGTGCGGGCGGCGCTCATATCAAAGATGTTGCGCTCATGCGTCGTATTGTGGGAACCGATATGGGCGTAAAGGCCTCTGGAGGAATTAAAACTTTAGAAGATGCCAAAGCGATGTTAAATGCTGGCGCCAATCGTCTTGGCTGTTCCACTTCGGTGGCTATTGTACAGGCTTTGGAAAAATCATGATGCGTGCACTTGATGTCATTATCAAAAAGCGCAATGGCAATATTTTAGCCGATTCTGAAATTAAATTTTTGATTAGTGAATTTACCAAGGGCAGTATTCCCGACTATCAAATGGCTGCTTTTGCCATGGCTGTTTTCTTTAAAAGTATGTCGGGCTCTGAACTTTCTGCACTCACCACAGCCATGTTACATTCAGGCAGCATCATTGATTTGTCGAGTATTCCAGGCGTATCGGTCGACAAGCATTCCACAGGCGGAGTTGGTGATAAAATCAGCATCCCGCTAGCGCCTGCAGTAGCGGCTTGCGGCGTCTTGGTCCCTATGATTTCTGGTCGAGGACTAGGCCATACTGGCGGTACACTCGACAAGTTAGAAAGCATTCCCGGATTCTCCACCAATGTGACTATCCAACAATTTAAAAAACAACTTTCTGATATAGGCTGTTGTCTCGGTGGCCAAACAGATGAAATTGCTCCTGCTGATAAAAAACTTTACGCACTGCGAGATGTGACTGGTACGGTAGAATGCATTCCTCTCATTGCTTCTTCCATTATGTCTAAAAAATTAGCGGAAGGCATTCAAGGGCTTGTCCTTGACGTTAAATACGGATCAGGCGCCTTCATGCGCGATCCAAAAGATGCTTATTTACTTGCGCAAACCATGGTCGATATTGGCACACGCATGGGCACGCAAACTGTCGCGAGACTGACTTGCATGGAACAACCTATTGGCATCATGGCTGGAAATTCATTAGAAATTTGTGAATCCATCGATGTCCTAAAAGGAATAGGCCCAAAAGACACAACAGAGCTCGTGGTTGAATTAGGCGCAGAAATGCTGCTCTTAAGCAAAAAGGTCAGCAATCTAGAAGACGGTCGCGCACAGATTCAAACGGTCCTGCAAAATGGTCAAGCGTTGCAAAAGTTTATCCAAATTGGAGAAGCACAAGGCGGCGATATGTGTATCGTCGATGACTATCGGCTACTATCACATTCCCGATTTCAAAAGCCAGTACTCGCGTCAAAAGCAGGGTTTGTGAATTCCATGGACACCTACATGCTTGGTACCGCGATTGCTGTTCTCGGCGGCGGCCGCGAAAAAACGGCGGATACGATTGATCCAAGCGTTGGTACTGAAATGCAAACTCGACTAGGCGACTATGTCGAAAAGGGTCAACCTCTTTGCATCGTGCACAGCTCAGGTAAAAACGAAGAGCAAGCAATGAATCAAATTCAAAAATCTTTTTATATCAGCACCGAGAAAACGCCTATTCCTAGTTTATTAGGTCCACGAATTACATATCAAGATCTTAGTAAGGAGTTCCATGACTGAGCAAGTACTGCTTGGAAAAACCATCGGCTTTGAGCAAATTAGCATCGCTGCTGATTTCATACGAAATCGCCTTAAAATAAAAGACAACGCAAGTGTTGCTTCGGTGGCAGCCGTTTTAGGATCAGGACTTGGCGCCTTCGCGCAAGAAGTCATGGAAAAAAGCAAGTCGACAGTCATTAGCTATCGCGAGATTCCGCATTTCCCTACTTCCTCAATTGAAGGTCACGGTAGCCGCTTAGTTTATGGATTCATTGGTGAGACACCAGTTTTGCTCATGGAAGGTCGCGTTCATTGCTATGAGGGATATTCCGCCGGAAAAGTGGTTTTTCCCATACGCGTTCTACAAGCACTTGGCGTCAAAAGTGTTGTTCTTACCAATGCCGCAGGCGCCATTGGTGATCATTTGGAAGTTGGCGATTTGATGTTAATCCAAGATCATATTAATCTGACGGGTGATAACCCTCTGCTCGGTCCGAATGACCTTCGTGTGGGGCCTCGCTTTTTCGATATGACAGAAGCCTATTCAAAATCACTTCGTGAGCTTGCAAAAAAAGTGGGTATCAGTCAAAAGCTTCCCCTCAAAGAGGGTGTCTATATCGGTGTCCTAGGCCCTTGTTACGAAACGCCAGCGGAAATTCGCATGTTTAAAACAATGGGCGCAGATGCGGTCGGCATGAGTACCGTCTTTGAAACGATTTCTGCTCGTCATGGCAGCATGGAAGTTTTAGGTATTTCTTGCTTGACCAATAAAGCGGCGGGACTCTCTGCAACTTTTTTAAATCACGAAGAAGTCACCGAGATTGCAACAAAAGTTTCTAAACGATTTTCTAATTTACTTTTTGGTCTGATTCCAGAAATTGCAAATAGACACGAGTACTAAAATGATTACAGACAATTTCGTTGTTCAAATTATCATCTCATTAATAGTGATTAGTCTTCTCGTTGCTTGGCATGAACTTGGGCATTACACCGTGGCCAGACTATTAGGGATGCGCGTTTTAAAATTTTCCATTGGTTTTGGCCCTCGCATTGCAGGTCTCGTTAGAAATGGAATTGAATATCAAATAAGCGCCCTACCCATCGGAGGCTATGTTCAAATTGCCGGCATGAGCTCCCTAGAAGAAGGTGCCAAGGAAGATCCCAAATCTTTTATTAATCAGCCTCGCTGGTCCCAAATTTTAGTTGTCGCGGCTGGACCAATTTTTAATTATATTCTCGCTTTCTTTCTTTTTGTCAGCGTCTTTTGGTTATATTCTCCAAGCTCAACGCCAAGTCTCATGGTAAATCATATCGCTTCAAATTCGCCAGCCATGATAGCCGGCTTAAAAGAAGGCGATGTCATTACCCATGTTAATGGAAAATCATTATCTCGCACCAAAGATTTTCTGGTTGCCATTAGCAAAAGCCAAGGGTTGCCCATCAACTTACAGATTAATCGTCCCAGCAAAGACCTAGATGAGAAAGTGCAGCAACAAATACTTGATATGAGCATTGTGCCAGCCATGGACGACAGTGGCATCTATCGCATCGGTGTAGGCTATGTTCCATTGTCCTTTAGCTTTAGCGGCGCCGTCGTAGAAAGTTTTGCTCAAATATGGGGTCAGAGTACTGGCGTTTTATCGCAGCTTGGACAAACTATTTTTGGAAAAAGCGACGCAAAACTTGGAGGCGTTGTAGAAGTTACCAGACAGCTGTCACATGCCGCGGGGCAAGGCCTTAAAAATTTATTGTGGCTCATGGCCAGTTTATCTGTTGTTTTAGGCTTATTTAATATTTTGCCAATTCCGGCATTAGACGGAAGCAAAATTTTTATTTTGTGTTTAGAAAGTATAATTCGAAGACCTATCAATGCGACAGCACAACTTTGGATACACGCTATTGGGATTATTTTTATTCTCGGATTGATGCTCTTTTTAACGGTGAGCGATGTATTGCGTATTTATCAAGCTGGATAAGATAAAAAGAGAGGATCTCTATGAAAAAGACTTCGCTGATTCTTCTTTTCGCTATTTTAATGATGACGGGCAACACCTCCATCAGTCAACATGCAAACCAAAGGTCTGAAAACCCCATGGCATTAAAAGATAAAAGTTCCTTAAAACCAATTCGAACCATTGAAGGTATTAACGAGTACCAGCTTGAGAACGGCTTAAAGGTCTTGCTTTTTAAAGATAATTCCCAATCGACAGTCACCGTCAACATCACTTATCTCGTCGGCTCCAGACATGAAGGCCGAGGAGAAGCAGGGATGGCGCATTTACTTGAGCATATGCTTTTTAAAGGAACACCTCGCTATCCAGACACCAAAGGCATTCTACAAGACAAAGGTGCATTCTTCAATGCCACGACCTGGTACGATCGCACCAATTATTTTGAGACCCTGCCCGCCAATCCAGAAAATCTACAATTCGCCCTCGATTTTGAAGCTGATCGTATGCTCAACAGCTGGATTCGCAAAGCAGACTTAGAAGCAGAAATGACAGTTGTTCGCAATGAATTTGAAATGGGTGAAAATGATCCCATCGGTGTATTGCATGACCAAATTATGTCAGCTGCTTATCAATGGCACAACTATGGAAAAAGCACCATCGGCAACCGCAGCGATATCGAACGGGTTCCTGTCGAAAACCTGCAGCAGTTTTACCGAAAATATTATCAACCAGACAACGCAGTTTTAATTGTCGCTGGAAAATTTGAAGAAGATTTTGCTTATGCGCAAATTCAAAAATTATTTGGCACCATTGCCAAACCAACACGTGTTTTAGAGGCAACTTACACAGAAGAGCCCGCCCAAGACGGTGCGCGAGAAGTTAAGTTGATGCGCTCTGGCGACGTAGCCTGCACTGGCGTCGCTTACCATATTCCAGCGGGCTCCCACCCTGACTATGCAGCTGTTCGTATCTTGGCAGATGTTCTTACCAATGAACCTGGTGGCCATCTTTATAAAGCGCTGGTTGAGACTGGCGAAGCTTCTGAAATTTTTGGCATGACATATGCCCTAGCAGAACCTGGAACTTTTATGGTTTTTGCTAAACCAGCAGTCGCTAAAAATGTCTATAAAATCGAAGAGAAAATGCTCGCAAAAATTGAAAAAGATCGAAAAGGCGCCATCACTCAAGAAAGTGTCGACAGAGCCAAAGCGCGCATCTTGAAAAACTTTAAAATATCTTTATCAAACAGCAAAGAATTAGCGCTGAAACTCAGCGAATCAATTGCTCAGGGCGGATTCGAGCTTTATTTTTGGTATCGCGATCAAGTTAAAAACGTCACTGTCGCTGACGTGAACAGAGTTGCGAAACAATACTTGATTGAAAGCAATCGCACTGCTGGGGTTTTTATCCCTACCAAAGATTCAGTGCGTGCCAAAGTGCCATCAACTCCAAACGTCGCAGAGATGCTTAAAGATTACCGCGGCTCAGAGACGTTGATCACTGGTGAGCAATTTGATGCGACTGTTGAGAACATTGAAAAATCAACGAAACGCAGCACTCTAAAAAGTGGTATCAAGCTAGCGCTGCTCCCCAAACAAACACGGGGAGATCTCGTCAAGGCAATGTTAATTTTTCGTTTTGGCACTGAAAAAGAACTCAATGGACACGGCGAAGCGTTGGCCTTGATTCCTCAGGTGCTTTCACGTGGTACTAAAAAACGTAGTTATCAAGACATTCAAGACAAATTAGACATCTTGCAATCGACCATGAATGTTTACGGTGGCGCAGGTGCAGTTGCTATCAATATCACCAGTGATCGTGCTCATATTTTAGAAACAATTGAGCTTGCTGCTGAAGTCATGCAACAACCGAAATTCGACAAAGCAGAGTTCACCATTGTCCAAAAGAAAGAGCTGACTGGTTTAGAAGAAGGTTTAACCGATCCTCAAACCGTCGGATTTAACGAGCTCAATCGTCTTCAAAGTCCTTGGCCTAAAACAAGCATACACTATGTGCAGACTTTAGAAGAAAAGATGAAAGCCATCAAAAAACTGAAAGTAGAAGACCTCAAAAAACTTTACAGTGAATTTTATGGCGCAAGCAATCTGGACATTGCTCTGGTTGGCGCTTTTGAGCCAAAGCAAATTGAAGCATGTGTTCAGAAAAACTTTGGTAGTTGGAAGTCTAAAAAAACTTACGAACGCATTAAAAAACCCTATCGAGCCGCAACCGATGAATTTAAAATTGTTCCGACTCCCGACAAACAGATGGCGATTGTCGCAATGGGAACTAATTTTGAATTAAAAGATGATCATCCAGACTATGCCGCTATTCGATTTGGCAACTACATTTTGGGCGAAAGCATGAAGTCACGCCTTATGCACCGCTTACGCGAAAAAGAAGGGCTATCGTATGGAGCAGGATCTTGGGTAAGCGCGAGCAGGGATGAGCCCAATGCTTCCATTACCATGTATGCCATGGCTGCTACTGAAAATGCAGAAAAAGCGCTGGATCTCATGCAAGTCGAGTATCAAAATTGGCTTGCTAATGGTGTCAGCAATGAAGAGCTTTCAGAAGGAAAACAAAGTTTTAAATCAACTTTGGATAATCTTTTGGCCAGCGATAATTACGTGGTCAACACTTTAAGTTCTGACTTAGAAAAAGGCCGAACCTTTGCTTATCAAACAGAACTACTGGGCCGCATTCAGAAACTTTCTCAAAATGATATTGAGATAATACTGCAAAAATACCTGACTAAAAAACCCATGGCCAAAGTAAAGGCCGGCGATTTTAAGAAGTAGTGTGTGCCCCTCTCCCGCAAAGTTGCGGGGGAGTAATTTGTCATGCCAGCGAAGGCTAGCATCCAGTGAATTCGTCATTGCGAACGAAGGTGTAGCAATCCAAAACAAATAACTGGATGGCCACGTCGCTATCGCTCCTCGCCATGACGTACTGAAGATAGGTACGCGTTGGGGTCTGGATACCAGCGTAGGCTGGTATGACAATTAAACTGTTTTTGATTTATGAGGCGACGAAATGCATCTGTATTTAATTGGCTTTATTACTTATTTTTTGATCATTGGACTGATTGGTGTAACTGCCTATTGGAACAACCAAAAAAATAAAGTTGATAGCGACTATGCCAGCGCGATTTTAGGCAATCGCTCCATTAACTATTTTTTAACCGCACTGTCCGCTCACGCTAGCGATATGAGTGATTGGCTTTTTATGGCTTTTCCCGGCGCCTTATATGCCGGAGGCCTTATCAACGGTTGGATCGCCATTGGCCTTGTTATCGGTATGTGGGTTACTTGGAAATTCATCGCCCCTGGCCTTCGCAAATCAACAGAAAAGTTCAATGCTTTTACGCTTTCCACTTTTTTTGAGCGCAGATTTGATGATAAATCTGGAACCATCCGCCTGTTAAGCGCAGCCATGTGTCTATTTTTCTTTTCTGTTTATATCGCGGCTGGACTCAAAGGTTTTGGATATTTAGCAAAATCTGTTTTTGCCATTCCCTATCAATACGGGCTGTTAATCGGCTTGGTTTGCGTTATTTTTTACATCATGCTCGGTGGTTACCGTTCTTTAGCTTGGATCGATTGCTTTCAAGCGTTATTCTTACTTGTCATTATCTTTTTAGTGCCAGCTATCGCATTTTTTAAGGTCGGTGGTTGGGCAGCAATATCGAATCAAGCAGCGACAAACAATATCTCTTTAGGTTTTTTCCCTGACACCGCTCTGGGCATGACCAATACCCTGTTAATGGCTTTCAGCTGGATGGTTGGTTACTTTGGTATGCCCCATATTTTAACCAAATTTATGGGTATCAAGAACGTCGACGAAATGGCCAAAGCACAACGCATTGGCATGGCTTGGCAAATATCGGTTTTAAGTGCCGCAGGCTTTGTTGGGCTCATTGGTATTGCTTATTTTCCAGAAACTTTAAGCAATCAAGAATTAGTTTTTGTGGAAATGTCCAAAACACTTTTTTCTCCATTGATGACTGGATTTGTTTTATCGGCTGTTGCTGGTGCTGCTTTATCAGTCGTCACTGCCCAAGTTTTAGTGCTCGTTTCTGTGCTCACCGAAGATTTTTACAAACGTACATTGCGCCCGGCGGCAACGAACCAAGAATTAATTTGGGCTTATCGCTTTGGCATTTTACTGATTGCCATTTGTAGTTTTTGCATTAGCACAGACGAGTCGACCAGCATTCAATATTTGGTTCACTATGCCTGGATGGGTTTTGGTTGCTCATTTGGACCACTCGTCATTTTATCATTGCACAGCCAATACGTTAACAAATACGGCGCCTATGCCAGCATCCTCGCTGGCGGTTTAATCGCTGCCCTTTGGGAAAATTTAGGGAAATCTTTTTTTGCAGCAAACTATGGCCTTGCTATCCCTGCAGTCATTCCGGGATTTTGTTTAAGTTTTATTTTTGCTTATATGATTTCTTGGGTAACCAAAGGCCTTCCAAATTCTAACACTTAAAACTCTTTATTCTACAAGCTTTGCTTCTCGTAACTGACGTTCACGCTCTCTTTTCAATTTTTTCTGATACCGAATTGGATCTTTAAAACGCAGCTCTTCTATAGTTTTCATTCTTCGTTCTGTTCGTTCTCTTCTGCGTCTTTCCCGGTGCTCTTTATTTTCTTGTATTTTTATTGCTATTCTCGCTTCACGTTCTATTTCTTTTTGTTCAATGCGTGCCAGTCGCTTTTGTTCTTTGACTTGCCATTGTTGCTCGTCTTCTGCCCGTTGATTCCCGTTGTCCGCAGGTTGTTCTTCATTGATTTGGTTTTGATTATTTTTTTGTATCTGCGTCAAAAGTCTTCCTAACACAGCGAGTCCACCAGGTTTATTTTCAACACGACTTTGTGTTTTTGCCATATCTTGTTTTGCATCGCCTTGACACATCCATAGCCCAAGCGCTCCCGCTATTCCCACAGTCCCAATCGTTAAACCTGCCAACAATTTTTTAGAAATCATGTTAAGACCTTTTGCAATTGATGAATACCGATCAAAACATTAGGGACTGATTGCTGCAAAATTGTTCAATGAGAGAGAAGAATTCATGGTGACAAACCTCAATCTCATCACCTTAATGGTCAACGGACAAGCACACACTGTCGCAGCCCCTATGCATCACACGCTATGCGAAATTTTGCGTTATCAACTGAAAATGACAGGCACAAAACAAGGTTGTGATAAAGGGGATTGTGGCGCTTGCACAGTTTTGATCGATGGCAAACCAGTGCTTTCTTGTCTCACTCTCGCTGGTGCTGCAGCGTGTCATGATAATATTTCTCCCCAAATCACGACGATTGAAGGTTTAGCAAAACCTGACCGACTTGATTCCATCCAAGATGCTTTTGACAGATGCGGCGCTTTACAGTGCGGTTTTTGTCAACCAGGAATGATGCTATCGGCAAGAGCGTTGCTCAACGAAAATAAAAATCCTTCCCTTGTCGAAATTCAC
>JAHFEG010000012.1 GCA_023248595.1 Myxococcales bacterium | reverse complement strand
CCGATAGCAATTTTGCAGGAAAAAAAGTGGAGTATTGTTAAATTGCCAAGCCCCATCAAACCAATTCGACTGTCAACCATGTTTCCGGTTTAAGTGTCAATGATGTTTCCGGTTGTACAAACTAAAAATCCCCCTGCCCCCTTTTTCTAAGGGGGACTCTTTAAACCCATGTTCAATCAATTGAGTGGTTTGCAAACGATGGTCGATAATGATTAATTGTTCTGGCAACCAAAAAACATAATCGGGAAACTGCAACTCATCTTCTTTGGCTTTGGGCAAATCTTCAAACTGATCCACAGCATCATAAGAAAAAATACCCGCCACCAAAAAATGCTCGGCAAGAATACCTGCTGGCAACTCAAATGCCTGCGTCATCATACGCAAAACGTCTAACGACGATGAACACAGTAAACGGCTCTCTAAGTTTTGTTTTGCATCTGCTTGATGAAATCGTAGTCGAATAGACTTAGCATCAGCCTCAATCACAAACAAAGACAAACGCACGGCAAGCACCTTGAGCGCATTTTCACCATTATCAGTTAACGCCTCCAAATAAACGTCAAGACCTCGACAGGTTGCTTTCATTGCTGCTGATGCAACAATTAAACTTTTTTCCCCGCAACGCGTCATGATATCTGCAGACTCAAGTAGAAGCGTATGAGGACGTTTACCCCCGTCTGAGATTGCTCCAAATAGCGCAACAGGATCCGCCGCGAAAGCAAAAGATTTGGTCTTGCTATAAACCCGGTTTTTTGGGTCGCCAGATAAAATCATGCCATTTCCTTACCTACAACATTGACAATGGCCTGCAACTTTTCCATCAACGTTGCAAACTGATGCGGAAACAAAGATTGCTGTCCATCGGACAAGGCAACTTTTGGGTTAGGATGAACTTCAACGATTAATCCATCTGCTCCACATGCCGCAGCAGCCAATGCCATCGGCGTCACATAGTCACGCACCCCAGTGCCATGAGAAGGATCCACAATCACTGGCAAGTGGCTTTTTTCTTTCACGTAAGGCACAGCATTTAAGTCGAGGGTATTACGCGTGCAGGTTTCAAAAGTACGGATGCCGCGTTCACACAAAATCACATTGGAATTTCCTTCAGCAACGATGTACTCTGCCGCTAAAAGTAAATCTTCCACTTTGGCTGCCATGCCCCGTTTCAAAATCACAGGTTTTTGACTTTGACCCAGCGCTTTGAGCAGTCTGAAATTTTGCATGTTGCGTGCACCGACCTGAAAAGCATCAGCGTATTGGGCTACAATATCGACATCAGCCACTTCCACAACTTCCGTCACCGTAGGCAAACCCGTCTCTTTAGAAACTTGGAATAATATTTTCAAACCTTCAACTTCAAGACCTTGAAAACTGTAAGGACTGCTGCGTGGCTTATACGCTCCTCCGCGCAAACAACGGGCACCAGCAGCTTTCACGGCCAATGCAGCTGCTTTTAATTGATCGAAACTTTCTACGGCACATGGTCCGGCAATCATCGTAAACTTGCCTCCCCCAAAAGGGACATTGCCAATATGAACGATTGAATCAGCATGATGCATTTCACGACTGACTAATTTATAAGGTGCCAATATTTGTTTTACTTCTTCGACCATAGGGTGATTTTCCAAATGAAGGGAGCCAAGCACACGTTCATCTCCGATAGCCCCTAAAACCACTCGCTCAACACCAGGAAGATATAAAGGTTTGAGATGTTTGCTTTCAATCAAACTCATAATTTCGTTGGCATCTTGCTGACTTGCTTCTGGCTTTAATATGATGATCATTTTTAGCTCCTCTTTTTAAGTTACGCGCAAAAAAAAACCCACCAAAACTGGTGGGTTATTCAATGCGATTGATTCAATCAATATGAGACGCACGTTGGTCCACCGAGGCTACTACCACAGCGCCACCAACCATTCATTTGAGTAAAAACAATGTACGTCATATTTGAAACCATACTTTTTGAATCGAGCAATGTCTAGTCTAAAATTTTTCGTTGTCACTTTCCCAATAAAACGCCATGTATAATGCACATATGACACCACAAGCGACCATCCATCAACTTGAAACCTGTTCATCAACCAATACCGTGGCCCTTGATTTAGTCAAAAAAGGTGCAGCCCATGGCACCGTCGTCGTTACCAAAGAACAAACAGAAGGCAGAGGTCGGCAAGGCCGAAGCTGGATAGCAACCGAAAACAGTTTAGCTTTTTCCCTGATACTGCGACCCGATATGGCCATCGAATATGCTCCCAGGCTAACTCTTATAGCGGCTGTTGCTTTGCTTGAAGCTCTGCATCATTTCCAGGTTGAGGCCTACATCAAATGGCCCAACGACATTGTGATTTTAGCTGCCGACAAACAAGAATTACCTCTTTGGGGGCCATTTCGAAAAGTGGCAGGCATTTTAGCGGAAATTTCCAGCCAGGGATCACAAATTCAAGCAGCAGTTGTCGGGATTGGCATAAACCTTGATCGAGAAAATTCTTCTTTTTTAGTCGATAATTTACCCCATGCCGGTTTCTTGTCTGATGCAGGCTTTTTTGATAAACCAGAATTTCTTTTAGCAACCATTCTGAAGTCTTTACAAAAACATTTTGACCAGATTCATAACCCATCTCATTGGGCAGATTGCTTAGAAAAAATCCGCCATTTTTCGGCAACACTCAACCGAAACGTGCGCATTGAAGAGGGCAACTCTTCTGTTGTTGGCAAAGCAATTGCCATTCGCGATGATGGTTCTTTATGGGTCCAAAAGCCAGATGGCAAAACAAAAGCCGTTTATGCTGGAGATGTCGGGATTTCGTTATAAGCTTGGATATTCTACCCCCCATTGCCAATCTGCACTTCAAATGTCAGAACACCCTACTTTGCATCCACTAATTGTCGTTTAATCGATTTATATTTCTGACAATTCAATAAGGCACTTTTTATGTCATTCAATTCTCTCGGTTTATCACCTGAACTTCTGCGAGCTATCACCGAGTCCGGCTACACCGAACCGACACCCGTTCAAAGTCAGGCGATTCCTGCTATCCTCGATGGGCGAGATGTCTTGGCCGGAGCACAAACAGGTACCGGTAAAACAGCTGGCTTCACGTTACCACTTTTGCAACGCTTAGGTCTTTCGCCTTCCCATGGACGCGGTTTCGTACGGGCGTTGGTGTTGACACCCACGCGTGAATTGGCAGCCCAAATTAAAGAAAGCGTAACCACTTATGGCAAATATCTGCCTTTTAAATCGACTGTCATTTTCGGTGGTGTGAGCATCAATCCACAAATCGATCATCTACGTCGCGGAGTGGATATTGTAATTGCCACCCCTGGGCGACTTCTTGATCACGTTTCACAGAGAACCATTAACCTGTCACAGGTTGAGATTTTAGTACTCGATGAAGCAGATCGCATGTTGGATATGGGTTTTATTCGTGACATTCGCAAAATCATTGCTTTGTTGCCCAAAAAACGCCAAAACTTGCTTTTCTCGGCCACATTTTCTCCTGAAATCAAAAAACTCGCCGATGGTTTTTTACATGATCCACAAACCATCCAGGTCGCTCCCCGCAATGCAACAGCAACCGGCATTTCTCAAGTCATTCACCCTGTGGATAGCAGACGCAAGCGTGAGTTGCTTTGCTTCTTAATTAAATCAGGAAATTGGAAGCAAGTTTTAGTCTTTACCCGCACCAAACATGGCGCCAATCGTCTTTGTGAACAGCTCAAAAAAGATGGTATTTCTGCCTCAGCAATTCACGGCAACAAGAGCCAGGGCGCACGCACAAAAGCCTTGGCAGATTTCAAGCAAGGCAGCATCCGCATTTTAGTCGCCACTGATATTGCAGCCAGGGGGCTAGACATTGATCTATTACCTCATGTTGTCAATTTTGAGTTGCCCAACGTGCCAGAAGATTATGTTCATCGCATTGGTCGCACAGGACGAGCCGGTAGTGAAGGTGCTGCACTCTCGCTGGTTAGCAGGGACGAGTATGCTTATTTGAAAGATATTGAGCGCTTACTCAAAATCAACATTCCTCAAAAGTTGGTTCCAGGATTTGAACCAACGCAAAGCGGCAAATTTTAGAAATTTTGCGTTTAAAGTCTCATCAACTGATAGGCAAACCATTGCGCTATGCGTAACCACCATGGACGATTATTTAGATTCGCCATGGTGACCTCACGAGCCAATTGCAAATCTTGATGAAAATTTTTTTCTAGATCTCTAGCGACACCAGCATCAAAAATGCTGATGTTTACTTCCAGATTACGTCTAGCCGACCAATGGTCAAGATTGTAAGATCCAACAGTTCCATAAACGCCATCGATGGTGGCGGTTTTAGCATGAAGCGTTTTGTCAAACATTTCATAGACTCGAATTCCAGCCTTTAAAAATTGTCCGTAAACGCGCTGGCTTGCCATTCTCATTAAGGGAACATCTGATAACCCAGCCGTCAAAATACGAACGTCCACTCCTCGACTTGCCGCTTCAATCATGGCTTTGCGCAAATTGTCATAAGGCATAAAATAAGGGGTGGTAAAATAACAGTACCGAGTTGCTCTTTTTAAAGTCACTTCCATCGATCTTTGAATCGCATGCAAATTGCGCCTCGTATTAGAACCAAGCACTTGAATAAAAATATCCTCTTTATGGACAGGTCCGTCATATTCAAAGTTTTGCACCTGGCCTGTGGTTTCACGTAATGAAGCCAGGAAAAGTTTACCCAAATCCTTGATGCTTGGTCCTTCTAATCGGATGACTGTATCGCGAAATCTTCCATTGCCTAATTTGGGGCCGGCATAATCGACACTAATGTTCTGCCCACCACAGAAACCAAATCGATTATCCACAATCAAAATCTTTCGATGATCACGAAACAAGAAAGGACCCTTGCGCCGCCATGGCCATATAGGATTAAAGGCGTATACCCTGCCACCCGCAGCCAACAACGGTTCCCAAAAAGACTGTGTAACCCGTTGTGACCCAAAATGATCATACAATACAATAATATGCACTCCTCTCAAAGCAGCATCAACCAAAGTATTGCGGATGCGTGTCCCTAAAGCATCTGGTTCAAAAATATACGTCTCAAGCCAGATATTTTTTTGTGCTCCTCTGAGAGCGTCCTGTATGGAAAAAAAAGCAGCGTCACCATCATCATAAAGTGTTACGCGATTGCCAGCTGAAGCACCTCCAAGCGGCAAAAGCCTCGTGAAAGCTCTTTTCCAATTTAAAAAAACCTTTCGGCCCCACAATCCATGCATGCGCACAAAATGATCTTGGGAAAAAAATCGGGAAAGCGTGTTAGAAAAAAGATGGCGCGGATCTAAAAAACTCTTTATCTGATTTTTATCCATTGGTTATCATCCAGGAGGTGAATCTCTCGTTTGCAGTAGAGCTGACTCCTCTGCTTGACTGAAAAGCTTCCTGATTAAAACACTGGTAATACGTTTCTCATCTGCATTTTTAATCATAAAACGCCACCCCTTAAAGTCCATTTCAGTGTTGGGTGGAGGCATTTTACCATAGGTTGCAATTAAAAATCCACCCAATGTCTCATAGGGTTCTTCGTTGGGGAATTGAATCTCTAAAGCATCACCCAAATCATAAATACTGGCCTGGCCATTGGCTTGATAATTGTTATGATCGATGCGGCGGAACAATTGCTCTTCATCAGCATCATCATATTCATCACGAATTTCCCCTACAATTTCCTCTAAGATATCTTCTAGAGAAATGATGCCAGCCGTTCCTCCATACTCATCAACAACAACAGCGAGATGTGCTTTACCATGTTTAAATTCCTTTAACAAAGCACGCACTTTCATTATATCAGGGACAAACAAAGCAGGACGGACGTGATTCATTAAACAAAATTCTGCATGAGGTTGTTTCAATACTTCAAACAATTCTTTTGAATGAAAAACACCAATCACATTGTCAATATTATCTTCATAAACAGGCCATCTGGAATGATTGTGTTCCCTTATTTCTGACAATACTTGATCTAAAGAAGCTTTTTTATCTAGCGAACAAATATTGGTACGTGGCACCATAGCCTCTTTCACTAAGGTATCGCGAAACTCAAATACACTCTCTAGCATTTCGCCTTCTTCGCTTGCCAAAACGCCACCTTGATGTCCAAGCCGAATCATAAAAGCGATATCTTCTTCTGTAGCAACAGGACCCTCGGAAGAAGATCGGCCTCCCATCAGTCGAACCACAACAGCAGCAAACCAAGTCAACAAAAAAACAATAGGAGAAAAAAACCAATAAAATGGTGCCAAAATAACCATTGCAATTGGCGCAATCGCTTCGGCATTATGCCTCGCAAATGTTTTTGGAGTCACATCACAAAACACCAGAAGAGCCAAGGTCACCAAACCCGTCGCAATTGCAATTCCATAACCCCCAAATAAATGCTCAGCGATGACAGTGGCAATTGCCGCACTCAGGGTGTTAACAATGTTACTACCCACAAGCAAAGTCGTTAACACGCGATTGGGATACTTAGACCATAAGAGAAGCGCTTTTGCGCTGCGACGACTGCCTTCGAGCAACTGCTGTGTTTTTGCTTCAGAAAGAGAGGTTAGAGCTGTTTCCGCCCCTGAGAAAAAAATCGATAAAAGAAAACATACAAACAATATCTCAATATAAAAACCACTCACATCCATAATGATCCAATTTACCTCAGCTTTAAAATCATGCACGACTATCTTATCAACACAAAAAAAATAAATACACGCATAGCCAGTACTATTCTTTAACTGCGCATAAGACAATACGACATTTTAGACTTGTGTTTGCATGGTGGTTTTGACAGCCCCGCTGACTGTCTCTGCCATTTTACTCATTGCGTCCATCTCAAATGTTATTTTATAACTTGCTGACTGCAAGGTTAACAGTTGCCCTGGTGAAAATTGCTGACCACTCATGGCCACATCCATAAGTTTTCCCATTGCCCCTTGATCTTTTGCGAAAGCTCCCACTAAACTTTTTAGCGGCGAGGAGACTTCAGGCTGGGTTTTTTGAATTTCTTGGGTTATTTCAAGGTGCCTCATATCAACCCTATTCACACCCTCAGTCGGTTTTGACACAGTAACTTGCTGCACAGCATTAGGCTGCATATTTTTAGGAGCAATATTGTCCTTAACGGCAGCTTTCGACATCGCATCATCGAAACTTTTTCCTGGAACTTTCTGTTCTTTCGATTGCTTCTGTAACTCTTTTACGAGCTCCTGGGCCAGGCCTTGCCCTCCAATACCTCCAGTTGGAATCTCTGGCATACAAACACCCCTTATTTTCAAATATGTTCAATTCTCATCTTAACCATATTATCAAAAACTATCAGCAAAAGTTGCTGAAAATCAAGCCAAGAAAGGCGACACCCCTCTGCAACCTATTGTTTTTGGGGGGCAAATTGTTCTTCTTTTGCAAAGAAGGATTTTGCATTAACTCTTTTAGTGTAGCACTTAATTTTTCAATTACCTGTGCATGCCGCCTACAGGTCCATGATTTAGAGAGGCCAATTTTTTCGCCCACCTCTTCCAAGCTAAGTCCTTGAAAATAATAGAGGCGAATTAATTCCTGATCTTGAGCAGGTAACTTGTGCAAGGCCAATTTAATGAAATGTCGTAATTCTTGTTCTTCAATTTGAATGTCTTGTCTAACATTTTGCTTATCTTCAAAATCAATATCTTTTAAATCTTCCATGGAAGTCACAAAAATAGTGACTAATTGATTGACTTGGTTGCTGAGATTCTCAATTTCTTCCTGGGTGTTTTTGCGTTGAGTTGTACTCGCCATTTCGCGATTGGCGACATTTTCTAAATAGGCAGTTGCGCGCTCACCAAATCGAATTTTTTGATACTCGTGCCTGCTGACCCACCCCATCCCTCTGAGCCCATCATAGATCGCCCCGCGAACACGATAATAGCTAAAGGTTGTGAAGGTGGCACCTATATTTGGGTTATATCTCTCAGCGGCTTCCAGCAAACCTGTCATGCCATAAGCAACAAGATCGTCCAACTCTATTTTAGGTGATAAGGATTTCTTAACTTGCTTGGCAATCGAGCGTACAAAATTTGTGTACTGTTCTACCAGGGCCCGCTTATCGGTCTTTAGGGGCACACCCAAAACAGGCTCAATTACGATGTCTTTTGCGTCGTTTAATTCCATATTGTGCACACGCCTTGCTCCCCAAAGGACAACACGTGACACACATATGGTTCTTCCCTCTTTTAAGAATATTAGCTTTCTTGGCTTAATTTTTTCAACTGGGTCTCAAGCTTAGCCACAAAAAAAGGATCTTGCTCAATCGCATCAGCGACTGCAGTTTCCATTTTTTTAACATCTTTCACATGGGGTTTCAGGTGAGTTTGTTGCTGAATGACCATACCCACAAATTGCCTACTGGCTTCTTCTTTGGTCACCTTTCCTTCCTTGATACCTTTGGCGAGTTCTTGAAGTCCACCCATCAATTCAGAAACTTTCTCTGTCTGGGTCGCTTTGGGGGTTGCCGAGGGCGAAAGCACGCCATCAAATTCAGCTGTTTTTTTTGAATCTGCATTCTGCAAAGACGTCGTTTTTCCAGTCGGTGCAGCCGTGGTACCATGAGACTTAATATCCATCACTCACTCCATCTTTTTTCTTAAATTAGGACCTTTATCAAATATATGTGCGTCATTTGATTTTAAAAGCTCTCTGGCAAATTGGGCAGATGATCCTTTGGGATCCATCTCAATGGCTTTTTGTAACGCGGCAACACCTTCACTGAATTTTTGTTGGAAAAACAAAATTTCCCCAATATGTGCCTGAGCCAACGCACTCTCTGGATTTCTTTTTAACGCCCGTTGATGTTCCTTAAGTGCTTGCTCAAATTTGCCTTGACGAAAGAGCAAATTACCCAAGGCGATACAAGGCACATCGCTATGGGGTAACAGTGCCGCGACACCTGTAAAAATGACTAACGCATCTTGGTTTTTTCCCATTTGCATTAATAAATACCCTGCTTCGAGCAGCAAAATTGCCTCTGCCTTTGGCACTTCGATTATTCCTGAAATCATTTGCACTGCTGGTTTCGCCATCACAACGCCCCTTTTGTTTGAAGTATCACCACGCTTTTATACGAGAATAAATACCATCTTACCCACAAAAGATAAACCATCGGCGCGCTTCAAATAATCGATGAAAACACGTTTAGCGAATATTGCTGATAGCATTTTTTTCAGCATCATGTTTCGTTTTCATCACATTTGAAACCATTGTGTATTGCTCACTCATTTGTTGAAATTCGCGTTGCACACCGATCATCTGCATATTCATAGACATCATATTTTGCTGCATGCCTTCCATCGTCTGCAAAAAGTTGGGGTTTTGCCCACCCACCCCATTCAACATACTCCCGCCTCCACCTGCACTTGCCAGATCATTGGCAGCATTACTCAAAACAGCCGACATCACTGCTGCTCCTGGTACGAGAGGCGCTGCGGTTGAAGCTGCCCTGCTGGCAGCATTGGCACCATGGGCCATGACTTTTCTGAGCTGGGAAGAAAAATCAATATTGGAGGTCGTTCGCCCTGAGCCCTGAGAACTCACGTTTAGATTAATAGATCCCTGCGAAAGATTTGCGATGTCTGGATAGGTCATGGATTTTTACCTCTTGCAAATAGATTCATCTGCAAGAGATATCGGGCAAAGTCCAGCGGAGTTGCTAACTTACTAAAAGCGCTTTTTTTAATGTATGTTTTGAATGACGCTTTGGTCAGAGTCATGTCTTACTTTCAACAAGTTGGACATCATCGACATAACCTCACTTTGTTGTTGTGCCTTTTGTTGCACTCCCATGAGATACATCTGCTGCGCAAAACCTTGTTGCATCTGAGCTTCTGGGCTACCAGGCGCGCCGCCTACTCCGCCCACACCGCCAGGCATACCACCCGCTGCTCCCATGCCGGGCATGCCGCCGCCGCCAGGGATGCCACCACCTCCAAACATGCCGCCACCCATACTATAAGATCCGCCCGCACCACCAAAAGGACCAACACCGCCACCGTTCATTGAAGCCTGTTGGGCTGTATTAGCAAAACCACTTAAAGCAGCAGACACCACTGCGCCACCGGGAAAAAAAGGAGCCGCCGCACCGGCAGCACCCGCCAAAGCGCTGGTCACGCCTGATAAAGTTTGTTGAAATTTTTCAGGACCAGTCAAGTTTTGTGTTTGCTGCGTGAGTCCTTGATTTGACACATTTAAGCCAATTTTCATTTTATCCCCCAATGCTTACTTGATTGTAGCAAGACTGAGTTATAATTCCGAATTTTTGGCTAAACCCAAGTCTATTTCTTCTTAAGAGTGCCTTTTTGAGACTTTTGCTCATCGATCATTTTTTGTTTTACTTGCAGCAAGGTACTGAAAAGATCAAAAAATTGGTCATAAGCCAACGCAGAGCTTTTCGCAGCGGCTTTTTCTTTAGGAATTCCAGCCCTTGCCTGCGATAATTCAACTAACTGCTCATGGCGCATCAGCATCGCTGATAAATCCGGTTTGTCTTGTTCAAGTAATGCTTCAAGATTGGGATATCCCATGGAAGTTTTTTGATTTTCTTTAGAATTGCTGGACACTTGTTTTGATTTTGGAGCAGATTTTTGCATTTTAGTTTCCTTTATGTGAAAAATCACTGATTTTAGTATAACAAAAAAACCATTATCTGTTTCAAATCTATCCACCAAAGAACTGATAACAGGCTAAAACTTGGCCAGTATTTTACTTTTTTTCTCTTGCCCAAAACTCCCAGATGGTTAAGATAGGCTGGCTATGATTTTTCGCGCTATTACACTACAAGAAGCCAATGTCTTTCTGCCCTTGATTAAAGACCATTTCGTCAAGATTCATACGCTTGTGGCCGAAGGCCAGCTACTGCAAGACAGCACACCAAAACGCAAAGCAGCCACACAAGAGACAGCACAAGGAACCATGCAAGAAGTTGGTTCCACGGCCCCTAAACCCAGGGCCACCTCAAAGCAGAAGCAAAAACGCCTCAAAGAAATCGAATCTGAAATTCGTGATGAAGTCCTGGAAATGCATTGCTATGGCGCCATCGTGAAAAGTGTCTTTCCTGCACGTATCGACTTTTTGTCAGAGCTTAACCGCCAGCCTATCTATTTGTGCTGGCAGTTTGGCGACAAGACTGTTTCTCACTGGCACTCTATTGATGAAGGCTTTTCATCGCGCCGACCCATTCAGCACCCTCAAAGCTTTGGTCCTTTGGTCGTGCATTAATGCCGCGCCCCCTGCCAAAATCATCTCCATCCGCTTTTCGTCTTGAAGGCAACCGTGGTTCTGTCTTACTGTTGCATGGATTTACGGGCACTCCATACGAGTTAAGAATTGTCGGCGATGCATTACATCAAGCCGGTTTCACTTGCTGGGCCCCTCTTTTGCCAGGGCATGCAGAAACGCCTGGGCATATAAATCAAATTTCTGCAGAAATTTGGATCGCCGCCGCCAAAGAGGCTTTTGCTTCTTTACCCGCAGATAAGCCGCGTATTGTTATTGGTTTTTCTATGGGCGGACTTTTAGCTACTTTGCTTGCTGCTGACCCAAAAATGCAGGTTGATAAGCTCATCCTAATTGCGCCAGCCTTCCTCTTACGTTTTTATGGAAATTTCGGAATTTGGCTCACCAAAATGGGACTAGGACACAACTGGTTTGTACCAAAACGCATAAAAGGCGGCGACATTTTAGACGCAGAGGCTCGCAAAGAAAATCCGACCCTTGAACATACCCCTCTAAAAGCGCTGGTTCAATTAAATAACTTGATGCAGAAAGCAACGCAAAACCTCGCACAAATTACTTGCCCTACCCTTGCTCTTTTTGGCGCTCAAGATCATGTGGTTCACTCTAAAAAAACCGCTAAACTACTTCAAAACAATATTATATCCCCTTATTCTCAATGGTTTTTTGAGCGCTCTGCTCACATTGTCTCGCTCGATTTTGATCGAGATGAATTAATCGAACATATTTTAATTTTTTGTGAGTCTCATGCCTCCAGTAAAACCTCAAACAAATAGCTCTAACCCCCGAAGAGTTGCCGCTAATGTCGTAGCAAAAGTTTTAGAGCAAAACTCTTTTTCCAATCTGGCCTTATCACAAGCCATGGACCAAGCTGGTTTGTCCGCTATCGATAAAGCACTGTGCACAGAATTGACTTATGGCACCATTCGGTGGGCAAGTTCCTTAGAACAAAGCCTACGCCGCGCTTTAGAAAAGCCACAACAAAAAATCGACGCCATTTTGCTGCCACATTTATTGGTCGCAGCTTATCAGTTGCAGCACTTAAGCGAGAAGATCCCTGCCCATGCCGCTGTCAACACGGCTGTCAATGAAGTCAAACGCAAAAGACCTTACCTGGCCGGGTTCACCAATCTGGTTTTAAGACGCTTGGGTTCGCCCATGCATTTAACACTTCTGACTGAAGATGAAATCAATCTGGAAAAACTAAGCCAAGCTTTTGGACTCCCATTGAGCCTGGTCCAAGCCATTGCTCAAGCACTGCCTGAGTCTGAATGGCGCTTAGCCTGTGAAGCGATGAATCAAAGACCAAAAGTTTGGCTGCGCATGTTTCAGGAAAATCCTCAGCTTCTATTGGGTGAAAAACATGCATTTGTGCCTTCGGCAGTGAGCTTGGCCAAAGCAGGATCGCCCAAAGAAATTGCCGGCTTTCAAAACGGTGATTTCATGGTGCAAGATCCCGCGAGTCAAGTAGCAGCTTTGTTGCTCAATCCCTCTGCAACCGTGACATCGACCATTGTCGACTGCTGTGCGGCCCCTGGCTCAAAATCGATGATTTTGAAAAAAATAGCCGACCCTAAATCCCATGTCTTTGCCATTGATGTCAGTGAAGCGAAAATTCGCCGCATTCAATACAATGCCCGCCGCATGAAATTAAGCATCAAGACTGTGATAAAAGATGCACGCACCTTGGCCGACGATCCCAAATTTCAAGGCTCAGCGGATGCAGTTTTATTGGATGCGCCCTGCTCTGGACTTGGTACCATCAGAAGACATCCAGAAATCAAACTCAAACACACAGCTGAAAACTTGAACGAACTCCTAACTTTGCAAAGCGAATTGTTATCCAGCGCAGCCCAGACATTAAAATCCCAAGGGGTTTTGGTTTACTCGGTATGCTCCCCCATGCCCCAAGAAGGCCCAGAACAAATTGCTGCCTTTTTAGAAAAACATCCTGATTTTAGCCGTGAGGATCCTCGCGTTAGCCTGCCTTGGTTACCCGAAAATGCCATGAATGATAAAAACGAAGTGCGCTTATGGCCTCATCGGCATGATT
The DNA here is from genome assembly GCA_023248595.1 of Myxococcales bacterium. GTDB lineage: Bacteria > Myxococcota > UBA727 > UBA727 > JABDBI01 > JAHFEG01. Next base: position 48,383 of record JAHFEG010000012.1, on the reverse strand, counting down.
GCGATGCTTTTTTTGCGGTCAGGTTAAAGAAAGAGTAGGATTATATTATGGGAGATAGACAATGATTATAATTGCTCCGTCCATTCTTTCTGCAAATCTTTGTATCTTGGAAGAAGAAATCAAATCCATTGAAGCTGCCGGCGCCGATTGGATACATATTGATGTAATGGATGGTCGCTATGTCCCCAACATGACTTTTGGTCCTATCATGGTAGAAGCAGTCCGCAGGTGTACGCAAAAATTCATCGATGTTCATCTGATGATTGTAGAGCCTGAACGCTGGATTGAACCCTTTGCAAAAGCCGGCGCAGACCAAATCACTATCCACGCTGAAAGTTGCACCCATCTGCAACGCACGTTACAAAGCATTAGACAGTTAGGAAAAAAGGCGGGTGTTGCCTTAAATCCTGCTACTTCAGAAGAATGCATCAAATATGTGCTGAATGATTTAGATAACGTCTTGGTCATGACCGTGAACCCTGGCTTTGCACACCAAAAGTTTTTACAAGAACCTGTCGCCAAAATTACCAAAATTCGCCAAATGCTAGATAGCGCAGGCAACTCCAAATGCCACATTCAAGTTGATGGCGGCATCGATCCCAAAACAGCTGCTATTACCGCAAAGGCTGGTGCCAATATTTTTGTGGCCGGCAGCGCAATCTTTGGCGCACCAGACCGAGCAGAAATGATTGCAAATATTCGGGCGCGTGCAGGAAAATCCTGATCTCATTGCTTTTTAAAAAAGCGCTGCCAAAACTATTTTTTACATGATAATACTGCATCATTAATAAATAAGTTTTGAGGTTAAAACCTGTGAATCAAAAATTACTGACTCTTCTTGCATTTAATCTCTTAGTCGCTACTTCGTCAATTGCAATGATCCCTGGAGAAGAACCAACCGAAAAAACCAGCAAAAAAGAAGAAAGTGAAGAAGAATTAGAAGAATTTTATACGCCATTAGCCGCCCAAGCCGCAGAGCAGTTAGGGGCTGTCCCCTACTCAAGAGTCGCTTCGTTTGCAGGAGCAAGCCAGGAACCATTTCTTCTTGATCAGATGACGCCTGTTTTGCTAGCAAAGATTGCGGCCGCTTTGCCTAATTGGCAAAGTTTTGTGCGTTTTGCTACCAGCTGTAGAGCTTTTAGAGAAGCAGCCAGCTTTGCTATAATCAATTTTTTCCGTTTGCGACGCGAGCCAGTTCTCCAGGAACAGGCCCAGTTTATCCATGATCTCAGTTTAGAATACCCTATGCAGGCCCTGCGAATCTTTATTACCGATAACATGCAAATAGATTCAATTCTGGAACTTTTAAAAGTACGAGCAAGTCAATTACACACAGTAGAACTTACATTTGCGCAAGCAATCCCACTTGAAAGTCTGCAAAGCTTGCTTGCGATTTTAACCAAAATACCCAATTTGACATCCTTAGGTTTGGATTTAAGTTACAATCGACTTGAATTTACTGGCATAGAAGCCTTGGCCAGTGCCTTATTGCAGATGAGTCACTTACAAGTGCTGCATTTATACATAAACTGCAATTTATTAGTCGATCATGACATATCAGAATTAGCTCTCGCCTTAGGGCAATTGACCGACCTCAATGAACTTGATTTAAATATCAGCGACAATCGTGCAGTTTACACCAATTCAGGGGTTATTCTGGCAGATGCCTTAGCAAGGTTAACCAAACTGAGGTCGCTTGTTTTAGAGATGCGATACTACCGTCTTGGCGATGCTGGCATCATGAATATGGCCAACAGCCTACGGGGACTGACTCAATTGCGAAGACTGCATTTAGATTTGAGCCACACCAGTGTTTCTGACGACCAACATGAAAGATTGGGAAGAATCATATTAGCTCAGGTTTTAGGAGAATTGACTCACTTAAGAGAACTGCATTTGAACTTGAGATTCAATCCTATTAACGCCGCTGAGGCACAAGCCTTGGCGCAGACCTTAGGACAGCTGATTCACTTACAGCAGCTGCATTTATATTTGGGTAATACTAACATCGAAAACGAAACCGTGGGCAGAGCAGAATTGACCTTGGCTTTAGGACAGCTGTTCCAATTACAAGAATTACATTTAGATTTATCTGATAATACTATTGAAAATACGAGTATAATCAATTTGGCATTGGCCTTGAAACAGCTAACACAATTGCGAAGGTTGCATTTAGATTTAAGTGAAAATAGTGCAATAAGCGAACTCCCTTTAATCTCTCTCATCATGCAGCTGCCACATTTGCAGAAATTGCATTTGCACTTGAAAAGAAATCTTCTTGGTAATACACAAGCGCAATTGTTAGCGTTTGCTCTAACGCAGCTCAGATCCGTGCAAGAATTAAATTTAGATTTAACCAAAAATGAAATTGGAACTGAGGGGTTACAATCTTTAAAACGGATTTTCAAGCTGCTACCAAACCTGAAAAGGCACAGATTAATTATACACCCTCCCGAATACTAAGCCGATGAAAGCACTGGCTCAGAAGCTTTGGTCGGGCTCTTGGTCCGACCATGATGAAACAACGAATCAGCGGAGGCTTCAAGCCCTGTCGATAGGAAAGTCAGTAAAGCGTTGCAACTCTTTGTCGATGATGTCCATCATTTTTGCACCGGCAATATTTGCTGGTTCGTTCATGATAATATATTCGATGAGACCAGCATCTAAAAGAGGACGATTGTCTTTGCCGTTTAAGAGCGGAAATTGAGCACGCCATTGATTTTGATAAAAGTTGTACAGCTGCTCGGCGTAAACAATTTTTGCTTTGTCATCACTGCAGGGTTTTCCATTGGCAAAGCGATATTTCATGCGCAGCAAATCAGTTTCACCGAGGTCCACTTTTCGTTCTGCTTTTGGTGTGGGCTCGGGTTTCATTTGTGCTTTTAATTCTTGGAATGTTTGTTTCCAATTACTAAACGGTGAGACTGGATAGGAAGAAGGTTGCTCTTGTTTGTCATGACAAATCGGAGGCGTTGGTGCTGGCTGTTCTTGTTTGTCATGCCAGCGCAGGCTGGCATCCAGGTTTTCAGTGCTTGGGATGGATTCCGGAACGAGTCCGGAATGACAATCCATCGGCACTTCCTCGGCGTTTTTAAACACATATTTCTTAAACTTTTTCTCAAAAAGTCCCACACACTGGATTAGTCCTGCTTCTTCGAGTGATTTAATTGCACGACGCAAGGTGCTGTCGCAAATTCCCAGCAGCCGACTCAGCACTTTCAGCTTAACCACAAATTCGCCAACAGCGCCTTTAGGCAACAAAGAAAGCTCTGCCCAGATAAGCCTGGCACGTGGTGATAATTTTGTGTTTCGAATAATATCGAGGGGGATACAAACTTTATTTTCCATAAACACTCCCAAGCTTTTTTGACAAAGCTTGACAACAAGAACCGGAGTGTTAATTTTCGCCCCGGTTCTTAGGTGAATCTGCCGCGCCAAATAACTTTCCATGGAATTAGGCGCGGTACTTTTTTTGATCCACACCATGTGAATCAAAGCAGTAAAAAAATCTTAAATTAAAAGCTAAAATAAAAACAATTAAAATTTAAAAATAATTTTTTAATTCAGTTTGAGCGCCATTAGGCGTGATTTTTTTCCTTGGATTATTTCGGGTAAGCGACAAAGCTCAAAGGAATATGACGTTGCGCTGCAGCAGCAATGATCACTCGCAACGCTTCGGCCACACGAGAACTATAAACCGCAGCCGTTTCCTGGTGAAAACCAAACGAAATAAAATAGTCTGCCCGAGGATTGGCCTGCCATGCACGGACATATTCTTCCCAGACTGCAATCATTTTGCGCGCAGGCATGTAGTCAGCCAAACAGCCATTGTTTGGAACTTCTATCAAGTTAGCTGCTGCTTCGATCACATAGGGTTGCGTCAGATTCGTAATGTGAGACCATAAATTTGCAGTCCATCGATAAATTTCAGGTTGCGACCCACGAATAACATCTCGATTCAAACCTGAATAATCATAGCGAAACTTGTTGGCAGCAAGAGCCTGCATGACGTTTAGATTCGCCATCCAACCACCTGCACGAAAAGCGATTGGACGAGGGAAACCTTGCTGGACTAGAGTATCTGCGCTGTAACGGATGACTTTTTGAAGTTCTTCCGTGGCATAAGCAGTCAGCGGCACCCCGTGTCCACAGTCTGGATCGCAGCTTTCAGCGCCGCTATTCCAGTTTGGGGTATTGCGGTATTCGACGCCCGCGCTGGTCATTAAACTCTTCCAAGCATGGATGTGAAGGCCAACAACATCATTGGCATCTAAAGCGGAACGCATTTCCCTCGCAACCTGAGCAAAATTGACATCAGGTTTGGTAAAATAGGCTGCATTTAAAAAATGGAGTACAGGGATCTTACCGAATTCTTGATTGAAAGCTTCAATGGCTCGAAGGTTGTTTGCGGTGATGCTGCGTCCTTCCCAGTCAACGCTAATGTTGATTTGAATTTCTGCAAAGGCGGGTTGGCAGACATTGAACAGGGTCAGCATTATTAAAACCGTACGTGTCTTCATTCAAATTTCCTCATCAATCAACCACTAAAACTTTAAGCGAAATCCAAGCTGCGCACCAAATGGCGCCTGATAGGCAATGGCATTCCCGTAGTTCGGATTCACCTTAATCGGATTACCTTTTAAGTTACGTGCATGTTTCAACTGATCAAAAGTTCCGCCTTCAATCGGTCTTACGTTGTCGTAAGTATAGGAATCGTCATAAGCGACGGGTGCTTGGTTGTTGGTGATGTTATACAGCGCTGCAAAAATTTCCGCCGTCACGCCTTCTGTAATATGATAACCAATGCCAATATTTAAATCCGCTCCCCATGTCCACGGCGTACGTCCACCTGCACCACGAGGTAAAATAAAGATTTCATCGGCACCGTAAACAGTATCTCGACCCAACGCTTCGTACGGTGATCCGCTTTGCACGTATCCTGACACACCAATATCGAAGAACAAAGGCACATTGACGCCGTAATCTTTCAGTGAAGCTTTATAGAAACCGCTGACCTTCATGCGATGTCGTCTGTCTTGCGGCAAATATCCCATGCGGTTAAGTAAAAGCTGTGGCAAATCAAATTGACTGGTTAAGTTTGGATCGAGTTGGCCATTGTTTGCTGAAAACAAACCCGGATAATTTCCCCAAGCCCAGGACACCACATAAGTAGCCAGCATCATGAAATGTTCCGACACTTTTTTGTCGACGCGAAACTGTAACTGCCAAAGGTCTCGCACAGGTTTCGGAAATTCGTTGACACGTGGTAGTAAATTAATCAACTTTCCAAGCTGCGCACTTTTTACAGGATCCTTTTCGTGCAACATTTGTTGACGTAACTGATACATTGAATTGACGTCGTACTCTCCAGGATTGGCGAACATATAAGTATTGCCACCATCAACGGACATATCTTCGATAACACGTCCCATATAGCGATAAACGCCGGCGACACCAAATACCCATGACGGTACCGGTTCTACGTCTGCACTGAGCACAAATTCGTCGGAGTATTGTCCTTTAATTCCTGGTGCCACAATGGAATCTTCGCCACCCAGCGAACTGCTCCGTATGGCTTCACATTGTTTGGCGGGATTAGTTACTTCTAATGGTTCCAATTTTCTACCAGAGCCAATTTTAGTCTTGCTATCAATATTACCATTTTCATAACAATTGTCGCGTTTCCAAAATCCAATCTTGCTACCCTCGCCACCGAAGGCGCGCTCATTTATATCCATGGGAATGGCCTCGTAAAAACGACCGTAGTTCATACGGATAGCGCTTTTACCGTTACCCATAATATCCCAAACTAGACCCGCTCGAGGTGCCCAGTTATCCCAAATAGCAAATTTGTGTGCTAGCTGATTCCATTCTGCCGGGCTCTTGACACCAAAGAAATCTTGTCCTTCCCAGCGAAGACCGTAGTTCAAAACCAAGTTGGGTGTCGGATTCCAGCTATCGCCCACAAAGGCGCCCCAGTTCAGTGTCTGCGCTGTCGATTGAATCTGATCGACAACGCCTTGTCCCACCACGGTATATTGGTTGCCCGTGAAATAACCTTGGTCTTTGAAATCTTGAAAAGAACCTCGGAAGCTTTCGCCCGTTTCTCCTTTTTTCTCGCCAGTATAACCATGCCGGCGATGCGCTTGAAGCTGCTCTAAGTCAACGCCATATTTAAACTGATGCAACCCAGCAACTTCAAAAAGGTTGGTGAACATAACTTTTTCTGCAAAACGAAAGAGACTAAAATCAGCCCAATTACCAAAACCATTTCTTGAATAATTTTGAGTTGGACATTTAGGAATTCCGGCAGAGAATTCGCCCGTGCATCCAGCAGGAATGCCTGCGCTCTCAGGAGCAAATTTACTCCAAACTGTATCGAGACCAAGATAAGAACTTCCTTGATAGACGTGGTTAATTCTGGCTTTATCAAGATTACTAGCTAACCCTAACGGATTATAAATGTTTTTTTGATAATGGGTTCCCAAGTAAGCATCGACTTTAAACTTATCGTTAAAGTATTTGCCTGCAAAATTATAAACCCCTGAAACAAAATTGCCGCTGGTTTGCTGAAATTGAAATGTTTCTGGCCCACCGTTCATAGCGCGAGAAGGCGAATCAGAATCAAACGGATTGGTCACAGCTCCGCTAAATAACGTCGGTGCTCCTCGAATACCCAAGCTGTGACGATTATTGTTATTGATAGCATGGGTTAATTTGAGCGTATATTGATGCGATTGAGCCAATGAATCATAACTGTCTCTAAACGCAGCTTTGTCGCTCATGACTAGATTGTCATCAACCACGTCAATCACAGGCCTGACTTCTCGAATCCATTCGTCGTTTTGAATTTCAGGAGAATAACCGACGTGAAACCACAATTTATCTTTGATGATTGGTCCACCAAATTCAAATCCAACATTTAAATAGTTATACAACCGATTACGACTCACTAGAGACTCAGTGGCACGCTGGACTGTCTTGGGAATTACTTGCAAGAAACGAGGACGCCAATAAGTAAAAACACTGCCATGAAATTCATTGCTTCCGCTCTTGGTCACTGCGTTAACAAAACCACCGGTAGCACGCCCAAATTCAGGTCCGTAGCCGCCTTCTTTAATATCGAATTGATCGATAAATTCGAGGACAAGTCTGGTCCCCAATAAACCAGTAGACGGATCTGTGGTATTTAATCCGTCGATGACATAGGTATTTTCAGGAGAAGTCGCACCGCCCACAGCAGTACCGTAAGCATCTCCACCTGAGGTTGGCAGAACTTTCATGGCATTATCAAAATTCCTATCTCGACCCATGGGAACATTTTCAATATACTCCTTGGTAACCGTTACACCAATAGTACTAGATGCCACGTCGATATTGGGAGCTTTTTCATTGATGGTATAAACTTCACCAGCAGCTGCTGACATGGAAATACCCATGTTAATATTAACAGTGCGATCGACGCTGACAACAACACCAGTACGCTCACTCACGACGCCAGCAAACATGGCAGTGATGGTATAAGTTCCTGGTGGCAGATTGCTCATGGTGTACAAGCCAGCTTCGTCAGTTAAAGCCGCCACTTCACCTTGCATGACAGTCGACGTCGCTACGACAGTCACGCCACCCATCGGTTCTTTTTTATCCGTTTCTGTTACGACGCCACGAACATTTCCTGTCGTCCCGGCAAAGACCATGGTTGAAAATAAACTTGCCATCAAAAAGACTCTTATCAAACGCATGCTTTGCCTCTTTCTCTCGGAAATTTTACTTCAAACGCCTACATATTTTTCGGTTTTTTTTATGAATCTGTCTTAAGGAGAAGATGCGCTAAAACTCCAGTCCCATCTTTATTTTTAAACTTATCAGTCAGCGTGATCTTAATGAAACCTTTAGGCCAATCTTTTTTAGCGACAAGATCAATGCGAATTGCAGGTGCTGGATTTAAATAAACTGGCACATCAGGCATTGGAACGAAGCCACCTTCAGCTCTGTAAGAAACAATGTAAGTATTGACGTCCACCATATCCCAAGCAGTACCGTCAACGCTTGCTTCAATTTTAACGATGCCAGGAACCTGTTTGTAACCAGTCACCACGGGGATTTTATTTTTATAAGCTTCTCGACCGACACTATGATTAGTTTCAATTGTTTCGATTAAATCTCCATCGAGAATTTGAGAGAAGCTTAAGATAACGAAGGAGCCACTAATTGGCATTTTTGAAGAATCTTTAAGCGTTTTAATCTGTTCAGCAAGTTTTTCGGCTGTATCGATATCAGCCGGCTCCAATTGCAGTACTTCTTTAAGGACCTGTGGTGAATCACCATCGCCGAAACCTGCACCGACTAACCTGGATTCAGATAAAGTGCCCGCACCGGCACACTGCAGCAAGAATAGAGATAAAAAACTGGTTAATACTATTCTTTTCATTTTACTTCACCTTGAGCTGGTATTAGTTCTTTTAATTGCAAAGCCACCGTCGACACACCCACACTTCTTGCTTGACCCATCCAACTCACCACTTCACCATAAGGAAGTTCATTTTCAGCAGCGACAAATAATTTCTTGTCACTCCTTTGTTCCATCAACTCACGAATTTGTTTGGAAAATTCTCTCCTCGTCACTGATTTTTGATTTAAAAGTGCAGATCCATCGGCAAATAATTCTAAAATCAACTGCTCGCTGCTTAATACCACGCTGTCTTCAAGTTCGGCAGGTTTGGGAATTGCATCTGGAATATAAGTCGCATCTCCTGGGCTGATGACCATAAAAATAATCAGCAAGACCAGCACCACGTCTACCAGTGGAGTGATATTAATTTCTGCTTTCGCTGATCCTTTTTTACCACCAACAGATGCTGCCATATTTAGGGTTCCTCGTCAGAAATTGAGCTCACAAAACCGGCTTCAGAAACACCTACATCTCGAAGAGCAGTTAAGATGGTACGGATATTGGAGAACTGCAGACTTTTATCTGCTGACAAATAGACCGGGCGAAAAGGATTTTTACTGAGCTCTTCTTCAAGCTTTTTCTTCAGGTCTTTTTCTTCAACTAACGCTTTGCCAAAATAAATTTGTCCAGAGCGTTTCACATTAATTTTTAAATCTTCACCCATGGCATTTAGCTTTTTAGGATCAAGCGCTTTTGGCAATTCTAGCCCTTCGCTTAAAAGAGGAGTTACCACCATAAAAATAATCAAAAGCACTAAAACGACATCGACTAAAGGCGTAATGTTGATAGCAGCATCGGGCCCATTTTTTTTACCCTTGATCCGCTTCTTACGACCATCCGTATCAATCATTTCTAGTCTTCTTAAAATTTTTGCGTTCATCCGTGTCAACCTTTGTTGCCACTTAAAACGACCGCTTCCACCATTTCAGAAGCGACTTCGTCCATATCGACGACCAATTTGTCCACAGTGCCACTAAAATAATTATAAAGAGCAACAGCAGGAATTGCGACGAGAAGACCAAATGCTGTCACGACCAAAGCTTCTGAAATACCTGCACTGACTGTTGATAAACCACCAGAGCCCGTTTTCGACATCGAATGAAAGGCGTTAATAATACCAAGCACGGTCCCAAATAAACCAACGAATGGCGCCGTCGAAGCAATGGTCGCTAAACCACCCAAGCCTTTTTTGAGTACATCCGTTTGGCGTTCTATTGAGCGCTCCACGGCACGATTAATACCGACAACTAAATCAAGTGCATCCAGTTGATTTGACTTGCGCATAAATGCACCCGAGGCTGCTTCCACAACACTGGCCAGCGGAGTATCTGCATGTGCTTTGGCGATTTCCTGTGCTTTTAAAAGAGAGTTGCCGCCTTCTTTTTGTAATAATTCACGCAAAGCCGTCACCAGCAAATGCGCTACTTTGCGGCCTTTGTTAAAATAGCGCCAACGTTCAATGCTAACACCCACGACGTAAATTGACATTCCCAGTAAAATGAAAACGACAACTCTTGCCGAGAACCCCATCGCGCTCCACATTTCAACCAAACTAAATCCCATAATTACCCCTTCAGGTTAAAGTTAAAATAAACAGGGAAACAGGCTGGCACCGCTGTGCTTCCCGCGACATAAGGTTCATAGCGCCATTTCATGACCGCTCTCTCAACTGCAGCATTAAATACCGGTGAACCCCGCAATATTTTTGCGCTGGTCACATAGCCTTTATCGGAAATACACACGCGAGCAGCAATGGTCGCCGAAAGCCCTTGAGCTCGAGCCTCTGCCGGGAACACAGGGGCATCTCCGGCAAGTTTTTGCTGAGGCCTTACCAGTACCTTGGCAGGAATGTCTGATAAGACACCTCCTACAACTCCGCCAATGACACCGCCTTCGACGCCGCCTTCCATGCCACCTTCGATTTTCGGTTTGTCCTCGGGCTTGGGTAACTCTTGAGGAACCTTGTCTGGTTCTTTCAATTCATTTTGTTCTTTAGGCTTCACTTCTTCTTTTGGTTTTGTCTGTGCGCTTCCGCCAGGTGGAGGCGGTGGAGGTGGAGGCGCTGAATCAAAAATTTCGACAGGCAAAACAGGGGGAGGCAACTGCTTGATTACAATTAGTGGCGCCGCAAGTACCATTAAGATCAAGGCAGCATGCATCAGAAGAGAAAAGGAAATAGGTTTAGAGACAGTTTTTATATACGAGGTCTGATGAGAAAAATAAGAGTCAAACATGTGCTTCTTTACCCAAATCTTCTACTTGGTAAATTGAAGTGCTTTTTATAGAATTCTTAGTATTTAATGTTTCGGTCGACGGCTTTCTTGATCTTAATTTTTCCAAATAACGTTGCGCTGCTAACAAATCTTTTTGAGCTTCATCTTGGTTAACCTGACGCGTCGCACGTTCCCTTAGCAGTAAACCCGCGTAGACCAAAGCTGACGGATGCTTGGGATCTTTGCGATCGACTTCGAGGGCCGCATCTAGTCCCAGACTAGCAATACGAAGGGCCTGTGTCGGATCATTTAAGCCACCAGAGCGCAACCACTCCCAACATAGAATAGCTTTCGAGGCATAAAGCTGCATGTCATCCGGCATTAATTTGTGTCTTGTTTCATAAGTATCGAGCGCTGCCTGATAATTTCCTCGACGTATTTCTATCATGCCCAGCAGCCGCAAAGTTTCTATGTCCCCCGGAGAAGAATGCATCCGCGCCTGATAGAATCGTGCGGCATCATCGAGTCGATCTGCCTGCGTCCAAGTATCAAGCATCACGCCTGCCAATTCTTTATCATCTGGATCTTCTGCCAACACTTTACCCAAATGCTCAATAGCAAGTCGATAGTGGCGATCTGTTTCTGCTTTTAGTGTCGTTTCTTTGGCAGCTCCCAAGTGAGCATACCCAAGGTTGCGCCTGATCTCGCTATTTGATGGAGATAACTCAATAGCACGCTGATAATGTTTGATTGCTTCAGCAAATTGCCTGTTGAGGTACGAACGATAACCTCGATCGGCACTCATCCGTGCTTCAAAATAATTGCAGGCAGACAGCAATGAAACAGCCAGCAATATCGCCATACTACTTATAAAAACTTTGTGATAGCGATCAAAAATCATATGCATCATGTGAACTCTCTCGTATTTTATTAAAGAGACTCCCGAATTGGATGCATAATCAATTTTATCTACGGAATACTATCAGACAGCAGGAGGATGAGTCCTATTCTTCCAACAATGCCTTTTCTAAATCTTCCCATTTTTGAACGAGGTCTTGTAATTGAGAAGACAACTGTTCTTGCTCATTTTGCAATTTTTTAACATCTGCAATTGGCGTTTTTTCAAAAAAATCTGGAAGACAAAATTTAGTCTCAACTTCTTTTTGCCGACTTTCGAGTTGCGCAATTTGCTGCGTTACTTTTTCCAACTCTACTTCTATTTTCCGTTTATCTGATCGTTTTTGCTTATTATCAACAAACTGTTTTTTTCTATCTTCTTTATTGGTCGATTCCCAATTTTGCTCTTTTTTAGATTTTTTGATCAGCGCCTGCGCATCTAAATGGTCATCGCCAGAAGCAGATAAATATTCTTCAAACGTTCCTTTATAGTCACTCACGCCCTTTGGAGTAATTTCGACAATTCGGGTAGCCAACTCCGAGACAAACCAACGATCATGAGAAACAAATAGTAAAGTTCCTTCGAAAGCTTTGAGCGCACTCACCAATGATTCAATGGTTTCAACATCTAAATGGTTAGTAGGCTCATCTAAGATTAAAACGTTGGGCTTCAAGATCATCAGTCTGGCTAAATCCAATCGGGCGATCTCCCCTCCCGAAAGATGAGAAATAGATTTTAATGCGTCGTCTCCAGAAAACAAAACTCTCCCTAGAAAACTACGCACAAATCCCAATGCTTGTTCCGGGCAGAATTGCCAAAGCCATTGCTGCGCAGTGCCCTTTGTTTTTTTAATATCTGCATCATGATCTTGAGCAAAATAACCGAGCTGTGCTTCATGCCCCCACACAAATTTACCTTCGTCAGCATTCACCTGGGAGTTCAATATTTTCAGCAGTGTTGATTTACCAATTCCGTTAGGACCAATAATGGCAACCCGATCACCGCGGCGAATATCAACGCTTAAATTGCTTAATACTTTTTTATCCCCATAAGATTTAGAAAGCCCTTCTACTTTTAAAATCTCTCGTCCACTTGGTCTTTTTTGCACAAATTGAAATGTGGGATATTGCCGACTCGAGGTTTTGAGTTCAGGTATTTCAATCTTCTCAATCTGTTTGATGCGACTTTGCGCTTGCCGTGCCTTACTTGCTTTCGCCCCGAATCTATCCACAAAAGATTGCTTGTGCGCAATGACTGCTTGTATGTTCGCGAGTTCTGCTTCTTTTTGTGCACGTATCAATTGCTTTGATATTTCAAACGCAGAATAATTACCTGTGTACGGGGTGACTGTTCCATAATCGATATCAAGTATATGTGTACAAACACGGTCTAAGAATCTTCTGTCATGAGAAATAACCAGAACGGCGCCTTTAAAGTTAACCAGGTACTTTTCCAGCCAACGAATGGTCACAATATCTAAGTGATTGGTTGGCTCATCGAGCATGAGCATGTCGGGAGAAGAAATCAAAACTTGTGCAAACAAAACCCGCAGCTTAAAACCACCAGACAAAGCAGAAAGTGGCTGTTCGTGCACTGAGATTTCAATACCAAGACCCACCAAAATTTCTGCGGATCTCGACTTCAGCGTATAACCATCATTCTGACCAATAATTTCGAGTAGTTCATCAAGCCGATGCGCATCGGGAGTTTCAGTCGACAATAACTTGTCTCTCTCCAGCATGGCCTGATAAACAAGCTTGTCTCCGCTCATCACTGATTCAATAATAATTTCATGATCGTTCATGAACTGATCTTGTTTCAGCGCACCCCAAGTGACGTCTTTTGGAATATGTACTCGGCCATCGCTCGCGGGTTCTTCTCCTGATAAAATCCGTATCAAGGTCGTTTTGCCTGAACCATTCGCTCCCACTAAACCATAACGCTCACCGCGATTTAAATTAAATGAGACATTTTCGAATAGGACACGCTGGCCCATCATTTTTTGCAAATTTGTTATAGCTATCATCGATACATCCAATTACACAAGGAACAGTCCGCTGATCCGATTTGTTAACATCTACATGCGAAGCATCTTCACATTCACGTTCTTCTTTGGCGTTCATTTAACAGTTTTTGCGCAGACTAACCGATTTGAACTTGGCGTACAAGAATACGACATTTTAAACTTAGAAGCCGCTCTTAAACACTTTGAAGCAGCCCAAGCAGAACTACTTGTCACAAATCAGAACCCATCTACGAAGAATCTTTTGGCAAAGGTCTTTCTTTACCAAGCCGCAACTTACTTCTTTTTGAATGACTTGGATACCGCAAAAACCAAGACTGCCGAGGCTCTAAAATACGACACTACTTGCGGCAGTCAGGGCTTAAAATTACCAAGTTTACTTTATGATCATTGCTCCCATCTTTTGCTAGAAAAAAAGAAGAGCATAGACGATGAAACTTTTAAAAATATTATCAATCTTCCTCAACAAATCACCCAAAACAATTTAGAAAAAATATTTTGGGAAAACCAAAAAAGAACACAGCTGCGACAAACGGGCATTTGGTTGATGGCCGCTTCTTCACTGCCTCTTACTCTTGGAATCGGCTTTGGCATTGGCGCTTTTTTTGCCAAACAAGAATTTCAGCAAAATCCCAGCAATGCCACGCCGGCTGCCTGGAGAAACTACGCCATCGTAACAGATGTCTCCTTGGCCTGCGCCGCCATAGTCGGCACAACAGGTCTCGTTCTTTACTTGCTCAATCGTGAATTGGATTAAGGGTTTTTATGCCGCATTTTTTATTGCTTTGCATATTATTATTCTCAAGTTGTACTGCAGACTATGCGCTAAATAGTCAACTACCTGCGCCTCAGCCGGAAAAAATTAAAGCTGAACAGGTTGAAACTGAGCAGGTTCCAATAAAAATGGGAGCTAAATGTCAACATGATAGCGACTGTGGCAAAAATAATACTCTGCCCAACAAGTGCGTCGGTAATCTGGATAGAAAAAGCGGTTTTTGCGCGCTCAGATGTGACCCTTTGCGCTGCAACGATGATATTTGTGTCGACTGTCCATTAGCAGAAGGCGGCTGTGAATTGCTGCCCAACACTACAGATTTTTTATGCCTGACACCTGGAGAGGCCTCGTCTTTTTCACCATGTAACTTGGAATCGCTTTTTTGCAGACCGGGACATTTTTGCTACAAAGATCAATGCCGTCCATACTGCAACGCCAAGCAAGAGCCAACAACCTGTATCAACAATACTTGGTGCCGAGACTTTTTTCCAGGATCAGAAATAGGTTTCTGTGAAATCCACGAGAAAGAAACCAATTAGCTCTCTTTGCTTTCGGGAAACCATTCTTGAATCATGCGCGCAATCTCATGCGCTTGTGCAGCTGAAGAAATATTAAACTTAGACTGATAAACGTACACATCTGCGCGCTTTTTATAACGACGAATACTGATTTTAGGTTCACGGTATTCTTTGGTCTTTGGGTCCATTTCTTGATACAAAAACATCAGCGTGCACCAAGCACCTTTTGAAAGGACGTGCTTTTTAATCTCTTTGACTTTGAGCTCGCCTTCTTCTTCCCAATTCACCGTCAACAAATCGATTGCTTCTGACATAACTTATCCTTTTTTAAAGCTGCAATAAGCAGCAAGGCCGAAACAGTAACATATTACTTGTCCGGCCTTGTCAATTTTTTCGAAATAACCAGCTAGTTGTCTTTGCCCTAGATTCCTGAACAAGTCAGGAGTGACAATCAAAATTATTTCTTCTTGCCGCCTGCGCCTTTAGCGCCTGCTTTAGATGCCTTCATTGGATTCTTGCTAGCTTCTTCAAGTGTGGCTCCACCAACTCCAGGAAGCGCTTTAGGCTTACGTGTAGAAACTTTGATCTCTACTACTTTGCCTTTAGACCCTGGCACTGCGCCACGCACCAAAATCAAATTTTCTTCTGCCATGATACGAATCACGCGCAGATTCTTCATGGTCACCAATTCATCACCCATGTGTCCGGCCATGCGCTTGCCTTTCAAAACCTTTCCAGGTTGAGCGCGCATACCAATGGATCCACCATGGCGAAAGGTTTCATGGGTACCGTGACTTGCAGGAAACCCTGCGAAGTTATGCCGTTTCATAACACCAGCAAAACCTTTACCTTTGCTCACACCAGCGATATCAAGAGACAAGACACCTTCAAAAAATTCAAGGCCTATCTGAGCTCCGATCTCATAATTTGCTAATTCTTTTTCATCAACCCGAAACTCGCTTAAAAAGCGGGTTGGCTCTACGTTGGCTTTTTGAAAATGACCTTTGGTAGGCTTATTAACGAGCTTGGCGCGAATCTGACCGAAGCCGAGTTGCAGTGCAGTGTATCCGTCTTTTTCCATGGTTTTTTTGGAAACCACAAAGTTTGGATCCATTTTTAACACTGTCACCGGAACGCGAACACCTTCTTCAATAAAAATTTGTGTCATGCCTAATTTCGTGGCCATGATTCCCATTGTCATAAACTATGCTCCATAAAGTCATTCACGATCTGATTCATTTTAACCGTCAGAGGACTTTTGTTTGAGGCCTTATGGGATATTTTAAGCCATCGGTCAACAGAGTCTTCACCGTCTATTTTGCAAAAAAGGTGTTGACAGTCAGTCCCCTAATTACTAAAGCTTTTGGCATTGCTGGGCTCGTAGCTCAATTGGTAGAGCAATGGACTCTTAATCCGGCGGTTGTAGGTTCAATTCCCACCGGGCCCACCAAAATTCTCTTTTGCGATACGTGTGCGTTGTCTCGTTACTTATTTTCTAAAGATAAAACAGCGACAAGAAAAAGCTTGGTTTCACCACGCTTCCTCCAGAAAATCTTCCCACTTTGAGAAGATGTTTATCGCCCGAAACCAGGTAGTCGGCTCTGCCGGCTATGGCAAGTCTCAAGAACATTACGTCATCAGGATCGTCGCAATGAGGTGTCTGAATGTCGGTAGCATCAACAAGTTGCGCGCCCATGAAAATTTGATTCAATACATGACTTCCAGAGGACAACGCGTATTTTTTTGCAAGGCGCTCCACTATCTCTTGATATTCATCAAACACTTCTAAAGACAACAAGAGTTGGAATCGCCCCTGCATCCAATGCTCTAAGATTTTGCCGGGTATCCCAGACCAAAAAATTGCCGATATTACCACATTACTATCGAGCACAACCTTCATTTGCTTTTTCGCACTTCTTGGATGGTTTTCTTAAGATCGGACTGCTTAAGCCCTGCCTTTTTTGCCTCAGCTCGAGACTTTTTTAACAGCGATGAAAACTCGTCTGCTGAAGGGGGGGAAATCGGTTTCAGTACAACTGCATCACCATTCGAAAGCACGACAAACTCTGTGCCTTGCCGAAGGTTCAAGCTTTCCCTTATCTTTTCAGGAATTACGATTTGACCTTTCGAAGACATTTTAGTAGTAGCAATTTGGGACATATTAAACTCTCCTATTCTTACAAGTAAGACTAACCGATTCTCTTGATGGGAGCAATCCAAAAGGTTTAGATAAAGATAAATCGGGTGAAAAATAGCAGCTATGCAACTCCCGCGGCAATCAAGATCCCAAAAATCATCATGCCTGAACGAGTTGACAATGCACTTTTTTCGGAAAGAACTGAAAGAACTAGTTGAGTGTCTCTTTTTACTGGACCACAACAACTTTGATTAAACTTCCAACTGCTGCACTTTGGGTTGTTTTCGAAGTTGAACGAAAGCCCGCATGATTTCAATGTCGATTTCTATGGCTCTCTCACTGCCGAGCACGCTAGACAACATAGCAACGCCTAACTCGGTGAACGCAAAAGGTGTATGACGACTGCCTCCGTGTTGTTTGGAAGAGTACTCTAAACTTGAGATCCAAATTCTGGATCTCAAGTTTTCAACTTCTTCATTGGTTAGTTCAAACATGAAGTCACCCGGAAAACGTTCGATGTTTTCCCTGACTGCCCGTTTTAGAACCCTAACTTCAACTTTATAGATTCCTGCCAAATCTCTATCCAACATGACCTGAGTTTCTCTCAGGGTGCAGATACGTTTGCTGACTTCGTTTTCTGATATTTCGATTTTTACCATGATGCTCTCCTCTGGAGAGCCGCGCTTGACAACTCGTCGCTGGGCACAGTATATCTGTCCCAACCTTAATCGGTTGCCGTACTCTCAAAGTTTTGCGATAGAGAGAGTGCGGCTCTTTAATTGTCCCAGTCTAGAACACAAGTTTTTTACGATGCATCAGGCGAATGACTGACTCATATCTCAATTGGCAGAGCAATGGACTCTTAATCCGGCGGTTGCAGGTTCAATTCCCACCGGGCCCACCAATTTTTCTCTGTGAATCTTTAATAACGAATATATCTGTCATCCCACCCGATTATTTCATATATTGGGGGTTGGTTGCGTTTGACGATGACGTGTTTGGCAATACCGACAATACAAGCAACTCCAGCAGTTACAATGTAAAACAGTGTGGCTGTTGTCTTTGGGTCGTTCATATTTCCTGCGGAGGAGTGGAAAAGAGTATAGCTACCGCTTTCTGATTGAACATTTCCAGAAGCCTTACCCCCACCGGACAGGATACCGTTTAAGGCTTGCGAAAGTGCAGGCCGCACCAGTGAATCAAGCGACCAGTAGCTCAATTGCCACAACATACCCAGCATGTCTCCAGGGCTGTAAAGCTGTTCACCATAACGCACTCGTTCAGTGTCATGCGCAAAAAAAGTTGGTATTAAAATTGTGGAATGACAGATCGGCGAGATGAAAAGTAATAAAGCGAAAACCTGTAAATTCTTAACCATATGGTTGCTTCTACCAAAAAGAGTTCAGATGTAAAGTGGCTAAGTGGCTATCACCAAACGAAAAATTCTTCTAACAAAGTTCCGGTAGCGAGCTTAGGTCCAAAGACTTTGGCGGATCTTAAGGTGCTCAAGACAGGAATAGCCAAACCCCTCAACGCGTTTTCCTGTCTCCAACAGGAGGAGTGGCGATGACAAAGTCCTTCAGAGTATTCAGTTTTATACTCTTGATGAGCCTGAGCTCCAATCTGTACGCATGGGATCTTGCGCCGCTGGCCTCTCTCAAAGGTGCAGCGATTGTTACCGGTGTCTATGGCGCCACCAACGGAATTTCTAATTGGATCGGAGGCTTTCGCTGGAACAAACATGCAGGCCTTTCCGATGAAACCACCGCGACAATACAAGAAACAGCCTGGCTGAGCGCAGCCGTCGAGTCTTGGACCTTAGGCTTCATTGTCCCCTTAATCGTTTATCAATACACCAGGAAACAGACCGCAGCACCCTCTGTAGGAGATTTTATTTGGGAGCTTCCTGCGCTGGCGACTCCAAAAGGTGTCGCGATTGTTACGGCTGTCTATGGCGCCACCAACGGAATTTCTAATTGGATCGGAGGCTATCGCTGGAACAAACATGCAGGCTTTTCCGATGAAACAACTGCCGTCATACAAGAAGTCGGCTGGCTGACCGCTGCCGTCGAGTCTTGGGTATTATGTCTGATTATCCCACTCATGGTTTATCAATTCAACAAGAAATTTCCCACCCCCTCTCAGGAGTCTTTTGGGGAATTTGATGACTCTCTCTAAAGAGAGCATCTCGCGCTTGTTTAGGACTTGGGAACCATACACACGCCCATGGGGCACCATGAAAAGAATCACGCGATGGCGGCCTAAAAAGTCTCATATGTAATGATTCAGGTCAGCTTCCTTGACTTATGGAATATTCAGCACATAAAATAGCCATTCTAATTTCTCAAGGATTATTATGTTAAATAAATTAATGTTTTTACTGTCACTCAGTGTTGCCACTCCGGTCCTGGCTGGTTCATTGCATACTGCCGCCGAAGCTGGAAAGCTGGAAGAAGTGATTAGGCTTGTCAAAGAGGGTGCAGATCCCAATGAACGCTGTAATGGTTACACCGCATTACAGCTTGCTGCTTCGTCTAATCATCTTGATGTGGTTCAATACTTGGTTGGATTATTAGATATACACCTTGAGGTTACTGCCATTAATGTTTCCACGTCGCTGCTCTATGCTATTCTAGGAGGTCATCTCGCTGTGGTTCAATGCTTGGTTGCGTTCGGTGCAAACCTGGATGCTGCTACCCCTGTTGGCTCCGCGGCACTGTATTTTGCTGAGCATTCACGAAACGCAGAAGTAACTCGGTTTTTACGGGCCCAGTCAAACTGGCTAAACACCCGGTGGCGTCTTCCAACACCATCAAACAAGCTGCCAGTGCAGCGTACGACCAGTTTTGGTGTTTTCTCCGTCATGCTCCTGTTCTACAAGCTTGGCCTGCCGTATGACATTGCTTTGGCAATCCTTAAAATTTTTACAAATTCTGATCTCGCAGATTCAGGTAAAAAATATTATCACCATCACAATCATCACAATGATGAAGATGATAAAAATGACGGTAAACCCGCAAACGGTGCTCAAGGCTTTAACCCTTCTGCTACTCTTGCATGGGGCAGTTCGCCGTAGTCCCCACAAATCAGATAGGAACCATCATGTTGCTGTGGTTCAAGTCTTGGTTCACGCCGGTCTGCGATAAACATGCGGGCAACACTTTGCCACAGCTCGGAAAAAGTCCTGCATAAAAACCATATTGATTAGTCGCGAAAATTCACCCGCATTGACAGTGTTAATATACCATGCAATATTGCGCCATATTTACCATATATAATAGGCGTGTTTAATTATGATTGGCACCAAAAAAATACCTTTTTTAATCTTATTACTTGCTCTTGTTTTGCCCGCACAAAGTTTTGCCGGCAAAAAAAATATTAGCAAAGGCAACATCGATCCTTCGGTTGTGGCGCTAGCTTTAGAAGTATCACTAAATACAGCCAGATTATGGTTGCAAGAATCCACTAATTTTCTTAGAGGTTCCGTGCTGCCGGCTCCAATGCCAGCTCCGGCTGCTCAAGCAATTGACACCAATTTGCATTTAGCCGCAACGGAACACGGCGGTGATGGTTGGTGCGGTTATAATAGTCTGGCTGCCGCCCTGGATATGCCGGTAGCGCAAATGCTATCCCAAACCATTACCTACTTAACCCACATGACAGAGGCTCAAACGGCCCAGGTACAAAATCTACTCAGTTTGCAGCAAATAGCTGGCCATCAGCAATATCAAAACATTGAGATCGTGGCACAGCTCATAAGTCAGCTCCAAACTCTGCAGGGGCTCGCTGCCTCTGGCGAAGCGTTGCCAGTGATCCATTTTTGGTTTGATGGCTTTTTATCCCAGATATTTGAAGCGGCCTTACAGGTCCATATTGTGATAGTGCAACCTGTTTCGGACGAGGCGAGCTCTGGCCCCAATATATTACCGCACCCAGCAACCAACACACACTACGCCTTTAATCATCACAGTAGTGACACCCCCTTATTTCAAGCAGATAGCCCTGCGACCCCAGTAGTTACTTTGGTTTTCGGTGGCAATAACGGTAACCTGCTTGCCCATTACCAATTACTTAGCATCAATGGCCATGCAACCCAAACCCAAGGTGCTTTTTATGACTGGCTACAGCAACTTATCCTGGGCTTGGACCATGTTGCCGGCAGTAGCCCAAACTGGCAGCTCACCGGAACACCCTGGGTTGATGTACTGGAAGATCAGGAAGCATATTGGCGCAGTGTGTTTGGGAAAAGGGGTATAGGATATTACTCGGAAAATAGACTGCGCAGCAAACAAGTGACTGACCACTCCAAATTGGAGTCTGCGGTTAGCACGTTAGAATTTACCCTAGCAAATGCGGCTTTTTGCATGTTTTCAGGAGAGTTGTCGTCTGTAGATATGAAAATACTAGAAACTTTTTCACAAGGCCGCGAATACTTGCAAGAAAGGAAGGCGCTTTTTACTTCATATCGCGGAGATCACAGACAAATCTGGGAACGTGAACCAAAAGTTGAAAAGGTTTTTCAAACGCTGGTGGTGAAGACAACATTAGGCAGCGTAAGTAGAGGTGGAAATTTATACCTTGATTCCATGCCTGGCGTTGGCCACATTCTGCGCACGAAGGAAAAAATAGTGGCCGGCACCGTCCTTGGTGAGTTCACCGGAGATATCTTCTTTCGTAAAATGAAAGGTGGAAATCCAACCGAAGACACATACTTGATCAGTTTTCTTTCCAGGCATCCAACAGAAGCAATGCCTGCATCCTTCGTTGCCCTTTCTGCTAAAGAGAATGGTAATGAATTTCGCTTTATGAGCGCGGCAGATAGATACACCGCTAACGTAAATTGCCGTTTGTCATGGAAAAAGGTTAATGCGATATACTTTACACCAGTCATAACAGTAACCGCTGCGCGCGATATTTCTGCAAAGCAACATCTGGTTGCAAACTATGGCGACGGTTTTTTGCAGATGATTAAGGAAGAAACCGGTGTCGAAGCGGTAAAATTTTGCCATTGCTGTAAAGAGGCACTAGGAGTTAATTCTATCGGCGTTGATTTGATAAAGGGGCGGGATGCAAAGATTTTATATTGCAGCAAAGATTGCGCAGAACGTGATGATACAGAGAACAAAGCCATTTCTAGGGAAATATATTTAGGGCCATCTTCCTGCTCAGGTTAGCATCCTTAATTTTCTGATATGGCATTGGTTTTTTGGCGCCAACAGCGTTTAAAACAAGATTTCTTGTCTTAAACTCAGGTTCCAATCCGTTTGACTTTCAGACCTAGCGGAGGTGTAATTTTATCTGGGAAATCTCTACCCCAGCAGACTACTTCATTATTTATCTTTAGGGCACACGTATTCGTCTCACCCGCTACAATTGATTGGACTAGGCCCAACTCCGACGGGACTGTGCTTTGACCAAAGCAGTCCTCCCCCCAACAGCTCGCGGTAAAATCGGCTTTTACAGCACAGGTATACCTATTACCCGCGGCAACTGATCGGACGGGGCCCAAATCTGATGGGACCGCGGTTTGGCCAGAACCATTGTCTCCCCAACAGGCCACGGTAGCACCGGCTTTCTTCACGACACAGGTATGCATACCACCGGTGGCAACTGCTTGGACGGGGCCCAAATCTGATGGGACAGCGGTTTGACCAGAACCATAGTCTCCCCAGCAAGCCAGGTAAGCGTTGGCTTTCACGGCACAGGTATGCCAATTACCAGTGGCAACTGCTTGGACGGAGCCCAAATCCGATGGAACTGTACGCTGACCATCAGAATCTTTTCCCCAGCAAACAACATGGTCATCAGCTTTCAGGGCACAGGTATGCGAAAGACCGGCTGCAACTGCCTGGACTCGCCCCAAGTCCGACGGAACTGTACGCTGACCATCAGAATCTTTTCCCCAGCAAACAACATGGTCATCAGCATCAATAGCACAAGCATGGAAGTCCCCTACTGCAAGCACCACCGGCAGTTGCGTCCAAGGAAACTCGGTATCTTCATCTTTCTCGGCGCGCTTATGACGAACACGCTCTTGCTCTTTCACGTGCGCGCGCGCCCAGGCGCCAACCTCAGTCGCAACAACGCCATCGAGAATACCGGCAAATGCCTGGTGCGCAAAATGTAGCGCAAGCAAAGTCTGCGCTTTTTTCTCACTGATGGGATTGACCACTTGGTTTTGCTCTGCAGCTTCGATCAAAGCTGCCAGCTCATCATCGCCGACAACATTTTGCTCCAGCAACTCACTTAAGTAAGCAATGAAATTCTCGGTGGGAGTCACTTGCGCAGCATGGGGCCAAGCTGAACAAGAAAGTAAAATAATGATAAGTATAGATTTGAAAGACACCATGGTGGCACCGCTAAACCCGCTACCTCTCTAAGTCAATGTCCAAACTCAGCTAGTTCACTTTCATCCAAATCTAAAATCTCAATACGCGCAAGGAGTTTAAAATTCAGGAAAATATCATCGACGACTGCCCCAAAAAGAGCGGGCTGACAGCTGCCATCGAATCTTGGGGTGCATTACTGTAACGGTCTACGATGCAGCACAAACAATTCCCTTTGTTTGCAATATGTGTAACTACCTTGGCGCCAATTGCCCTGGTTGTTAAAATTACTTGAGCTCATTTCTCATTTTCTAACATTGTCTTTTCCGTCGGCTATGCTATACACCAGTCCAACTAAGCGCCCGTAGCTCAGCTGGATAGAGCATCAGACTACGAATCTGGGGGTCACACGTTCGAATCGTGTCGGGCGCACCAACATTCACCCTTATTAATTGATTTCGTTTGAATTTTCTTAATCAAAAACGGCCCAAAATGTTATTGCTAACCTTGCGCATCTTTATTTTTTTTGCCTGTATTTTTACACATACTAACGCTTCTTGGGCACATGCTTCCCAAAATGGTGTCCTAGAAAACATTTCTTGCAATCCAACCATTTCCAATGAAGCAATGTTTTGGTCAAAAAGTATTACTTCAGGATCGGCCAAGCAGGTATCTGAATTTTCCTCCTCTTTAGATGCTTTTTTAAAACAGGGATTGGGAGAATCACTCTTTGAGAGCAACGTGTCAAAGCTATATTTGGCAGGAAGACCTTTTATTCTTATTGCTGACCGACATCTCAATCCACTGTTTAGAAGTATGCTTACAAATTTAATTACCCAAATTCATAACCAATCTAAAGACAAACCTATGGCGTTCTTCCTGGAAGGAATTGGTCACTCTGAAATACAAAAATTGACATTCACTGACTACTTACGTGGACAAGAGCCACATCCTTGGCTTTTTGGCCTTGAAAATGACCTTATTTTTGCTGCCACTGATTTGGTTGCAAAAGTGCAATGGTTTCAAAAAAACATGCTTCGCCCACAAGATTTGCCTGGCTTTATCTATGCCCTTTGGAAAAATCCCACATACCAACGACTATGGTTCGACCTAAAAAAGGACAATAATGATAAAGATGAAAAAGAAATGATCCGGGAAATTGATCAAACCTTGCAGCTCATGCAAGACGGCAATCCGCCGGGCGGTTTCCAATTCTTAAAAAGTTGCCATTTTTACAATGATAATGATCGTTGGATAAAGCTCTTCAATAGAATGGCACTCCTTGCTATTAAGAATGCACCCCTGTCAAAAACCAATAAAATGCTTGCACAGGAAACTCTCCAAGATCTTTCAAATAATGCTAGCTACGAAAAATTTATGGATCTAGTCGCTATGACTGAACGAAATCGATACTGGGTAGAAAATATTGAAATCGCCATGAGCAACTTTCCTTTAGAAACAGAAATTGTGATCTTTGCTGGCTGCCTTCATATGCCTGGACTGGTAAAGGGTTTGAGTACAGCGCAATAAGCCTACATATCAATCTTTGATTCTTCATTTGTTGTCACAAATTCTTTCCACGCTGCTCGAAAAGACATGTTACTCCTAAGCAAATCATCGAAAGTGCCTTCATCAACAATGCGCCCTTTGTCAAACATCACGATACGATCAAAAAGCTTTAAGAGATTCATTTTGTGGATAGAAGCAACGATGGTTTTTTGCGGAAATGCTTTCCATATTTTTTTGTAAATCTCGAGTTCATTTTCCGGATCCACTGAACTCGTCGACTCGTCTAATAATATCAATTCTTTGTCCGCCGAAAAAAGCAATGCACGCGTGAGTGCTAATCGCTGTTTCTGGCCTCCTGATAAATTAACACCCTTCTCATTAATTACCGATTCGAGCCCTTTAGAAAGTTGAGCAATCACAGCATCAAAACCCGCAACACGTGCAGCATGTACGATTTGTTCTTCTGTGTACTCAATGCCCAGCGTAATATTTTCACGAATAGTTGATGAAAATATTTCTGGCTCCTGTGGAACCAGCATCGTTTTGAGATCCATATCCGCAAAGGACGTCAAAAAATATTTTTCTTCATCGAAGCTCACCAAGCCTCGCGCTGTAGGATACATGCCATGGAGCACCTTCAAAAATGTCGTTTTTCCCGAACCTGACTCACCAATTACCGCAATGCGTTCGCCATGATTTATCTTTAATGAAATTTTATTTAAGTTGGCAACGTCATTAGAACCTTCATAACCAAAAGACAGATGCCGTATCGCTAAACTCTGCCATCCCGAAGCTTGTCGTCGTTCAATAATATCTAAAGCTAAATGCGCTTGCTCAATTGGCTCGGCATTCACCATGCGATTTTTAAATATTGTCAGTTGTTCGTATCGACTTCCGAAACTAAAAAAACAAAAGATTAAATCAGACAAATACAAGTAGAGTGTCGACACTGTCCCTACATCAATCGCTTGTCCAGCCAAAACTCCATGGTAAAAATGTAAAGCAATCGGAAGAAAAGCGATACATTGAAAAAGCATGATACCGGTAAACCATTTCCATTCATTTAAAATAGCATTGGCGCGGTATAAAGAGTGGGACACTTTGAATCGCGAGATAACTCCTTCGAGGACAGGTTTTTCAATGTGCAGAATTTTAATTGTCGTAATATTCGACAATGCATCAAAGACACTTGCTGATGCCTTGTTGCTAAATTCGTTTAAGCCACGATATTGCGGTATCAAGCGCTTATCGAATTGAAACACGATAACGAATGAAAAAATAACAAAAACAAATACAAAACTACCAATCCACGGTGAGAACCAAAAAAGAACTGCTGATGTACCCAGCAATTTGACAATCACCTGTATGATTTCAAAAACGCTTTGACTGAATTCTGAAAGACTATCTCCTGCTTTATTCACCTTATCGATCGTATCACCAGAATCATGCGTGCCATGCCAATCAAGTCTTAAATCAAGCACGCATTGCAATAAATGTCTTCGATAATTATTGGAAGCAGAAAAAGCGACTAAGCGCTCGATGACACGGGCTGGGCCATGTAACAGCCAAAACAAAAAATCTTTAAAAAAAAGCAGACTAAGCATCAACAGCAAAAATAGAATATTCGCAGATGTGACACCGCGTACCTGGATTTCACCAATAATGGTCCCAAATATGAGAGGAGATGCCAATATAATGCAATTAGCGAGAATAAACAGCAAAACATATTGCACAATTTTACTGCGAAACTCACCGGCATACTGCCATAATTTACGAAAGAGAAATCCAGCAGGCTCTTGCGCAATTGCTGTCTTTATACTCATTTAAAGCTCACTTTCTGAGATGTTCGTAACCTCTAGAAGTGACCCTGTCTAGGCTTTAAAGAAAAAGCATAGAAAAGCCCTCTCACCTCTCAGCATCAACAAGTTCGTCCGTGTATCTGCTAATAGTATGTTCACAAATATTAATGCTGTTTTTACATTTACAGCCACCCCTTTCTTTAAAAACACAATGAGAACAGCCTTTTCCAACGCAAGTTTCTGTCAATCCAGGCGGCAGCGGTCTCAACTCTGCTCCTCTTAGCACCAATTCTGTCCTTCTGATTCGACAATCATTTGTCTCTTGAACATGCCCCTCTTCAACAAGAAACGTTTGCTTGGTGGCAGGATCGACAACAATTTCACGCGCTTCGATAGGCGTTCCGTCAGTAAATTTCTTATTCAAAACTTCTTGGTTCAGAGAAAAGTGATCACGGGAGATGATCTGGCCCACAACAGAAACCCCAGAAGAATCTGATGGTGAGTGATATCCACCCAGCAAAAACATTAAAGACCATAAGAAAAATTTCATTTTCAACCTCCTTTTTGACACACAACTATAACAAGGAGGGGCACCCTAAAGTCAAAACAAATATAGCGTCATTAAACAACTGATACAAATTTTGGATTTAGATGCTTTCTATATTATCCTATAAATACAAATAAAGGATTTCATAATGAATAATCAAATATCGCCAAGCAAAGAGCTTTTACTTAAAAGCTGGGAAATTTATAAAAGCAACATAGTACTCATGATCGCCGCCTTCCTCTGCTATATGGTAGCAGTCTATTTTTTAGGATTCATCACGACCAAAATCACGGCATTTACACCCTCTGCTTTCACCGTAATTTTAATGAATATTGCTGTTCTATTTTTCAACTCGCTATTAATGCTTGGAATTTATAAAATCGCATTTGAAATATCACTGCATCGCCGCGCCCAGATTTTGGATATTTTTAAAAATGGCAACCTCTTACTGCAGTTTGTGGCAGCGAATCTATTATATGGATTCATCGTAGCCATTGGAATTATTTTGTTATTTGTACCAGGGATCATTTGGGCAGTGCAATTTTGCTTTTATCCTCTTTTCATTATTGATAAAAATTTAGGACCCATCGAGGCTCTTAAGGCAAGCTCCAAGCTTACTCGAGGTTATAAATGGCAACTTTTCAATTTCTTCCTTTTGCTATTTCTCATGAATATTGCTGGTTTTATTCTAACCGGAATTGGATTATTAGTGACAGTTCCAGTTTCTTTATTTGCTTATATCTATCTTTATCGAGAACTAAGTAGGCAATCTTAAAATTGATATGGCCTTTTGTTTTTTGATAAAATTGCATCAATTGCCTTTACAGCCCATCTTAGATTGCATAAGAGAAAACACTTGTGTGGGGCTGTAGCTCAGCTGGGAGAGCGCTCGAATGGCATTCAAGAGGTCGTCGGTTCGATCCCGATCAGCTCCACCAAAATTTTCTCTAGCCTTCTTTGGCTTACGATACCCAACTGCGACCACACAATCTTACCTTTAGCATCTAATACATAGGTTGTAGGTAAAGAGTTTGCTTTCCAGGCCTCTAAAACTTCAATTCCAACTGCCGCCACCGGATAGGCGATGGCAAATTTTTTAACCATTTCTACGACTTGCAGCATGGGGCTATCAACAACCAGTCCAACAAAATGCGCTTGATTCGCATATTTTCGCGAAAGCTGGCTAAAAACGGGCAATTCATCGATACAGGATGGGCACCAAGTAGCCCAGAAATTAACCACCATTGGCTTGCCCTTCAATTTTTCCAGCGTCCATGTTTGTCCATCGAAGGAATGCACCTTAGTCGCCAATGGGCCATTCTCTCCGACAGGTAAAAGGAATTCATAAGTAGCCAATATGAAAACGATCACGATCAGCGCAATCACGCTTATTACAGACTGGAAACTTCTACCCATCTTAGGATCCCTCTCCCTTTTTTTGTGTTGTCATCATAATGATCATATAATTCGAATGGGCTACCCCTATTGAGGTGCAAATGTCTCTTTTATCTATTTCAATTACTTTGTTTTTAATTATGGATTCCGTAGGGACAATCACTGATTTTTTGGCCCTTATTAAGGAAATTCCTCTAAAACGCCAACGATGGGTCATCCTGCGTGAAATGCTAACTGCTTTAGTTATCATGACTTTTTTCTATTACTTCGGTTCTTTTTTGCTCGATAGCCTTGATGTCAATACGGCGACTGTCCAAATTGCTGGAGGACTGGTTTTATTTTTAATCGCAATCAAAATGATTTTTCCAGAGGAAAAACGCCTCTACGGAGCAATCGATAAAGGCGAGCCTTTTATCGTTCCCATTGCAACTCCCATGATTGCGGGGCCTTCTATCTTGGCCACTGTCATGTTTTATGCTTACCATGAGGCAACTCCTTTTAGGGTTCTAATGGGAATCTTGATTGCCTGGACTTTCTCAGCCAGCATTTTCTGGTTTGCTTTTGAATTTCATAAACAAATTAGCCAAAAGGCCTTAAATGCCTTGGAACGGCTAATGGGTCTTATTTTAACTCTAATGGCAGTTGAAATGTTTCTGAAAGGTTTGCGCTCCTTCATTTCAACTCAGGGTGGGTAGCATGGATTTTTTTTTATTCGATAACTTCGCCAATGGGGCTTTGTGGGCACTTGTATTTGCAAAAGCACTGCCTCTGTTTATGACCCTTGATCCCTTAGGAAATACCGGAATCATTGGCGCGCTGATTCAAAACTTTGACGTGAAGCAACAGCATAAAATATTAAGAAGAGAAGTGTTGATTGCCTTAATTGTGATGCTATTTTTTTATTGCGCCGGCACATTTTTCTTAAACGCGCTGGACATTTCACAAGCTGCTGTTGAAATTACCGGCGGCCTCGTGTTCTTTATTTTTGCCATTAATCTACTTTTTGCGCATCATGCAGATATAAAAGCGAACAAAAGTCTTCATGAACCTTTTATTGTTCCCATTGCTGTTCCCTTAATTGCTGGGCCATCCTGCTTGGCAACTATCATGCTCTATTCGCATGAATCAATTAATCCTGGCGTGATCTTGCCTGCACTTTTTCTAGCTTGGTTGGCTGCGGCTGGCATTATTTTGATGACCCCATTGCTGACAAAAACCATCGGAAAAATTGGTTTACGGATACTCGAACAAGTGATGGGTCTTCTTTGTATCATGATTGCAATTAAAATGCTTCTGCGCGGCATTACCACCTTTTTAAATACATAAGATAAAAAGGTGGGGTCAGAACCATTCTTAATTTAAGCAGAATAGACGCTAGCTGTAACGCGATCTTGGCTGCCACGTTCAAACTTAACAATACCAGCGATCAATGCAAAAAGCGTATGATCTCGGCCACACCCCACGTTTTTTCCAGGTCGGATTTTGGTGCCACGCTGACGCACTAAAATGTTACCTGCCAAAACGGTAGTGCCATCTGAGCGCTTGACGCCTAAATATTTTGGATTTGAATCGCGCCCGTTACGAGTTGATCCTTGCCCTTTTTTATGTGCCATGACGAATTCCTCTTTTTCTACGACTCAATAGAGTTGATATGAATCTCAGTATAACGTTGTCTGTGTCCAATGGATTTTTGATATCCTTGGCGGCGCTTCTTTTTAAACACATGAACTTTTTTATCTTTAACGCCGGCACCGTCACTGCCCATACAGGTCACAGTTGCTAAAACTTTAGCACTGGCAACATAAGGCCGACCAACAACACAGGTTTCGCCGCTTACCATTAAAACGCGGTCAAAAACAAGAGAGTCTCCTTTTTTGGTTTCTCTCAATAAATCGATTCTTAGGTTTTCACCTGGGGTAACGCGGTGCTGCTTTCCCCCAGTTTCAAAAATGGCGTACATATTTAATCCTCGCGCTTTTATGCTTAAAATGTTTACCCCCTAAAAGCGGCCAATTGGGGCTTTGGGGTGGCGACAGCTGAGCATCAAACTAGACTCGAAGCTAATTGTCAAGCGAGGATCGCGATCTTGCCCATTTAAAAAGTACCAGTGAAGTTAAAAATAATATGACAGAAATGAGCTGGGAATTAGAGAAATAAGAAAGCCAGACCTCGCGATCGGTATCTCCCCTGTAAAACTCTGTTGCGAAACGCCACACGCTATAGCTGAGCAAGAAGCATAAAAAAGTCTCCCCATCAAATTGTCTCTTCAAATATTGTCGTCTCAACCACCAACATGCCCAAACGCCATACAGCGCATCATATAATTGTGTTGGATGAACGGGCCCCAGCTCTGACAAAGGCTGATTAGAATAAGAAATCGCCCAAGGGATTTGTTCGCCAGAAGCCCCAAAACAGCAGCCAGCCAAAAAACATCCTAAACGGCCAAAAAAGATGCCAATAGCCAGGGCAAAGGCTGCATAGTCACCATAAAGCAGCGGGCGAGCAATCCGTCTTTTCAGGGTAAAAACCCAGGTGGCGAGAGCAGAAACTAAAAGCCCCCCGTAAAAGACATAGCCGGGATCCAGAAACCGCGCCCAATGCCAGGGATCATCTTGCAGTAATTCCAGAATACCTGAGGCTTCGCTTCCATCTGACAATAGATGCCCACGCGCTTCCAGTAATACATGGAAAAGTTTAGATCCTATTAACGCAGATAAGCTCATCACCGTTAAAACATCGATGATTTCGTTCCATCCGCGGTTATCTTTCCTTGCCATTTTGGCAATGGTAAAAATTCCTAAAACAAAACTAAGTATAATTAAAATCACATAAGACTGGACAGTGTATCCCCATACATTCGCCAATACGGGGATCACAATTTGTGCTCGGCATAAAACTGCTTTACAAGTGCCACTAACTTTTCAGGATAGACGACACTCCATTCATGATGGCCTTCTTGCAGAACCCTTACCGTTGCTTGCTCTAAATGTTTTTGTAATTCATAGGCAACTTCGACAGGCAACATGGCATCCTTTTTTCCCCAAGCCAGCAAACACGGCACCTTAATACGTTTTAACAATGGCCTTAAGTCATGCTTGACGGGCAAATGGATCGACATTGCCAAAAAACGTAAATGCCTCACAGAATTATAAATAAGTGCATTTAGAATGCGACAATTCTCAAAGCGATATCCGCTTTGATGAGATTGCTCAACGATTTCCTTGATCCGTATTTTAAATGAAGGCATTGTGCGCATCGGAACGCCTGCTGAGTTTAACAAAACAATACTTTTCACCTGCGATCCAAATAGCGCCCCCGTCGCCATACAGATACCTCCGCCCATTGACTGCCCTATCAAATGCGCCTGGGCAATGTTTAACTTTTTTAAAAATGCATCTAGAAACTGCGCATAAGCTTCATATCCCCAAAAACGCACTTGTCGATCTGAGCGACCAAATCCAGGCAAATCCAAAGCAATTACGTGATAATGCTCACTTAGTTGGGCGATGGTTTTCTCAAATGCCTGACTCGTTAGACCCCAACCATGCAAAAAAATGCGCGTTCCCTCTCTCGAAAGATGCTTTCCACCCTCCAAGTAGAATATTTTTATCCCAGAGACTTGGATGTATTTTTTTTCAAGCAACATTCTTAAGCCTTACACGTAAATTTCTCTAATTTTCGGCAGATGGTTCTGTGAAAATTGCACCATCTTCCAACCTAAGGGCAGTTAAGGCGCCACCCCAAACGCAACCAGAGTCTAAGGCAATTACGTTATGGGTTACGCGAACACCCAGCGCTGCCCAATGACCAAATATAATAGTGTGGTCCGCACTTTTTCGTCCAGAAACACCGAACCAAGGCTTTAACCCTGCCGGTGCATCTTCAGGCGGTCCGGTAAATGATAAATCCATTTCTTTTAGATTCCGACATAGCCGCATGCGCGTACAGGCGTTTAGCACCACCGCATGTCGCTCGTAACCTTCTAGATTATCGCTCCACTTTGTTGCCTCGACCTTGTACCATCTTTTTAAAAATTCACCGGCTTTCTTACTACGTATTAACTTCTCTGTTTTGTGCACATTTTTCATGGCCTCATCAATTGACCAAGCTGGCAATATACCTGCATGAACTAACACGAGGCGACCTTCTTTATAAATCAAAGGCCGTTTCACAAGCCATTCGAGCAAATCATCCCGATCTTTCGCTCTCAAAATCGGCTCCAATGTTTTTTGGCTACGCCGGCTGCTGACACCTAATGCAATCGCCAACAAATGCAGGTCGTGATTTCCTAAAACAGCCACAATCTGCCGACCAGAATCTTTTGCCCAACGTAAAACATCGAGGGAATTGGGACCTCGATTTACCAAATCACCTACCAAAAAAATACGATCTTGTTTGCGATTAAACGAAATTCTCTTTAATAACCGTTTTAAGGTTTTGTAACATCCCTGAATATCGCCTATCGCATAAGTAGCCATATGACTCTCATTGCATACTTATCCAGAAAGATGCAACTGACCACAAAAGGAATTTTGAATGTCTTCTGGTTTTCAAACACTTGACCCAACCACTGAAACCTTGAAACAATCGTTTCCATTTTTTTCACCCCAGCAAACAAATCAAGCAATGCAACTGGGGAGTGTCGCATTCTCAACATGGCGATCCTGGTCCATTAAACAACGCTCGCATATTTTAGAAGCAGTTGCGCTCGATCTCGAAAATAATGCAACTTATTACGCTGCTCTCATGGCCGAAGAAATGGGTAAGCCCATTAGTCAAGGCGAAGCTGAAATCCAAAAGTGCGCTTTGACCTGCCGATATTATGCGGCTCATGCTGCACAATTTTTAGCAGATGAAACTGAAAAAACAGAAGCAAAATATTCCATCGTGCGCAGAGATCCCCTCGGCATTATTTTAACAATCATGCCTTGGAATTTTCCTTTTTGGCAATTTTTCAGAGTCGCTGCTCCGGCATTGATGGCTGGCAATGTTATTTTACTCAAACATGCCGCCAATGTACCGCAGTGCGCTTTAGCCATTGAGCGTATTTTTCAAAACACAAAGGCCCCATCAGGAATCGTACAATCTCTTTTTGTCTCTCATGCAGAGATCGAAAAAATGATCGCGCATCCAGAGGTCAAAGCCATCTCTCTCACAGGAAGTGAAAAAGCGGGCAGCACTGTCGCTAAATTAGCAGGTGCATCTCTAAAACCCTGCGTGATGGAATTAGGTGGCAGTGATCCTTTTTTGGTTTTTGACGATGCCAATTTGGATGCAGCTGTTGTTGCAGCGGCAACATCACGACTATTGAACAGCGGACAAAGTTGCATTTGCGCTAAGCGATTTCTCGTACATCGCGCATTGATGGATTCATTTTGCGAAAAATTTGTCGCCGCAATCAAAACATTTGTCACAGGAAACCCAATCGATTCTTTGACACAATTAGGTCCTCTTGCCACTAAAGCACAACGCGATGATCTGCACGCGCAAGTCCTTGATGCCAAAAAACATGGCGCACAAATTCATTGCGGCGGTAAAATCCCCGACGGTATCGGATTTTTTTATCCACCAACGGTGATTACTCATGTCAACTCATCCATGCGCATTTGGCATGAAGAAACATTTGGCCCTATCGCCACATTGATTTCTTTTCAAACTGATGCCGAAGCGCTCACAATCGCCAATGCAACTCCCTACGGACTAGGCGCTAGCATATGGACACATCAGCCGAAACGAATCGAAGACTTTTTGCAGAATTTAGAATGTGGCATGATCTTTATCAATGATTTCGTTCGATCCGATCCGCGACTGCCATTTGGCGGCGTCAAAAACTCTGGATTTGGACGTGAATTAGGAAAAGAAGGCCTCTTGTCTTTCGTTAACACAAAAACAATTTGGGAAAGCGAAATCACGAATGCTCACCTTACATGATTCCTTCCAACGACAATTTACCTATCTGCGTTTATCCGTCACCGATGTTTGTAATTTCAAATGCGTTTATTGCCTGCCCAACGGCTATACAAAATCAAAACAAGAGCAAGAACCTCTCGCTTTAAATGAAATCAAAAATTTAGTGCATGGCTTTTCAAGGCTTGGCTTCACCAAAGTACGCATCACTGGAGGAGAACCCACGATCAGAAAGGATATCCTCGATATTATTTCTACAGTGGCCAGCATTCCCGGAATTGCGCAAGTCGCTTTGTCTACTAACGGTTATAAATTTGATGAAATGGCTGAAAGCTTACAAAAAGCCGGCATTAGCAGAATTAACGTCAGCATGGATAGCCTGAACGAAGAGCGTTTCGAAAAAATAACCGGAAAATCAAATCTCAAAAAAATTATCACAGGAATACACCTTGCTCTATCGCTCCAATATACCGCTGTTAAAATTAACGCAGTATTACTCAAAGATGGCAACTCTCAAGATGTCGATGCTTTTATCGCCTTCACAAAAAATCTACCCATTACGGTGAGATTCATTGAACTGATGCAAACAGGTTCCAATCTATCGCTGTTTCGTCGATCTCACGTCTCGGCTGATTTCATTAAAACAAAATTAATCGCGGCTGGATGGCAAATACTACCTCGAGAAATTAGCGCAGGACCTGCTATAGAATTCAGCCACTCTGATTATCAAGGACGAATTGGTATTATCGCACCTTACTCAAAAGATTTTTGCTCAACCTGCAACCGTCTACGGATCACGAGCCAAGGCGGACTTAAGTTATGTCTATTTGGTGACCAAAATTATGATTTAAGATCAATGCTGCAACGAGAAGAACAGCTGCCTGAATTAATTAATCGCATCCAAAGTCTGATCACCTATAAAACTTCTTCGCATTCTCTGCATGATGGCAAGTACGGCAACACTTCACATTTCGCTATCATCGGCGGATAGCCTGATGAAATAAATTTTTATCCTCTGCTATAAGCTTTGCCTCTATCCTTTTTCAAAAGGCAACATGAATGCATTGGCTAAAACTACAAGAAGAACGTATCAGCTTAAAATTAACGTGGATGCTCATCGCCATTGCTTATGTTTTTTCTGTGGGATTTCGGCTTTTTTTATCTAACTACACGTCGATAGAAGGCCTCAAGGAAAGCGGAGAATTCATCAATACTCCCGATGGTTACTTCTTTGCCAAGGGTGCCCTCGATCTATTGCAACCCGGGAAAGAACATACATTTGCTTCTCCAAGCGGTTCGCTGCTCGCACAAACCACGGCCTTCTTGGCCAAAATATTGCCGCTCAATTTTGAAACTCTTGTATTTTTTATGCCTGCCTTTGTAGCATCACTTATTGTTATCCCTCTTGTCTTAATCGGCCACAGCATTCGTCAAACCACAATGGGATTTATTGCTGCACTCATGGGCAGCGTTGTTCATAGCTATTATATTCGCTCTCAGACAGGCTACTACGACACCGATATGCTCACCGTTGTTTTGCCGATGTTTGCGACCTACTTTGTAATGGCTGGCGTCATATCAAAGCAAAAATTTTATTTGCCATTAATCACCACCACCATTGTTGTTTCGCAATGGTGGTATCCTCAAGCCTATTCCTTAAATACAGCCCTATTCGCTGGAATCATTTTTTACACTTTAGTCTTCGACAGAAAAAATCTATTTAATTATCAAATCGCCTTTTTTTTGTTGCTGGGCATTATAGGGTTAACCCCAACCACTAAAATAGCTTTAGCAATTTGCCTTTGCGCTTTTTTTTACTATCGACCACAACTTTCCAACAAATTTTTTTGGTATCTATTTTCAGCGACTTTTATTTATTTTGCTGCCACAGGTGGCATCGATCCACTTTTGTCGCAACTACGGCAATATCTTGTGCGAGGAGACGAGGTAGCAACATCTTCTTTACAATTTTATAATGTCATCTCCACTGTCAGAGAAGCACAACACATTTCTTTCTCATACATGGCTGAACGTATTAGTGGTCATCTGATCCTTTTCATCTTAGCCTGCCTTGGCTATGGTTTGTCCTTACTTGCCTACCGTCCACTTCTTTTCACACTGCCAATGGCAGGTCTAGGACTTTTAGCCTTATTCGGAGGTTTGCGTTTCACAATCTATGCTGCTCCGGTGATGGCTCTTGGACTAGGCTACTTTTTTAGATTGATTACTCAACGCTTGAATCCTTCTCAGTATAGATACAGAGCCGTTGCCGCAGCGACTATTTTGGCGCTCTATATAAATTATCTAAGCGTCCTCCCAGTCAAATTTATTAGAATTTTTAACGATAAAGAAATTGCTGTCCTTAATCATTTTTCCAATTTTACAAAACCAAATGACTATATTATTAGTTGGTGGGACTATGGGCATCCTTTGCGTTATTATACCAATGCACACGCATTTATCGATGGCAACAAACATGGTGGCGATGTTAATCTTCCTGTCGCTTTTGCTCTGATAGATGGCAATTTAACTGCTGCTGCTCACATGCTACGGATTGCAACAGAGCACGACTATTGGACAAGAATTCGCGGAAACAATGCACCTGGATATATTGAAAACTATATGGCGCTCAATCATGTTAAAGATCCCAATCAGTTTTTAGAAGCAGTTGCTAATGAAAATTTTCCACTTCCTCCTAAAAAAAATAACGTATTTCTGGTTCTTCCCTATCGAATGGTTGATCTCGTAAATGCTATGCAAAATTTTTCCAATATTGATCTTGCTACCAGCAAACAAAGACACCCTTATTTCTTTCTTGCCACCAGACATTTCAAAGAAGGAAAAGAACTCCTTCAGTTAAGTGAACAGGTTAGCGTTGATAAAAAAAACTGGGTTGCCAATATCGGTGGTACAAAACTTAATATTGCCAGCCTAATTACCACCGAATACGAAAAGGATCGCCTACTTGTTAAAAAAATACCCCTACATGCCAAAGGAGACTTAAGCCTCATTTTTATGAAAGATTACAACACGGTTATTTTGACTGATAACAGAATTGCAAACAGTACTTTCATTAAACTTTTTGTCCTGGAAGAAACCGATTCTCGCTATTTTGAACCTTTCATTATCACGCCTCACATGAAAATTTTTAAACTCAAAGTCTAACAGCTTCACTTGCCTTGAGAATTGATCATGCTAGAAAATTGGGATGCATCATTCTCAAAATCACATGATTGATATTAGTCCAAAAACCGCGACGCAAAGGCGAGCCATTGCCTGTGGCCGCCTATATGCAAAAGTAGATACCTTAGAAAAAATTCGTACTAAGTCTTTGCCAAAAGGTGACGCCTTAGCCATTGCACAGGTCACGGGCATTACAGTGGCAAAACGTACTGCTGAACTTCTACCTCTTTGCCATCCTTTGCCTCTCGACTATGTTCAAGTACAATGTGACGTTCATGATCAATTTGTTTCAGTAACTTGTGAGGTTTCTGCTTTTGCCAAAACCGGTGTCGAGATGGAGGCTTTGCAGGGTGTCGTGGCGGCGCTACTTTGTATTTATGATATCACCAAAGGGGTCGACAAAGACCTTACTATCTCTGATATATCTGTTGTTTTAAAAGAAGGTGGACGCTCAGATACAAACATAAAACAACTTACACTGCTGCAGAATTACCGGGCCGCAGTCATCACTGTTAGCGATCGTTGTTTTCAGAAACAAGCAAATGATTCTTCTGGCCCTTTCATTGCTGATC
This sequence comes from Myxococcales bacterium, assembly GCA_023248595.1. Taxonomy (GTDB): domain Bacteria; phylum Myxococcota; class UBA727; order UBA727; family JABDBI01; genus JAHFEG01. The sequence continues at coordinate 10,129 of JAHFEG010000012.1, read as the reverse complement.
AATTAATTTCTTGGGGTGCTTCCTGTGAAAATATTTTGGTTGTTCCCGATGAAAAATCTCTTATTCAATCCGCTCTTTCTAAGCTTGCTCGTGAAACACAAATCGATTTGATTGTCACCACTGGCGGCACCGGCCTTGGGCCGCGCGATGTGACTGTATCAGCCCTAAATCATGTCATAACGAAAGAAATCCCCGGCATTGGCGAACTGCTACGCCACGAAGGAAGTAAACAAACACCTATGGCTTGGTTAAGTCAATGTCATGCAGGGCTTATTCAAAACACCTTGGTCATTTCATTGCCTGGAAGCCTAAAAGCTGTAACAGAAGGTATGAATATCCTGCAACCGATCCTCGAGCACACACTACAGATTATTAACGGTGGCAATCATAAAGGATTTTCTTGATGATTTCTTATGAAACAGCACAAGCAATTATCAAGCAAAAAGCTTCAGGAAGATTTCTGGATACTGAATGGGTTGATGTCGAAAATTCAGTGGGTCGAGTCACAGCGCAAAAAGTCTATTCACGAAAAGATTCTCCGCCTTTCGATAATTCTGCCATGGATGGATTTGCCGTCTCCAGCGATTTAACAACCAGAGCTTCTGAAACAAATCCACTTACTTTTTTTATTTTAGGCTCACTTGCCGCGGGTGAGCACTCGCGTCATCTTCAAGCAACAAATTCCGATCTTCCTGTTGCCGTTGAAATTATGACAGGAGCACCGATTCCTCGTCATCTTCACCTCAATGCCGTCATTAAAATGGAAGAAATAGAAAAAATAGGCGGTCAGAAAATTATCATCAAACGATCGCTTCTTCCGGAAGAAAATATTCGTTCAGCTGGTGCAGATATCGCACAAGGAGAATTTCTGGTAGCCAAAGGCATTTTTCTAGGACCAGAACACATCATGGCATTAACCAGTGTTGGCATTTCCTCTGTTTCTGTTTTTAGAAAACCACGCATTGCCGTGATATCAACAGGAAAAGAATTGGTCCCTCATACCGAGGCAGACTTGGTTGATGGATCGATTTATAATTCAACAGCGCCTTATCTGATTTCAGCAATTTCCATGCTAGGAGCGTCGCCTCATTTTCATGGTTCAGTACCAGACGACGCTGAGTGCTTCACAAAATTAATAAAAATAATTCTAGAAGACAAACCTGATTTAATTGTTTCAACTGGTGCAGTGTCCGTTGGCAAACATGATTTTATACGTGAGGCTTTGGAGAAAATGGGCGCTGAAATTCTTTTTCATAAAGTTGCGATCAGGCCAGGCAAGCCGATGCTGTTTGCTCAAATACCGACAGAAAAAGAAAAGCCGATGGCTCTTTTTTTGGGATTCCCTGGCAATCCAGTTCCCGCCGCAACCGGTGTGCGCTTTTTTATCGAACCCTGCTTGCGAAGTTTATATGGCTCAACGGAAGAGAAACCGATTTTAGCACGCACGACCAACCGCATTGAAAAACCAACAACCCTGCAATGTTTTTTCAAAGCCAACCTCATCTTTCACCAAAATCAACTACAAGTACAACTCTTATCAGGACAAGAATCTTTTAAAATAAAACCACTGCTAAGTGCCAACGCCTGGGCGGTACTTCCTGCAGGTCAGCAGTTCATTGAAGAAAACGAACTGATTGAAACTTTTCCTCTTTATTCTTTGAGAAAATAAATGATGATGCGAACGAAAATAAAACTTTTTGGAGCCTTTCGTCAGTATGGTAACGGACAAAATATTGAGTTAGATTTGCCTCAAAACATCTCTCTGACACAATTGCGACAAGCCTTTATCCGTCGTCTTTTAGAGATTGATCCGACATTCCATCAGCAAGAGCTCGTTTCCATTTCTGCTTTTGCAGATGAAAATGGCATACTGCATGAAGAAAACCCTGTCTCGGTCTTAGGTGAATTATCCATTCTTCCTCCAGTATGCGGAGGATAGTCATCCATGTCATTTCATTGCGAAATTACCAAGGAAAAAATTAACACAAGTGATTTTATGATTCATTTTAAGAATCCTCTTCACGGAGCACTGAGCACTTTTTTTGGAATTGTCAGAGAGTACAACTTAGGCAAGCAAGTCATTTCAATTGAATACGATGCCTTTGTCCCGCTCACTCGAAAATGTTTTGAGACACTTTGCACGGAAGTACAAACACAATGGGGTATTGACCTACAAATTATTGTATTACATCGCATCGGTCGTCTTTTTGTGGGCGATATCAGCGTTGCGATCGGCGTTTCTTCGATGCACCGAGATGAATCTTTTCTTGCCTCACGTTATCTCATTGAAGAGCTAAAAAAACGCGCGCCTATTTGGAAAAAAGAATATTATGCACACGGCACAAGCGAATGGGTCAAAGGCCATGCACTTTGTCAGCATCGTCCTTAGGCTTTGTCACTATTTCAATAAAATCCAAGCATGACTAAAAAACTAAGAAAGATAATGGTGCTTGATAGCGCAGGAACACTTGCGTTTGAGTGCACAGATTCTTGATTGCTACATCCATCCTGGCCATTCCAGAAACAACCTTCCTGCAGTGCGCACAGAGAAAGAGTTTTCAAACACGGACAATAAGTTTGTAATTCATCTGGATTGGCACAGGAACAATTAAGATTTGAACTGCACTCACTACTACGATTCAGCCACAAACAATCTGGCCTCAAGTCACAATCGTTGGAATTATTATCCGAATTCAACAAACTACTGCAAAGCTTATCTTCGCAAAGCAATGGAAAACAAAAAAAATTTCCTGAAAAATCCTCCATCCAATTACAATCTGAATTCAAAAAACACTTAGAAGCATTCACCAGAGAGGCACAATCATTCTCAATACTGCTATTTGCGCGCCATTGGCAATTTGAACTCAAACTATTATCGTGGCACTGCTCATGGGTTTTTCCTTTACAGCCACATGGTTTTAACGGAGCTTCATCTGACCAAGAAACCTGGCAACAATGGCTAAAGATATCTTCTGAAAAGCAGTTTTGGATATTTGAGGAAAAGATTGCTTCTGGATTTAAAAAAATGACGCAAAAAATGAAGAGTAGCATTTTCATTTTATTGCGATAATTATTCGTCATGCGTTTCATTTATATTTTTTTCACGTTTTTTACACTATTAGCCCAAGCAGAAAATGCCGCATTCAAAGTGCCTGTCTATGGGGGCTCTGGCTGTCCAAAAAATAAGTCGCTGGCAATTTTGAGCCCTGACGGCTCAGCTTTAAGTATTATTTTCAGTGATTATATCGTCCTGGCTGGTGGAACCACTCATCGTCCATTCACCCAAAAAAATTGTGACATTCAGATTCCGATCGAAATTCCCTTTGGTCTTCAATTAGAAATCATCGGCGCTGATTATCGCGGATTTAATGATTTGCCTTGCAACACCAAAAGCACACTAACAGTGCAATATGCTTTTTCAAAAGGCACTTCGGCGACGTATTCCAAAAATTTTATAGGACCAATCAAAGGAGAAAACTATCTGGTTCGTCATAAACTTAATACCAGAACACCGATACAATCTGAATGCGGAACAAACTCCGCGCTAAACATTAAAAGTTTGATAAACGTACAAACGGACTCCGTCAAAAATCCGGTCATGTCAGCAATTGATTCTCTTGATATCGCTCTCAATGGCATCCCGCAAAGTGGTATTACACTTTACTTGGAATGGCTTCCTTGTTCATAACAGCTTTTTCTTTTTCCCAAGAAAAAGGTCTTTGTCGCTCAGCCTCTTCAAGCAGTTTTACATCACGGGAATTTAAATGCAGTTTAACAAACAAATCAGGACGAACCAATTTGGTTCTTAACAATCTCTCACCCAAACGGGCTTGATCAATATGACGATGATTTCCGCTGAGGCTTACTTCTGGAACCAAATGCCCTTCGAAATCAATAGGTTTAGTGTATTGATTGCCTTCGAGCATACCATTTTCGTGGCTTTCACTGATTCCTGACAACTCATTGCCCAGGACCTCTGGAACTAACCGCATAACAGCATCGAGCATCACCAACGCCGGCAATTCTCCTCCTGTCAGGACATAATCACCAATCGATAAGATCTCATCAACATAATGATGTATTCGAGAATCGATTCCTTCATAACGTCCGCACACAAAAACAAGATGTTGATAATTTGTTAATCGCTTTGCATCATTCTGCGTGAAAAGTTTACCAGCAGGATCAACTAAAATAATACGAATGCCATTTTTATCTTGTTCAGGTCCTACAGTGTCGTCAAAAATGACTGCCCGTAAAGCTCGAACCACGACGTCTACTTTCATCAACTGGCCCGGACCACCGCCACAAGGCGAATCGTCAACTGTTTTTCGTTTATCTAAAGCATAATCCCTAATTTGCGTTTCATGTATCTGCAAGATTCCTGCTTTAACAGCCCGACCCAAAATAGAGCTCTGCACCACAGAACGGATGCTTTCCGGAAAAAGAGATAAAAATGTCGCCGTTAATTTTGCCATAAGATGAGAGACTATTTTAGTCAAAAAAACCAGATGGAGGATCAAAAACAACACGGCGTTTGGACTCATCTATTTCCTGCAAAATAGGAGCCACAAAAGGCAATAGCACTTTTGTACCGTCTTTTGTTTCAATTTCAACTAAATGCTGAGCGCGGTTATCCGTGAAACCAACAACTTGACCAAGTACGTTGCCGGCCGTGTCAAAAGCAACTGCATCTAATAGATCGATCAGGTAGACTTCATTGTCTAAAGTTTTTGGCATATCTGCACGCTTAACAAAAAGCTGAGCACCTTTAAATGCCTCTGCTTCATCTCGATCAACAATGCCTTCCAAAGAAATGCGATTGCCAGGTTTTCTAGAAGCAACTGTTACCATCGCTAATTCACCTGTCGCCAACAAGAGCCCAAGCTTGGCGCCCGGATCAATACAATTGCTTTCGGGATTATCTAAATGCGCCCGCAGCGCACCGCGAATTCCGTGAGGCCCCAACACGCGTCCCAGTGGAACCCATTGATCCTTGCTTTTTTCTTGTGCGGTTAGGATTTTCAGCCCTTTACTTTGGGCAATTTGAATGGCGGTCAGCAATTTTTTCATTCTTTAAGCTTCATCTTTGGATGAATCTTGAACAGTGGCACCAGTTTCTTTTTGGGGAGCATCATTAGTAGGCACTGGTGGTTCAATGATTTCAAGCGCAATTCGCTTTTTCTGACGTTGGCCCGCCGCAGCCAGTAAAGTGCGCATCGCTTTGGCTGTTCGTCCTTTTTTACCAATTACTTTGCCTAGATCCTCACGCCTAACACTTAAGGACAACACGAGATCTTCTGGCGCGCCTCTTTCTTCGACCTTCACAGAGGTCGGGTCATCCACCAAAGAAGATGCCAAAAAGTGTATAAGCTCTTTCACGCTAGCCAATCCTCAAAGCTCTGCAAGCTCTTTTTTAAGCAGATACGGGCTGCAAGGCTCGAAATTTTTTGATTAAGCCAGTCACGGTTTCGCTTGGTTTTGCGCCTGTTTTAACCCAGTGCTCAATGCGATCAAGCTGCAAATTAATTGGGGCTTTGTCAGCACGAGGATCAAATGTTCCTACTTGCTCAATAAAGCGGCCATCACGTGGCATGCGTTGATCGGCAACAACAACGCCATAAAAAGGGCGATTTTTAGCTCCGCGACGAGTCAGTCGAATAACAACCATATTTTTAAAAACCTTCATTAAATTCTTTTAAGAAGCAGCATAAAACACGAAAATAGAGCGCTTGTCAATGGCACTTCAAATAGCATTTTCATACATGCTGATGCTTCTTTTTGATACGATGAGCGATCTTTTGACACAGCACCACAACTCCGCCCACACCCGCTCCAATCATTCCTCCAACCAATCCAATCAATAGACCCGGGAAAGTGAAAGGAATCAGTAATTCATTGATCCTTCTCGCGGCCTTAGTGGAAATTTTCTTCTCAGCTTCTGCAAGGGTAATAGCTATCACGGGAATACCAATAATCGTCAAACAGCTGGCCGTCATAAATCCGATAGCCATACCATCTTCAATAGGCGATGTTTTTTCTTTGTCAGAAAACGCATTTTGCTTATTAATTTTGGCAGGTGGCGCAGATAGTGCAAATTCATGTCTATCGCCAAGTTCAGCTGATTGCCGATCTAAAGCAACCGTATGAGTGCTTTGCTGCTCAACTGGAATACTAACTACAACATGATCTCTAACAGCATTGACGCCTGGAAGTGACATAAAGTCCTCTTTAAGTGATATTTCAATAATAATTGATATCGAAACGGAGTTTGGATTGGCGCAAGGATTGTCCAATGCTATAGGGCAGCCTTGACAATCAAGAGGCTTTACATGCAAAAATCACCAAATGACGCCGTCCTGATAAGCGCTTGCCGCACCCCAATTGGTAAATTTCGAGGAGGACTTAGCACTTGTCGCCCTGATGATTTGTTAGCGTTGGCCTTTCGAGATGCACTCACAAGGTCGGGCATTGCTGAAGAATCTGTTGATGAAGCCATTGCCGGATGCGCCAATCAAGCTGGTGAAGATAATCGCAATGTGGCTCGCATGGCTTTATTATTAGCAAGCTTACCCCAAAAAATACCAGCAGTGACAGTCAACCGGCTTTGCGCCTCTGGTCTCGAAGCTTTGGTGCAAGCAGCCAGGGCAATTCGCGCGAAAGATGCGCATGTTGTACTCGTAGGTGGCGTTGAAAGTATGTCAAGAGCCCCTTGGGTTATGGCCAAACCAGAAATTCCCTACCCATCGGGTGCTCCCAACATTTTTGACAGTGCTTTGGGTTGGCGCTTTCCAAACCCTAAAATGGCTGCGCTTTTTCCACTCGAATCCATGGGAGAAACTGCTGAAAACATTGCTGAACAATTCGGAATTACCCGCCAAGAACAAGATGAATTTGCCTTACGAAGCCACCAAAAAGCCACAATCGCCTGGCAAAACCGCCTCTTTGATCAAGAAATTACTAAAGTTTGCATCCCTCAAAAGAAGGGACCTGAGCTGATCGTTGCTGCGGATGAAGGGCCCCGTACCGATACAACTCTTTTGCAGCTTCAACAATTAACACCAGCTTTTCGTCAAAATGGTTCTGTGACTGCCGGTAATAGCTCTACGCTCAATGATGGCGCCGCGGCTTTAGTGATGACTTCCAGAGAATTCGCCAATGCCCATGGACTTAACATCTTGGCCTGCTTCCGCTCGGTCGGAGCCGCAGGCGTTGACCCACGCATCATGGGGATTGGCCCAGTGCCTGCCACAAAAATTGCACTTCAGCGTGCAGGAATTTCCATAACCGATCTGAATGCTATTGAATTAAACGAAGCTTTTGCGGCACAATCCCTGGCCGTCATCAAAGAACTTCAGCTCAATCCAGAACGTGTCAACCAACGTGGCGGCGCTATCGCATTGGGTCATCCTTTGGGTTGCTCAGGTGCACGATTAATGGTCACGCTTTTGAACATTTTAAAAGATAAACAAGAAACTTTTGGATTAGTCACATTATGCGTTGGACTTGGACAAGGATTAAGCGTCATCGTGGAGAATGAATAAATGCCCATTCAAAAAGTCTGCGTTATAGGAGCCGGTGTCATGGGGCACGGTATCGCTCAATTGAATGCGATGCGTGGTATTGCAACTCTTTTGATCGATGAACATGAACAAGCATTGCAACATGCCAAAGACACAATCCATAAAAACTTAAACATCTCAATCGCTAAGGGAAAATTTGCTGCGGAACTTTTACAAAAGACTTTGGACTTAATTGACTACAAAACCAATTTTGATCAGATAAGCGATGTCGATTTATTGATTGAAGCTGTCCCAGAAAAAATGGCTTTGAAAAAACTAATCTTTGAAGCAGCCGATGCTTTATTGCCGACGCATGCCTTGCTAGCAACCAACACATCGAGCTTATCGGTTAGTGAAATCGCAGTTTGCACCAAGCGACCTGAATCTGTCGTCGGCCTACATTTTTTTAATCCGCCTCCTATTATGAAATTGCTGGAAATTGTGCGCACCGAACAAACAAGTCACACAAGTGTCGAAATGGCCATTGCTTACGCAGCTCAGCTGCAAAAAACCCATATCCTCGTCAACGATTCTCCAGGTTTTGCAACTTCCAGGCTTGGCATTTGTCTCGGCAATGAAGCCATGCGCATGCTGGAACAAGGCGTAGCCAACGCTTCAGACATCGATCAAGCAATGGTCTTAGGTTACGGACACCCCGTTGGTCCTTTGCAATTAACAGACATCGTTGGACTCGATGTCAGATTGGCAATCTCAGAATACTTATTCACAAAACTTCAAAACGAAGCATTTCGTCCTCCAGAAATTCTAAAAAGGAAAGTGTCGCAAGGATTTTTAGGTAAAAAATCAGGCCAAGGTTTTTATGCTTGGAATCAGGAAAATTTTGAAGAATAGACTTTTTTAAGAGTTTTTGAATTATGCCCTGATAAAAACATCTTAAACTTGATATTATCGAAGCCAATGTATTTTCAAATACGAGCTTTTACATGAACTTAGAAATCAAGCAAACCCTTAAGCTGTCTCAAAGTCTCGTCATGACGCCCCAGCTCCAGCTCAGCCTGCGCCTTTTAGCCATGAATCGGCAAGAATTGGCACAAACACTACAAACCGAACTTTTAGAAAATCCAACACTCGAAGAAGATACCTATCTGGAAAATATCGAGTGGACTGAAAATATCGAAGTTTTTTCACAAAAAAATGTTTTGCGGTCAGATGCCAATGATTTCCCTGATATCGATCAGACATTACGAAAAGAAGAGTCCTTAAAAGAGCATTTGCTCTGGCAAATTCAAATGAGCGATATGAATATTATTGAGCGAGAAATCGCCGATTGTCTGCTAGGGGAACTAGACGACCAAGGTTATCTCGATATTCATTCTACCGACAAGCCTCTTCAAAGCATTGTCGAAACAGACCAGCCTGCTCAAATGACTTATTTGATTATCCAACGTTTAGCGCAGCAATTAGAGGTGCCTACGGATTGGGTGGAAAACGTACGAAAGCGCATCATGCATTACGATCCCGTTGGCTGTCTTGCTGGCGATGTTCGTGAATGTTTGTTGGCTCAACTTGAAGTATTAGGATTTTCTCAAAAGACGATTCCGTATCAAATAGTCGACCGTCACTTGGCCGATCTAGAAAGACACCATCACCGTGTGATTTTACAGCGCCTACACATACAAGAGGCAGATTTAAGTACAGCTCTGCGACTAATTGAGCATCTAGAACCAAATCCAGCTCGGTCTTTTTCATCGTCATACCTAAGTGATACCCAATTTGTATCGCCAGATATTTTTGTGACCAAAAACGGCGATGAATTTTCCGTCGCTTTGAACGATAACGGTCTACCTAAATTAAAATTAAATCATTTCTATTTAGAACAAATCAAAAAGCATAAAAAAGATGCCTCTTTTTTATTTATTCAAGAAAAAATTCGGGCTGCGTTGTGGCTAACCAAAGCGATTTATCAAAGACAAAACACTATTTTGCGCGTCACACAAACAATTATCCAATTTCAAAAAAAATGGTTTTCAGAGGATTTGCCGTTAAGGCCTTTGACACTGCAAAAAGTTGCAGAAGAAATCGGCATGCACGAATCAACCGTCAGTCGAGTCACCAGCGGAAAATTCGTGTTGACACCAAAAGGACTTTTCGACTTAAAATATTTTTTTAGCGCCGCGATTACCACAACCGAAGGCGAAAGTATTTCCGGAGAAGCCGTAAAAGAAATTGTCAAAAAAATGATTGCGGCAGAAAACGTTCAACACCCATACAGTGATGCACAACTGGTACTAGAACTAGCAAGACAAAATATATTTATCGCAAGACGAACCATTGCTAAATATCGAGAGAGCCTCGATATTCCTCCTTCCCATCAACGGAAACGTTGGTAGGATTGCCTTTAGTGATCACACTACATGCATCCCCACCGCTCTCGTTCACGCACAGCGCTAAAAACCAACGCCTTATCCTTAAATAGCTTTTCTTTAAGTCCTATCGATGGGAAAATCAGTAAAGCGTTGCAACTCTTTGTCGATGATGTCCATCATTTTTCCACCGGCAATATTCGCTGGTTCGTTCATGATAATATATTCGATGAGACCAGCATCTAA
>JAHFEG010000011.1 GCA_023248595.1 Myxococcales bacterium | reverse complement strand
CCGCTCACGCCCGTATCGCCAGCTACTTTTTAAGAGGCTGGCGATTCCTTCTTTCTCTCTTTAACACATTATTATCTTACAATTCCTGACTTGTTCAGGAATCTAGATCAAAACAATTGTTCTGCCCTGGATGGTCGGAACGAGTCCGACCATGACAATTAAACTGCAACCAAAATCGTACCAGTTCCCTTTTAGCAGCAGGACAAAACCTGAGCTTGACGAAAAGTATCGGAATGTTTATTGCTTTTTCCGATACTTGAGTGTGTCTGCCGCGCCATAAACTTTTCGAGGGTGTAAGGCGCGGTACTTTTTTGATGCACACCATGTGAATCAAATCAGTAAAAAAAGCATAAATTAAAAGCCAAATCGAAATCAACAAAAATTTGAAAATAAATTTCAAAACTAACGCGCATTGACAGAACATTTATATGTCTTAGGTAAATGCGACTCTCTACTGAAAGGCTATATGAAATTTTCACCTAAACAGATGACTGCGATTTTTTCTTTTTTTCTAACGCTATCTTTTAGCTCTTCGATATTTGCCAACCAATTACACCAGTATGTTCATGCGAAAAACCTGGACGCTATCAAGAGACTTTATGAACTTGCACAAGAAAAATTCCACCGATACTCAGCGCAGGAAGATGAAGATGGGCGCACTCCCTTGCAGCTAGCCTTCTTATTGAATCTAAATAGCATCGTTGCTTTCTTGCAATCACCCAGCAATAGAACTAAGCTCCCACCTCTAAATATGAGTGTGAAAGCAACTATTCCAGAAGAAACAGAAGAAGAAATAGCAGCAGCAGAAGAAGAAGAAGAGGAAGAGGAAGAGGAAGATCCTTTTAAATATTTTGATTGCACTTGCCATCACCCAGCATCGAGTTAATCACCGCAATCGCCGCCATGCCGGCCGTTTCTGTGCGGAGCACGTTTGGATTCCAAAGGGTTGCTTGCACCTCGTGACTTGCTAATTTTGACAATTCTTCGGGCGCCAGGCCGCCTTCAGGGCCCACCACCACCAGCACGCCTTGTTTAGACCTCTTTTGTAACTCTACTTCTGAGGCAAATCGCTGCGTCGATTTCGTGCTCGAATCCTCATGTATATTTAATACATTCCGGTTCTGTGCGCCTAAATCTTCTTGCAATTTATCCTCACAAGCGAGTTTCGAAAGAAGTCTTTTGCACAGCTCTTGCGATAAAAGCCCTGGCAAGGTCTGTGTGGCGCTCAAATCACCCATGACTTTTAGCCCCTGAAAATCAGCACAGATTTTAAGCAGCAGGGCAAACGTATAAGGCCCGGACACGGCAGGCGTATGACTACGTTCGCTTTGGCGTGCTGCATCCTCGGCAATGCGCGTTAAACGCTCTAATTTTTGCGCGGCTTTATCTTTAAAGTTTACTTGGCTGCGCTCGGCGTCGAAGAGCAGGATTTCGCTAACGCCAAGCTCCGTGCTGCGTTGCACGATCTGCTCTAGCTTATCCATCTTGACCATGGCCTGCGCCAGCACAATGCGCGGTCCGTTTTGGGCTAAAACTTCAACTTGCACCTGGGTCAGATGCGCTGGCTCTTGGGTTTGCAAAATTCCGTGGGCTACTCGGCCGGTGCCATCCAGTAATTCGACAGGCGCCCCGGTATTTAGCCGTAAAACACGCAAAAACCGATGCGCTGTGGACTCGTCCAATCGCAAGGTCTTATCAGCTTTTACGCTATCGATGATTTTTGGATCAACAAACGCTCTTTTGCTCATGGAAAAAACGTTAACAAGAACTTCATCTTTCTACTAGCCAGCAGGTATCAGATTTTATACACTGCCCTGTCAAATATAATTTTAAAAAGCGTATGGAACATGGCAGAACATCAAACCAAATTTATTTTCGTAACCGGCGGCGTTATTAGTTCCCTTGGCAAAGGAATTTCCGCAGCATCAATTGGTGCGATTTTGGAAAACCGTGGCCTCGACATCAGCATCTTAAAGCTTGATCCTTACTTAAACGTCGATCCCGGCACCATGAACCCTTTTCAGCATGGTGAAGTTTTTGTCACAGATGATGGCGCAGAAACCGATCTAGACCTTGGCCACTACGAACGCTACATTTCCGGAAAACTCAGCAGGCTAAACAGCAAAACTGCCGGACAAATTTATCAAACCGTTTTAGAAAAAGAACGCCATGGCGATTATTTGGGTGCGACGGTACAAGTTATTCCCCATGTCACAGACGAAATCAAATTAAGCATTCGAGCTGCGGCAAAAAATCACGACATCCTCATCTGTGAAGTCGGCGGCACCGTGGGCGATATCGAATCGCTACCTTTTATGGAAGCAATCAGACAGATGCGCAGCGAAGAAGGTCCGACCAACACCCTTTTCATTCACGTCTCTTACTTGCCCATGATCCACAGCGCTGGCGAGCTCAAAACCAAACCGACGCAGCATTCGGTAAAAGAACTTTTAAGCATCGGTATTCAACCCGACATTTTACTCTTGCGCGCTGAGCAGCCTGTCCCTGCCGATATCAAATCTAAAATTTCACTCTTTTGCAATGTCAGGCAAAAAGCTGTTATCAATTGTCCAGATGTTTCCACTGTTTACGAAGTTCCCTTGATTTTAGAAGCGGAAAATGTCGATGAGATCATTGTAGAACAACTAAATATTTGGGCGCGAAAATCAGACTTGAAAGGTTGGCGAGAAATTGTCGAGCGCTTCAAAAACCCTAAAGCAGAAGTCAATATTGGCATTGTGGGAAAATATGTTCACTTGGTAGAAAGCTATAAAAGCATTAATGAAGCTCTGATCCACGCTGGCATTAAACACAACGCAAAAATTTACTTTTCTTATATCGATGCTGAACAAATCGAAAATGAGAATGCTGCTGAGCTCTTAAAAAATCTAGATGCCATTTTAGTACCCGGCGGTTTTGGTGAAAGAGGAACCAAAGGTAAAATCGAAACCGTTCGCTTTGCACGTGAGCATCAAATCCCCTTCTTTGGAATTTGTTTGGGGCTGCAAATTGCTGTGATTGAGTATGCACGTCACGTCGCTGGGTTACCCAAGGCTACTTCACAAGAATTTGATTCCAGCGCCCAAACGCCAGTCGTGCATATTATGGAAACACAGAAAGAGCTTCATAAAAAAGGCGGCACCATGCGTCTTGGGCAATATCCTTGCGTGTTAAAAAAAGGGACATTGGCCCATCAAATTTATGGCAAAGACAAAATTGGCGAGCGTCATCGCCATCGTTATGAAGTGAACAATGCTTACTTAGAAACTTTAAGCAAAGCAGGATTGATATTTAGTGGGCTTTCTCCAAACGGAGAACTTGTAGAAATGATTGAGCTCAAAGGCCATCCATTTTTTATTGCTTGCCAATTTCATCCTGAATTTTTGTCGAGACCTCTTGACCCCCATCCTATTTTCTTAGCATTTGTAGAAGCAGCGTTAAAAAAGAGTAAAATACATGAATAAAAATACCGAACAAATTTCCATTGAAATCAGTCAGTCAAAAAATCAATTCCGTTTTCTGAAATCAAATACGCGACCTTGTCATATCGCTGTCGTTGGCGCCACGGGCATGGTGGGCCAGGAACTTTTGTCTATTTTACATCAGCGCAGATTTCCTGTGGCCTCTATCAAAGCATTCGCCTCCGAAAATTCAGCAGGTGAAAAACTCGACTTTGGCGATGATGAAATCGTTGTTGCTGAACTAAAACCCGATTCATTTGCAGGTGTTGAAGTCGCATTCTTTGCAGTTGATGGCGATCTGGCAAAAACCTATTGCGCCATTGCCGCTAAGTCTGGAACTGTTTGTATCGACAAATCAAGCGCTCATCGTAAAGATACAGATGTTCCTCTCGTGGTTCCTGAAGTGAATCCCGAAGATATTGCTCTTTATAAAAAACGTAACATTATTTCGAGTCCTAATTGTACAGCGACACCACTTGTTCAAGTGCTAGCGCCTTTGCACAAAAAAGCAGGCCTTAAACGCGTCGTCATGTCTTCTTATCAAGCCGTTTCTGGTGCTGGCCAAAGTGGTATGGAAGAATTAAACAAGCAAACACGCGATCTTTTTAACATGCGTGACATCGAATCCACCGTTTTTGAAAACCGCATTGCTTTCAACGTATTGCCTTGCATTCCTGCTGGCGCAGACTGGCTAGCCGATGGCAGCACCGATGAAGAAGCCAAAGTCATTGAAGAATCACGCCGCATTTTAGGCTTGCCGCACCTGAAGATGGCCGTCACGTGCGTGCGTGTACCCGTGTTTAACGGACACAGCGAATCGGTGAATATTGAATTTGAAAAACCAATCAGTCCTCAAGAAGCGCGTGAAATTTTGTCACAAGCGCCTGGTGTTGTGGTCATTGACGACCCCAAAACAAAACTCTACCCAACTCCTATTGAGGCCTCAGGTGAGGACTTAACATTGGTGGGACGCATCAGACAAGACACTTCTGTTGCACATGGCCTGACACTTTGGTTAACCAGTGATAATTTGCGTACCGGTGCAGCACTCAATGCTGTGCGCATTGCTGAAATTCTTTGCTCGGAGCATCTCTCGTGAAATTGAAAAACTTAAGCATTTATTCTTTTTTATTTATTGGACTTGTTTTTGCTGGAGAAGCAGCGGCGCAGCAGCAAAACAACCAAACCCAGCCGCTTGGAACCATTCCAGCACTCACAAAAGCTGATTGTTTAAAAAATGCAATAGGAATAAATATTGCAGCGAAGAAAGATAAATTTCCTGACAGAGATATTTCTATCTCCAAAAAAATTTCTTCCACTTATCAGTGCCCATCCACACGTCCCGCAGATGCAAAGACGCCTGATTCAAAATTTTTTGCACTAGATGATAATTACAACCTTATATTGGCACCCGGGTTTTTACTTGAAGACGCGTGCACTGAAGAAGGCAAAAAAAGCGTGTATACCTACCTTTGCGCCTATAACGGCACTAATTTAGCTGGAAGAATTGACTATTCTTACGACACAACAGCGCTTAAAATTAACCTAAAAGAAGCTATTGGCGGATACAAACAGGTTACGCTCACGATTGATAACGGTGGGAAAAATGTTGAAAATTATGAAGTTTGCTATGAACCTCGGCCTATTGGTCCACAAACTAAAGATAAAAACATATTTCTCGAGGAAGCTGCTGATTGCATTGCAGACACTGATGGCTGGCCTCAAAAAAAGATTCTGTCTAATTCACATCCCATGATTGGAGACATAGAGAATGGGCAGCCTTATGCTTTTATCGTACGTGCTATTGATGCAAACAAAAAAGCCCTGTCTGTTTGGAGCAATGCTCTAATTGCAACGCCGACAGAAGCTTATTCATTCACCGACATCTATGAAGGTGAAGCGCCGCCAATTCAATTTGATTGCAGCCAAAGTGCAACGTCTGCAAGCACCATGCCTTTATGGGGATTTTTAGGATTGATCTTGCTGGGACTACGTCGAAAAAAAGCAGCACAGCTGCCTAATAAAATCCTACTTGTTTTCCTAGTTCTCGCAGCAAATTCCGCGTCGGCACATTTGGGCCAGCTCAATCTAAGTATCAACGGTACGCCCTATTTACCCAACATTGATGCCAGCCAAAAAGCAGGAGCAATTGCGCCTTATCAATGCATGTTTGATAATGCCTTACGACCTTTAATGGGACTCGATCTCGACGTCCATTTAGTAGACGATTTCGGTAGTTTACAAATAGGAGCCGGAGTCGCTTACACTTACGCTTCAGGCATGGCGCTTGCTCAAGCGAATTCCTGCACTGCAAAATCCAACTCGCAAGTAGGCATGCATCTTTTTCATATCAAGCTTCCTCAATTGACTTATATTTTAAGCCCCTGGATTAAATCTGTTCCGATTGCTCCTTATATTAGGGCTGGCCTGATGGCCGCCGGTTATGTTTTCACTTTTCAAGGAAAACCTGACTATGATGGCACTAACCAAAAAAATATCAAACCCATTGGCATCACCTTCGGCTGGGAAGCTGCCGCAGGCTTCATGTTTTTACTCGACGTCTTTGAACCAAAATCAGCTGGACAAGCACGAGGAATGGGAACGTTTAACCATACTTACTTAAAAGCCGAAGTCGCCTATGCGCCTTTGAATAACTTTGGTCGTGGCGGTCCTGATCTCTCATCGGCATGGCCCAATAAAAATCTGCCCTTGATGTTAAATTTTGGCCTCGTTTTAGAATTTCCATGACAAAAACTTGGTCGGAACAACAAGTCATCGCCATTATCAAAAGCGTTTTGAAGCCAATTGTAGCGAAAGGTGCTCATGACTTACTAGATGACGGCGCAAGCCTTCCGCCCTGCCCAAAAGGACATACGCGTGTTGTCAGTTGCGATGCTTTTCAAGAAGGCACTGATTTTATTGCAAATGAACTTTCACCACTCCAATCTGCAGGGCATCGCGCCGTCATTCAAAATTTATCTGACTTAAGTGCGCTCGGAGCAAAACCCGTTGGATTTGTTTGGTCACTTGAAATTCCTAAATCGTGGCTCGATAAAAATGCAGAAAAACTACGTCAGTTTTGCCAAGGCACAACCAAAACTTGTTTGAAAAAAAACTTAAAATTTTATGGCGGCGATTTGAGTTTTAGCCAGTCCCAATTTTCTTGCACCATCACTATCTTTGGGGACGTCAAAGGCAGACCCTTAAATAGACGTGGCGCAAAACCTGGAGATGGCCTTTACTTAAGCAAGCCTGTGGGTGCTTCAGCAGCGGGATTGAGAGAATTGTTGAGGGCTGTTGTAGAGTCATCGTCATTGCAAATAACTCCTACCCATCCCGAGCAGACAATGGAAATAAACAGCAACATTGTCATCCCGCACTTGGTGCGGGATCCAGGATTTCATGGATTCCGGAACAAGTCCGGAATGACAGAGCGAGTCATCAATGCTCACCTTTATCCTGACGACGAAGGTGAAATTGGACGCACACTGGTCGGCCTGGCCTCTGCTTGCATGGATGTATCAGATGGCCTTAGCCAAGATTTATACAAACTTTGTCAGGCCAGCGGAGTTAGTGCAATTATTTCTCACTTAGATGTAGCCATTGATCCGCTCGTTAAAGATTGGCCAGATGCTAAGCAATTAGTTTTAAGCAGTGGCGAAGAATATGCTCTACTCTTTACTGCCTCCGCAGAAAAAGTAAAAAAGCTTCAGAAAAAAATAAGACCTCGCACTATCGTTAAAATTGGGGAAATTGTTTCGTCGAAGCAAAAAAAAAGCCTCCAAGTTTTTTTGAAAAAAAACCAGGAGCTTATTTTAGTTGAGCAATCAGGCCATGATCACTTTTCTTCTTTTTCGTTAGACCAAGCATTTTTGTAACTTGGTCGTGCACGCAAACGTTCTCGCCACGATAGGACATGCGGAAATCCATCCATATCGAGCTCTTTCACGTAATCAAGCAAATCTAAAAGCGGAGTGGCGAAAGTATCTGCAACAGAATAATCACCTGCCAAAAAGGCTCTTCTGGCCAAATGCTTATCGAGCACATCAATTTGTTGTTCAAAAAGCGTCTGAGACTCCGTTAGCGTTTCAGAATTAGTTCGCACAGTCTGAGCGTTGGATTCCAATAAAACCGTCCATAACTGTTCAGCAAAACCGGTTGAAATAAAACTGATCCATGACAAGCTTTGTGCTTTAGAAGACAGGTCATTAAACCCAAGTGAAGTCTTTTCAAAACGTTCTGCCAAGAAAAGCAAAATAGCGGGCGATTCAAAAATGGCTAATTCACCACCTGGGCGATGCTCTACCAAAGCTGGCAATCTGCCAAAAGGACTGCGCTTTAAAAATGCAGCGGTTCTGGGTTTGTCCAAATCGACTTCACGAGGCGTAAAAGCGACATCGCATTCTGCTAAGGCAATGCGGACGGCAACACAAAAAGGTGATGCGCGGTATTCATAAAGGGTAAAGGGTGGCGCTTTAGACTGAGCCATTAACGTGCTCCTTGAACAAAATTTATTGGTATTTATGCATCAAACAGGCGATCATTGCCAGAACTTTTAATTTCTAACCAACAATTAGATGGGGTATGCCATGCAAAAGCCATTTTGGAAAGGCTCAAGATTGCTAGAGATCTTTATCCTTTTGTGTATATTAGGTGTTTTGACTTTGCTCACGGTCCCTTATTTTAAACAATTTCAGTGCCGAAGCAGGCAAAGCGAAGCGCGCATGGAACTGACCAATCTTTATCAAGCAGAAAAGCTATACCATGCCACGCATCAACGCTACGCCGATTTAGAAACACTGGGGAAATTAGGCCTTATCATGATGAAAGGAAAATATTACAGCTTTGAAATCATCCAGATCAAAGAGAACTCTTTTCATATCAATGCCCTTGCTCAAAAAAAGAGCTTCACAAAACTTGATTCCTGGTCCATCGATCAAACAGGTCAACTCAAACATCTTCAAAACGCATGCCCCAATTAAAAACTTCACAACCAGCCTATCTACATCCAAAAGCCGTCGTCCAAACTTGGCATGTGCCACCTTTTATGGGCGGCATTCGGGCTGACCAGTATTTGGTCTACAAAATTGGCAGACTCAGCCGGACGCGCGCTCAAAACTTAATTATCTCTGGCGATTTTAGAAGTGTTGAAGGTAGCCTCAAAGCTTCTCGGCGTTTTTTTGGAGGAGAAGCTGTTCAGCTCTGGCGCATGCCACCCGATGAAGCGCCGCTAACGCTCAAAAAAATTGACATTCTTTTTGAAAATGACGATTTTGTAGTCATCAATAAACCGACAGATTTGGTTATACATCCTACCGCACGTCATCTTTACCAGACGCTCACCCATTGGTTTTTTCAAAAATATCCAGAAAACACACCTCATCCTTGCCATCGGCTTGACCGTGAAACCAGCGGTGTGCTTATTGCTGCACGCAATAAAAAAACCCAATCGCACCTCAAAACGGCTTTCATGCTAGGCAAAATTCAAAAAACCTATCTGGCCGTCGTGCGTGGGAACATGGAAAATCCACTTCACATTACTTGGCCTTTAGCGCTGCAAGGCGACCGCGGTCTGGTCCGCATTCGGATGATTCGCGATGATGAAAATGGGCTTATTAGCGAAACCTATGTTCAGCCACTCCAATATTATCCAGATTCGGACCGAACTTTGGTGGAATGCCATCCTAAAACAGGAAGACAACACCAAATCAGAGCGCACTTAAGCCTAGAAGGGTTTCCTATTGTTGGCGATAAACTTTATGCCATGGGTGATGAATATTTCGATGCTTTCACCCAAAATAAAGCCATAAAAAGGCCAGACCACCATCGGCAAGCTTTGCATGCCCACGCTATCTCTTTCGAGCTATTTGGAAAGAATTACACTTTTGTGTCGCCTTTACCTGCGGACTTACTAAGTCTGCTGACACCCAGAGATATGTCGTAAAAGCTAAGTTTATGCAGAAACTTTAACCCCAATACGCGGGCATCGATCGTTCACTGGGCACTCAGAGCACAAAGGTTTTCGCGCAAAACAAATGCGCCGGCCATGCCAGATAAAGGTATGGTGCGCATCGATTAGCCGATCTAGAGGCAGTAGATGCGTTAAATCTTTCTCGATTTTGGAAGGATCAGTGTGTTTGGTTAAGCCAAGCCTTTTCGATACCCGCATCACATGTGTGTCTACAGCAATCGCCGGCACACCAAAAGCATTGGCAATAATCACAGCTGCAGACTTTGCCCCTACCCCTGGGATGGTTTCCAAATCCTCACGGGCTTTGGGAATTTGACCTTGAAAACGCTCTGTGATCGCTTGCGCTGCTTTCACCAAATTTTTAGCCTTGTTACGAAAAAATCCTAACGTTTTAATGTAAGGTTCAACTTCCTCAGGTTTTACTTTGGCAAATGCTTGAACATTGGGAAATCGTTCAAATAATTGTGGTGTCACCTTATTAACAGCCACATCTGTGGTTTGTGCAGACAAAGAGACTGCCACTAAAAGCGTCCAAGGATCTTCTACATGATAATGCAACTCTATCTTAGCCCCCGGAAATCGCTGGGCGAGAGCATCTAAAATGCAAATTGCTTCTCGTTTTTTTTGAGCGCTGACCATGTCTTCGTATGCCTCATCAGAATAACTGTCAGCGTCCTCTTTTAACCCAAGAGATCCGAGAGTCAAACTGATAAGCATTGCCATTGCCACAAACAATGCACACGTACTGGTGCAGTTCGATACCACCCAAGCGTAAGTTTGGCTTACTATCCCCCCAGAATCTCATATTCATCCCTTCACGAATGATGGATTTTCGCTCCATAAATCCGCTACAACGCGGACAAACACTTTTAGGTCTTATCTTGTGAGCTAACTTTCTGGCGTGGACTGACATCATGCCTTGTTTTACATGAAGCAGGGCTGCATTGGCTAGAAATTGATACCTCTCACTTCGTTGACCCAGTTTAAAGTTTCATGGTACACTGACAACATGACCATGCACTGCCCCATATGCAATTGTGAATATCAAAACAACATCACAATTTGCCCTGATGATGGTGGCCTTTTAACGGCGCACCGACCTCCTACCAATGTTACTTCTTTAACTGTCGATATCTATGCTGCAGCCAATGAGATTGAAGCCGAGCGGATTATTTCTTTTTTGAAAGACGAAAGCATTGAGGCAACGCACCAG
This sequence comes from Myxococcales bacterium, assembly GCA_023248595.1. Classification (GTDB taxonomy): domain Bacteria; phylum Myxococcota; class UBA727; order UBA727; family JABDBI01; genus JAHFEG01. The sequence continues at coordinate 53,783 of JAHFEG010000011.1, read as the reverse complement.
CAAAGCGAACTGGCTCAGCTTCCCTCAGTTAACAATAATCGCTTTTTGATTACGGTTTCTACCCCGTCCAAAGAAAAAGCACTACGTTTACTAACCAACGCCAGGCATGACGGAATTATTACAACCTCAGGTATATTTTTGTAATTGGCATTGACAGCCACAGGCTGTACAAGAAGCTATCTTTCACACCAATTGAAGGTTTAACGCCATGGTTGCTCAAAATAGGCCTAAAAATTTGTCTCTATCCACCCATAAAAAAAATAAAACCCGATGGTTCTTAATTGGTAGCGTGGTTGTGACAGCAGCACTTTACGTTATACCATTTGGACGTATTTTAGCTTATCCACTTATCTTGATATCGACTTTGGTTCACGAAATGGGACACGGCCTTTCCGCCCTTGCTGTTGGCGCGCATTTCAAAGCTTTTCATATGTGGTCAGACGGGTCAGGCGTTGCCTATATTCAAGGTAATACCTCTCGTTTAGGCCAAGCAATTATTTCTGCCGGTGGCTTAGTTGGTCCGGCTGTCGTTGCAGCACTCTGTTTTATTGTGGCCAAAAAAGAGCCTTTAGCACGCTTTTCGCTCACCATTTTGGGTGCATTGCTTCTCATCTCGGAATTTCTTTTTGTACGGAACATGTTTGGTTGGATATTTGTCGGAGCTCTGTCAGCTGTTTTTTTATGGGTAGCGCAGCAAAACCGTTCCTGGTTGGCACAAACCACTTTGGTATTTGTCGGCTTACAACTCAGTTTAAGTGTTTTTTCTCGGATGGATTATTTGTTTATGCCCACAGCGCAAACCGCACAAGGCAGCATGCCCTCTGATGTCTCACAAATTGCCGATGCCTTGTTTCTGCCCTATTGGTTTTGGGGTGGAGTTTGCGCACTATTTTCTTTAAGCATCCTGTTTTTGGGGATACGTTCTTACGTGAGAAAGTAAATCTGCATGTTTCATATTGGCCCTCACCGCATCGACCCACCGTTTTTACTCGCACCCATGGCAGGCGTCAGCGAAATGCCTTTTCGCGTGCTGGCTTTTGAATTTGGAGCAGGACTTGCCACGACTGAATTGATTTCAGCCAAGGGTCTGGCTCATCGCAACAAGCGGACTGAACAGTATCTAACTTTCAATAAGGAAATAGAACGGCCCTACTCGCTGCAACTTTTTGGTGGCGAGGAAACCGCCATGGCCAACGCAGCTGCTTTAGCAGTTGAAGCAGGCGCGCAAATCATTGACGTCAACATGGGTTGTCCGGTCAAAAAAGTCACGCAAACGGGTGCCGGATCTGCCTTGTTATGTGACCCGAAACGCGCAGCCTCTTTGATTGTCGCCATGCGCAAAGCGGTCCAAGATACAGTCCCCATTACGGCAAAAATTCGCACGGGCTGGGATGAGCACCACATTAATTGCATCGAAATGGGCAAAGCATTAGAAGATGCAGGCTGCGCCGCACTTGCCATGCATGCGCGCTCCCGAGCACAAGGCTATAGTGGCAAAGCAGATTGGAGTTTGATTGGCGATCTTAAAGATGCCTTAAAAATCCCCGTGATTGGCAATGGTGATGTGGTGACCGCCCAAGATGCCATTTTAATGCAGCAACAAACAGGTTGCGATGCGGTCATGATTGGCCGAGGGGCCTTGGGAAATCCTTGGATTTTTCGCGAGCTTAAAGAAGGGAAAAAATACGTTCCTTCTTTGCTAGAACGAAAAAATTTGGTGCTAAGACATCTGCGGGAACACATTCGCTTCCACTCGCAATTAGACGATACTAGGGACGACATCGAACAACGCGCCGTTCGCTCTTTTCGCACACATTTGGTTTGGTATAGCCGTGGCTTGAAAGATGCTTCTTTCTTTCGTGAACGCGTCATGCATTTGGACACTTTAGCCACAGTCGAACAAGCGCTTCATGATTTTTTTGATACAACATATGTTGATATTAGAAAAAGCCTGCCTGAATCAGATGCCATTGATTACCGGCAAGCTTTTGGGTGAGACAACGATGGTTTGCGCCCCTATTGTCCCCTTCAAATACTGACTTATACTGACCCACCTTCCCACTATTGGTTTAACATGGATCTTACTTTATTTTGGTCGATTTTTGTTCTCTTTGGCGTTTCCTATTTCGCTGTCGCCATGTTTGCTTCGCGGCGAATTTTGACAGATGACGACTATTTTTTAGCTGGCAGGCAATTAGGCATCTGGTCCATCACCCTTACCCTGATTGCCAGTCAACTAGGCGCAGGAATGATGCTGGGAACCACAGATGAAGCCTTTCATTATGGAATCTACGGCCTTTTGTACAACCTAGGCATTTGCCTCGGCTTTCTTTTATTGGGACTTGGCTTTGCCGCCAAGCTTCGACAATTCAACATTTCCACCACCGCTGAATTGTTCCAGCTCAAATATGACTCGGTTATTTTGCGTCGTCTCGCCTCAATATTATCTGTCATTACTCTGGGTGGCATTTTAGCAGGTCAGATCTTAGCTTCGCGAAAACTGATTGGCACCTTTACCGCCGACCACGATTGGATTTTGACTTGCTTCTGGCTCGCGGTTATTTTTTACACCATGTTCGGAGGCTTGAAAGCTGCCGTCGCGACTGATATTTTCCAATTTTTTATTATCTTAGCAGTTTTTGGTGCCACCGCCGCTTTCATTTGGTTTGGACAAAAGAGCTATCCCATTTCTTCTCTTCAAGATTTATCAGCACTGCAGGCGCAATATTTTGATTTGGAAAAGTTGTCGTGGTCTAAAATGACCGGTTTTTTGCTGATGCCCATCTGCTTTTCGTTAATTGAACAAGATTTAGCACAACGTTTTTTTTCAGCAAAAACAAAAAAAATTGCCATTGTCTCCGCATTGCTCGCCGGCATTTTCATTCTTTGCTTTTCGTTTGTTCCCCTCTTTTTTGGGATACAAGCAAAAATTTTAAACTTAAGTCTAGGCTACAAAGCAAGCGTGCTGTTAAGCAGCGTCCAATTTCTAGCTGGCGATGTTTTGCTTTGCTTTGTTATTTGCGCACTGATTGCCGCCATTGGCTCAACAGCAGACTCTCTTCTTTGTGCCATCGGTTCCAATATTGTTTACGATTTTAACTTGAGCACGGCTCAACAGACTACTTATCCGTACGGCATATTTATTTCACGTGGTGTCACCTTCGTTGCTGGAATTAGTGCATTATGCGCCGCTTATTTCTTTGACAGCATTCTTGGTGTCATCACCCAAAGCTACGAGATTTCTGTCAGCTGCCTGTTTATCCCTTTGCTCTTTTGTTACTTGAAAAAAAAGGTATACAAAGAAGCAGCAGTGGCAGCTTTTGTTTGCGGTCTTTTTGGTTTTATTTCTTTTCGTCTTTTTCCCATTTCAATGCCCAGAGAAATCGCCACCTTAATCCTATCATTAACGGGTTATATCGCAGGGCACATTTGGGCTAAAATGTTGGCAAGACAAAAAATTTAAAGGTGTTTTTCATGGGCCAAAAATTGAAATCGAAAAATGACTTGATTACCATTCGTGATTCTGTCCATGGCTCTATTTCAATCACTGCCCAAGAGCTGGAATTAATAGAACAACCAGCTTTTCAGCGGCTACGCAATATTAAGCAATTAGGGTTTGCAGACCTCGCCTTCCCTGGCGCTACTCACTCTCGATACAGCCACAGCATCGGAGCAATGCATCTCGCAACACGCGTATTTGACACCTTATTTGCCAACATCGATCTACCTACTGAAATGCATATGCGTTTTAGACAAACAGTTCGACTCGCCATGCTCTTTCATGATATTGGCCATTCGCCTTTATCACACACCACTGAAATGATGATGCCTCTGGTCAAAACGCTTGATCTCAAAAATTATCAATTTGGCAACCCATCCAGGCAAGCGACCCATGAAGATTACACCCTCAAGCTCATCACCGACTCGAGCCTGTCTCATAAAATAATTCAACTGTTTGCTGACGACGGCCCCACCTTAAGTCACATTGCTGAACTGATTAATGACAACGTGAAGAGCAACGGTTTTTTACATCAAGGTATTAACTATGCGCCAGCATTGCGCCAAATTGTCACCTCAGAGTGCGACGCTGATCGCATGGATTATTTACAGCGCGACAGTTTTTATTGTGGTGTTAGCTATGGAAAATTTGACGCCGATTGGTTGATTGACAACATCGTTCCAGTTGAAAAAAATAACAGTGTTTACCTGGGCATTAAAAGCCGCGCCATTTTTAGTTTTGAAGATTTTTTACTCTCTCGCTATCATATGTTCGCCAGTGTCTATTTGCACCACACGCCCGTCATTTTTGAAAAACTGTTGCAAATATATATGCGTGAAGATAGCGCCGATTTTTCGCTACCATCTGATATCGAACAGTATATTGCCCAAGATGACCTTGATGTTTGGCAAGCCTTAAGACAAAGTCAAAATCCCTGGGCGCGCCGAATTGTCGATAGAAAACCATATTATTTATTATATGAATGCCATTTAGAAATATCGCCAGAAAAAAAAGGAATCGATCAAGAGGCCCTTTATCAGTGTTTACTAGACGACAAAATTGCCTGTATTCAAACGCAGTCTAATAGTATTTTATCGAAATATGTTGGGCATGGAACCATTCCACTTTACGTGGTCACTAAAACAAACCAAATTATATCGCTAGAAGATTACACAACCCTATACACACGCTATAAAAATCCAGCAGTTTTCTATCGTATTTATGTCACGCCAGAAGAAAAAGAGCGTGCGTCCAAAATACTGGCAGCGTTTATCGATGAAAGGAATGCAAATGGCACCTAAACATCATAATGAGCCATCTGATTTGGAAGTACCACCAGATGACGAATTGCTGGACTTGGATGATGCAGATCTGATTATCGATATGAACGAAGATGCCCTCGTCAAACGGCCTGCTATGCAATTAGCAGATGCTAAGGGCGAGTGGATGTTACCTGAATCAACAGATTTGCCCGCTGAAGAAGATGATGACAGTGACGTTACCTCACCTACCACTGAAGGCACCCACACTGTTTCAAATGATTTATATACAGCTTTCGTACGTGAGGCGACTCGCATTCCTCGTGTTTCCGAAGAAGAAGAACGTGCCTTCGGGATAAGAGTACGCGATTTCAACGATGAAAAAGCTGCCAAAAAATTAGTTTTGCATAACATGCGTCTGGCCATTAAGATGGCCCATCAATATCGACGTTCTTGGACTAATTTAATGGACTTAGTTCAAGAAGCATCAGCAGGTATGGCTATTGCCGCCAAGCGTTGGAATCCCGATATGGGAACACGCTTTGGAACATATGCAGCCTATTGGATTCGCGCGCAGCTTACCAAATTTTTAATGACTAATTCCCGTTTAATTCATACCGGCAATACCCGCGCTGGCCGCAAAGTTTATTTTTCATTGCCACAAATTAGACGACGCTTACTAGCACAAGGAAAAGAACCAACTGTTGAATTAATTGCCAAAGAAACTGGCGAAGATCCAAAAGAAATTGCGCTTATTTTATCACGCTTAGAAGGACGTGAAGCAAGTCTATCGACGCCATTAGGTGATGATACGACCTCAACACTACAAGACACTATTGAATCGGGCGGCTTTAATCCAGAGGAAGAAAGTTCGCATCAACAAGTCCAACAAACCATCCAAAAAATTGTTGTCCGATTTGAAAAAAACTTAAACAACCAACGCGACAAAGCCATTTGGAACGAACACTTAATCTCAAACGACCCTTTAAGTCTTGTTGAACTTGGGGCCCGTTTTGGCGTTTCTAAACAACGCATGGGTCAACTTGCTACGCGTTTAAAACGTTCATTTAGACGACATGTTATCGATGAGCTTGGGCCACACACGCAATTATCCTGGCTATTTGATGAATAGTTGAATATGATATGCTGCGCCAACGGGGATAATAAAAATCATGATTTTACTGCGCACTATTTTGTATTTTTCTTTGCTGCTGACGTCGGCCACCACTCTGCTCACACGACCATACTTGTTAGAACAAGTGCGTCTGGGGGATTTGCATCCTTGGTGGATTTTGTGTGGGCCTATTCTTTTTGCAATCTTTTTTGTTTTTTATATTATCGATGAAATTTATAAAGCAAACGCTACAACCCTAAAGTCTAAAGTTCCCTTTCTTGCTCTCGTTTTTGGTTTTACCATCCTTCTTTTTTTATTACCCAGCACGTTTCGTGAATACAGAACACGCAACACTCCCCAGATCACCTCTCCGGCTTTTTTGGATGGCTTACTGTCTTCAAAAGATGCACGCGTCAGAAGTTTAGTCATGCTCGCGAGTTCATGCTCACTTCACGATGATAAGCATTGGTCAACTTGGATAGAAACTGGGCTATCGGACAATGATCCGATGGTGCAAGAAGCCGCCAAATTTGCATTAGGGAAACGGTTTGGCATACACTTTTCCAGTGATAGTAGCATTGAAGATGCTAGAAATATGTTAAAGAATTGGAACGCATCCTTTTTTGCAGAGAAGAAGAGTTTAAAGTGAAAAGTTTACGAAACCTTTTTGTAATTATCCCTGCCGTCATTGTGCTTACTGCCATTGTCGGATTTTTTATTACCTTTCCCTCTGCCCCTCAGAGTGCGTACGCGCGAATCTTTATTGATTTAGGGGTTTTGATCGCGCTGCTTTCAGCGTGCATGACCATTCCTAAGCCTGTGATCTTGCGCACAGATGAGATTGTAGACGCACTGCGTGATTTGGCCCGTGGCCGGTATGAAACGCGCTTAAACAGCAAAGACTTTGATGAATTAAACCCCATCGCTCAAGCATTCAACGAACTAGCAGGAGGCTTGTCCGACAGCGGCGATCCAAATGTTAATCGTCTACGCTATCAATACATCCGCAAACAAGAGCCGGCTCCAGAACGCGTCATCAATGAGCAACATAGTCATCATCCAGAATTAGGGCACGTGGAAGCCGTGACTCAGTATAGTGCAGAACCCGACTTAGAAAAACCAAGGGCTCACGAAGAATTATCAATGGTACCGACCCCGTCCTTCTCAGAAAATTCACTAATTCCAGAGTTCTCTTCCTTTATCTCAGAGTCTTCCTTACCTGAATCAGCGGCAAGCGAGATTCCTCCTGCTCAAGAAGCGCCCCAAGAACCTATGGTTCCTAAAGGCGAGCTGGAAGAATTATACGACCATTTTTGTGATGCTCACTACCAGCTCAGTAAAGAACCAATCGACTTTGAAGAATTCCAAGCAACGATCGAAAAAGCGCGTGAAGACTTGTTGACAGCCCATCAATGCCGCGGCGTCCGTTTTGAAATCGTGATGGAAAGCAATGAAGTCGCTCTGAGACCAAGACTTATTCGATAGTTTGCATGCCGCCCATGTAAGGCCACAACACTTTGGGAATCGCCACCGAGCCATCTGCTTGCTGGTGATTTTCTAAAATGGCCACAAACACGCGACCCAAAGGCAGCCCAGATCCGTTCAGTGTCACGAGAGGCTCAGCTTTGGTTTTGTCACCAGGCTGTTTGGACTCTGGTCGATATCTAATTTGCGCACGCCTTGCTTGAAATGTTCCAAACACACTGCAGGAACTGACTTCTCGATAAGTATTTTGCGCTGGCAACCAGACTTCTAAATCATAGGTTTTCTCGGCGCAAAAGCCAGTATCACCAGAACATTTTAAAATCATGCGATACGGCAACTCGAGCTCTGTTAACATATCGCCTGCCCGTTTCACCATGGCTTCTAATTCTGCATCCGCTTGCTCTGGCGTCGAAAAACGCACCATTTCCACTTTTTCAAATTGATGTTGTCTGATTAAACCGCGGGTGTCTTTACCGGCAGCCCCTGCTTCGGCGCGAAAACAGGCTGAATAAGCACAAAAACGCAAAGGCAATTCACTTTCGTCAACAATTTCGCCAGCCAGATAATTAGTCACTGGAACTTCTGCAGTTGGAATCAAGTAAAGCGGTTCGCCAGAAAGCCCAGAAACTTGAAAAGTGTCTTCTTTCAAATTAGGCAACTGACCGGTTCCAATCATCGCTTGTTCACGCACCAAATAAGGAGGTGTCAATTCCGTATCGCCGCGGCTTGTATGAAAATCGAGAAAATACTGCATCAACGCGCGGTTTAATCGGCTCCCAGCTCCACGCAAAAAAGCAAACCTCGCACCAGAAATTTTACCGGCGCGCGCAATGTCAATAATCCCAAGTGTTTGCCCAATATCAACGTGATCACGAACAGCGAAGTCAAAATTTTTGGGCGTACCAACTTTTGCCACTTCTAAATTAGCATCCTCATCTGCACCCAGGGGAACTTCATCACGCAAAATATTGGGAATCGCTAAAGCAAGCGTTTCTAAATTAGCTTCCACTTCACGAAGCTCTGCTTCTTTTTCTTTAATATTTGAACTTAAGATTTTTAGCTGGGATCTGGTTTGATCGATTTCTTTCGCTGTCGCTTTCGCAAGAGCTTTACTCGCTGCGTTGCGCTGTTCTTGATCCAATTGCGCAGAAAGGATAAGCGCCTTTCGCTCTTTTAATAAGTGAAGAAGTTTACTGAGACCTTCCACTTCTCCTCTACGTCTTAACTTTTTTTCTAGAGCTTCTGGATCTTTTTCAAACGCTTTTAAATCAAGCACGACGTGTAGTCCTTTTTTTAAAATCCCAAGTTTACAAAGTGACCGTAATGGATCAAAAACCACCCTATTGGACATCATTTACAAGGAATTCTCAATATGTTGTTTTCATTTCAGCTGTATAAACTACTCCACCTGCTGGGTCTTTCCATGTTGTTGGGAGGAGTAATGACCAGTTTATTGATAACACGCCGAGGTAAAGGTGATGCCAAGGCTGACCAAGGCGCATTCGTTGCCAGTCATTTAGTCGCCGCCCCAGGCCTCTTACTGGTTCTTCTCACTGGTATTGGCCAGTCATTTTTATACCAGTGGGTACAGTTCAAAGGCACAGGCTACATGCATGCCAAAATTCTTTTTGTGGTCCTTATTATCTTTTTTTTAGCCATGGATATCAGAGCCCAGGGCAACATGCGTCGCAGCCTTCTACAAAATTCCTCACCCAACGAAGCCTTAATCAAGTCAGCACTGGCGACCCGCACCTTGGCTGGATCGCTTAATCTATGCTGCTTGCTCGTCATATTTGTACTGATTGTTTTTAAACCGTTTTAAGTTTTTTCAAAACCATCGATGCACGTCAGTAAAGCGTGAGCATTCGACAGTGATCGTTGACACTAATTAAGCCCGAGGCTGTCGGGATAAAATAATAGCCAAAAGTCACACCGCGAGGAGATTTGCGATAGGAACTTAAAGTTTTCAGAGGTTCTTTTCCTTTTTTGGCACCTGTCTGCTGATCCGTTGCAGTAATGACGCAACGCGTGCAGGGTTTTGAGCTGTCTAAGACCATGGTACCAATTTGGATTTGTTGCCAGGTGTCTTCTTCATAAGCCTGACAATTGGCAATTACCAAATTGGGCCTGAAGCGATTCATGGGTAAGGCCTGTGGCAAGCGTTGGTTTAGATCCTCTAATGAGGCCTCTGAGATTATTAAAATAGGTCTGCTATCAACAAAACTTTTTTCGCTGTCATCACACATGCGCATGAGTCTAATATCTTTTAATTCTAAATAATCACTAAGCCAAGCAGCAGCAGCGTCACCTTGGTCGCTTGCCATAACATCTGTATTCCACACTCTTGTGGACACAGGTTTTTGTGATGGATTGCTTAAAAGAGGCACAGAAATAGTTGGCATACCTATTGCATTTAAAACGAGATGCGTACCGGTTAGATGGGTTTTGATAGTCGCCATTTTTGGAAATTGACGTTGGGTCAAAAATCCTTCTTCTAATGAAATTAACATCCATTGCCGATCATATTGAAAACCACGAACGTTTATATGAGCGCTTGTTAATGAAATACCGGCGCATGATTTAATGGGATAGATATAAAGAGAAGTAACCTGCATATTTTCGCAGAATATAGCTTATCTCGTGTTCTGGCAAATATGAAACTTTTGTATTCAGAACTAATTAAAAAGCCATTGACGTTGCATTTCGATAACCCCTTAAAATATGATTGAGCTGGTTTTTAAAAAAGAGGGGCTTGCCATGAAATTGCTGTGCGGATCAATTCTAACCTGTTTGATTTTATTAATAGTCTCATGCAGTAGCCAGCCACTTCTTGATCAAGAAGGATGCCTGCCCGGTACTCCCTTTATCCTTGGTCCTGATGGCGGCGAGTTCAAGTTTGAGCAATGGGCATTTAGTGTTAAGCCCGGTAATTTAAAAGAACCAACGCTCTTCACCGCCAAACAATGTCCCAACAAAGATTTTAATCATAAAATCACCCATCACTTTGTCGGCACAGAGTCTGGAGATATTGTCACAGTAGAGGCTACTCATCCTATCAATCCAGCCTACCCCACCATTAAGATTGAACTGGCCTCTAAGGAAATTTCTGCTGATTCCATTAATTTACTAGCTTGCCAAACCGCTAACTCTGGTGACGATGCTAGACAGTTAATCACTACAAATCATCTAGAAGCCCTTACTCCTGCATTTGGTATGGAACCCACAGTCAGCTCTAAATGTTATACTGCCACTTTTTCTTCTCTGGCAGCAGATGATGGGGGGTACACCGCTTGGTTTAGCACGCTGCAAAGCGCCTTTGATCAGGTGACCACCGTCGCAGGAGAAACATTGGATCAATACATGGCTGCTGTTGAAAATTTTGCCCAAGAAACATATAAAATTTACGTTAGCAGTTGCTACACTTGCAAAGCGACGGCTAATTTTTTGATTAATAAGATAACCTGTTCGGGATTGGCCGTTGGCGAATTTAAAAAAGCAGGATGTATGGCAGCTATCGCTGGTTTATCGTTGGGGACAGGTGCTCTATTATCGTCAGTTATCTGTGCTGGACTCATTTGGACATTAGATGGGTTAGAAAAAAAATTGGCAGGAAAAACAATTACAGATCTATGCAACGATTCATTTGGTTTTACTCCACTAGCGAATAACTTAAAAACGCAAATTTGCGATCTGTGCAATACTTACATGCCTTCATTTAACTGTACGCTCGACGATACAAGCAAGGCGGTCTGCCCTAAATTAGCATGCAAAGATATTTTATACGAAGAAAGCTGTAGCACTGATCCAGAAGGATGCATTTGGACAATTGGTAACCAGTGCGCTAAAAAATAATTTATAGCGATCTGTAAAAATTGTTTTATGCTATCTCGAAGTTAAATTTGAGGTATTTATGACACAGCTTTATTTCAAGCAACTTTTAGGTGGACGTGATTTTGGACTTAAGAATCCCTTTGCCTCTAAAATGGAAAATTTCATCTACCTGATTGGTGATAAAAAAACTGGCGAGTGCGTTGTTGTTGATCCTGCTTGGGAAGTTCAAGAAATAGTCGATATCGCCCAGAAAGATGACATGCGAATTGTTGGCGCCCTGGCCACCCATTATCATCCTGACCATATTGGCGGCAATATTTTTGGGCTCAATATCGATGGCTTATCGACCTTAATGAAAATTAACCCCTGCAAAGTGCATGCTCATCAATTAGAAGCTGACGGCGTCAAAAAAGTGACTGGCATTTCTGATTCTGATATTTGCAAACACGAGTCGGGCGATGTGGTAAAAGTAGGCGATATAGAAATCGAACTTTTGCATACACCAGGACACACTCCAGGCTCCATGTGTTTTCGGCTCAAAAATGCTTTGGTTTCTGGCGATACACTTTTCTTAAATGGCTGCGGACGTGTCGATTTACCCGGCGGAAATTCCGACGATATGTACTACACATTGACCCAGCGCCTAAACACTTTACCCAGCGACACCATTTTATATCCGGGCCATGCTTATGGTGGTGAACACGCACCTCTATCAGATGTCCGTAAAACCAATGCCATGTTACGTGTCAAAGATATTGAAACTTGGAGACGTGTCAGAGGGATGTAAAGACGACGTTTCGCCAATCACGCAAGCAGCAAACGAAATTGGTACTTGCATGCGAGGCTGCAGTGCTGCCGCATAAGCAGAAAGCTGCCTGTGCGTCGCCGCACTTTTAGCGGTATAGGCAGATGATTTAAAATCAATGATCAAGCATTTTGATGCATGGGATGCTACTAAATCGGCGAATCCCTCTAAAACAGAATCATCCTGTTCTAAATAAATCGGTGCCTCAAATTGCAGTAAATAGTTTTCTTCAATTAGTCCCATCACAAAACCCTCGAGCGTTTTTTGACAAGCATCCATAATCAAAGATACTTCAGGATCCAGAGGCGATAATCCCAGACGACGCACTGTCGCCTCTAAGAAAATAGATATCTCTTGCAAGGATGTTTGCTTGGTCATTTGCATGCCAACAGCTGATATTAACTGATGGGCCAAGCTTCCCATTTTTGCCGTCGTGGTTTTGGGTGTTTTATTCTTGTCATTCTCGTCATGGCGAGGAGCTGTAAGCGACGTGGCCACACAGTCTGACTGCAATTCACTGGATTGCTTCGCTTCTGGCTCGCAATGACGAGGGGAATTGGAAATTTGACTCGCAGTGATGCGATTTTTTGAAGTAGGTTGTTCAAAAAACAGATGCGGTTTTGGCGCCGGCATGACCACACCGGGTGCGTACACATTTACAATGGACTCGTAGGGTTTGATAATTTCCGTTGGCATCAAGACATCAAAACGTTTAGGATCTAAATCACGGCCTTGATAAAGTAAGCGGCGCAGATTCACACCTCGATCTGTCACTTTCTCACCGTCAACTTGCACATCCATAAAAAAAATTCGCTCTTTCGCCCGAGTCAAAGCCACATATAAAAGCCGGGCTAATTCTGACTCCGAAGCTTTTTTCTTATTCTGTCTGACCAAATCAATTGGTGTCGGTGCGTATTGTTTTTCATCTTGCGTTTGCGGTGCACAAACAGCAATAGGACGACCCTTATTAGTCACAGCCAAGCCCACATGTGGTGAAAAACTGATGTCATCCGTGTCATTTGGATCGGAGCTTAAGGTATCTGCTAAAATCACAAATCGATATTCAAGACCCTTTGATTGGTGAATCGTCATCAGCCGCACCGCATTCGCCTCGGCATCTAAATTTTCTGCCAAGCTTTCTTTGGGTGGGTTATCCAATCGTTCCCACAATTGACGTATCCGTCGTACCCCATCGCTCAAAAAACCAATACACATGGAACGCAATTTTAAAATATTGGCCAATCGATCATCAACATCAGGCTCAACGGCAATCGCTAAACCATATTGCCCTTCCTCGAGCAACCGATCGATTGCTTGGGCTACTGAAATTTCTCCAAATTTTGCACGCAGATGTCGTATTAATCCCGCAAATGCAGTCATTCTTGCTTTGATATCTTCGCCCACGTTTGCTTTTTCCAACGCCGCTAAGATTTGCGAGAAACGAACGCCACCTTTCCAATCTTCTATGCTGTCCAGAATTGAAACCAAATCCGCATCTGACATGGCCACAAAAGGTGAGCGCAATACCGTCAAAGTTGCCAGTTCATCGTCTTCATCTACTGATAATTTTAGTGCTGCCAAAATATCAATCACTTCAGTTCGCGCAAAAAATCCTTCACCGCCATAAATGCGAGCAGCAATCCCAAAACGCTGCAAGGCTGCGACAATTGGCAAAGCCGATTTAACACGGCGCACTAAAACAACGATATCTTCTAAAGAGGCATTTTCATCGCTAATTAATTTTTTGACCTGGGCCGCCAAGACATCGGCTATCGCGCTTTCTTTATGATGCTGCGATAATATATCCGCTTTCCAAATCGCCCCAGCATATCCAAGCGCAGGCTTTAATGCTGCCAAACAATCTTCTGCAGCAAAAGTGACACCGTCGCTAGGGCTAGCCAAAGTCGCCCGTCCGACTAAATTGACCAGCTCGACAGCAGACCCTTGAGAACGGCGACACAATTGCAATGTTGTTCGCTGACCAGTTGCAGGTTGATGCGCAGATCCTTTCGTCACAGTATTTAAAGTATGATTAAATAATTGAACATCAGCGCCACGAAATCCATAGATGCTTTGCTTAGGATCCCCCACCACAAAAAGTACGTCTTTTTTTAAAAAAACCTTCGACATGGCCCGTTCATTGGGTAGAAGTGTGGTTAGCTGTGTGGAATCTTCACACAAAAGCGCAACTAAATCTTCCTGCAAAGGACTTGTGTCTTGAAACTCGTCGACCAAAATACGTCGAAAGCGTTCTTGAACACTTTTGCGGACGCTTAAATTTTCTCGAAGAATCAGGCGCGCCCTTTTTAGTAAATCGCCAAATCCCAGGACAGCAAAATGGGTTTTATAAGCATCAAAGCGAGCAAAAAATCGTTCTAGTAAAAAACAAATCGTTTTTGCATCCCGTGTGGTTAAGACAAAACACAAATAGCTTCCCAAAGAAACAATGGCTTTCACTAAAGATTGGCGCAATTCATCATTGCCGAACCGACCGCTGACGCAGGCGCGCAATTCTTTGTATGCCGAAGATAATTTAATTTCTAAATCATCCTCTTGATGCAACATACTCAACAAAATTTGCAAAGCACTTTCAACTTGCTCGATACGCATCAGGGCATTGCCCGTGAGCTTGGTCTGGCGAAACTCACCAATGGCACTTTTGATTTGGCCAATCAGTCTTGAAATTTCTTTGTCTTCACCAAAAACTTTTTCACTAATTGCCAAATTCCCTTGGACTTCTAAAGGCGACATACCGTGTTCTGAAAGCTGCTGATACAAACTCACCAAATTATCACAAAGGCCTTTAGCGTCGCCAAACTTTCGCAATTGAAAACGGGTCACCAAGCGATCAACATTATCGACGCCATCAGCCAAAGCATCAATAATGACAGCCTCAGCCATATCAAGAGCCACATCATTTTCATCTAAGGGCGCAAGTAGAGAAAATTCAGGATCAATCTGCGCAGCACCTGCATAGTCTCGAATAATTTGCGAAGCAAAAGAATGAAATGTGCAAATAGGAGCAGATAAAATACTGTGGCTGATGGCGCGTAATTCTGAAGCCTCAGGTAATTCCACACCAAACAATTGCGCACGCTCGATGATCCAATCATCGAAAACTTTATCCCGCGCTAGCTGTAGTAATTTCGAAGTTACTCGTGTGCGCATTTCGGCGGCGGCTTTTTCGGTAAACGTGACTGCTAGAATTTGCGAAGGATGTAAACGATCTTTGGTGTCGTGAAATCCCAGCAATGCTGAAATATACTCTTGCACCAATGCATATGTTTTACCTGCGCCGGCACCGGCAACAACAACGGTATTCATAGTGCCCCCACTTCTTCTTCCATGACTTCTGCAGCCAAAGAAGTCACTCGCGAAGGAACACGACAGACACGTTTCAGTCGGCAATCATCGCACCGCTCACTCACATCTGCAGGCACCGCGCCCGCCAAAACAGGATACAATAGTTCATGCAACGAAGCAGCCAGGCCATCAGAAGCGGCATCATCTAAAATGCGTCTGCGCAAATCTTTAACGCGCTGGCGACCAAGAATGGGGCTAACCGTGCCATCGGCAATGGAAACCAAATACCCCAACAATTCTTTAGATGCTATTGTTGGCCGATGATGTTCCAATAACCTCAAGTAAAGTGGCAATTGAAAATGGGACAGTAAAACTTGTTTTTCGTCTAACTTACGGCGAATATTCGCTGTGTTGGAAATTTTATAATCCACAACAACACGCGCATGCTCACCTTCATCGACGCGATCAAGTATGCCACCAAAATATAGTGTTTCCGGCCCTACTTGAATCGGGATTGCCCCTAAAAAAGAGTCGACTTCTCCCCTGTTTAAACCCACCGCCAATTCAAATGCTTTGGGGTATACATCTGGCACAGGCGGGTTTTTTGCCAAATTAGAAATAAGGCGAAGCAGCGCAGTATTTAACCAAGCGACATAGGCACGCAAAACAGCTTGGTGCCCCGCCGCTTCGGCTTCTAGGTAACGCTGGGCACGTTGGTACAAAATCGCAGTCAAATGAGCACGATCTTTTTGATTCACTTCGCGGTGTTCAATCGTGCCATGGTTTTTATAAAAAACTTCGAGCACTTCATGCGCCAAACGCCCTAAAACTCTGGCATCCATATCGTTGCCTGCAGCTTGACGCGCATCGACTTTCAGCATACCTTCGACAAAGCCCTTAAATCGACAGCGGGCTAACCCTTCGATTCGGGTATAACTCAATGGTCTCTCTGGCGTTAAACCTAATTGACTAGAAAAACGCCGACGAAAAACATCTTCATTGATTTTAAATGAAAACACATTGGTGACATCCAAAAGATTGGCATCTTTTTCTTTTTGAAAAAATTGTTCGCGCTGTTGACGCATCTGAGAGTAAAGCTGCAACGTTTGGATTTCGCTCAAATTCAGCTGACTTTTTTCACCTGTTTTTGTCCAATATGTGGCTTGAGAAATACGCGACTCTAATCGGTCCAAAGCTACAGGCGTCTTTTCTTGCCCAAAGGATCGCAATGCCTCCTCAAAATATTCGCTTTGTGCCTGATCGCGTTTGCTTTGATCTTGCCTTGATGAAGTCAGTATCAAGCCTTGCTGTGCTGATTTTAGAGCACCATGCCACCACTTTCTTTCCAATGCCTGCAAAGAAGGCAATCCTGCGACATCTTCATTCCCACTTAGGTCTTCGCTTAAACGAAACACCGAACGCTCAAGTAGACGATTAAGCTCAGTGCGATCTGCATCCTGAAGCAGTGGATCCTTGTCGGTATTTTTGGGCAAACGACCATGCACCATATCAACCACAGCCACATAATCAAATTGCCGACCAAAAAGATCAGGCAAAGCAACCAGCTCAACAGCATTGGCATCTTGCGTGCCTGGTTTTGAAAAATTAGTTTGGCCTAAGATTTTTTGAAACCATTTGGTAAAACTTAAAAGAGAAACTTCGCTTGTCGAAATACTAAAAACGGATTCCATGTACAGTAACTTTTCTTTGATTTTTTGAAAACCTTCTGCACTCGAAACAATTTGGCTATCCATGAGTTCCATAAGAACACGCGTATAATTTTTTAAACTTGCGCGTTTGGGAATGATGGTTTTGACAAACAGCAATTGAGAAACACCATCGATAACATTTTGAATGCACTCTTGACGCTCCGAAGAAGGCGCGGCATGTTTTAAGCGTTGCAAACGGTGCACATAGGCTCCGTCTAGTGTTTTTTCATCTTCAACGTCATTGCGAATGCCGACTTTTTTAAAATAGTCAAGCATGTCTGCTATCGAAAATTTGAGCTTCTCAGCCTCTTGGTACGCTGGGCAAGATAAAATAGAAATAACGTCTTCTTTGGGAAACTGTTTGGCTGTCGCATATAATAAATCTAAAAGCAGACGCCCGCTCACCACCTCTGAGAGTTTACGACTTCTGTTATCGTGGACCGAAATGCCCTGCAACGCTAAGGCATCTTTAAAAAATAACGCGCGTTCATCTAACGTGCGTAATGCAACGGCAATGCTCGGGGTTTTTTCTTTGTTTAAGCGAATCTGAGCAATCAAACCAGCCAGCCAACGTGCTTCTTTCACAATGTCGTTGGCTAAGTGAATATGCACGTGCTCACGAAGATTCTGTGTCACCGGGCTTTCACTGACAACAGCAGACACAGCCTGCTGCACCACTAAACCAAGCTCGATCAACCGATCAATGACTTTTTGCTCTAAAAAAGTCAGGTCTAAATCAACCAAAGTCACTGAGAAAAATTTTTGCAAAAAAGATGGCAAGCGTTTTTTTTGCTGCAGGCCCTCAAGCGCATGACGAAGTGCGGTTTCTTTGTCGATTTTTCCCAGATCGCTCATGCGTAAAGCCATTTGATTTAAACAAGAAAATATTGCTATATAATTTATCATTCCAGACTTGGTCTGGAATCCATGACAATTGGCACATGATTGAGACCTTAGATTTTCTTCGTTTCGTAAAAGCCTTTCCCAAATTTCATGAGGTGAAGATAATCCCTGAACAGCCTCGCGAAACAATCCTGCATAATGATGCGCAAGCATAAAATGCTGTCCATCTTCTTGCGCTAAAAGTTCAGCTGCGATCAATGGCAACGCTGCATTATCGCCTTGCACGTTGCCATTTTCCATAAAAGTGACTAGACGAATCTGATCAAAAAAATCAGAGACCGTCATGGCATAAGAATATTCTTTTTCTAAACGAATCTTGTCTTGAAGATGCTGACGACTTCTAACAACGTAAAGACAAACTGAATTCATTTAAGCTTTTTTCTTCCCAGATTTTAATTTTTCTAATTTTGCTTTGGCATCTTTTACAAAAGAACTTTTGGAGTGCTTATTAATAATTTCTTCATAAAAAACTGCCGCATCTTTGGGAAATCCCATTCCACTTAAAGAATTGCCAACTTTGTATAAAGACTCTGGCACTTTATTCGAATTAGGAAATCGAGTTAAAACTTCTTGAAAAGATAAAACAGCTTTCTTGTATAATGCTTTTTTGTCGGCCTCTTTATCGGCATTTTTTGCCTGCTCAAAATAAGCATCTCCCTTGAGAAAGAAGACTTGATTTAAAAATTGTTTGTCGTCCTTAAAGCGCTCTAAAAAAGAATCCAATGCTGCAATGGCTTCACCATATTGCTTGTTATCGTAGAATTTTTTGGCAAAGACAAAATGATCCGCTTTATCAAGGGGCATATCTTTGGCGCCTACCCCGTCTGCTCCTGCAGTTGCGCTCTCTTTTGAACTCTGCACTTCGCCCAAATGATGCTGCGTCTCTTCAAGTTGCCCACGCAGTTGCTGAATTTCCGAGACAAATTTTTCTTTTTCCAAGCTGGTATCGGCATTTTGTTTAAAAGTATTTTTCTCAAGACTGGACGTACGACTTTTAATGTCTTTGATGTGGTTATTAACTTGTTGCAAAGAATCATAGCGCTCGCGTTGCATGGAAGCAATTTCATCTTTGATCCGGCTCATATCAGCCAACATCTGATCGCCTTCGCTGCGCGTGACAAAACAGGACGACATGAGAAAAATTGAGACAAAAGCTAACATCCATCGCATACACACATCCGTCAAAAACATGAAAAGTTTAAACCCCCTACTCTATCGTTTCACTTACAGGTCTTTTCTTGTCATTCCGGACTTGATCCGGAATCCATGGCACACGACAACAACACCAAACTGAAACGATCCCCCCCTTTTCAGCACCTTATTCTACGCTTATTTCACTCCGACGATTTTTAGCATAGGCCTCTTGGCTATCTGCCGGATCCAATGGCTTTTCTAACCCATAAGATACAATATGCATTCTTCCATCATCGACGCCTGATTTTGATAAATAGTTCGAGGTTGCTCTGGCGCGGCGCTCACCCAATGACATGTTATATTCACTGGAACCTTGTTTGTCAGTATGACCTGAAATAGTAACTTTCAAGACAGGATTTTCTCGAAGACAGGCGCCCCATTGGTCAAGAATAACAACGCCTTCCGATTTAAGATCGTATTTATCAAAGTCAAAGAAAACGACGTATTCTGCTGGGCATTTTAAAACTGCAGAGGCGTCTTGTGCACTGCCTTGCACGCAAAGACCCGATTCACATTTAAATCCCGTTTGGCAATCATTGTTTTCACTACAAGTTATCTGTGCCATGCAACGTCCACCACTGCAAACTTCTCCATCTTGGCAAGAACTGCTGTCTTCACAATTCGCCGCACAAACACCAGCTTCGCAATGCGCTGACACACCGCAGACTGTGTCATCCGCACATGTCACAAAACACATGTTGTCTCGACATTGCTGACCTTCTGCGCAATCTGTGTCTTTCACACATTCTTGGCATTTACCGAAAACACAAACCCCAGATTTGGCATCAGCACCTGTGCCGACTTTACACTGAGCATCTGTTTTACAATTAGGATATTCGAGCCCCTTGCACCCGATTTGCCCAATAGCCAAGCTTAAGCCGAGAACAAACAATCTGAGGCGATAATTTAAAAATATTCTATCCACGATTTCCTCCCTGTACCTTCACCATGCTTTAAGTCTGTCAGAACAGATTTGCAATGGACTTTGTGGGTTGCAAACTACCAAGATATCTCTTAAGAAAAACCTGTTCACATTTTACTGCGTTAAAGGCAATGCCAATCTTCATGAATGAATCATCGATGGTCACATCCTCTCATCTTTCATCGAAGCATCCAGAAACAGATATTGGAAGTATTTACACACAAGATCCTGGTCCTCGTCGTTTTAAAATTCTTGGGCTTGAGCCACTCTTGCTGCGTCGTATTCTTCATCTGGGCTGGCCAGTTGTCATTGGTATGCTGAGCCAAACAGCCATCAATACTGTCGATTTGCTTTTTATTGGCCGCCTGCCTGAAGAGATTGCCGTCCCTGGCACAGCAGCAGTTCTTTCCTCGATTATATTGCTTTGGGCTTTTGGTGGTTTTTTATCATCGATTTCCGTCGGGACTCAGGCCATTAGCGCCCGCAGGTTCAGCGAAGGTAATTGGTTGGCGGCAGGCCGTGTGCTTACCAATGCGATTGCTGTATCCATCATTGCTGCTGTTTTTGTCATGGCGCTTGCCGAGTTCTTAGTGGAACCATTAATGGCTTTGCTTTCACCAAGCACCGCCGTACAACGACTTGGAACATCTTATAGCCGCATTCGTTTTGGGGGCTTGTTAAGCATGGCCCTCATGGCTTCTTACAAAAGTTTTTATGACGGGGTTGGACGCGTGCGCATTCACATGACCATCGCTATTTTGATGAATATTGTGAATATCACCTTATGTTATTTTCTTGTTTTTGGCTTTTCTGTTTTTGGTTTTACTTTAAAACCGATGCACGTTGAAGGTGCTGCTCTTGGAGCCGTTCTTTCCAGTTATTTTGGCTTATTGCTCATGGTTATCTGGTCACTTCGCAAAGAGGATCGGCTCAATTTTGGTGTTTATCGCCTGAAGCATTTAAATTTAAAGGTGGCCTTTGCTGTTGCCAAACTATCTTTTTGGTCTGGCTTAGCGACGGTTATTTTAATGGCCGGTGTCGGTTTATTTAATCACATCGTCGGTCTAATTGATCAGCTAGAGGGCGTTGACGCCATCAATAGTTCTGCTGCCAGCATTATTATCCACGTCATGATGTTGGTATTTATGTCGTGTCTGGCCTTTGGAACATCCACGGCAACTTTGGTTTCTCAATCCATCGGTGCCAAAGTTCCCAATTTGGCCGAGCGCTATGGCTGGCAAAGTGTTTTATTGGCAGTTTACAGTGTCAGCTTTCTAGGTTTTTTTGCTTTTTTGTTTCCTGAACCTATTTTGCGCATTTTCATGCCAAAAGAAGTGACACATGTCAGTGCGCTAAAAGACGCTGTCGTCGCGCTTGCCATTCCTTCTCTAAAGCTTACCATTGGATTACTTGCTCCACTGGCTGCTGCAGCAATGGTCTTAACCCAAGCATTGTACGGGGCTGGCAAGACCCGCTATGTCATGGTTGTCGAATTTTTATTGCACTTTGGGTGCCTAGTTCCCTTAGCTTGGATCTTAGGTGTTGTTTGTCGCTTCGGTCTTTTTGGGTGTTGGCTTGCGGCCGTGGTTTATGTCGCGCTATTATTGCTAGCAACAGGAATCAAATTTTGGCGTGGCCAGTGGAAAGAAACGATCATTTAAGCAATGGATGTTGGCTTTAACATATGGAAGATTACTACCAAATTCTCGGTGTCAGCAGCAATGCTTCACAAGAAGAAATTAAAAAAGCTTTTCATCGTTTAGCCAGGCGATTTCACCCTGATGTTGCGGGTAGTCATAAAAAAAACGATGACCACTTTAAAAAAATAACTGAAAGTTATCAAATACTTTCTGATGCTGATCAAAGACGACATTATGACATTAAAAGAATTGTCAGGACAACAGCAGAGTCTCCCAAAACCCATGTCAAAGAAGCCGTCGACTTTGCTTTTCAAGGTTTTTCTGAATTCCTAAATGATCTTTTATTCAAAGACACTACACAAACTTCGGAAATTCCAAAGCAAGGTCCGCATGTTGAAACTCAAGTAACCGTTAGCTTTGCCGAAGCGTATTTGGGTTGCCAGAAATCTTTACAATTTAAAGTGCCCCGGGTTTGCTCAGACTGTAAAGGAAAAGGATGGCCACCAAAACATCCCCCGCAAAAATGTCCAGAATGCCACGGCGCAAAAGTACGTTTAGCCAAAGGACCCCTTCCCTTTAAACGTTCGTGTAAACGATGCAACGGCATTGGACAGATTCAAACTCAAGTTTGTCGAAGATGTAATGGAAGTTGCCTGTTTACAGAAACAGAAACAATCGAAATTGAAATTCCGCCGGGGGTCAATCATGAGACCCGCCTATGCCTTGCTAAAAAAGGAGGCTCGGGATTTCATGGCGGCGAACGCGGTGATTTGCTGGTACAAGTGACCGTTGAGCCCGACGCTCGTTTCATGCGCCATGGCAATGATTTAAAAGTGACCGCCCCTATCAGCATGAGCGAATTACTTCTGGGAACACAAATTCGCGTCCTTATCCCCGGCGATGAATTGAGCATGCGTGTTCCAGCCGGAGCCGATCTTGGCCAATCTTTTCGTCTAAGAAATAAAGGTTTTGCTTCCGTCAATAAAGGAAACCGAGGGGATTTATACGTTACTTTGAAGTTAATATTACCACCTCAAATTCCAGATTCCGCAATTCCATTACTCAAGGCATTGGCAAAAATTGTCCCAGGATTCTAAACCATGTTTCGAACTATCATTCTTTTAAATATTTTATTTTGCTCTTTGAAAATAATGGCTGCGGAACACACCATTGATCTTTCTCAAAGCACACAGGTTTTAAAACAAAAAGAGCAAGGTATGTTCGTTATTGAGGTAAAAATAAAACCTCAAACTCAACTGAATGAAGAAGCACCCATTAAAGTCGAACTTGAGAAATCTAAAGTATTTCAATTTACAAAAACCCTGCTGGGCAAAGAAGACATACAAAAAAAAGAGAAAAGCTCTTTTCAATTCCAAATTCCTTTTCAGGCACTCGCAACGGGAAAGCATGAAATCAAAGGTGAAATCCGTTTTTATATGTGCAGTCCCGGTGCCTGCAAGGTGATCAAAGAACCATTATCAATCAAGATAGAAGTTAATTAAAATTCAGAAGCCTTATTCATTCAGAGCACCTTTCATGATTCATGAAACCAAATACAGCAGGCAACTTGCGCTTTTGCCGCTACTCACTTTCTTGCTCCTTTATATGGGTATCGGCACTTACTTAAGCATCACTGGTCAAAAAGATGCTTTTTATCAGTTCCCCGCTGCCAGCTGCGCCTTGGTTGGTTTTGCTGTGGCACTCCTCATGGGATATAAAAACATCAATGAACAAATTAAAATTTTCACATCAGGCATTGCCGATGAAACCATTGTTCTCATGTGTCTCATTTTCATGTTGGCAGGTGCTTTTTCAGTCTTAACTCAAGCCACGGGCGGAGTCGACGCCACTGTCAACATGGGTCTCTATTTCTTACCTGAACGCTTTTTGCTGCCCGGCCTTTTTTTAATTGCCTGCTTTGTTTCTATGGCCATGGGAACTTCCATGGGTACCGTCAGTACCGTGATACCGATTGCCGTTGGCATCGCGCTCAAATCTGGCCTTGATTTACCACTTACCATTGGAGCAGTGGTCGGGGGAGCAATGTTTGGCGATAATCTTTCGATTATTTCCGATACCACCATTGCTGCTACCAGTTCACAAGGCTGCGACATGCGTTCTAAAATGTTAGAAAATCTTAAAACAGCTATTCCTGCCGCCCTTCTCACTGTAATTTTGCTTTTATTTTTTAGCAAAACCAGCACATTGGTTCAGGATTTCGATTTTGATTTTATCAAAACATTGCCTTACCTTATTGTTCTGGCTCTTGCTTTATCAGGGATGCACGTCATTTTAGTTCTCATGATAGGAATAGCAGCGGCAGCGATCATTGGCGTCAGCACCAGCGCTGTCAATTTTCTACAATTAGGTCAATCGATTTATGCCGGCTTTTTAAGCATGGCTGAAGTTTTCTTCCTCACTTTTATTGCGGCGGGCCTGGCTGCAATTGCCATTAAAAGAGGAGGCCTGCAGTATCTGCTTGATAAACTGCACGGCTTTTTAAAAGGCAAACGCAGTGCGGAAGCCGGCATCGCCATCTTGGTGAGTTTAGCAGACTTGTGTATCGCTAATAATACTGTGGCCATTATTGTTACTGGTGGCATTGCGAAGCAAATCTCTGAGCGATTTGGTATTGCCGCAGCGCGCACCGCCAGTTTTCTCGACACCTTTTCTTGCGTATGGCAAGGGCTTATCCCTTATGGTGCTCAATTATTGCTGGCTGGTGCTTTATCAAAATTATCTCCGTTTCAAATCATGCCTATGGTCTGGTACCCTATGATTTTGGGCATCATCGCCATCATCGCCATTCTGATTGGATCTAAATGGAATCAGAATTGAAAATTATTGGCATGCTGATTTGTCATAAATATTCAAAGCGCAGCTTCCACCGTTACAAGGCTGCAATCTGGCGCACAAACTAGTATCTGTGCATATAATTTCCTGTTTGTCTGTCCCTAATGCACTCAATCCTAAAGAACAGTTCGTTGTACCACCAACAGAGGTTGCAAACAATATAGAACCTGAAAATTGAATCTCTTTAGTCGTTATACTAAAAGCTGAACTATTATTCGTCCCCAGATAGTTCGATGGGTCAAAACCTCCTAATATACTCTGGCCGTTATTATAAAAAACACTTCCATTCGCTTGACTAGTAGCGGCAACATAGATATTTTTAGAAGAATAATTAGAAACTGCTAATGCTATCGTTTTTGAAGACGAGACTGGCGTCCAATTAGGACACGCCTTTTTAGCAGTTTCATCAGCAGGACACGTCACATTACCTGTTACAGTAATACAATTTTTTACTCCATTGCATCTGTTAGAATCCAAATCAGAACCAAGGTCCAAGAAGCAGCTATCAACCGTACCGGCATCATCGATGTCACAACCCGGCACAGAGTTCCCATCGCTGTCCTTTGTTGCCGATCCAACCGGTTTCACCCTTAGAGATAATATCCCTGATCGTTTTCCACCTGTAGTGGTATGTTCTACAGGAAAACTATCACCTGGGCACATTACAGCATTATTTTGAGGTCCCCCATCTCGTTGAATCCCGTTCACTTTGAAATTTCCGTCCCCAGATTTTCCCCAGACATATAATGGACATGATGTTTTATTCTGCAGTTGAAATCCCGAATTACCTTTAAGACTTTCATCGATATCACCCTGACAACCACCCATTTGCAGTAACGATCCCATGACAAAAGACAATAAGCTTATTCTTCTAAACATTGATCCCCCCTATTTTTTTGGTTCAGACACTGAACATATTCTAAAATCTAACATGCACCCATGGAACTGCGCAAATTAAGCATCCCAAAAATTATGCTTGATACGAGGAACACAAATTTTTATGGATCTTCTCGTTCTTGATGAAGGCAAACATCACGTTGTTGTCGACAAACCATACAACATGGTTGTTGTCGCTGGTCGCGGCGTTCCTCGCCCCACTTTACTTGACCTAGCCCAAGAAAAATGGGGCAAAGGTATCAAGCCCGTGCACAGAATCGATCGCGTCACCAGCGGTTGCTGCATTTTAGCCAAAAGCACTTATGGGCAACAGGCCCTAAGCAATGCTTTCAGACGTCACCTAATTGAAAAAAAATACTTGGTGATTGTTGAAGGAAAGCCTTCTTTTACCACGATCAATATCGATGCCAGACTAGAACGTATTGACGATTTAAAAGCCAAAAAAGGCTATTTGGCGCACCAAACTATTAATGAACAAGGGCAACGTGCTTTGACTCGCGTACAAGTTTGGGCCTGTAACGACAACTTCGCAGTCGTCTTGGCCAAGCCACAGACAGGCCGCATGCACCAAATTCGTGCACACTTGGCTCATGTTGGCCATCCGATTGTTGGCGATAAACAATATGGCGCAAAAACAATTTTTGGCAGTCACGCCATTGCTCTCTTTGCCTGGTCGGTATCGTTTCCCTTGCCTGAAGGCGGACGACGTTTAGTCCAAGCAACATTGCCACAAAGTTTTCAGGAATTTCTGAAAGCTAACAATTTGGATATTGCAAAAAAAATGCTTTCATAAAAATTTTTCGATGCTCTTAAAGTCTCACGTTGTTTGGATCGACGCTCCAAAGTTTACGCTTTGCTTGGATCGACGCTCCGAAGGAGCAACTCTTGTGTAGCCCGGGGTAGAGCGCTTTTTAGCGCGCCACCCTGGGTAGTAGAATACCCCCATCCAAATCGCCCTGAAAGGGCCTATTAGAGTTATGGCTCAATCCCTCGCTGAAATTAATATTCACCTGATTTTTAGCACCGAATTCAGATATGCATTTTTAAATGCTCAAATTCGCCCACATTTATTTGCTTACATGGCGAGTCTCGCTAGAAAGCAGGGCTCGTATGTTTACGAAATAGGAGGCGTAGAAGATCATGTGCACGTCTTGCTCACATTACCTCGCACGATAACGATGGCTCAATTAGTTTTGTTTATCAAAAAAGAATCTTCCAAATGGCTTAAAAGAAAATACCACATCGCTTCTTTTGCCTGGCAAGGAGGATATGGTGCGTTTTCGGTTAGTTCGTCTAAAATTGATGTCGTATGTCGATACATCAAAGAACAAGAAAAACACCATCAGCAAAATAGTTTTCAAGATGAAATACGTTTGTTTTTAAAACACACTCGCCTTTCATTTGATGAAAAATATTTATGGAATTAGGCGATTTGGACGGGGGATATTTTACCCAGGGTGCCGCTGCGCTCTACCCCGGGCTACACAAGAGTTGCTCCTTCGGAGCGTCGATCCAAACAATGTGTACACCATGCAGCGTTATTTAAAGAGAATTTTTTATTTATACCCGCAATTGCAATCCTACAGAAATTTTTCGATGCGTTTCATCACGTCAATTCGATCCACTAAATTGGTCACGTAATCGAGTTGATCTGTTTCAATCGTCACAGCTTCACTGAGCTGATAATTTAAAACCCAGCTATCATACAATTGCTGCAGCTGCATTAAATAGGCATTGGGCACATCTTTTTCAATGGCACGGCCGCGCAGCCTGATGCGTTTTTTTAAATTAGGCACTGAACATTTCAAATAAATCATCAAGTCAGGAGGCCGCAAACTTTCGCACATGGTTTGATACAAATCAAAATAAACATCAAAGTCACGCTTTTGCATGCGCCCACTTTTAAAAAGTGCAGTCGCAAAAATTTCCGCATCCTCATAGATCGTTCTATCTAAAACCAATAAGCCATGGTGCTTTTTAATTTCCTGATGAATTTGAAACTTTCGACTCAAAAAAAATATCTGAGAATGAAATGCAAATGCATTCATGTCACGATAGAAATCTGCCAAATATGGATTCTCGTCATTGGATTCGTAGAATGGCTTAATTTGATATTGCGTTTCTAAAAAATTGACCAACGAACTTTTTCCAGAGCCGATATTGCCTGCAACGGCTATGTATTTATGCTTACTCATAAAGGTTTTGCTTCCCATTAAAACAAGTGCCATGCTAACCCAGTGGCGAAAACATGTAATGCCTATTTGCGCAAATTTGCACGCGGAATGATTTTATGTCCAAGCTAAATGATTTGGGTCAAGATATTTCAAGATTATCTGAAATTGCACGTATCATGAGTAAACATGGCTTCGCTCCCAATATGCCTAGAATGCTGTGGCCACTGAAAAGATCTGGCCACCATCAAAAATCTGAGCATAGCGCAGCCATACGATTTACTTTCATGCTGGAAGAACTTGGGCCCACTTTTATCAAAATTGGCCAACTGCTTTCCACGCGCAGCGATTTGCTGCCTGCAGACTTCATTCATGCTTTAAGCCGCTTGCAAGACAATGTCCCTCCTTTTCCTTTTGCAGATGCACAAAGCCAAGTTGAATCTTCTTTAAAAAAATCACTATCTGAATTATTTGCTTTTTTCGATGAAACGCCCCTCGCCTCTGCTTCTATGGCTCAAGTTCACGTCGCGCGTCTTCACGATGGCAGCGATGTGGTTGTTAAAATCCTAAGGCCCGGCGTCAAACAGCAAATTGAGCGCGATTCTTCCATGTTGATGATGGTTGCTCAACTATTAGAGTGGCTGATTGAAGAAGCTTCTGAATATCAGGCTGTCGATCTTGCTGAAGAATTCTTGAACGCTCTTTCCACAGAAATGAATTTTCACGCTGAAGCTCATAACCTTCAAATGTTTTTGGAATGCAACAAACACCGTCAACACATCAAAGTTCCAACCTACTATCCAGACTTTAGTTCTGCAGAAGTTCTGACCATGGAGCGCATTTACGGAAAGCGCATTTTAGATCTCAAAAATGAAGATAAAAAATACAATGAAAGGCTAATTGAATCGTTACTGGACGTTGCGTTTGAACATGTTTTTATCGACGGCTTGTTTCATGCCGACCCTCATCCAGGCAACGTGCTTATCACACCTGATCACAAAATTGCATTCATTGATTTTGGTTTAATTGGCCACGTGGCACGAGATCATCAAGATCGTTTGATGTCTATCTTGCTTGCCCTTTCCTTAAAAGATCCTGACACTTTGGCAAGGCAATTGATTCATCTGGGACGACCCTCTGCTCGAGTGCCTATTCACCAATTTCGCGATGGTCTTCGTCACTTACTCGATCGTTACTCGGGCCTTAGTCTTTCCAGTATTCAAGCTGGATCCATCATGGCTGA
Source organism: Myxococcales bacterium (assembly GCA_023248595.1). Taxonomy (GTDB): domain Bacteria; phylum Myxococcota; class UBA727; order UBA727; family JABDBI01; genus JAHFEG01. The sequence continues at coordinate 24,955 of JAHFEG010000011.1, read as the reverse complement.
TATGATGGAGCTCTCGTTGCAATACAAAATCCATTTGCCCAGAGAATTTGCTCTCTTAACCAAAGCTTCGCTGGCACTGGAAGGCATCGTCAGACAACTGCATCCCGATTTAAATGTCTCCAAGCAATTAGCCAAAAAAGCAGAGTCACTTTTAATTGAAAGATTTGATCCTCGTAATTTTCGTGCTGCAGGCGCTAAAACTGCCCTACAGTTAGCCACTTTGGCACAGGATCTGCCCGCACAAATCAATCAAACTTTAGCGGATTTAGAACGAGGCGAAATCCGAGTTTCTATTTTATCGAAAGATTTGGCACAACTTGATCGGACCTTACGCGGCATGGCTCTTGCCATTTTCAGCAGCCTTAGCGCGACGGCCCTCATCGCTGGCGGATTTTACATGATACAGCAAAATAACGGGAAGCTGGGGTTGATATCAACGATAGCATTTATTTGCGCATTTATTTTATTTTTAGGCACCACCGTTTGGTCGCTCATTGGCGGGAACATGCCAAAAGTATCGATTCATCGGTGGGCCAAAAAAAATAAAACTTGGAGAGGCTTTGGAAAATCTTAAAGAATCCCTGGAATGATTTTGTAACGAACCCGTTCACAGTAACGACGCCAGTACTCGCCATATTTTTTTGCACAACGTTCTTCATCTCGATAAGCACGATGGAAAAGTAAAACTGTTAAAAATACCACGTAAAAATAAGGCATAAAATGAATAAACAGTGCGGGCATGCTCCAGCAAAAAGCACCAACAATTTCCGGCACATAATGAAAATGTCTCGACAGTCCCCAAAATCCTGAAGCAAGTAACAAACTTTGTTTGACTTCGCCTTCTTGCGTAGTGTATTGCGCTTTAATCAAAATTGGCTTTTGTCCCCAAACTGTACAATTACCATCGAGTGCACGTACTCTCTGCCTTTGTGCGTCAGCAAAATAATTAGAAAATATGGCAATACTTCCAAGCACAAAAATTGCTAATGCCAACGGCCATCCTAACGTATGTGGATGCTGCACTAAATATAAAGTTGGCGAGGTATAAAATCCAGGAACCCAAACCAGACAACCCCAGCAAATATAGTAACCAGCACGATCATGCATGATATCAAGAGAGCTCAAATAGCCTGTTTCCCACCAATAGAACTTGGCCACATAAAGAAATTGCAAAGAAACGCCAACCAGCATAGCATCCGTTAAACCATAAAGTTCATGTTGTTTGGCAGCGCAAGAAAGCAAAATCAAAGTCCAACTCATCATCCCAAAGCGACAATTGGTAAACATCTTGACATCAAATCCAAAGATGCGCGGATAAAGTTCAGTACCCCAGTAATAATCAAAAAGAGGATTACCGCTTGTTCCTGCATCGGTGCTCGATGGTGCGTAAGCGCCTTTTAAATACAAACAAAAGCAAAATATCAAACTAAAAAAAATCAGTGCCCCTAATATCTCTCCAAAATGATCATAAATAATCGTCGGCGAAAACCAGTTCAATTGAAAACTAGTCACGTAAAATAGAAGCACTGTCGAGGCAAATGCCAACACGCCATTCGCTTTGTAAACAGGCACATTGCCTTTTGGGGTCACAGGGCCTTTAAAAGTTTTTCCGGGAAGAAAGCGCATCAACAAAAGTTCGACAACAGCAAAAATACCGATGACTGACCACGCTGTTTTAGAACCAAAAAACACTGGTTTCCAAACATCATAAATACTTGCCAAAAGTCCTTTTTGAGAAAACTCGGCAAATAACTGAACAAATGATCCATCCAAATGTGCACTCGTGTGCCAAATTAAAAGAACCGCTGGAGGGCAAACCGTAATTAAAAAGAGAGGAACTAAGACTTTGCTAAAAATTGTTTTCATAGGCTTTCCGACATTCCCTTTTTTAAATTTAAAAACGAACTCTGATAACACTTTATTTCTCAAAAATCATCCCTGACCCTCTTGGCTGCATTCAAAAACGAACGGCATACTTCTCGTATGGTTAGTTTTGAAAGACTTAGCGAAATCACACATTTAAATTTACCAGCAGCTTTATGCATAGTCATCGAAACCAAGGGCTCAACGCCCAGAAAACCTGGAAGTAAAATGGTGGTTTTTCCAGATGGATCTGTGCACGGAAAAATAGAAGGAACCATTGGCGGAGGCGCCGTTGAACATCAAATTCGCACAGAAGCAATTCAAGTTATCGCCTTAGAAAAATCGAAAGTCGTCACGCTTTCTCTGACCCATGATTTAGGCATGTGCTGCGGCGGGGAAATGACAGTTTTCATCGAGACTCTTTTGCCAAAACCACACTGTATTATTTTTGGTGCCGGACATATTGGCGAGGTTTTATCTAGGCTTGCTGCCCAAGCAGGATTTTTTGTTACGGTGGCTGATGCCCGAAAAGATTTGATGCAGCTAGAACGTTTGCCTTATGCCCATCAGCTCCTCACCAATTACACCAGGAACGAATTAGACCAACTTCCTTTTGGACCCAATACTTTTATCATTGTGGCGACCCACGATCACCAAAAAGACCAAGAACTCGTCGAGGCTATTTTAGTTAAATCTTTTCGCTATGCAGCCTTGGTAGGCTCCAAACGTAAAGCCAAAATGACCATCACCAGATGCCTGAACAAAGGACTTGATCCACAACAAGTGGCAAAACTTCACTGCCCAGCAGGTGTTGCTATCGACGCAGAAACTCCAGAAGAGATTGCTTTTTCCATCGTGGCACAAATGATCCAATACCGACGAAAAAAACCATGAAAACTGCGGGACTTATCGCTGCCGCAGGTACAAGTTCGCGCATGGGATTTTGCAAAGCATTGCTTACATTTAACGACACCACGTTTGTCGAGCATCTGGTTAAAACATTTATAGCTGCGTCTATCTCGCCCGTGATTGTCACTTTGCCGAAAGACCTTCATGGGCAGGAAATTAAAAAGGTATTAACTCGTCAGTCATGGATTAACTGTCCAGTTGTCATGCCAGCGCAGGCTGGTATCCAGGATCTCAGTACTCGAACTGGATTCCATACCAAGTATGGAATGACAAACCAAAACCCTCACCCTGTCCTACCCATCCAAAATCAATTTCCTGAACTTAGCCTCATCGGATCGATTCGTTCCTGCCTGTTGAAACTGCCCAAAGACGTTGAACAACTTATTATTGCTCCCATCGATTGTCCTTTTGTGACACAAGAATTATTGGTAGCCTTAACGCATTCAGCTTCGTCAAAGCCAGTCATAATTCCAACTTTTCAGTGCCACCGTGGACATCCAATCATGGTTTCGCGTTGTCTTTTTAAAGAATTAGACACTGATAAAACAGACCTGGGCATGAAGCATTTTTTACAAAGCCACCCGCACTTGGTGTATGAGCTCCCCTGGCACGACGAGGCAATTTTACAAAACATCAACACGCCAGAGGATTATGATTTATTGAATCACTTGTTATTATGTCAAGTTAACAGTACATTAGGCATAAAAATGGGTGTTCCATGACCAGTCAAACTGAAATTGAATTATTAAAAAGCTACCAAGAAAAATTAATCCAAGCGATTGGGTATTTGGATTACAGCTATCAAAAAGTACTGAAACTACCAACGCAATTTGCCAAACTGGATCAAGAAACTTTAGAAACATGGGAAAGTTTCTCTGCGCGTTTCAGTCGAGTTTCAGATTTATTTTTAAGCAAATATGTCAGGCTTTACGTGGATATGCATGAGCCTGGATTTCGTGGAACGATGATTGATTTTATTAACCAAGCAGAAAAAATGCGCTTGCTTCATGATGCCAACACGTGGGTTGAAATTAGAAAGTTAAGAAACGCAACGGCTCACGAATACAGTGATCAAGCCTTTGACGATTATGTCCAAAAAATTCTTTCTCTTACTCCCAAACTTTTAGAACTCAAAACGGTCATAACGCCATGAGGCTGTCAACAAATCAACAAGCGGCAATCATTGCTGTTTTTGGAAAACATATCGCTTCCAATCAAGCTTCTCTTTATTTATATGGCAGTCGTACCCGCGATGATTTAAAGGGTGGCGATATTGATTTACTACTCATCACATCACCTTCACATGCTTCTTTGCTGCGTCAAGAAAAGTACAAAATTTTATCTGAAATAGACCAAGCGATAGGCGAGCAGCGCATTGATCTCACCATTTCATCCCAAGCAGAAGCCAGCCAAGATCCATTCTTGAAAAAAATCTTAAGCGAAGCCATCTTGTTAAAAAATTTGTAAGCATCCGCCCTTTAAGCAAACCCTTCAGCCAAGATTGGCATTGCTGCAGCAATCGAAGCGCCAGGCGTGAAAGCGTGCCCTTCTTGCAACAAAATTACCTCAAGCGCACTTAGCAAAGTAAAGACATCCAGTTCGTCAAAATAACCCATATGGGCCACACGAAAGATTTTGCCCTTCAATTGATCCTGACCACCAGCAATTGTAATATTGGCCCGATCGCGAAGGCCCGCATAAATCGCATTTGGCTTCAAGCCTGCTGGCATACAAACACTGGTTAAAGAATCAGCCGGAGTCGCGGGAAACAGCTCTAAATTAAGGGCCTTCATTGCCACCCTAGTTGCCTTAGCCATACGCGCATGTCTGGCAAAAATTTTGGCTAGACCTTCTTCTTGCATCATCGCCAAAGATTCTTGCAAGCCCACCATCAAAGAAACAGCGGGAGTGTAAGCAGTTTGATTGGTGTTTTGCGCTTTACGTTCTTTGGCTAAATCAAAATAGTACCGAGGCATCTTGGATTTTTCCTGAAGACGCCATGCCTTATCGCTCACCGATAAAAATGCTAATCCTGGCGGCAACATCAATGCTTTTTGCGATCCTGTCACCAAAACGTCGATACCATCGCGCTCGGGTTTGATATCCCAAACACCAACTGCTGTAATACCGTCTACCACAAGCAAGCAACCGGTTTTTTCTTTCACCAATGCCCCGATGGCTTCATAGGGATGTCGCGCGCCTGTCGACGTTTCACTAGCCACGCAAATCACCGCTTTGGCTTCAGGATGCTGTGTTAAAGCGTGTGCCACTTTGTCGACATCAGCTGCTTGCCCCCATGGTGCGTCAACGGACACGACTTCCAATCCAAAAACCCGAGCCATTTGCCCCCAACGTTCACCAAATTTTCCACCACCAACATTGATGATCACATCCCCTGGAGAGAAAAAATTCTGAAACACTGCTTCAAAAGCGCCCGTGCCTGAACATGACAAAGTCAAAACTTCATGCTCAGTTTGATACAACCATTGAAGTTTCTTGCGGCAATCGGCAAAAATTTTCTCAAATGCCGGAGTGCGATGATGGTAAATCGAGCGTGCCATGACGCTCAGGACGCGATCAGGGACAGGAGTAGGTCCTGGAGCCAGCAAGCGGTATTTCATGGTACACTTCCTCGTAAAAGCTCTTTTGTACAAAGCAAAAAGCTGGTAAATCCTTTACACATTTATGAATCCTCTCTCAATACAAAATCCGTTACTGACTCTATCTCATTTAAATGTCGCCTATGACATGCAGCATCACGCTCGCGTTTTATTAAAAGGCCCAGATGCGAAGTCTTTTTTACATCGTCTTTCTACCAATGCCGTCATGCCCAGTAAAACTGGAGATAGTTGTTTAAATGCGCTGATCAGTCAAAAAGGCCGCCTCGTTGATTTGTTTCATCAAGTGATCGTGGATGATCAAGAAATTTTAGCGATGGCTAGTCCCAAGCTCGGTTCAGATTTTTGCGCGTGGCTTGATCAGTTTTTGTTTATAGAAAAAGTTCAGCTCGAAGATATTTCTAAAGAAGGTGGCCTCGTTTGCATTTTTGGAAGCAAACCAATTGCTGATTTGCAAAAATGGCAATGCCGCATAGAAGGCACCCAAGTCATCATGCGTTCTTTTGATTTTATCGATGAAAATTTACAAAAAATTCCCTCTTTTTTAATCTATGATCGCAAGGCAAGCGCTCAAGAGATCGTTAACAAATTAGCATTGCCACCTCTTTGGATTGAGCAAGACTTATTTGAAACAGCACGTATTGCCGCTGGTATTTGTACTTTTCCAACTGAAATTAACGAGGCTTTTAACCCGTTGGAGCTATCTTTAAATGATGCGTTGCATTGGGACAAAGGCTGCTACATCGGCCAAGAAGTCATCTCACGTTTGCACACTTATCAAAAACTTTCCAAGCAACTGTGTTTGGCCTCAGTGAACGAACCTGATGCGGAACTTCTTAAAATAGGCCAATCAATTATTCACAGCGATCAAACAATTGGGCAGCTGACTTCTGTTGCTCCGTTTTATTGGCCCAAGCACGCCAATGCGCTGGCCATCATCAAACAAAAATCGGATCAAGAACCGCTCCCCTTGGCGACTATGCAAACAGATCTAAAACAGATTGAAGTTTCTTTCGCAAAAATCACACCATAATGCATTGACAGTTATGCAAGCGCCATTTACACGTTTGCCCAGAACTAGGGTCGTTAGCTCAGCCCGGTAGAGCATCGGACTTTTAATCCGTTGGTCCTGCGTTCAAATCGCAGACGACCCACCATGTTCTTTACTGTCCCCATCGTCCAGAGGCCTAGGACACCGCCCTTTCACGGCAGTAACAGGGGTTCGAATCCCCTTGGGGACACCAAATTTAAAAAAGACGGTTTTTTAAAGACCGTCTTTTTTTTTACTTAAATCTTAAAAGCCATCAAGCCACCGGGAATCATCCCAACAATAGGGATAGTTTGTTTAATTCGATCCCACAGTTGACTCGGAGCATCTTCAATCCACCCAGGCAACTGAAAAAAAGCAGAGAATATCTGTAAGAATCCCGCAAATGTTGCACCCGCTGCCGCTGCTTTAATATTGGTATGCTGTGACTTAAATCCTCCATGTAAATACAAATGCGTCAGCCCGACAATAAGAGTTGCTCCCAGTGCAGGATTTACATACGGCGCATACTCAGGCGCTAATTTATCAATAGCATTAAAAGCGGACGCAGCTGCTTGGTAACCTGCTACTTCACCAGCTATTCTAGAAAGCGTTTGGGCCAATCCCAAGGCATTTAAACCATATGCTGAAATACTAAGCAAAACACTTGTTTCTAATTGTGCAACGGGCTCAATCCAAACTTCATCGCCCAACGCTTTTCTTAAAGCAATGATATTTACTTTTTCAAAACCATCACAGAGCAAAAACGCCGTTTTATAACCTGCTCCCTGTGTCATAGCTCCCGCCAATCCTTGGAAGTTACCTCTCACCAAGTAATGCCCCAGAAAAGGGACAGCGGTCATCGCAGCAGGCACCAAATACTGCGTTGCCTCTGTGTAATCCTGAAGCACTGTATGGTTCGAATATTCCTTTACCCAAGGCTGACCCATGATCCGAATATCGTTGCTGATATGGCTCAATGTACCTGCATACCAAATAGGATGAAGGGGCGACGCTTGGAAGTCTTTTACGCCTACAGGCGCAATTTGCGAGGGATGTTTTGCAAAAGCTGAAACAACAAACAAAGCTGAGCCGATCACTGAGCCACTCTCTCCCAAAGCCGAAGGGGCGAGCAAAGCCAAAGAAAAATCAGCCATATCAATTAGATTCGCGGCACCTGCTACTCCATCAATCGTATTAGCATACCACTGTTTCAAAATAAGGGCGGCGCCGAATGTCAATACCGGATGGCGACTGGCTAAAGTATCTTTTGCCTGTACCGTCGCATTGTTTGCATAAGTTTGAGTGCTGCTGCATAACAATGACAAAATAATAACGAGGTTCATTTTTTTCATTTACGACTGCTCCTTAAGAGTAAAACTTTTTAAGAAAAGCAACCTAAAGTGATAACGAACAGTGTCAACGGGAAGGAATTCGCAGCGCAGCATTGTTGACAATTTCCCAAGGGAGTTTTATGGAAAAATTAGCCTCAAATAATCAAGCAATTATCGGTGTTGTTGGTGCAGGAAACATGGGTTCAGGCATCGCCCAAAAATATGCCACAGAAAGATTTCACGTTATTTTGTTGGATTTAAACCAAGAAGCCCTGCACAAAGGAAAACAGCGAATTGAAGACACTTTGACAGAAGGTGTTAGCCGCCAGGTTTTTTCAGAAACCCAGAAACAAGAAATTTTAAATCGCTTTTGTTTTACAACGCGCATGGAAGACATTGCTCAAGCCGACTTAATTGTCGAAGCCATTTTTGAAGATCAGGGTATTAAAAAAGAGCTTTTCCAAAACTTAGATTTGATTTGCCACCCCAAAACAATATTTGCCACCAATACTTCCAGTTTTTATGTTAGCCAATTAGCTGCTGCCACTCAAAGACCCGATCGTTTTGTGGGCCTGCACTATTTTTATCACCCCGCTAAAAACAAGTTAGTTGAAGTGATCAAAGGCGAAAATACCAGCGAAAGCACTTTTCAAAAAGCATGGGCCATTCAAGAACAGCTTGGCAAGATTCCCATTGAATCCAAAGATGCACCAGGCTTTATCGTTAACCGATTTTTTGTGCCCTGGTTAAACGAAGCTATGCGCATGGTCCATGAGGGCATAGCCAATATTGCGACCGTGGAAGCCGCAGCCAAAAAAACCTTTCAGATTGGCATGGGCCCCTTTGAGCTCATGAATGTGACTGGTGTCCCCATCACCATGCATGCAGCGACCACACTCGCACGAGAGTTAGGAGATTTTTATGCACCCTGCGAACTTATTAAACCGATTATTGCCCAAAATACGCAATGGGATTTACACGGCACCGTGCAGCAGCAAAAATTAGACCTTGTGTCCGCACGCCTCTTAAGCGTAGTGTTTAGCGTTGCCACTCAAATGGTGTTGGGAGAAAAGGTTTGCACCATTGAAGATTGCGATTTAGGTGCTCGCGTCGGCCTTCGATGGAAACAAGGCCCTTTTGAATTAATGAGCAGGTTGACCCCGCAATTTGTTACTGCACGCCAAGAAAAAAATGTGGGTTATGTTACCTTGAATCGACCAGATGCCTTGAACGCACTCAACGAAACAGTTGTAACGGAGTTCAGCAATCACTTTGCCAGGCTTGCCCAAAATCCTGAGGTCCACGGCATTGTCATTGAAGCAAGAGGCAAAGCCTTTGTTGCAGGCGCTGACACCCATTTCTTTGTCGAACAAATTCAAAAAAATAACGTGAAGCGTATCGTCCAATTTGCCCAAAAAGCGCAAGATTTATTTTACCAAATCGATCTCTGCCCCAAGCCAGTTGTTTGCGCCATTGATGGCCTGACTTTAGGAGGCGGTTTAGAATTAGCTTTAAGCTGCGATTATATCGTTGCCACGCCTAAAACCAAAATGGGATTTCCTGAAACCGGCATTGGGATTTATCCAGGACTGGGAGGAACCCAGCGAACGCCAAGACGCATCGGTATTGCATTGGCGCGCTGGCTCGTGCTCACAGGCGAAGTCATTTCAGCTGAAACAGCTCAAGAAATAGGTTTAATCGATGAAGTGGTCAATCAAGCAGAACTCAAAAACCGGGCCGAGCAATTAGTACTTGAGCAAAAACCTCGCTTAGAAAATACTTACACTGGCCAGATTCCAGAAAATTTTGCAGAAATAAGCATTATATTTCAAGCTCCTCTCTCAGATTTGCTCGCTATCCAAAAAAAATTAGCATTCAAGGCGCCTGTTGCTTTAAAAGCTGCGGATGAACTCATCAAAAACACAGCCACCGCGACTCTCTGTGAAGGCCTGCAAGCAGAAACAGCTGGTCTAAGCAGTATTTTTCAAACCCAAGATGCACTGGCGGGGCTTTCGTCTATTGGAAAAAACAGACCAACCTTTACGGGGAATTAAGTTAAAATCGGCTTAATCATTACATTCGCTGGCAGTAAAGGCTGATTTTTGGCTAACGCCCAGCGTTCCTTGCTCAAAGTCATGCCCCATACCTGCCAGTACTGGCCCTTACGATCGTAATGCCAGCCGGTCCGATGGGTCTTGATAAAGCCCAGCTGTTCGTAAACATGGATGGCCACAGAATTAAATTCTAATACTTCCAAGCGCACTTCGCTCAAGCCTAAAACTTCTAAAGCATGATCCATTAAAGCAGCGATAGCCGCTTTTCCCACGCCTTTGCCCCGGTATTCTGCTTCGCCAATTTCGACGAAAAATTCGCTGTAGGCGTTCCCTGTGCCGTATTCTTTTAGGCCCACATTTCCGACATGCCGGTCATTCACTTCGATTGCAAAAGTCCGTCTAGATTGATCTGAGATGAGCATATTTAAATAATTGTCAGATGCCGCTGCAGAAAATGGGATAGAAGGAGAACTGTCAGGCCCAGTCACCACAAAAGTTAACTGGGTAATATAAGGATCCGATAACCATCTTTGGACCGCTTCACGATCCCCATAGCCCAAGGGACGTAAACCCACTTCCAGCCTACGCGGAAAAAAAACAGGATCTAAATTACGCTTAAAAGAAAGTGCCATAAAAATATCTTAAAATAGATTCGAGTTATTGAATCAATGTAACATATATGTCTACCAAAACGCAAAAACAGCGATTCGACAAAACAATCAATCTTTTAAAAAATGAGGCGATGGGTATAATAACTTCCATGCCAAATATTTTTCAACAACTTGATCCCAACTTAAAAAAACTCATCCAATCCACCAAAACGGCCTTATTTGATCCAGCTTCCGCCGTTTACACCAACCGAGATTTAAACTTGAATCAAATTCTCTTGGTGGGATTTGATATGGATTACACGCTGGCCAATTATTACCGTCAGCCCATGGAGCAACTGCAATATCAACTGACAGTAGAATATCTCGTTAAAAATAAGGGCTACCCAGCAGGCATTCGTCAATTGGCTTACGATCCGGACTTAATTATCCGTGGCCTGGTAGTCGATCGAAAACATGGGCATTTGCTAAAACTCGATACCCACGATCGGATTTGGCGCGCCATGTATGGCCGACATCAACTTTCTATTGAAGAGGCAGCAGCTCTTTATGCAAACCAAAAAATCCGACTTGGCTCTGCTCAATATTCTTCTTTAGATTCTTTGTTTGCCATGCCTGAGGCTTGTCTCTACTGCAATCTGATTGATTATTTTGAAGAACGCCACCGTAAAAGTTTATCTTTAAGCCCCGTAGAACCTATCCTTGATCAAATTGATCATAACCGCATCATCAATACCGCCAAGTTATTCGATGATGTCCGTCAATCCATGGATGCGATCCATTCCGACGGTTCCTTGAAGTCAATTATTACACAAGATATGCCAACTTATATTAACGCAGATCCAGACATCGCCCTGACTTTGCATAAACTGCGTGCAGCCGGTAAAAAATTGTTTCTACTGACCAATAGTTATTGGAGCTACTCCAATTGTATCATGTCATTTATTTTGGGAGACAAGCTTCCAGACTACCCTACCTGGCAATCCTATTTTGACATGATTATTGTAGGCGCTTCCAAGCCTTCTTTCTTTGTCGATCAGAAACCTTTCTTTGAGGTCGACACCAAAAGCCATGCCCATATGAATGACCAGGTCAGCTCGATAGCTGTCAATGACGCACACTTTGATCGTCAGAAAATTTATCTGGGTGGCAATCTTTTTGACTTTGAACGCATGGCCCAATGCCGAGGAGAACAGATCCTTTACGTTGGTGATCATATTTACGGTGATATTGTTCTGAGTAAGAAAGAAAGCTTATGGCGAACATGCCTAGTCGTTGAAGAGCTACAAAGCGAAATTGAATTTTCCATAAAATATGCTCGCGGGTTAAACCGCGCTGTTCAATCAGATGCCAAGCGCTTAGCACTTGACGACGAGATTGGACAAAGAAGAGCGATATTAACCCACATTGATGCTGCGCTCAAAAACAGCAATTTAAAACCAAAACAGATTGAACCTCTTTTTGAAATTGCCAAAGACTTACGCCAGGGCATCGAAAAGTCTCAGAATTCACTTCGAAAATTAGATGAAAAATCTTTTCTTTTTCAAGATGAACTGGAGAGACAATTCCATGCAGTTTGGGGACGTCTTTTTCGAGAACAAAGCCAACTGAGCCGCTTTGGCGCACAAGTCACTTATTATGCCTGTATTTATACCAGCAACTTAACCAATCTATTGCAGTATAGCTCCAAGCATATCTTTCGCGCCTCAGGCGATCTCATGAGTCACGACATTGCCTTGCTTAATACAACCCAGCTTGCTAAAAAAAAGTACCCATCTCGTTGATATCGAAAGTTGGTACTGATGACAAATTTTGAGAACGCGTCTTTACTCCTTGGACAATTAATTGCCTTTGACACTGTGTCCCACCGTCCCGTCATCGAGCTTGCCAGTTTTTTAGCTGAACGCTGTGCGAGTTTAGGCTTCGATGTCCAACTTTATCCCGATCCTGAAAATGAGAAAAAAACCAACGTGGTTTGTCAGGCAGGCCCCCAAAAAGAAGGCGGGTTAATTATCTCTGGACACATGGACGTCGTGCCTACCGAAGATCAACCATGGCAAACCGATCCTTTTAAACTCACACAATTAAACAATAAACTTTATGGTCGTGGCACCGCCGACATGAAAGGTTTCATCGCTTGCACGCTCACGGCGCTTTCCCGCATTGAAGTCAAAAATTTAGTGGAGCCATTAACTCTTATCTGGACTTATGACGAAGAAGTTGGCTGTAAAGGTTCACAAAAATTAGTGGATGCCTTAAAAAATCAACCTAATTTGCTGCCCAAAGAAGCGCTGATTGGAGAGCCTACGGATTTTCGTATTTTCCGGATGCATCCTGGCCACGTTTCTTGCCAAATTGTGACCACTGGTATCGCTGCTCATAGCTCAAAACCCGATCTCGGTATTTCTGCCATCAAGCGCATGCAATCTATCTTAACAAGTATCGAGATATTAGAAGCAGATTTGCAAAAAGAAACCAAATATCAAAACTTTTTAGAAAGGCCTTATGTCACTTTAAATGTCGGAAGCATCAAAGGTGGCCAGGCTGTCAATATCGTCCCTGACAAATGCGAAATCATTCTGGGCTATCGCCCATTGCCAGGAGATGATCCTTTGGCAGTGTTTGAGAGGTTAAACATTCGACTACAAGAACTTGCCTGCCTACCCAAAGGTAGTTGGAGCATGTCTCTTTTAAATGTCACGCCAGCGTTACACACACCTGAGCATCAACCACTAGAGAAAATTCTTTGCCCCTTCGCCTCAGATCCCCAAGCTTCTGCCGCAGCTTTTGCCACCGATGGGGGTAATCTTGCCAAGCTTGGCATCCATTCGCTTATCTTTGGTCCAGGTTCTATTGATGTCGCGCATAAAGCCAATGAATTTATTGAGTTATCCGCTCTAAAAAAAGGCACTGATGTCGTGGAAAATGTGATTCGCCTCAGATGTGAAGAACCCCTAGCCTATTTTTAACAAATGATTTACAAATGACATCGGTTTCGCCTTGAGCCGTCACTTCTATAAGGAGCTTTACCTATGTATAGTTTAGTCCAAAAACCAGCCCCCGATTTTACTGCCGATGCCGTGATGCCTAATGGCGAATTTGGCAAAATTTCACTGTCCAGCTTTCAAGACAAAAAATATGTCGCTTTGTTCTTTTATCCACTGGATTTCACGTTTGTATGCCCATCTGAAATCATTTCATTCTCCAACAAAACCAAAGAATTTGAAGATCGCAATGTGCAAATTCTAGGCGTTTCAGTCGACTCCAAATTTAGTCATCATGCTTGGAGAAAAACACCTGTCGACCAGGGCGGTATTGGCGAAATTAATTTTCCACTTGTCTCCGATCTCACCAAAGAAATCGCACGTGACTACGGCGTTTTGATTGAAGATGCTATTGCCTTGCGCGGCACCTTTTTGATCGACAAATCAGGCATTGTCAGACATGCCACCCTCAATGACTTGCCACTGGGTAGAAATGTTGATGAAACACTGCGTGTCATCGATGCTTTGCAACACACCGAACAACATGGCGAAGTCTGCCCTGCTGGTTGGAAAAAAGGCGAAATGGCCATGAAGCCAAGCGCAGCTGGCGTCAGTGCATACTTAAAAGAAAACTGCAAAAAACTTTAAACGATCGTGTTTTTAAAGAAAGGCCATCCATGGTACTGGAAGAAGAAATGCGCATTGCTGAAAAAGCAGCACGCATCGCCGGGCAAATTGCCTTAGACCTCATCCATGATGGCACTATCGATTTTAAAGCAAACGATGAAGGACCTGTCACAAAAGCAGATCGTGCTGCTGATTTGGCTATTCGAGAAATTTTGCAACAGGCTTTTCCAAGCGATCACCTGATTACGGAAGAAAGTTTTCAAAAAGGCTTATCGATTCCAGAACAAGGCCGGATTTGGTTTGTGGATCCCATCGATGGCACTTCCTATTTTGTTAAAGGTGAAGATGACTATGCGGTCATGATCGGATTGGTCATCGATCAAGAACCTGTCTTAGGCGTTGTCTTTCAACCTTCCACCGGCATTTTGTGGCGCGCCATCGATACCCGACAAGCAAGCCAGCATTTTCCACCGCATTATTTTTCTGAGCGACTACAAGCAAATACACTAGAACCTTTCTCAATCGATATCACCCATCAAGACATTGTTGGCGATGGACCCGTTGCCGTTACAAGCCGCAGAAACCCATCTCAGTTTATCGACTTTTTGACGGCAGAATTAGAGGTATCAAGCATCATTAAAAAAGGGTCGATTGGCCTAAAACTAGCCCTCATTGCAGATGGAAAGGCTGACTTCTATCTGACTTCCACAAAACGCATGAAACTTTGGGATACCTGCGCACCTTCTGTCATTTTAAGTGCCGCAGGCGGCGTCATCAAATCTTTAGATGGGCAAAGGCTTCGCTTTTTTGGCTCAATTGAACATGGCACTGAAATTTATGCGACTACGCCGTGCTGTGAATTATGGTTAAAAGAAAGACTGCCCAAAGCCATTAAAAAATGGCAACATCACCTGACATCAACCTGAAAAATGCTATTATCTCTATGAATATGAATTTTACAAACCGATTTAACCAGTCCGATACTCAAAAAACAATTCGCCTAACGTGCCTTTGGGTAACACTTGCCGTCGTTGCTTTTTTATTAAAAGCAGTCTTGCTTCCCTTCGTTTTTGCTGCATTGCTGGCTTATGTTTTAGACCCTGGTGTTTCCAGACTCTGCGGTATTCATATTGGCCGTCACTCTCTACCCAGATGGGCAGCCATTGTTTCTGTCTATATTTTTGTGGCTGTATTTGTTTATATTTTTGCCACCCTCTTTTTGCCAGAAATTTACCAAGAACTTCTACGCATGGGCAAAGCTGCCACTGAAACGCTCAACCAATTCAATGAGAAAAAAATCCACGACTTAGCCGTTTCCATTGATACCTTCTTGCACCGTTACAATCTTCCCATTCATATCATAGCCCCCATCGAAAATTTGCCAGGCTATAAATCCATCCCTGCCTTAAGCGATATCAATCCACTTCAAACAACAAACCTTATTTCCATCAATCTGGCTGAGATGATCCAGAATATTGTTCATGAATTGGGCGAGTACATTCATGTCCAGTCTGCAGATATCGTCAACGGACTGCAAAATATCATCCGCCAAACCATTAATTTTATTTTCAAATTCTTTTTAGTTTTGATGCTAGCCGGATTTATGCTTGTCGATACCGCTCGCATTAAGCAGTTTGCGTTTAGTCTCGTTTTAACCAAAGATAAAGATACTTTTGATGCCTTTTTAAACCGTATCGATTATGGCTTATCCGGTGCAATTAGAGGACAGCTGGTTATTTGCCTTATCAACGCCGTTTTGACACTCATTGGGCTTTGGATATTCAAGGTCAAATTTGCCTTAGTGCTTGCAACAATGGCCGGTGTTTTTAGCTTAATCCCTATCTTTGGTAGCATCATTAGCACTATTCCAATTGCGCTTGTTGCCTTGAGCAGCTCACCTGTCACGGCGCTTATGGCTGTGGGCTGGATTGTTGCCATCCATGGCCTAGAAGCCAACTTTTTAAATCCAAAAATCTTAGGAAATGCCACGCAAATCCATCCTGTTATCGTGGTTTTGGCCTTACTGACAGGCGAGCACTTTTATGGGCTAGCAGGTGCACTGCTTGCTGTCCCTGTTGCCAGCATTTTGCTCAATATTTTCCATTCCGCGCTCTTAAAAGCCAAAGGCATGGACTACCCCTCCTAAATTCATAAAAGAAAACGCCTAAGGGAGTTGCAAACCCTGCTGCAACTGGCAATTTGAGCCCAGCTTTTAGGAGAGCTGTTTCATGGCCAATGATCAAGATCGTTCTAGCGTCAATACGCATTCCGATTTTTATAACGAACGCGGTATTGCGCTCGCTGATCGAGGATGGTTCGACGAAGCTTTAGGCGAATTTCAAAAAGCGATTGATGTTGACCCTCGCTGTGCAGAGGCTTTTGACAACATCGCAAATGTATACGCAGAAAAAGGGATGCACCTTGATGCCTTGCGTTCTTATTTAAAAGCAATTGAAATTGAACCCGATAACGCCACGGTCCATTACAATCTTGGCTGCTTTATAGCAACCCGTGGCGATGAGCTTGCAGTTTTGGAGTACAAAACCGCTGCCAAACACGAATGGGATTTCCCCGATGTCCATTTAAACCTTGGTCTTTCATTAATTGAGCAAGGTCATTACATCGAAGCAATTGAAGAATTTAACATCGCACTCAAATTAGATCCCAATGATACAGATGCTCGACATGAACTGGCCTGTGGATTGCTAGAAATCGGAAGATACCGGGAAGCAATCTATGAATTCAGACGCGTGGTTAAAGAAGATCCCACCAACCAAAGTGGATTTGTTAATCTTGGCGTTTGCTATGCAATTAAAGGATTTTACGAAGAATCCGAACGTGCTTATATGCGGGCCCTAGAGCTCGACGCCGGTGATGTAACCGTCAACTATCATTATGCTGCCTTAAAAGCCCTGCAAGGAATAAAAGCAGAGACTCTTGAACTTCTTCGCCGTGCCATTCGCATTGATCGTGGAAAAGTCGTCCGCTGGCTAGAGAACGATCGTTACTTTGATTCTGTTCGTAACCTGGCTGCCTTCAAGAAATTTTTTGAGGAAACCTCTCCTTAAGTTGTTTTTATTAGTCACTTGGCAAGACAAAGGCTTTATAGTTAGGTTACAGTCCCAAATAGACCTCATTTAGAGCCTAATTATGCGCATTAAAAAACTTGAAATCTTTGGGTTCAAATCATTTGCTGACCGTGTCGTAATTGATTTTGACAGCGGCGTCACTGGCATTGTCGGACCTAACGGTTGCGGCAAATCCAACGTCGTTGACGCCTTGCGTTGGGTCATGGGTGAACAAAATGTCAGACATCTGCGCGGCGACACCATGCAGGACATTATTTTCAATGGCTCACAAACACGCGGCCCCTTAGGCATGGCCGAAGTTGTTTTAACCCTGGAAAATGATGGCAACTTAGTTGCACCAGAATATGCACATTTTAGTGAAATCGAAGTCGCCAGACGTTTGTACAAAACCGGCGACTCCGAATACGAAATCAACAAAGTCCCTTGTCGGCTGCGCGATATTACCGAATTGTTTTTAGGCACCGGTGTCGGCACCAAAGCCTATTCCATCATCGAGCAAGGCCGCGTTTCTAGCATCGTCCAAGCAAAACCTGAAGAACGCCGACAAATCATCGAAGAAGCAGCAGGTATTACCAAATATAAATCCCGAAGACTTGCCGCTGAACGCAAAATGGAATCCACGCAACAAAACCTCATGCGCATCAATGACGTGCAAAGAGAAGTCGAAGGCAGACTGACTTCTTTGGAAAAACAAGCACACAAAGCAGAGAAATACCATCAACTGCAAAAAGAAATTCGTGAAATTGACATGCACCATGCCGTGCTCAAATTTTTAGAATTCAACAATAAACAACACCATCTAAAAACACAGCAAGATGCTCACACCACTTCTGCAGATGTGCACACCTCTCGTATTTCAGAATTAGAAATCGTCATTGAAAGCAGCAGGCTCACTTTAACCGACGAAGAAAAACAATTAAGCCTCTCGCAAGGCATGCTCTATGAAGCAGAAAATGCCATCGCTTTAGCTAAAAAAGATATCGCATTTGCCAACTCCACTTTAGAACAAAAACAAAAGCAGATGCTCTACATCAATGAAGAAACGCGCAGACTCGAAGAGAAAAGTAGACAACTACATCAAGACCAAGCAACGAACGAAACAGAACTCAATTTGGCAACCGAAGAGCTTTCTCAAATCGAAATTAATTTGGCAAGCAACTCAGCTGAATTGCAAGTATTGGCACAAAGTCGCGCTCAAAAAGCCAAGCTCATGCAAGACGCCCAAACCCAATTCATGCAAGCCGCATCAACGGCAGCAAAGTCCAATGCCGAGATACAAGCCATCGAGCGTCAACGCGAAAATGCGCAGGCCCGTGAAAAAATTCTGGATGAAGAAAAAAATCTTCTACAAAAACAGCTTCTAGAAACACAAGGGAAACAAGAAAATTTGAGTACCGAGATCGCCCAAAAGCAAGCAGAATTAGCCGGCCTTCAAAGCGACTTGAACAAATGCCAAGAGCAATTAAAAATCTGCACAGAAAATACCAAGACTCTAGAAGAGCAAAAACAAAAAACCGCAGAAGCCTGCGTAGCCCATCAAAGTCGTCTAAAATCTTTGCAGGAGATTGAACAAAGCTACGACTGGGGCGACGATGGTTTAAGCCGGATCATGAAAGATAAAAACAGTGGATCCATCATTGGGCTAGTCGCCGAATTTTTTGAAGCACCCCATGATTTAGAACCGCTTATCGAAGAAGTGCTCAGACATCGTCTCGAATCTGTGGTGGTTCCCAGCAGCACTGAAATGAAATCTCTCGCGCAAGAGCTCGCACAAAACCAAGAAGGGCGCATCCGTTTTTATATGGAAAACGACCACGCCACAAATTCTCTCAATGCTTGGATTCAAGAAATCCCCCTACCCCCGCAGAGTTTTTTTCTGCTGCCAAAACTGAATGTGCTGGCACACCCAACACTGATTAATCGCGTTTTGGGCAATATCGTGGTTGTCGAGGATCTCCAAGACGCCCTGGATTTTTGGCCGACAGCCATCGAAAAAAACATCACGCTCATCACCAAAAGCAGAGAACTTTTTGAAACCGATGGTTCGATTGTTGGCGGTTCAAAATCAAGCAATAGCGGTGTGCTCGGTCGTAAACGTGAGATCAGAGAACTTAATTTAGAGCTGGAAACGCTTCTAACCAAACGAAGTGATTTAGAAAAAGAATACACCCAGCAACTTGAGCAAAGATCATTGCTCACAAAAAATTTAGAAGAAACAAGAGCGCGTTCACAAAACCTGGCCGTTGCGCTCATACGCCTCGAAGAAACACTAACATCAAGTAAAAATGAACATAAACGTTTGTGCGACAAAGAAATTCAACTTGAACAAAATGCCGTCAGTATTCGCCAGCTGTTGGAAAAATCCAGTCTGGAATTAGAAACGCTGCAAAAGACATGGCAAGAAGCCAAGACTGCCCATCAAGAACTGGAAAAAAACGTATCGGGTCAAGACAGTATTATGTCGACACTCGATCGAGAAGTTTCTGCTAAAAATGAAGAAGTCACAACATTTCGTATCAAAGTTGCCGCCTTAAGAGAAAGACAAACCAGCTTAAAACGTGCTCAAGAACAAAATTTACAGCAGCTAGAAGATACTCGCAGACAAATGCAGAATCTTGCCAATCAATTAAAGCAAACCATCGAAGACCAAACCCATTTGATGACTCAAAAAGAAGGCGCTGAAAGTAAAATTGGTGGGGCTCAAAAAGAAAGAGATATCTTAGCGCAAAGCCTGCAAGAAAAACGCGGTTTGTATGAAACCAACTTGAACAAGGTGCGCGGGCAAGAAGCAACAATCAGCGCCGAGCGAAAAAGCCTTGAGCATCTCAAAAATTTGCTAAATGAAATCATGCTCAACATGCAAGAATCAAGGCTGGCTGAAGAAGCACTTTCCAGCAGACTTTCCGAGCGTTACAAAATCAAACCACAGGAAATTATTTTCGATTACCACTTGCTGCCAGCTCCTGAATTTGACAGTGAAAAACGCTTAAAAGATTTGCAAAAATCGATTGATAACCTCGGGGCTATTAATCCAAATGCCATGGAAGAATTCAATGAACTAACCAAACGCTTCACCTTCTTAAAAATGCAAAGTGAAGATCTGGGAACGGCGCTGGCTCAATTAGAATCTGCCATTAAAAAAATTAATGAGACAACCACTCAGCGTTTCTCTGAAAGCTTCCATGCGATCAACGATAAATTCAGTCAAGTATTTCCCAGACTCTTTAAAGGTGGCAAGGCATGGTTAGAGCTTACCAACCCAGATGACTTGCTCACATCCGGCGTCGAAATTTATGCACAACCGCCAGGCAAAAAACTAGGCTCCATTGCACTCATGAGCGGTGGTGAAAAAGCGCTGACAGCCACGAGCCTTATCTTTGCTATCTTCTTGATTAAGCCTTCGCCCTTTTGCTTGTTAGATGAAGTCGATGCGCCTTTAGATGAGGCTAACGTCGACAGGTTCAGTGCCATGGTGAAGGAAATGTCAAAGATTTCCCAGTTTATCTTGATTACCCACAATAAACGCACCATGGAAGTGACTGACCAACTTTATGGCGTCACCATGGAACAGCCCGGCATCAGCAAGACTGTCCATGTTAAAATCACCCAAAGCGCACAAGCAGAACTCCCCCTTCCTGAGAGAATTGAACCTGAATACACACCTGAACCGGCGTAATGATCCAGAAAACCGAATTAAAAACACCAATCAAACAATATTCGACGTTCGATCTTGCATCGATTTATTGTTTAAATTGTTCTTCATTGAAGGGCGCAAGATTAATGTGCGCGGACTAAATCGAAATATTTATTTAAAGCCCCCGCTCCGAAGGAGCAACCCGTGCAACAGCCCAGGGTTAAGCGCTTTAGCGCGGCACCCTGGGTAAAACACACCACCACCATCCAAATCGCCCTGAAGGGGCATATTAAATACATGGCCCAATCCCTCGCTGAGATTAATATTCACCTAATTTCTAGCACCCAATTCAGACATGCATTTTTAAACGGTCACATACGCCCTGATTTATTTTTTTACATGGCGGCTTTTGCGTGGCAAAATGGCTACGGTGTTTTTTCAGTGAGTTCCTCTAAAATTGCTGAAGTGCGTCGATACATTAGAGAACAGAAAAACACCATCAGCAAAATACTTTTCAAGATGAGATTCGTCTATTTTTAAAACACACCCGTCTTTCATTCGATGAAAAATATTTATGGGATTGATTTTTGCCCCTTCAGGGCGATTTGGATGGTGGTGGTGTGTTTTACCCAGGGTGCCGCGCTAAAGCGCTTAACCCTGGGCTGTTGCACGGGTTGCTCCTTCGGAGCGGGGGCTTTAAATAAATATTTCGATTTAGTCCGCGCACATTAATCTTGCGCCCGTTATTTTGAGCAACAATTCCATGCACGTTTTTAAGTTGAGTCTTCGCTTTGCCTTTAACCCTTGAAATCAAGACCTTGGTGTCCTCATCAACTTCAATAATAGGAGGCGTGCCATCTAAATCAAATATCTCAAACTCATTAACGGAAATTGCATTTTCATCGGGCAACACAGTATCAATGGTATGAATACCCTTTTTAAAATCAATGTTCGGCTGAAATTTTTGCGACTCAGATGCCTGGATCTTGATGCTATGGGCATGCAAAAAAGATAAAAACAAAGCGTTCAGCAAAGTAACACTAAGCAGCAAACGAATCACGCGCAAGAAAACGGTCATTGCGCATCCTAAATTATTGTCATCATGAGACGAATTTTCATGCTTTTATATTTTATTGACTCAAGAAGTAAGGGACCACTAATGCATTTTTTTGGGAGATACTAAACGAGCCAAGGAGTTAACTACTGCCTTGCGTAATCATTTCTATAACAAATCAGGTTTTTTACCTTTTATGGAGCTGAATGAATAAAACATGAAATAAAAAATAATCAGGCATATAAATAAAACTATTAATCCTGCTATTAAAGGTTCAATATCTAATTTAAACATTTTAAAATGCAAACAACCAATAGTAATACAGCCAAGCAGCCAAGCAGCAAAATTTGTTTTAACAGAAAAAAAATTAGGGCGCAGAAAAATCACACATAATGTGATGCTAATAAGAATAAGCATACTGTCAAAATAATCGCTTAAATTTAAAATTACCTCTCTATAAAAAAAATAAACTACCGTTGTAAGTAAAGTAAAAAATCCCGTTACCTGTATTCTTTTTTTATATGTGAAACCAGGGTAGAAAGTTTCAATCGCCACTGAAGCAGAAAAAATATTTATAGCAACCACAAAAGCACAAACTAAAACTAGGAACACTGTAAGCAATAAAGCGATCACCCCATTGGTTTGGATGATTTCTTCTGGTACAATTTCACGTATTTTATTAATTTTATTAAGCAAAAAAATTCCGGCAATTTCTATTAGCACTATAGATACTGCAAAGATACCAAGCCCAATAAGAGAGTCCTTTTTGGTTATGGAATATTTAAAGAAATTAGGTAAATCGATTGGAACCACCATTAACATCGAAATTACTGAACAAAAAGCAATCCTAAAACCAGGAAAAGAGAAAGACCTCACAGGCAAATCTGGTGCTTCATGATAAAATGAAATGGTTAAAACAATAAAAAAAACAATATAAATAAGACAAATTAAGCCTATTCTTGCAAGGCCATTAATACCTAATAAGCAGAACAGAAAACCAAGTAGCAAGAGGAAAACTTGGCAAACCATGATTTCTTCCGTTCCCAATGTCATTCTTCCATATGTGTTTATCACATTTAAAATTGCCTTAGAATGTTCAGTTATTTCAATGGCACTCCAAATGCTAAGACAAAACAATAAAATTAAAGATATTGAATACTTCCCTAACCCCCCAAAATGTCTCTCAAAAATTTGAGTTGTATTCAGTTTTTCTGCGCTTCCCAGCAAAACGACTGAAGAGCAGACAATCCAAAATAAGATTACACCCAAAATCAAGGCTATAATAAAATCAAAAATACCAACGCTTTTTTGAAGCGAATCCGAAAAAAAGACTATTGGTAATGCCGGAATTGAAGCACACTGAATAACAGACAATATCCTCCACGATTGCTTATTTTTACTTGCACTATCTTCATCGTCTTTAGTAAAATTCGTTTTAGATGAGTCTTTTTGCATATTAGATGCCATTTTAATCTCACGACATACAGAAAACTATCAATTAAAACATTACTACTAAATGCAGCATGAAGCCAAAATAAATCTTGCACTAAACGCTTAATACGATATAAGACTAGTTGTATTTTACATAAAATTAGAAATATTAATATATACATTAAGAAAATAAAAATGCAGCATCACTACCAGAAAAAGACTCCTCTTGAAAGTGAAAATATATCAATAAAGACAATGTCTCTATTCTCAATTCTGCCAGAGCGTTATCAGTATTTTTCTTTTTCGGATTTATCATCTTTCAGTCAAGGTATCGACTATGCATTATTTTTAATTGTGTCGACTCAAAAAGCGATTGACTCATTCCTTAAAAAGGAACTCAGCAATTTTGATGCACTCATTGGTGAAAATTCATGCCAAATAAGAGCTTTGTTATTTTCTAGTCCTGAATGGAACAACAATATTTTTATAAATAATCTTATTTCTATAAGGGCCCAGTTAGAACTTTGCCATTCGCGTATTAATGGATTTAAAAGTGATTCTGCTCAGTTGTATTTTAATACTACTCTCGAAAAATTTATACTTTCAAATTCAATTGATGTCCAAATTTGTGAAAAAACAATTTTTTTAATAATGTGTTTTATCTTAACTGTTTCTAAAGAAGTTACCGCTAGAAATGACATCTCTAAACCAGGAAAGCTTAAACATCTCTATGCAAATATCCCTAAAAAGGCTGCTTCCGCAATTGTTGAAAATTGTCAAAAAAAAGCTTCTGCCTATTCCATTAAATTTTTGCTCTCTCACATAAAAAGACATATTGATTCAGATTATATCTTTGGAAATGACATATTAGCCAATCATATCAAATATGATTCTTCAAATCGCTCAGCATTGCCTTGTCTCCTTACGTCGCATGCCATGCTATCGAGCATTTCGATAAGAAAGACTCTACTTGCATTTAAAGTGCATCTATTTTCTGAAAAAAATGAATATCGAGACA
Source organism: Myxococcales bacterium (assembly GCA_023248595.1). Lineage (GTDB taxonomy): Bacteria > Myxococcota > UBA727 > UBA727 > JABDBI01 > JAHFEG01. Next base: position 705 of record JAHFEG010000011.1, on the reverse strand, counting down.
CATTACATTTAATTTTTCGCGGTATAGGAAAAATTGGTAATCCCTTAATTTTTCCATCATTTAAACTTATTGATCAAGCAGAAATTGATTCCTCTGAAAATTTAGTTGTAATAGAAGGTAACAGTCTTAGCCACCTTAGTGCAGACTTACATCAAAATTTTGTACTTTCTGAAATGAATTCTTTAGGTGCGAGCCAAATTGTGCTAGCGAATGGGCTATTTCATCCACAATATCCTGAGAGCTGCGAAGGCGCCATAGACGACTTGCTTTCCTTGCCTGCTGTGCAGTATTTCTCTCAGGAACTGGCAAATATTAAGGGATGCTCAATTGAAAATTCATCTCTTTTTTGTATATTTCATATTTATGCTAACAACCCTAGCGCAGAATTAGCTTCTAAAAAACATTACATACTTCAATACATGGCTCAAACAAATAGCGCTTTGGCTATTGGAAATGCAGTAGCTGTTTAACCAAATACAAACGCCAACCTCCACAGAATATCATATCTCCCGGAGACCCTTGACTCCCACCCCAGGTTTATTTTAGAATTGTTTGCAGTCAGATTAGTTGGGGGAATACATGAAAAATGCGAGTCTCGTCTAAGGAAGAGCGATTGCTGGCTTCTTTGGGTCAAAAGTATATGCTAAAAGCGCTGAAATACAGTGAGTCATAAATCCGCAAACGCTACGACTTCTATTTGTTTGT
>JAHFEG010000010.1 GCA_023248595.1 Myxococcales bacterium | reverse complement strand
TGCATAGAATTAGTTTCTTTCCAGGGCATAAAGATTCCTCCAAGAAATCTCTCTACCCATCTTAAAGACTGTCAGCTATGTCTCCGGTTTATTTGTCAACTATGTATCAGGTTCATACCATGTCGCCTTCAATATCATTACCCCATGCATTCACAGGATGGGCAGCGCCAATGTGCGTACTAGGGGCCATCGCTGCTACATCAGCAGCCAGCGTTATAAAAACACCTGCAGAACCCGCTCTCGCTCCCGAAGGACCAATATAAACAATCACTGGAAGATGAGCGGACAACATGTATTGAACTATATTGCGTGTCGCATTCAATACGCCACCAGGAGTATCGAGCTCAACGACTAAGGCTTTTGCTTTTTTTGAGTTGGCAAACAAAATAGATTCTTTGACGTAATCTGCCATCACCGAAGTAATATCGTCGTCGATCGTAATCTTTACAACGACAGGAAAAACAGGTTCCGCAACAGCAACCCAAGAAAGCAAAATCAAGCATAAAGAAAAAATAGTACGCATGCCTCAGGACTAACACATCATACTATTTTGTCATACCCAACAAATCTCTGCTAAAAACCTCACATGCAATCTTTTAAAACTGCCCAGGCTGCATTTTCGAGCTGTTCCATGACAGGGCCATATTCAATATCATCTAAATGAATTTCGTGGGCCACACCGGGATCCATGTCTGCCAAAATAACTTTTTCTACTTCTTCAGCCAATCGAGCATCATGAAGCACGGCAACACTTTCTGAATCCAAACTGCCTGTACGATTATTCGCATTCGCCGAGCCAACAATAGCGACACTACTTCCAATCGCAGTTGCCTTGGTATGTAGCGTTCTGTCTCCTGAGCACTCAAACAAGCGAACACCACCTTTCAGAAGTTTGCGATAACTCACAGATTTTGCTGCTTTCACAACTTGAGGCAAATCCGTGCTTTTTTCACTATTGGTAACAACCCGAACATCAACACCGCGCTGAGCGGCGTCGATCAATGCTTGCGCATAGGAATCAAAAGAACCCGTCGGGATAAAGTATGCAATGGCTGTATAAAATTTTTCACCAGGCTTTAAGGCTTTGACACTTTCAACCAACAGATTGACCATATGGTGATCGCCATGAATGCGCGGTTGACCATGCACGACCTGGATATCGACGCCAGCCTGACCATTTAATTCCACAAGCGCTTCTTGAGGCTGAAGTTTAGGCAAAGGCACACCACTGACGATTTCCCAATTGTCAGAAAAATGTTGATAGGCATCATGGACGGCAGGTCCTGCTAATAAAAGATCGATGTCACTCCAAGCTGGTCTTTCCTTTGGAGACCCCACCATTTTTCCTGTGCCACCCAATAAATGCACATCAGCAACATTCATACTGCCTATAATCGCTTTTTTGCCATCGACAATCAAATATTTTTCATGCCAACGATTATTGTACGTTGCCATTTGTTTTACAATTTGTGCCATTTCAAATAGATAAATCGTATTGTCGGCGGTGAGAGCAGACAATTGCGCTATGGCTTCTTCAGGTGCTATGCCCTGCTGCCCTCCCCACATTCTGCTTAAACCAATCTCTAACTTTTCCCGATTTTCTGGACTTAAACCAACATCATTTTTACCGATTGCTGCTTGCGCGATAAAATGAAGAGCGCCCATGGCCTGACTTATATCAGCCATGCTTGCAGCCATTTTTTCTTGGAGTTTTTCATTGCTGGCAATGACTTCTATGACTTCTTTAAATCCTTGCTCAAGAGCGCCATTATAAAGTTTGAAATCAACCTGGTTTTTTTCAAAGAGCTGATAAACTTTATTTCCTTTAAAAAACTCCTGCAGGGATTCAATATTTCCTAAAGAATCGACAATGACATGCACCTCGACACCTCGATTTTTGGCGTTCACAAGTGCTTTGGCCATTTCCATACCAGTTTCATCGTCTTTAAAAGCAAGCGCTTGCAAGCAAATTGATTTTTGCGCATTGTTAATCAATTCCAACTTTTTAGGATATGACATCACGCCATCGACAAGCAATTGCGCTTGATTACCAGAACGAATAGGAGCCTTGGTGATTTCTTCAATCTTTTTGCGCCAAGCAAAACTCCCAATGGCGCCTGCTGCCGGTGTTTTTGGATCGCAAATGCTTTCTGGTGACCATACCAATTCTGTCAAAGAGGAAACCATTTGCGTTAAGCCACTATGACGAGACTCAAGTGATAAAGTATTATCGGATTTAAATTGATAATCCAACTTGCCCTGGCCAGCCTTAAATCCAGGAACTATGGAAGAAGGCTGAGCTGCGGGTGTTAATGAATATTCAGCTTCTCCGAAAAAAGAGGGGTAAAATTCTTTTGCTTTTTTTCGCACATGATTTGCCCTGATGCCAGCGCCAACTTCTCCTTCAAGAATTGCTCGATAACCAGCCATCTCGCCTTCAAGATGATCCATTTTTGCTCGCAACAAAGCTTCTCCAGAATTAATCTGCAAGTCCTGATCAAACTCAAAATTAATCCCTGCATTTATTTGCAAATCGCTAGAACCAATTTTAACGGCATGAGACTCCCTTTTCGCCGAAAAATCCGAGGGTAGACGTGCATGCATCTGAAGAGACAAAGAAGACGCATCTTTTAATTTGAAATTGCGATCAGCATCAACACTTACAAAAGCATGTCCCGAAATCACATCCAGCTCGCCACCTAAAGTAAACGGAATTTTCATCCCTGCTTGCGCTGCTTCACCTTGCACTTTTTTAACTTCGGCGCGCATGCCAACGTGTGCCAAAATCGATGGCGAATGTTGATCCAAATTTGAAATAACCCCCTCGCCTCCAACATGGACTGTCATGTCGCCTGTTGAGATATGGCTTTCATTTTGATCACCCGCAATTTCAATCTCGCCTGAATTCGTTATCTTCGCGCGGCCTCTGAAATTAATTTCTGCTTGTGATTTTTCGGTCCAAAGTCGGCAATCTTTATAGCCTGCGCCGATGGCAATCGGATCTGTTTTTAATTTGAGTTCATATTGTGCATGCTCTGTCATAGCTCCAATCTGTTTTAGAATATCAAAAAATTGCCAGGTCCCCGAAAGCTTGTGCCCAGAAGAACTCAAAGACTCTTGTAAATTCGAGTCAAGCAATGCTTTTAATTTCATATCTACGACAGGAAAGTGATTCGTCGACATCCGTGGCCCCAAATCTTCTTCGCCAAAAACACCTTTTGAAATAGCCCCATCAATGTTGACTTTTCCTTCTTTAGAAATGGCCAATCCTCGCACGATCACGTCGGCTAGCATATCTTTAATTTTATCCACCAAATAATTTTTATGCTCAAATGCACTAGCAGGGTTTTTGATTTTAAGTGGTGGATTAAATTCGAGATTCACACCATTCATGACTGCTTCATTTTTTTCATTTTTACTAATCGCAATAGACAACAAGGCATGGGTATGTTTTTTGACTTTAACATCAGCGTCTTCATAAAGACCAGGAAACGCATAATGCCCTGCTTTAAAAGGAACTGAAATTCGTAATGTACCTTCTTTAAGCGCATTCAAATCAATAGAAGTCAGATCAATCATTTTATTCCAAACAGATTCAGCTTTCTCTGCTTTGGTGTGAGCCACTTCAATGTGATCATGATTATCGATGGTTCCGTTGTCTGAGCTGGCCACTGGGCTGTCGTGCTGATTTTGAGCAAACGGTTTTGCTAAAGCTATATTTGCAGGTAATTTTCGAGAAATTGTCACAGCTACCACTCCCAGCTCTTTCATTGAAAGCCAAAGCATTATTTAGAATGCAGTCATCTGGGAGTTGTTTCTAGTAAGTCGAAAATTTGGACAAGTTCAAATCAGTTGTCTTTGCGACATTTCTGAAAAGATACCCGGCTTTTTCATAAGCTCCTTCAAGCTTCCTGATTGCACCAAATGCCCTTTATCCAGAACATAAATGCGGTTAGCGTTTGTGATGGTGCTTAAACGCTGCGCCACGACCACTCTTGTTAATTTTAATTGGGAAAGACTGGTGGCCACGATGTTTTGGGAAATATTATCAAGTGCGCTGGTTGCTTCATCAAAAAATAAAATTTTGGGTTTTCGCACCAATGCACGCGCAATTAAAATACGTTGCTTTTGCCCGCCAGAAAGGCCAGTCGACTCACTAACTAAAGTCTGCATCCCCATCGGCATTGCTTTGATATCTTCTAAGATTCCACTTAAACCAACTGCAGCTAAAGCGTCATCTGCCGTTAAGGAACTTGATCCAATGATATTTTCTAAAATACTTCCAGGAAATAAACGATCGTTTTGCAACACAACACCACATTGTCTGCGAAGAGCAGCTGCATTCAAGGTATTTAAATCTTGTCCATCATAACAGACTGCGCCTTCTCGTGGAGTTTCCAAACCAAGCAGCAAACGCAGCAATGTCGATTTGCCTGCGCCCGAACGACCCACAATGGCTACGAACTCACCCGGTTCGATTTGCAAACTAATATCAAACAATGTCTGCCTGTCACTGCCGGCGTAATGAAATGAAACCTGCCGTAATTCAATCTGCCCCCGCACTTCACCAACGGCGTTTATTCCTTCTTTTATTTCTGGAGCTTGTACTAATATTGGCTGTATACCTCTATAATAAGCAGCTGTTTGTAAAAAAGTAATACTTAAGTTCGCCAAGTTCAGGATCGCCAGTGCAAAAAAAAGTAACGCCATATTAAACGCCACAAACTGACCCATACTCAAATTAATCTTTGTAGACTCACCGATCACATAAAAAATAACTGCCAGCGCAAAAAATTTGAAAAACCAATTGAAAATGACTCGTACGCCTAAGATGCGATTTAGTTGTTCAATAGCAGCGATTTGATGTTCTAATTTATTTAGCCAGCGATTAAAAAAACGATCCTCTGCTCCCGAAACCCTGATTTTAGAAATACCATTTAAGGTCTCGTAGACTTCTTCTAGCGATGCGCCCGATGCATATTTCTCTTTTTTTAAAGTGCGCACATAAAACATGTAAGTGATAATTAAACCGCACACATATAAAAAAACAAGAATACATGTCACAGCAGCCAAGTAGACGCTATAATAAAATAGCAACAACAAATTACAAATCGAAAAAAAACTGAAAACCATAGACGCAATGGCAGAATTCGTAAACTTCTCCTGAATACGATCGATGCCTAAAGCCCTGGCAGCTAATTCCCCTGCAGAAAATTTTCGAAAAAATGAAGCAGGCAATGAGATGAGCCGAGCCATCAGCCCCATTTGCAACTTATTAAAAATTGTCTGGCTCAAGCGAGCTGTCACCATAAACTGCGTCATCTTTAAACAAAAAATAGAAATCCCAACAACCAATAAGGCAATCCCCCAGGACCACAAATGGGAATAGGAGGCACTGGGGATAATAAAATCAAACAAGACACCCGTCAGTACCGGTAGCAGCAAACTCACCGTCCCAATTAAAAAACCAATGCTCAGGATAATAGCAATATCAAAACGAGAACCCTTCATCGCCCATCTAAGCAAAGATGAAAAAGAAGACAAACCATTTGGCAGCGGCTTTAAAGAAAGTTGCTTCGTCATAATAGTCTCACGGTCTTTTAACCATCGAGCTGAACAAGTTTTTGATAAACCCCCTCCTCTTTTATCAGCTGCTCATGCTTCCCCAGCTGCGCAACACGTCCAGCATCCAGCACAATAATCTCATTTGCATCACGGATTGTGCTCAAGCGATGTGCCACAAAAATACAAGTACAACCTCGCGCGCGCAAGCGATCGTCAATTAATTTTTCTGTCAGGGGATCAAGTGCGCTCATGCATTCATCCAAAACCAATACCGATGGGTTATGAATCAGAGCACGCGCAATTTCTAATCGTTGCCGTTCTCCACCACTTAAATTTTTCCCGCCCTCTTCAATCCTGCCCTGAAAACCACCTAAAACATTTTGAATATCTTCATAAATAAGGGCGTCTTGCGTGGCCTTTTCGACATCCGCCATTGAAATAGCTGGATCCCACAACGTTAGATTGTCCCAAATACTTCCAGCAAAAAAATACGTTTCTTGCTCCACATAACCCACCTGCTTGACCAACAAGTCTCTTGCAATCTGATTTCTCTCAAAACCATCAAACAAAATCCGACCAGACATGGGTCGATAGAGACCACAAATCAATTTAACAATTGTTGATTTTCCTGAACCTGAGGCACCGATAATCGCAACGCGATCACCACGCTTTATTTCGAGATTAAAATTTTCGATTAAAGGTTTGGCATAAGGATCATAACCAAAAGTTAGATTTTCAATCCGTAAACTGCCGCTTAAATTCTCAATGGCATTTTGCTCAAGGCTATCCAAATTTTTTTTGACGAATTCCTGATCTAATTTGTAATGCAGCACATCGTTAATACGACTTTGATCAAAATTAAGCTGTTTAATGCTTTGGGAAATCATCGATAATTGCACGATTGGTTGCAACAATAAAACAGCCAAGATAGCAAATGCCACAAGCATGCCTAAGCTCAATTCACCTTCAAAAACATTTAAACTCCCCAGCCCAAAAATAATTACAAAAGACACTAAGAGCAAAAAAGAAGGCAAGGCATCTACAACTGCGTCATAGGTAATCAAACGATTGGCGGCATTTATTTTTTTAGAACGGATTCCTGCAAAACGCGTCAAAAAATCAGATTCATTGCCATGCACTTTTAAAGTTTCTACATTGTAAAGGTCATTCATCACCGTAGAAAGCATGCGATTGTTTTGAAAAATAACTTCTGTCTGTGCATCTTCTTGCCGCTGAAAAACAATACGCAGAATCATCATCGTCAATACAAAAACCAGTAAACATATCCCGGTTAATATCCAGTCATAAACAGCCATCACCAGGGAAAAAATAATCAGGCCCCAGATACCCATCATCAATTGCACAAATTCAATAGAAACGGTTTTGGCAATCTGCACATTGGCATGCATGCGGTCGCTTAAATCACTGACATAGCGCTGCGAAAAAAATGCAACCGGCAAACGTAAAACGCGCCAGAAAAACTGACTACTGGAATAAAAAATTAAATTACTTTCAAATAATACGGCGATTTTATCAATCAGGACACGAAAAAGACCAAGCAATGCTCCAAATATCAGAACAAACCAAATCAAAGAAGGAGCCAAACTCAGTGTTTTTTGAATTAGGATATTATCGATAAAAAACCTAATAAATGCGGGGATAGCTAGAAGCAATGCTGTTGATAACAAAGTCGAAATTGCGAGATAAAAAATAATTGCCGGCGTCTTTTTGAGTCTTTTAATAACTGTCTTAATGGCGCCGGGCTTCTCTCCACCTAATTGAAATTGGGGACCAACTTTAAATTCGAGTACAATCCCAGTAAAAGCACGTTTGAATTCTTCGGCTAATACAGTTCGATGACCTGAAGCTGGATCATTGAGATAATATTTATTTCCTTTTACACCCTCAAGAACCACAAAATGGTTAAATTCCCAAAAAAGGATTGCTGGCATGGGCATTTTTTTTAGTTCTTGTACTTCCAGTTGATAACCACTGGCAACTAGACCATGCAATCTTGCTGCCCGTAAAATATAATTCGCCTTACTCCCATCACGTGAAATGCCACATTCCATGCGTAATTGTTCAAGAGAAACATAGCATCCATGGTATCCCAATATCATGGCCAGCGATGCAGCTCCACATTCCGAAGCTTCCATTTGTAAAACAGTCGGCGTTATGCGCCTCATAACATGCGCTCAAATATAGGGATGACGTAATCAATAGGTCTTCTTTCCATAATCGTAATTTTTGCTTTAAAAACGGTACCAGGATCGATTTGCTCAGTTGGTTCTTGAAGTGTCCAACGATAGCCTGTTACACTATTTTTTTCCAAATCAGGCTGCAGTCTCACAAAAAATGGAGCTTCTTTAAACTGATTTTGAATTGCAGCAACGATTTGATCATTTTTAACCAATGACAAAATTTCTTCTCTATCCAGCGACAATGTACTGACACTAGAAACTTTTCCTAAAATTCTGCCGGACTGCTCAAGGCGAGCGGATGAAACTTCAATCTCTGCTTTCATATCTTTATGAATTTTTTTACCGTCTTGCACGGAGACAAACGCCAAACCTACTAAATCGCGTTTTGGAATTCCCAAAGAGGCCAGCAAAAACAGGGTTTTCCCTGCTTGAATGTGACTAATCGGATAGGCTGAAATATCCATGATGATACCAGCATAGGGAGCGCGTATTTCTAACTGCGAAACAGATTGCACATTCGAGTCACACTGATCCTGCACTTCAACGGCAGCGAGCAATTGGCCATTGGCAACAGCCTGTCCTTCATGCACAAAAATGTCACGTAAAACGCCTTCTTTTTCAGAAGTAATTTCGCTGATTTGGCCTGATAAATAAAAAATTCCGTAGGCTTCTACTTTTTCAGGAATCCGATCGATAAAAGCCCAAGCAATGGTAAAAGATATCAATAGAATAACACCCAGAAGTGCAAACCACATGTTAGGTGTTACCACCCCGACCGCTTCATCAAATTGATCGGGTGATTCTAATTTTTTTAAGGCTTCTTTGCGAAAATTGATTTTTGCCACAAACTTATATTAACGAATCTCAAATTCACAAACAAGCAAAGCACTAAACTTTTATGACATATATTTCTGCAATAATGGCGGTCTTTGAGTGGAGAAAGATCTGGCCTCATCCAATTGTTTGGCTAAGCGCAACAAGAGCCCTTCCTCACCGTGGCGAGCTACAAAATGTGTCCCAATAGGCAACCCCTCTTTGTTCCAATGCAAAGGGACGGACATCGCAGGTTGACCTGTGAGATTAAAAAGAAAAGTATACGGTGACAACCGGAAACCATTTTCAGGAATCATGCGGAATGCCTGACGAACGAGACTAGCAATTGGCATTTTATTTACAAGTTTTAAAAATCCTTTTTCAAGAAATGTCGGCCCCAGTTCTCCTAATTTTGGTGGCGGCAAAGCCAATGTCGGCGTCAAAACCAAATCATAGTCTTCAAAAGAATAAGCGACATTGCGTCTTGCTTCATCCATGACACGTACAGCATGCGCATAGTCTGACGCTCTAAATGCCTGACCTCCTAATGCACAAACATAACTCACTGGCTCTAACTCACTTGGTTTAGGCCTTCTGCCTAAATGTGCGGAAATTCGATCCAGCAAAGCAGCCGTTTCACCAGCGACGACAACTAAATAGGCATGGGCAACTTCATCAGACTTTACATTAAGCTTATGAGGTTCCACATCATGCCCTAAACTTTCGCATAAACGCGCTGCATCCAAAGCGGCCTCTCGACAATCTTCATGTAGTTTGGCTTTAAAGAAAGGTTCTTCCACATAAGCGATTCGCAATTTTTTTAAGGGAATCTCAAGCTGCTTCGAAAATGACATCTTGATCGCAGGCGCTAAAATAGGTGCACCAACCTGACGCGCGCTCACAATATCGAGAGCAGCAGCACTGTCACGCACGGTGCGAGAAATGACATGTTCAACAGCAAGCCCATGCCACAGCCTGCCCCCAGATGGACCAGTTGGCGAACGTCCTTCTGTTGGCTTTAAGCCAAACACACCGCAGCATGAAGAAGGAATTCGAATGGAGCCACCACCGTCGCCACCATGTGCAATGGGAACCATGCCACTAGCAACTGCTGCTGCTGCTCCACCGCTAGATCCCCCAGCAATATGTTCTAATTGCCAAGGATTTTTGGTGGCTCCCCTAAAGCGGGGCTCTGTTGTAGGGTGTAAACCAAACTCAGGCGTATTGGTTCGCCCTATCGTCACAAAGCCTGCCTTTTTAAAACGTGTCACCAATTCACTTTCTTCGTGAACCACTAAGTCTTTACAAAATTGACTGCCAAAAGTCGAAGGGACGCCTACTTCGAATGCAGCTAAATCTTTCAGCAAAAAAGGCACGCCAACAAACGGTCCCTCTAATTTTTGATTTTTAATGCGGTCACGACCACGATCATACTGATTTACGACAACCGCATTAATATCGCCATTCACGTTCTCAATATGCTCAACTGCTGTTTCTAGAAGCTCCAGCGGCGTTACTTCTTTATTTTTAACTAGATTTGCTAACCCTAAACCATCATAGGTTAAATATTCAGATATTTTCATGAAAAGGATCGCCTCACCAACTTAAAGTTATTTTCAGGCGATCCATATCAGCTTGCTATCTAACCTCAAACGGAATTGATTGTTTGATCATCGTGTCATCCTCATCGAGAACTTCAGCAACAAGATCGTATTCATGTGCATCCTGGATACGGACATGCACAATTTGGCCTTCTGATAATGGTCTTGAAGACGACAAGTAAGTAAAGCCGTCAATGTCTGGAGCCTGCGACCAAAGTCGTCCCTTTACCAATAACGCATGCTCTTCAGACACACCTTCGACAATCGCTTCATGCACTTCACCTACCATCGATTTTAATTTCGCTTTGTGAATTTTGCGTTGACGACGCATTAGTTTATCGTAACGTGCACGTTTAATTTGATAAGGAACTTTTTCGTCAAAATCAAAAGCAGAGGTATCTTCCTCGTCTGAGTATTTAAAAACGCCCATCCGTTCAAAGCGAATTGCTTCCGCAAACTCAAGCAGTTTTTCAAAATCACTTTCGTCTTCGCCAGGAAATCCAACCATTACGGTTGAACGCATCACTAAATTAGGAACTTGGCTTCGCAAAGAAACCAGCAACTCTGTGAGTCTCTCTTGTCCTTTACCGCGACGCATACGACGCAGAACTTTGTTGGAACCATGCTGCACAGGCATATCAAGATAAGGCAACGTGTTTTTCCCAGAAGCTAAAACTTGCATAAGCTCTAGACTTAAGCTTCTTGGATAAGCATACATACAACGCACCCAACGAATGCCAGGCACTTGAGCAAGCGCTTCTAGCAATTGGGCTAAAGTTGGTCGTCCCTCAATATCGTGTCCATAAGCTGTTAAATCTTGAGCAATTAAGCTAATCTCAACGACGCCACTTGCCGCTAAATTTTTTGCTTCCTTTACAATATCTGCTATTTTTCGGCTGCGCTGCTTACCGCGAAGTTTGGGAATAATACAAAATGCACAGGCATTATCGCAACCTTCCGATACTTTAATATAAGCTGTATATTTGGGCATAGAATTAACACGCGGTAAATCGTAATTAGCGAGATAACGCAGTTCATGACTGACCAAATTACGCGAAGCTTCCTCCTCTTGATGAACAGGAAGAGAAGGCGATTTTTTGAGCTGGCTAAAAGGAACAAAATTCGAACTTGAGTTAGAATTAAAAGCCTTTGATATCTGCGTAAAATCTGATGTTCCTAAAAAGTGATCCACTTCGGGCATCTCACTTTCTAGTTGTTCACTGTAACGCTGCGCTAAACAACCTGTGACAATTAATTTTTGGCCAGATTTTTTCTTGAATTCACCCATGCGCAAAATGGCCTCAATCGATTCCTTCTTGGCTTCTCCAATAAAAGAGCAGGTATTCACCACGATCGTATCAGAATCTTCCGGTGCATCGACTAATGAATGCCCTTCATTGAGAGCGATGCCGAGCATGTGCTCAGCATCTACTCGATTTTTAGGACAGCCTAAAGAAATAAAGTGGACCTTACTCATGCCGATTCCTTTGGCTTGGAATCTTCCAGAGCCTCTTTAAGCGTCACCTTTGCACTGCTTTCCTTAGATTGTCGCTGCAGATACATTTGATAATCTTCTTTGGTTTCTTTTTCCGCACGCACACGAACACTCAAGGTGATTCGTTGCTCACTTGGATCATAATGCGTGACTTCCACACGAAGCACTTCGCCTATTTTAACGGCATCCTGAGGTCTAGAAATTTCTTGCGTGGCAGAAAGCTCACGTGTTGGACAATAGCCGATCAAGGTTGGTTCAAGTTCACATTCAGCACCTTGGTTGACCAAGCGCTTCACTGTCACTTCATGGCGCGTACCTTTGGCAAATTTCTTTTGCCATACAATCCATGGATCAGGCTGAGTGCGTTTAATGGAACAAGAGACACGTTGGCGTTCTGCATCAAATCCCAACACAACGATTTCAACGCTTTGTCCTTCTTCGAACAACTCACTGGGATGTTCCACTTTTTTCGTCCAAGAAAGCTCTCCAATATGAACCATTCCCGTCATATTCTCAGCAAGCTCAACAAATACACCATAATCGCGAATACCAGCCACGACGGTTTTCAAAACGGCGCCCACTGGGAATTTCTCAGCAAGTTTTTCAATTGGATTTTGTTCCAATGCCTTGAGTGACAACGAAATACGATGACTCTCAGGGTCGAGGCTTAAGATGCGTGCTTTGACTCTGTCGCCAATATGAAATCGCTGAGAAGGATGTTTGATGCGCTGCCAAGACATTTCACTTAAATGGATTAGCCCTTCAATGCCATCTGCCAAATGAACAAAAGCGCCAAAATCCGCCAAGGCAACGATATCACCTTCCACATCTTTTCCAGGTTGAAATTGATCACGACTGGACTGCCACGGATCATTGGTTAATTGCTTTAACCCAAGTTTTAATTTTCGTGCTTTCTTATCAAGCTCTAAGATTTTAACCTGCAATTGCTGGCCAACATGTAGCCGATTTTCTGCTTTTGGCTGTTTGTCCCACGACATATCAGAAACATGCAGCAAACCATCGACTCCACCAATATCGACAAAGGCGCCATAATTCACCAGACTTTGTACAACCCCAGTGACAATTTCCCCTTCTTGGGCACTTTCCCAAAACAATTTTTCTTTCGCGCGTTTTGATTTTAATAAATGGTCACGAAGGCTGACAATAATATTGCCCGATTTGGGATCAAATTCTTTCACCGCAAACGAATACGCTTCTCTGTCTGACAACAAGGGAGCTTCTCGACCTAAGGTGGCCTGACTCATTGGTAGAAAAGCTCTCAAACCAAGTCCTTTTTCTGCCTCTTCACGGCTATCCACCAAAAGTGCAACGCTAAAGCCGCCCTTAATTGGAGCCGCCACAAAGCCTTGAACTTCACGGTGAGCCTGCACGAGTCCAGATAAATTTTTAAGCTCAAGCAGCTCATTGGCCTTTTTAACAGAAGCCTTAGGCAAGGTATTGGCCGCGGCAGGCTCTTCCAAATAAACAAAAAGAGTATCGCCAATTGCACATGCGGCACCAAGTTCAATTCGAGGCACCAAAGCAAGAACTGCGTTGTCAACCGAACCTTGAATAGCGACCGTTACAGTTGCATCACCCATTTCTTGGACAACAGCTTCATGGACGCCTTGCCATAAAGGGGCTCCTGCCTTCTTCAGCAGTAAATCCATATTGATAAAAACTGCTGGATCTTTTGGGGCAGTTTTATGTTTCTTTGAATGGCGGGATTGTTGCTTTTTAGGGCCAGACAGTTCGCTGGGTTTTTCGTTTAAAGCTAAATTCATTCTTGCTACCTTAAGTTAGTTTTATAAGCCAAACACCCCAATTGCACACCTAACGAAATGATGCGATGGTCCCTTTGCCTGCTTACACAACCTGAAGGCATGTTTAATACTACATATATTGTTGATCGAAAACAGGAAAAAATAATTCGCAGATCTTGCCAATTAAGGGACTCGCTTGAGATACAGAACGGAAATTGCAAAAGAATTTTCTTTTGAGGCAGCGCACAGGCTACCGCATGTGCCTAAAAATCATAAATGCAGCCGCCTCCACGGTCATAGTTTTCGAGTGATCATCACCGTTTCAGGACCTGTTGATCCGGTTTATGGCTGGGTGGTTGATTATGCAGACATCACCAGTGCTTTTGCGCCGTTACACAACCTGCTTGATCATCAGTACCTCAATGAAATCGAAGGTTTGGAAAATCCCACCAGCGAAATTTTGGCCGCCTTTATCATGGACCGCATCCAGATCCCCTGCGCCAAAGTGACAAAAGTCACCATCAAAGAAACCTGCACATCTTCTTGCACAGTCTATGCCTAAGAAAAAACCTTTTTTGCCCCATCGCTTAGTCGAGAATTGGTTCCAAAAAAACCAGCGCGATTTACCTTGGCGTCGAAATCGTAGCCCGTATCACGTCTGGCTATCAGAAATCATGCTGCAGCAAACGCAGGTTTCTGTGGTCATTGATTATTTCAACCGATTTATCACGGCTTTTCCGACTATCCGCTCTTTAAGTGAAGCCAGTGAAGATCAAGTTTTAGCTCTGTGGTCTGGGCTTGGATATTACAGCCGGGGTCGCAACTTACATAAAACAGCGAAAATTATAATTGAAGAATACCAGGGTATTTTTCCCAGCGATTATGACACATTGCTGCGTCTGCCTGGCATTGGCTCCTATACGGCAGGGGCTATTTTAACTTTTTCTTTTCAAAAACCTGCAGCTGTCGTTGATGGCAATATCGCGCGTGTTCTTGCTCGCCTTTTGAACGACCAAACTGAAATTAATTCGACACAAGGGAAAAAACATTACGAAGCGATTAGTCTTGAATTCGTCCAAAAGGCTGATTCAGTTTTACATTGGCAAGAAGGGCTCATGGAAATAGGCGCCCTAATCTGTAAAACGCAAAATCCCTTATGCTCAACATGTCCATTGCAAGATGGCTGCTTAGCAAAAAAAGCAAATACCATTGCAGAAATTCCTAAAAAACTTCCCAAACAAAAAAGACAATCACTGAATTTAATCTGTGCCATCATCCACAACGAGGAAGAAATCTGGCTGGAAAAAAATACCGGTTTCAATTTATTCAAAGGCCTTTACGCTCCCCCAAACGCTCACTTCATCGATGAAAGTCAAATACCCAGCCTTCTTTTTGAACTTTTAAAAAATCGCGGTATCTCGTATCCACTGCAACATCTGAAACCCGTATACGTCAAACGGACTTTGACACACCGAGATCTTCACCTCTTCGGATTTTTAATTGATTTAAAAGCAGATAAACTCAAAACACACTCTTGGTTCAAAAGAGATCAGCTGCATAAAATAGGACTATCCACGGCGATACGTGCCTTGCTCGAGTGTATTCTCGACAAAAAAGCCGATGTACTATAAAAGAAGTTATGAAGTTTAAGTTCTACCCCAAAATGCATCTCCTTTTAACCCTATCCTTGGCTTTTTTCTGGATAAGTGGATGCTCCCATCGACCTTCTATTCGCTATGCTAGTCGGATGCGCCGCATTCAGCCAGCTCCCACCAAACCAAGTTTTCGCCCTGTTCAAAGGCCGGAAAGGCTGACTGTTCCTCAAGGCAATGCTTCGGCAGAATCGGCAGAAAAAACACTTCAATATATGGCGACCTTGGTAGGTGAACCTTATGCTAAATTGGGTGAAAAATCTTATCGAAGGGATTGTTCGGGAACAACGCGCGCGATTTATGATTATCTCGGCATTTCTCTTGGCTACTTGCCAACCAATGCCGGTGAAAATGATGCAACAACAATTTATAATGCTGTCCAAAAAAATGGTGTAATGGATCAAAAAAATGTTGCTCCGCTGGATCTCGTCTTTTTTGATGACACTTACGATCGAAATGACAACGGTGCGTTGGATGACAAATTGACTCATGTCGGTGTTGTTGAAAAAATTCTACCCGACAAAACAATTCTATTCGTTCACTATATGGGTAAATCCATCATCCGCTCGCGGATGAATTTGCAATACCCAGATTTACAATACCACCCTCAGAGCAAGGAACGCGTCAATCATTTGCTTCGACGCGCCTCTCGCAAACATAAAAGCCTGACTGCTGCAAAACTTTTTGTCTCATTTGGCCGCTTCAATATTAAGGATCAAGTGTTGTCAGCTGCAAAAGACGATCCCGCGTCTTAAGTCCGACACCTTTTATGGCGTCCACTTCTTCAATGCTGGTGAACCGTCCGAGCTCTTTTCTTCTTGCCACAATAGCGCGTGCCACTTTTTGAGAAAGGTGAGGAATGCGCAACAAGTCCAGCTCGCTTGCCTTATTCAAATTGAGTTTCTTTCCGTCTAAGAGCGCCAAAGATCCTGGAGACATTCCTTGGCTTGGCACCATCTGTTTACAAAAGCCAGGGATTTTACTTTGTCTGGCTCTAGGAAATAGGATACCCACTAAAAAGATGACAGCCATTATCGTCAAAAGAGGAATAGTTCTATCAGAAGCAATTTTAATTTTTGAAACTAAGAATGAGCACATCTTATGCATTTTACCGTTATACTTGATGGAAAAGCACTGACAATCGAAGATGTCTGGTCCGTTGCGCAAAATAAGAAACAAGTAGAAGTGCACCCAGAAAATCTTCACCTTTTGGATAAAATCCGCCATTACGTTGATGATATCGCTGAAAAAGATCGACCTTATTATGGTATTAATACAGGCTTTGGCGCTTTGGCTGAGAAAAAAATTGCCAAAAAAGACCTTGAAAAATTACAACATCGCTTGATTTTATCGCATGCCGTTGGAGTCGGCGAGCCTCTTTCGCACGTTGAAGCAAGATCTTTAATGCTGCTGCGTGCCAACACTTTGGCACGGGGGCATTCGGGTTGCCGCAAAGAGATTATTCTTTACCTCACAGCCTTACTCAATTCCGGATGCGCACCTTATGTGCCTTCTAAAGGCAGCGTGGGCGCCTCAGGGGATTTAGCGCCTTTGGCCCATCTTGCACTTTTACTCATTGGCAAAGGCCATGCTTTTATCAATGGCAAAAAAGTGACCGCTCAAAAAGCCTTGAGCCACGCGAAACTAAGCCCCTTAAAACTGAAAGCCAAAGAAGGTTTGGCGCTCATCAATGGCACACAGGCCATGGCCGGGCTCGGCTGTCTCATGCTAAAACATGCAGAGCAGTTATGCGATTTAGCCGATATCATTGGCGCTTGTGCAGTTGATGCGTTGAAAGGTTCCGACACCCCATTCGATGAGCGTATACACGAAGTGCGCCCTCACCTGGGGCAGCAACAATCAGCAAACAATTTAAGATCCATGCTAAAGCAAAGTGAAATCAGAGAAAGTCACCGCCATTGCACGCGCGTACAAGATGCCTATTCATTACGCTGCATGCCGCAAGTTCACGGAGCCTCACGCGATACTTTCGCGTTCGTCCGCAATGTTCTAGAGCATGAAATCAACAGTTCCACTGATAATCCTTTGGTATTTCTACGCGCGGATCAAACAGGAATTGATATTTTATCGGGAGGCAATTTCCATGGCCAACCTTTGGCCTTTGCTTTGGATTATTTGGCAATAGCCACGGCAGAATTAGGCAATATTTCTGAACGGCGCATGGAGCAAATGTTAAACCCCGCACTTTCAGCTGGGCTTCCGCCTTTCTTGGCAGTGGATCCTGGCATCAACAGCGGTTTTATGATTTTGCAAGTCACCGCTGCCGCACTAGTCAATGAAAACAAAATTTACTGCCATCCAGCCAGTACCGACAGCATTCCAACTTCGGCGAGCAGAGAGGATCATGTATCCATGGGAATGACTTCGGCCAACAAAGCCCGAGTGGTAATTGAAAATTGCTATACCATATTAGGGATAGAGCTCATTATCGCAGGCCAAGCGCTTGATATGAGAAAACCGCTTCTGCCAGGTACTGGCGTGCAAACTGTCATGAAAAAATTGCGAAAAATAATTGCTTTTACAAAACAAGATCGGCTTTTTTATCAAGATTTGCAAAAGGCCAACCAGCTTTGTAAGTCAGGAATATTAAACAGCATATTGGTTATTTTGAACGGAAAATAACTCTGCCTTTGGTCAAATCATAGGGAGAAAGGGCGACTTTAACTTTGTCTCCCAAGACAATGCGAATAAAGTGCTTACGCATTTTTCCAGAAGTATAGGCAATCACCTCGTGTCCATTCTCCAAAAGCACACGAAACATTCCACCTTGCAATACTTCTCTAATAACTCCATCTACCTCAATCTGATCTTCACGAGACATCAATACTCCTCTTAAAGTTATCCTTTTAAAACAGGCTGGTATTACAACCAGAAAAAACTAAGGCGGACAATAGGCTAATGACTTAAAAGCCCTGAGAGGGTTTTTAAAAACAACCTTATCTTACATTGCTTCATCTTGCGCAAACAAGACTCTCGTGCTAAGGAGTCAGGCGGTCTTTCATTTATTTGAAAGCCAGCGATTTGTCTCAAAGATTTCCCTATGAAGGGTCTGGTTTTAACCAAACAGAATAAAAATATAGACAAACGCGTTAGTGACAGATTTTTTTAAACTTTAAATGCGCGGCAATGAAGGTCTTAAAAGGAAAGCTCTTAGTGATCATCAAGTTAAAACAACCACTGGCTTTTGTCCTTTCTTGCTCACGCGTACATCATCAGCACACGAGTGTGGCACCATGTCCAAAGAAATTATTATCAACGCCGATATGGCGGAAGAAATTCGCATTGCAATCATTGAAAATAACCGGCTAGTCGATCTCGACATTGAAGCGCAAAGCCGCACCAAGCACAAAGGAAACATCTACAAAGGCATCATTTCAAATATTGAAGATAGTCTAGATGCTGCATTTGTTGAATTTGGTGAAGAAAAACAAGGGTTTTTACCGCTCTCTGAAATACGAACTGAGCTTTTTCCCGCTGAACTCAAAAATCAGAAACGCGTCAAAGTCTCTGACGTTTTAAGCCGCGGTCAAGAAATTGTCATCCAAGTTACCAAAGATGAAATTGGTAACAAGGGCGCTGCCGTCTCCACCTATTTATCACTGCCAGGACGCTACGTTGTGCTCATGCACTCCGATGACAGCGGCGGTGGCATTTCACGTAAAATTGAAAATGAATCTGCTAGGCAAGCAGCCCGGGATATGCTTTCTCGCTTAAACGTCCCTGAAGGGATGGCAGTGATTATCCGCACTGCAGGCATGACAGCCGCCAGACAAGATTTATATCGTGACTTCACTTTGCTTTGCGAAATTTGGCAGCAAGTTAGCAAAGGAGCAACGCTTGGCCGTGCCCCAACCTTGCTTTATCGTGAGCCAGACATTGTCGCACGCACTATCCGAGACTATTTTTCCAACGAAGTCACACGCGTTGTGATTGATGACGAAGAAGAATATGAAGATTCTTTGCGATATTTCACCGATCGCATGCCTGATTTAGTCAAAATTTTAGAACGTCACCGCAAGAAAGAGCCCATCTTTCAACATTTTGGCATTGAACAAGCCATTGAAGAGCTTTTTGAGCGTGAGGTAAAATTACCATCCGGTGGTTACATCATCATTGAACAGACGGAAGCGTTGGTTTCTATCGACGTTAATTCAGGCAGATCGACCAAGGAAGCAGGACACGCCGCCACGGTTTACAAAACCAATTTAGAAGCAACCGAAGAAATCGCCAGACAACTACGTCTACGCGATTTGGGTGGCATCGTCGTCATTGACTTTATTGACATGGCTTCTGGTAAACATAAGCGAGATGTGGAAAGAAAATTAAAAGATGTCATGCGCGCTGATAAAGCTCGCATCAAGATCGATCGCATCAGTGACAACGGCACGCTTGAATTAACCAGACAAAGATTACGTCAATCGCATCATCTCATTAGCCATGTCACTTGTGTCCATTGCCATGGAACGGGCCGGGTTAGAGATGCGGCAGGACTCGCGATTTTAGCTTTGCGAAATATCAGTGGGTATTTGGCGAAAAAACGACGACTGCTTTCAACTCTGAATGTCAAACTACCTGTCGATGTCGCCAATTTTCTCAATAATCAGAAACGACGTGAACTTGTTGAACTAACTGACGCCCATGAAACTAATATCAGTATTATTGGCGATGGCGGGTTCTCTGGTGCCACCATTGAATTTGAAGAAGAAAAGCGTGGGCAAGCAGGCCTTGACGCAGCGGCACACAATAAAGATTACAAATCCGAAATTCTGTCGGGACGCACCCATTATTCAAAAAACAATAAACAGCCAGAAAAATGGAATACTCAACCTAAAAAACCCACTCCGCCTCCTTCAATTGGACCTGCGCCAACCTTAATTGATTTTGATGAAAGCCCAGAAGCGACCATGGTTGTTACCAAAGAAGAAAAACCAGCTCAGGAACATTACGATGATCCTTTAATGGAGGCTTTATTTGGAAGCGCACCTCAAATAGATGTAAGTCATCTAATCAATAAAAATTCCACTGCGATTCTCGATAAACCAGAAACTGCAAAGCGAGGCGATCATTTGGATTCACAAAATGAGAGCAACACTGCAGATAGCGATGAAACAAGTGCTGATATGGCAACAGATCCAGACTTAGAACAAAATGACGGCACTGTGCATCCAAATAGTGATGCACCTCGGCCTAAATCTAAACGAAATCGTTTTTCACGTTCACGAAGAGGCCGGCATTTCCAACGACCAGAAACTTCAGCCCCTGAATTAGCCCCTAACACTTCAACAACACCAATCGAGGAGTAACATGAGTTTATTTGCAGTTTTACTCATTTTAATCATGGCAGCTGCGATACTGTCATCCGTTGCTTGCATCAATAAAGCAAAAGCGACACAAGCATTACTATCTAAAGAACAATCAGCGAGAACAGCTCTTGAAGAAAAGTTCAGTTCCATCAAAAAGGAACACAGTGCCATGAAAGAAGATCTAAACAAAAAAAATAAACTGCTAGAAGAAGCACGGGATATTGCAAAAAAGAAATTGCGAAAAGAAGCAATTAAAGCGACCAACGAAACTGAGTCCGCGGCCGGCAATACCGATGAATCAGAAGTTGAGCGTTTGCAAAGTGCTTTAGCAGCTATGAAATTACAACTTGGCTCCATGCAAAGTCAGAGCGATCGAGCAGCAAATCAAGCTCGCTTAGAAGCAAAAGCTGAATTTGACAAAGAACTGATTGCTCACAAAGAAGAAGTCTCCAAATTAAACGACCAATTGGGTCGTCGTAAACAAGATGCAGACAAACAAAAGCGCACATTAAAACAATCATTACCGACTATCGATATTGATGCTTTGTCTGAAGATGCCGCGAAAGAGATTGCCAGACTACTTCGAAAATCTGAAAATTATGAGAAAATGCATGCCGCCAGCCAAGGCAAATTACAAATGTCGATAGAACGTTTTACTGAAATGCAAAAACGTTACTTTGCTGTTTGTCGTGAACTAGCCCTAGCGGTGGGCGGTGAACCAAATGCGAACGATGAGCAAACACGAAATATCGCTGAAGATATCGTGGCTGCGTCTGATACATTGGTTTTTTCTGCAGACACCCACAGTCAAGCACTTGATGTACCAGACAAGAATCATCCTTCAAGTAATGGCCTCGTAAGCTAACAGAAAATTCAGCTAAGTTAACCCTCTCCCGCCGAGCGCAAAAGAGGGTTTTATTTTTGATATTTTTCTTTTTTCACCAGCAATATTCGCTGGCTCGTAAACGTTTACACCCATGTTGTATTTCAGAGCTGAATTGGCGATCGAAAACAAATGCGCTTAAATGCACATGTTAACAATCGTTAAATTTGCACGCATTGACAGTCAACAAATATGGCGCTAAATGTGTAGAATCAATATCACCAAATACTGGTTTATACGCAATGTCTAATATCACCAAAATACTTGTATCGATCTTCTTGGCTGCCTCTATCTTTCCGGCCCAAAGCTTTGCTGGAAAAGGAGACATCGGTAGAGCTGACCATACCCTAGCCGTATCGGCAGCATTGCTAGCAGCAAAAATAGTAGGAGATGCAGTCAATATGGCCACCAAGGCTATTGCCGCTTTATCTGTCTCAGTGTCTGAGGCTGATTTAACCGCTGCTCCCGCTGCCATGGCAATTGACGCCAATTTGCTATTAGCTGCAACGGAACATGGCGGTGATGGTTGGTGTGGTTACAACAGTCTAGCGGCTGCCCTGGATATAAGCGTACCGCAAATGCTGTCCCAAACCATCACCTTCTTAACCAACATGACTGAGACCCAAGCGACTCAGGTACAGAACCTGCTCGCGCTACAGCAACAATCACCGGACTCGCAATATCAGGGCGTCACTACCGTGGAGCAGCTCATAAGTCAGTTCCAGACTATGCTGGGACACACTGAATCTGGCCAAGCCTTGCCAGTGATCCATTTTTGGTTTGATGGCTTTTTAGCGCAGGTATTTGAAGCGGCCTTACAAGTTCATATTGTGATAGTGCAACCGGTTTCAGACGAGGCGAGTTCTGGCCCCAATATATTACCGCACCCAGCAACCAGTTCACACTACGCCTTTAATCATCACAGTAGCGACACTCCTTTATTTCAACCAAATGGCGCCACGCTACCACCAGTAGTTACCTTGATTTTCGGCGGCAATAACGGCAACCTGCTTGCCCATTATCAATCACTCAGCATCAATGGTCACGCAATCCAAACCCAGGGTACTTTTTACGACTGGCTACAGCAACTTATCCATGGCTTGGATCATCTTGCAAGCAGCAACCCAAACTGGCAACTCACGGGAACACCCTGGCTTGACGTACTGGAAGATCAGGAAGCGTATTGGCAGAGCCAGTTTAAGAAGAGAGGTCTGGGTTACTACAGGGCAACCAACCAAGGAATGCAAACTGGTGAAGATAAAAAGCCTCAAGTAATTTTTAATGAAAATGATGCTGCGTGTCTTTTGTTTCAACTGTTCGAAAACAAATTTATGAACAGTGAAGTAACGCTAGCCGATTTTTTTACTGAATTCCCAGGTAGCGAAGCATATGAAGCAGAACTAGTGGATTATCTAGAATTAAGAAAGGATTTAGAAGAAGGTAAACAATTCTATAACTACTTTTACCAGCTGAAAAGAATTTATAACGAAAACGAGCATCTCCAAGGAATTTTTAGTAAATTATTAGAGCTGGTAGCAGAGAATGAAGCAGATTATGAGAAGCATAAGCCCAGTCTTTATTTGGATACAATGCCTAATGTCGGCTGTATCCTACGCGCAAAGAAGGCAATACCAAGAGGCACGGTCATTGGCCCTTACACTGGTGATCTTTTTATAACTCCGCGTTATGATAAAAATCCAACAGCAGACATGTACGCTGTTAGTTTTCATCCGCTATGCGTGGGATATTTTAAAGCACGTTACTTTACCGTCTTGTCGGCTAAAAAAAACGGCAATGAATGCCGTTTCATGAGTTCAACAAGCTTATATGGCGCGAACACTCATTTTAAACAAACATGGATAAAAACGAAAGAAGGATACCGTCTGGACGTGCAAGTCGTCGCCACTCAGAATATTGATGCAGAGCAACAACTAGTCGCTCATTATGGCGACAGGTTCCAGGAGAAGATCAAGCTTGAAACTGGTAGAGACCCTGTAGAATTTTGCCATTGCTGCAAAGAAGCATTAGGGGGCAAGCAAGTCACATGGTCAATAAAAATTTTAAAACTCTCTTACTGCTCTCGGAAATGTCTGAATAACGATGAGGAGAATAGGAAAATGTCAGTGGAAACAGCTAAATCTATGGCAAAAAAACCTGGCAGCAGACTTTTAGACGAGCTTAAAAATCCCCAATAGAAACGCTGGCTATATAAATGAGTTCTCTGCGTATGGTTTCAGTTTGGAGTGTTGTGTCATGGTCGGGCTTGGTCCGACCATGATCAAAAAACGAATCAGTGAACGCTTATGTCCTATCGATAGGAAAGTCGGTAAAGCGTTGCAACTCCCTGTCGACAATGTCCATCATTTTTCCACCGGCAACATTCGCTGGTTCGTTCATGATAATATATTCGATGAGACCAGCATCTAAAAGCGGGCGGTTGTCTTTACCGTTTAAAAGTGGAAATTGAGCACGCCATTGATTTTGATAAAAGTTGTAGAGCTGCTCAGCGTAAGCAAGTTTTGGCTTGTCATCGCTGCAGGGTTTTCCATTGGCAAAGCGATATTTCATGCGCAGCAAATCAGTTTCACTTAGATCCACTTTCCGTTCTGGTTCTGGTTTTGGTGTGGGCTCGGGTTTCATTTGTGCTTTTAATTCTTTGTATGTTTCTTTCCAATTACTAAACGGTGTAATTGGACAGGGAGCTGGCTGCTCTTGTTTGTCATGCCAGCGCAGGCTGGCATCCAGGTTTTCAGTGCTTGGGATGGATTCCGGAACGAGTCCGGAATGACAAGCATATAATTTAAACACATATTTCTTGTGGCGTTTCTCAAAAAGCCCAACACACTGAATCAACCCCGCTTCTTCCAGTGCTTTCACGGCACGACGCAAGGTGCTATCACAAATTCCCAACAACTTGCTAAGCTCTTTTGCTTTGACGACGAACTCGCCAACAGCGCCTTTGGGCAACAAAGAAAGCTCTGCCCAGACAAGCCTGGCACGTGGCGATAAATTAAAGTTGCGAATAATTTCTACAGGCAAACAAACTGTATTTGTCATAACAACACTCCCAAGCTTTTAACCAAGCTTGACATGTGGAGTCGAGATGTTAGTTTTTCTCGACTCCATAAAGTGGATCTGCCGCGCCTTAACTTTACTAGGGTATTGGCGCGGTACTTTTTTTGATGCACACCATGTGAATCAAAGCAGTAAAAAAATCATAAATTAAAACTAAATTTGAATGCAATCGGTCGGTTGAAAAAAATTCACTCAGACTTTGGGGCAAAGTTGAAAAACCACACGTTCCAGCCACAGCCAGGCTGGTGCTCTGGAACGCTTCAACTCTTTATCGAGTTGATAAAGACGATCTAATCTTGAAATATGTGTTGGGGCTTTCCATTTGCGTGCCGCTAATATCACTGGCTTTAACCGATCACCAAAAACGCCAAGCTCTTTACCCAATTCACTTTCACTCAAACCGTTATCTAAAAGCACACGTGCTCTGAGAACTTGTCTTAATTGCCAAGCCAGCATTCCAACAAGTTTGAGCGGAACTTCTCTCGCCATGCTTAATTTTGCCAAGCACATTGCGGCCTTTGTCCGATCTCCCAAAGCCACAGCTTTTCCCAAAGCAAAGGCATCCATAATTCTCGTTTCAGAAATCTGATCGACAATATCTTGCACACGAACTTTTTTGGACTCACAAGCAATTACTAATTTTTCTAAGGCGCGTTCCAACATCAGCAAATCGTTTCCAATTTCCATCAGCAACACAAAAGCTGTTTCATCATCGCAAATTAATTGATGTCGTTCTGCGCGTCTTTGAATGAGTTTTAACATTTGATCTTCTCGAGGGTGATCAAACTGAAACAAGCCACCGGTCGCATCAAGCAATTTAGGAAATTTCTGCCTGGAATCAATGGTATCAAAAATAAAAACCAACACGGTCGTTAACGATGGCTTTTTGAAATAGTTTTCTAAAAGACCTAAATCATCTGCTTTAATATGCTCTGCATCTTTCACTAAAACCAGGCGATGCGAGGCCATGATTGGAAAAGAATTGGCACTGCCGACAATTGCATCCACGGTCGTGCTTCTGCCACTTAAAGTGTCACTGTTGAAATCTTCCAGGCCAGCAGCAAGCACACGTTTTTTTAAATTTGCCACAGCCTCTTCTACAAATACCCGCTCTTCTCCACCAAGTGCAATAACTGGCGGTAAATCTGATTTTTGCAATTGTAACCAATCGCTATAATTTTTCGGCATTGTCTTACTCTTTACCCCACATGACATCTTATATATGCTCGTGTAGCAATAATCTGATTTACCAGCAAGAGGCAGGTCGTTAATGTTGATTGATACACATTGCCATTTAGATGATAAGCGTTTTGATCATGAACGAGAAAAAACCATTGCACGTGCAAGGCAAATTGGGGTGTCCCGTTTTATAACCATTGGCTGCGATATTGCTAATTCGATTCGGGCCATGAGCCTTTCCATCGTGCATCCTGATGTTTATTTCTCAAGCGGTATTCATCCCCACGAAGCCGCAAAAGTGCCTCAAGATTTTATAGAACAATTGCGCACAATCGCGCGTCATCCAAGATGCGTGGCCATCGGAGAATGCGGGCTTGACTATTACTACAACCATTCGCCCAAAGAAGCTCAACTGCATGTGTTTAAAAGCCAAATTCAATTGGCATATGAACTTAAAAAACCACTCGTCATTCACGTGCGGGATGCTTGGGATGATTGCCTGGCCATTTTAAAAGAACATGAGCAGCAACGCACTAAAACAATTATTCATTGTTTTACGGGTACCCTTGCACAAGCAAAGCAGATGATTGATCTGGGATGTTTGCTTTCTATCTCTGGTGTGGTGACCTTCAAAGAGCCTGGTGAACTGCCCGAAGTTGTTAGCCAAATTCCCTTGGAACATTTGTTGGTCGAGACTGATTCTCCTTATTTGGCTCCTATGCCGCATCGCGGTAAGCGTAATGAACCTGGTTTTGTTCTTTTAGTGGCAAAAAAAATTGCTGAACTGAAGGGCATCTTAGTCGATGAGGTTATCTTGCAAACTGGAAAAAATGCGCAAAGCGTTTTTGGAATTAATTAGAAATCATGCCTATTTTTGAACTCAGTGATGATTTTGTTTTTCCGCCTCGACACTTGGCATCCAAGGACGGCATCCTGGCAGTCGGTGGCGATTTAAATCCTGAGCGTCTTTTGCTTGCTTACAGCCAAGGCATTTTTCCGTGGCCACACGAAGGCTATCCCCTGTTGTGGTTTTGTCCCAATCCTCGATTTGTTTTGGAACCAAACAAAGCACTTATCGGAAAAAGTTTACGAAAAGCAATACGCCAGGAACCATATCGCATGGCCTGCGACACTGCTTTTACCCAAGTCATGGAACATTGCTCGAGTAGCTATCGACCTGGGCAAGATGGAACTTGGATTACGCCTGGGGTGATTGATGGCTACACGCAACTGCATAAAAAAGGATTTGCGCACAGTATCGAAGCATTCAGCGGTGACCAATTGGTTGGCGGACTTTACGGTATTTCTTTAGGTGGATTTTTTTTTGGCGAATCCATGTTTGCCTTAAAGCCCAATGCCTCCAAAATCGCTTTCGCGACTTTGCTTGCTCATTTACTTCATTGGGATTTTGACTTAGTTGATTGCCAATCACAAACCGATCATTTGGCACGCTTTGGTGCTCAGCATTGCTCAAGAGCACAGTTTTTAAAATTACTGAAACAATCCTTAAAAACCAAACCAACACGGCTTGGAAAATGGGATTTTACTTTAGATACACAAGAAATTTTAAAAATACTTTGCCTTGCACAGCACGATTCAAAAAGTTAATGGCCCTTCATTGGAGAAAAAAATTATGCCGTTTAACTTACCTGAATTACCCTACGCAAAAAATGCCCTGGCTCCTCATATTTCCGAGGAAACACTCGAATATCACCACGGCAAACATCATCAAACCTATGTAACCAATCTCAACAATCTAACCCAAGGTTCAGAGCTTGCTAACAAGTCGCTGGAAGAATTAATTAAAACGCAAACTGGCGGAATTTTCAACAATGCCGCTCAAGTATGGAATCATACATTTTACTGGAACAGCTTATCTCCTCAAGGAGGCGGTGAGCCTACTGGAAAAATTGCTGAGGCGATCAATCAGTCTTTCGGCTCATTTTCTGTATTTAAAGAGCAATTTAGCAAAGCTGCCATCGGCCAATTTGGTTCGGGTTGGGCTTGGCTGGTGAAAGACGACAAAGGCGGTTTGACTATCGAAACAACCTCCAATGCTGACAGTCCTCTTAAAACAGGAAAAAAATCGCTGCTAACCTGTGACGTTTGGGAACACGCGTATTACATCGACTACCGTAATGCCCGGGCCAAATACGTGGAAGCTTGGTGGAATCTTGTTAACTGGGATTTTGCCAATAAGAATTTGTAGGAGCAACGTCGTCATTGCCAGTACAATGGAAATGACCAGCAACATTGTCATCCCGCACTTGGTGCGGGATCCAGGATTTTGTGGATTCCGGACTTGTTCCGGAATGACGAGGAAACATTAGCCGAAGAAGCTATAACACTTATTAATTCCGCAAAGCTTCTTTAATCTGTTTTAAAAACACTCTGGTTTCAGGCTCTAAGTTAGCTGGCAATTGTTTGGCCCGTTCCAATCTTTCTAATTCACGTTTAGCCGTTTCCAAAACCTGTAATGCTTCATTGTCACGATCCAAAGCTTTTAAAATCTCCGCTTTCACAACGTAAACATTGAAATATTCTGGGCCTTTGGCAATGGCTTCATTAATTTGCAACAATGCCTTCTCGTAATTTTGAAGACCACTCAGCCAGCTAGCACGCAAATGAATCGTCGCGACCACACGATGCATCCCACCACCTGCGTATTCAGCATCAAATTCGAGCCCTTGTTTCATGCTGTCTTTCAGCTCTCCTAGTCTACCTGCTGCAGAAATCATACCTGCTGCACGTCCCCAAAGTGCCAGACAAGCTGTCTTCCAGTAGAAGTAAGTACCGGTTTTCCCGATTTTTGATGGGTTAATACTTTCGACATGTTCAAGACATTTAGAAAAAATTTGTTTACGCTTGGAACTTTCACCTTGTGAAAGCAACAAGTCACCCTCGTAGTAAGCAAGTTTTCCCAAGCGTTCTACTGCATGCATCAAATCTTCTTTTGAAGAACCACTCAATGCTTGTTCATAAAGACCGCGTGCTTTACCAATTGCACTTAAATTATTTTCACGTTGTTTAAATAAAGCATCTGCTTCGCTAAAATCATAAGCAGCTGCTGAAGTGCCAACTAAAACAGTCAATAACGCGCCAACCAAAACCAATAATCTCTTCATATTTTTCCTTTGTCCAAATGGAGCTATAGAAACAAATATCAAGCGACTTCTTATTTTGGAGACTGCATAATATTAAAGATTAGGTGGAAGTTTCAACAATGCCGACGTAAGGAAGATTTCGATAGATTCCGGCAAAATCAAGTCCATACCCCACGACAAAATCATCGGGGATAGAAAATCCTAGAAAATCAATTAAAATTTCTCCATTGCTTTTGCCTGGCTTTTCTAACAATGAACACATCGCTACACTGGCCGGTTCGCATGTTCGAAAATGCTTAAGCAAATATTTTGCGGTCAGCCCCGTATCCACGATATCTTCCACTAAAAGAACATGCCGTCCTTTAATTGGCCTGGTCAAATCCTGCGTAATTTGCACAACACCCGAAGATTCCGTTTCATCTCCATAAGAAGAGACACCCATAAATTCCAATTCAACGGGCAAGGAAATAGCGCGACATAAGTCTGATAAAAAAATGACACTGCCCTTTAAAATGCCAACTAAAATCAAAGGCTCTTCTAAATTGAAGTATTTTTTTGAAATTTCTTGACCAAGCAAAGCAACACGTTTTTCAATTTCTTCTTTAGAAAGTAAGACACGAATCAATGGTTCTTTTTTCTTTGGCATCGTTAATCCTTAACAAATGGTATTATTCATAATCTCTCCAAGCCCGCCCGCGCCTGGAACAATGTAATCTTTATCGGTCAAGCCGCTTTCTTCGCTCCAACGCACACCTGGTTTTTTCTTTAAAATTTCGACAGGGGAGGCTCCTCGATCCAACCGCAAAGCATAGACAACCACATCGGGGTGCTCGACTTTCATCCTTCTTAAATACTCAGGTGTCACAATCAAATTAACCGTTAAATATCTGCGCGCTTTACCCGGAACATTTTTCTTATAATGATGAATGGCGTCACACAAAGAGCCACCGGTTGCACCCATGGGATCTGGAAAAATCACAAAAGCATTATCAACAGAGCCCCCGATTTTGCTGTCCCCCAGATAAGTTCCCTTTACTTTGCCATTTTCATCGATAACGCGCGACATGACGATGTGATCTTGGCGTACATATTGGGGATCAATCGTCTTATTTAAATAATCAAAACAAACCTGACTTGGCAAAGTCCCTGCACGCATCACATTGACGGTCACCGTCGGCACTTTTTGCTCGATAATCTGTCCAGTCCAAACACCCCTGCTAGAAAACTGTGCCATTCGCGTTTCAACTTGAGTCACGACACGAGGAAATTCAGCATTCAAAACAGCTTTGATTAAATACTGATACAAGTCGCGTACAATTTCATTCACTGTTGGCTGTTTCGTTCTTTCTTCACACAAGAAAGCCAAATGCGTCAGCAAAAATGGATCCGATAATATGTGCACACGCGATCCGTAAGCATGCTCAATCTCCGCAAGCTCACGCGGCAAATCCAGATAGGCACAATCAACATAATCCTTTGCTTTTAACATTTCATCTCCTCAAACGAGCAACACTGCATGCTTAAACGATGCTTAGACTGCAGTCGTATCGTTTTCGCGAGAAACAGTAACAGCTTTGTCGACGCCACACACATGACAACCACGACAGCGTGCTTCATAAGCATCGTGCGCCCCAACTAATACTTTTTCACCAGACTGTGTTTTTTGATGATTCGCCAAAACACGTTGAGACTTCGTTGCTGGAGCACCACATAAAACACAAACGGCATACTGCTTTGTCACCATATCCGCAATGGCTAATAGATGCGGAATTGGGCCAAATGGCTGCCCTAAATAATCTTGATCGAGCCCTGCAACCACCACTCTTATGCCAGAGTTGGCCCAAGTTTCTACCAAAGGAATTAAGCTGTTATCAAAAAACTGAGCTTCATCAATACCGATAACCTCGACAGGAAATGCGAGTTGCTTTAAGCAATGTTCCATCATCGCTGGGTCTTCAACCGGAATCGAAGGGATGCGTTGGGCAGAATGGCTTACAATTTGAATTTCATCGTAGCGGTTATCCAAGCTGGGCTTAAACACAATCACACGCTGACGAGCAATTTTCGCCCGCCTTAAACGACGGATCAATTCTTCCGTTTTTCCGGAAAACATGGGTCCGCAAATCATCTCGATCATCCCCATTTTCATCAGACGAAAAGGTTCCATTTTAATCCTCCCAGGACATTGCTACAAATTGAAGATACGATTGTGTGAAGGTCCTGACTTTTTGTCAATTGTTAAAATGACCTAAGCCTGCTAGGCAAGACCCTGACTCTACAAGAGCACGCTTAATGCAAATGAGGAAGCCATGATTACCAATGAATTATCAAAAAATTGGGTTCGCATATCAGCCATTGCAGACCATGTTGGGCAAGAAATAACCTTAAAAGGTTGGCTCTATAATAAACGCGGTTCCGGTAAAATCCAATTTTTACAGATGCGTGATGGTTCAGGCTTTATGCAATGCGTGCTCAGCAAGCAAGACGTCAGCGAAGAAATGTTTGAGCTAGCGAGTTCTTTAACCCAAGAATCCTCCATTATTTTATCTGGCATCGTTAAAAAAGATGACCGCGCTCCCTTTTGTGGACATGAACTGCAAGTGACTTCTGTCACGCTTGTGGGAAAATCTGTTGATTATCCTATCGCCAAGAAAGAACACGGCGACGCCTTTTTGATGGATCATCGCCACTTATGGCTCAGATCAAGAAGACAACATGCCATTTTACGGATTCGCGCGACCATCATTAGAGCTATCCGCGATTATTTTGATAACCACGATTTTTTACTCGTCGACAGCCCTATTTTCACTCCAAATGCCTGCGAAGGAACTTCAACTCTATTTGAAACAGAGTGGTTTGATGAACGCAAAGCCTATCTGTCCCAATCCGGCCAACTCTATCAAGAAGCAACCGCAATGGCCTTTGGAAAAACCTACTGTTTTGGCCCTACTTTTCGAGCAGAAAAAAGTAAAACCAGACGACACTTAAATGAATTTTGGATGGTAGAGCCTGAAGTGGCCTTCATGGATCTCGAAGGCGACATGCAGCTGGCCGAAGACTTCCTATGCTACGTCGTCGAAGTTGTTTTAAATAAACACGAAAAAGATCTCACAGAAATTTTAGAACGGGATTTAACGATTCTAAAAAATGTAAAGAAGCCTTTCCCAAGACTGAGTTACGATGAAGCCGTGCTCATGATTCAAGAAATCCAAAAAGAAGTCACCGACGAAGAGACCAAAAAATTAATGCACATTGAATGGGGCATGGATTTTGGTTCACCACACGAAACTGAGTTAACCAAACGTTTTGATAAACCACTGATTGTTTATGGGTTTCCCTCTCAAGTAAAAGCATTTTACATGAAAAAAGATCCACAAAATCCCAAAGTCGCCAAATGCGTGGATATTTTAGCGCCAGAAGGTTATGGAGAAATTATTGGTGGCGGTGAACGTGAAGACAATCTGGAATTTCTTTTAAAAGAAATTGAGAAGCATGGATTAAATCAAAATGATTTAGAGTGGTTTTTAGATTTACGACGCTATGGCTCTGTGCCCCATGCTGGATTTGGTCTAGGAGTTGAACGCACCGTTGCCTGGCTATGCGGTCTGCATCATGTTCGGGAAACCATTGCCTTTGCCAGAACTTTGGACAGGCTTTATCCTTAAGACATGCAAACACGATTAAACAAGTTTATCAGCGAAACGGGGATTTGCTCCAGAAGAGAGGCTGACCTGTTCATCGAGCAAGGAAGAGTCACCGTCAATGGCCAAAAAGCAGTGGTCGGGACAAAAGTAACTCCGCTCGATGTCATTAAAATTAATGGTCAAACTTTAAAAAACAAAGCAGAACCAGTTTACCTCGCTTTTCATAAACCTGTTGGCATTACCTGCACCACGGATCAAAAAGATAAAAATAATATTATTGATTTTATCAATTATCCCAAACGCATTTTCCCCATCGGGCGTTTGGATAAAGACTCCGAAGGACTTATCTTTTTGACCAATGACGGTGACATCGTCAACAAAATTTTAAGGGCTGGGAACCAGCATGAAAAAGAATACATTGTTGCCGTCAATAAACCAATTACCGATAGCTTTATTCAAAAAATGAGTCGCGGTGTTCACATCCTAGATACTGTGACACGCAAATGCTTTGTCGAAAAAATTGGAAAAAGTAATTTTAAAATTATCTTGGTTCAAGGCCTCAATCGACAAATTAGAAGAATGTGTGAAGCCTTAAGTTATGAAGTGACGCGTCTAAAACGGACACGAATTATGAACGTCACCTTGACTGGCATTGCTCCTGGAAAATGGCGTTATTTAACAACGACCGAAAAAGAAACTTTAAATCAATTAGTCGCCAACTCCGTCAAAACCAAAGAGGCTTCAAGGGACCTCTTTTGAGTCATCCCTCTTTTTGTAAAAGATTTTTCGGCTGTGCTGCAACCATCTCAGGAACTGTATCCGTAAAAATTCCCATGGCCCCTTTATCAAACCATGCTCTAGCTTGGTCAACATCGTTCACTGTCCAAATCGCAATAGCGATATCAGCACGTCTGGCCAGACTTCTAACCAGTGGCCCTGCTAATTGTGCAGGCAGATGCAACGCATCAGGCCCAATCGCATCCATATAGCGAAATGATTTTGGCCAATTTTCATCTCTTGGAGACAAAAGCAAACTCAGCAAATATTGCGGGGCCAAGCAACGAAATAAATAAAGCAATTCACCATCAAAACTCGAAACAATTAAAGTGAGACGTTTCTCGTGTTCTTTAAAAATAGGCATTAATTTTTCAACAAACACTTGTTTGGTAAAGTGGCCACTTGCTTTTAATTCGACATTAATAATTGCTCCATCTGGCAAGACTTCTAAAACTTGCACGAGTGTCGGCACACCTTCCTTGGCAAATTCAGGGAAATTTTTGGCAGCATTTAATTGCGAAAGTTCTTTTGCAGACAAATCCCAAACAGCTCCATGTCCATCAGTGGTTCGATCAACTGTCTCATCATGGATCACCACAGGGATCCCATCTTGGCTTAAAAAAACATCGAATTCGACACCATCTGCGCCATACTCCATCGCTTTTTTAAATGCAGACAATGTATTTTCTGGTGCATTAGCCCTAGCACCTCGATGTCCCAAGATCCATTTTTGACTTGGCCATTTTTTCGTTAACAAATGACTTTTATTTTTTTTCGCCCGCAATAACGATGCATAAAAAAGGAACAAACCAAAAATATCGTTCACGAATATTTTTATCATAGAAAGCACCACTCACTTCACGATTGTTGCTTGTTCCAAATAATTAATTTGTTCTGATTTCTTTTTAGAAGCATCAACTGCTTCCATGATGGCATAGCGAAAAGCCATGCGTTCCAATTGATAAAGACCTTCTGCCGTAACCCCGCCAGGAGAAGTAATTTGTGCACGCAAATCGCTCGGTGGCAATGCGACGTGGTCAACCAAAACCGTCGCAGAGCGTAACGCGCCTTTGGCAAAAAAATCTGCCTCGCTACGAGATAGACCTGCCCGCACTCCTGCATCGATTAATGCTTCTAAAAAAAGCAACGCAAATGCCGGACCACAACCAGACAAAGCCGTCACAGCATGTAATAATTCTTCGGCATGGACTGCACGTACGGATCCTAAAACCCCAAAAACATAATTCAGTCGTTCTTCATCGCGCTTTTGATCACAGTTTGGTCCTAAAAAAGTACCAACGGTTCCTCCGGCAACGGCAACAGCAGTATTGGGCATAGCCCGTGCTACTGCACATTTTTTACCAATGACTTTTGCTATAAAATCTATTTGAACACCTGCTGCGCACGAGACGAGCAATGCTTGTGGAGCCAGATCCTCTTTTAATTGGGTCAAGGTGCGCTCCAAGTCACCGGGTTTTACAACAACAATTATGATTTCAGCGTCTTTCACAACGTTTTTAACAAAAAGCGATGTCGCAATCTTTAAAGAAGGAAATTCGCTAACAATTAAATCCATCTTCGATTGATTGTGATCACATAGCCGAAGTTCTAAATCAGAAACCTTAGAACGCAAAAGCCCTAAGGCTAACGAGGTACCAAGTCCCCCACATCCAATCAATGCTATTTTCACGTTGTACTACTCTCGATGCTTTTATCGTTTCACAGATAGTATTCACCTGAAACGTTGGTAAAAGTCAATCTTATACACTTGTCGTGACCAAATTTGGCAAACCATCACCTGGAGCAACAATGGGAAGCAAAGGCGGTCGATGAAACCATCTATTTTTGACATAGCCTACAGACATGTTTGTCATCATCCATGTCACAGTTCCAAAAAGAACTGCGGCAAAAGCGGCTCCTACTGCGGTCCCAATTATAAAGCCTGGAGAAGTTCGTTCGTCTGCTAATTTGCGAATTGCTTTTACTTCTGCGGTAATAGATTCGATATGTTCGGTCACTTTAGGAACAGTCTCATCATATTTTTTTAAAATTTCTGGTATGGTCTTGTCTAAGATTCTGTTCACAATGCCTTGGATTTCATCCACTGTATGAATCGTACCGTTAATATTTTCATTTAATATTCCAATCTGCTCGACAGCATCAGAAAGCACAGGCAAACAAGTATTGTTTGAACTTAAAGCAAACAATGACTGGGAAAGTAGCCCAACAGCACTAAACATAAAAACATATCGCATCAATCACTCCTCATAAAGCATTATTCAGCAATCGTGTCTGCATCACAAAATGACTCGCGGATGGGATTACATCGACCTGGATTACCGTTTGGCATGAAAACATAGTAATCGGTTCCTGTTTTTGGATCTGGCACAATATAGTCCGTGCTGATAATTTGTGCTCCACTTAAGAGTGCAGCTTCCCAGGTTCTTCTATCGTTATTGT
The DNA here is from genome assembly GCA_023248595.1 of Myxococcales bacterium. Lineage (GTDB taxonomy): Bacteria > Myxococcota > UBA727 > UBA727 > JABDBI01 > JAHFEG01. The sequence continues at coordinate 29,567 of JAHFEG010000010.1, read as the reverse complement.
AGGCCTCAACTGTTCCTGAATCTGCTCTTGTTCGCACAATAAAGCCTTTCAAGACGAGCTCTTTAATCTTTCCGCCATCCTCAACGGGGCTATTCAAAATTATGAAAGCAGCATCGTCTGCACTCGAATCTGCAGGCGCCGTAAAAATGGCCCTCCCCTCAAGTTGAGGGTGATCTTCTAAATATAAATCGCGAACACCTGGTCTGACATCCATATAAAAAATAAATTTACCACGAGCATCAGCCAAATTAGGCCAAGAATTTGCTAAAGCAGCCTCACGCAACGTCATATAATTTCCACGCACTTGATCAGGCGTAATTAATTGCTGAGCAGGGATCGTGGCTCTGATTTCCTTGTCAAGCGCGTCTAGCAATTTCTTGGTGATGATAATCGGTTGAACAAGGCCAATGACACTTAAATACTTACCAATGATTGGCGTCGGTTCGTCTCTTACTTGTACATGAATAAAAATAGGCAAATGGTTAGGGTGAGCATTCGACCACTCTTTAATTTCTGAAAGACATCCGGTAAAAAGATGACACGTCGCGTGAAAATCAAAATTAACGTCATGCATCACTTTAAAACCAGGCTTATCGAGGTCAGGATCATGCGATTGGCCATCTTCGCCAATCAGTGATAAAAACCGAAACTCCCGGTATCTGCCACCTTCGGGATCTGCAAACACATCGAGTTCAAAACCCCTTACACCTTTATCTAGCTGATCTTTTAAAGGAAGGTGCTGATACTCCTCTAAAGAGATATCTGATAGACTACAGACGGTTTCGATGATGCCACTTAAATTGGGGTCGAGATATTGTTTGAAACTATTATGAGTCGCCAATATCTGCACGTCATTTATCTTAGTCTCGCTCATCAGTGAAACAGAACAAAAAAAACAGACAGAATGGATAAAATAAAAAAATGGTCGTTTGAGCATGATAGCTTTAAGCCATCACCTACTTTATTTTATTCCTTGTTCCAAACAAGGCACTGCCAATGCGCACCCACGTGGCTCCATAAGCAATCGCTTCTTCAAAATCATTACTCATGCCCATTGATAATTCTGGCAACAGTAATTGATCTTGTTCTTCAATTGTTCTTTTAATTTCAGCGAGACATTGGAACCCCTGTGCAGGATTTTTTTCCATCTCCAATGGTAAAATCAGCATTAATCCTCTCAACTCAAGTTCTTTGATTGCTTTTATTTGATGACAAAGTTGCCTTAGTGAAGAAGGCGACACGCCGCCTCGATGAATATCTTCACGAAAAGAAACTTGCAAGAGAACAGCTAAAGGATTTTCCTGGGAACAGTATTTGGAAAGCGCCAATGCTTGCTTATCGCTGCTCACGCTATGAACAAAATCAGCAGTGGCAATTTTTTTAGCTTTATTCGTCTGAATCTGTCCAATAAAATGCCAGACAATATCAGGACACTCTTCTTGCAGTCCTTTTTTTTTGGATAGCAGCTCATCAACGTAGTTTTCACCAAAATCACGGTGCCCCAAGCGATAAAATTCAACAATTGCCTCTACTGATTGCCCTTTTGAAACAGCGAGTAAGTGAACTTCGCTTTCATGGCGATGGGCTTTTTGACAAGCAACTTTGATGCGTTTTTTTAAAATTTCATAACGAGACTTCAACACATCACCCATGCGATATCTGCTGCAAAGATTCTAATACTTCTTTGATGGGCAAACCGATCACATTTGTGAAACTTCCATCAATGCGGTCAATAAAAGCCGCAGCAGCGCCCTGAATCGCGTAGCCTCCGGCCTTATCATAAGGCTCTTTGGTTGCTATATATGCCTCGATTTCGATTTCCTTGAGATTTCTAAACCAAACTTGCGTGGTGACGACATGGCTTATATGCTGATGTCCTTTTAGAAGCGCATAGCCCGTCAATACTTTGTGGCAGGTATTGGAAAGTTTTTGCAAAAAAAGCTTTGCCTCAGATTTGTCTTTTGGTTTTCCTAAAAGTTGACCTGCACAAACCACAACAGTATCTGCTGCCAAAACAATTAAATCGTAATTACCCGACACTGCTTCTGCTTTTTGCTTTGCTAATCTTAAGACTAAATCATGTGGATTTTCATTGGGCAAAGGCGCTTCATCAATTTTAGGAGCAACAATTTTTAAATCAAAGCCCAAACCTTCTAATAACATTTTTCGACGGGGGGAGCTGGAAGCTAACAAAAGATTCATATTGAAATTCCATACACAAAAATTTAATTCCAGCGATCTCTATGGGAAGTAAACCGCATTTGCTGCATATACTTTTTTAGGCGATTAGGCCGCCACCAACCCAATGTCAAAATAGCGCCCACTGCCATTCCACCAAAATGCAGTGCACTAGAAACATGCGAGATACTAAGTGCGTATAAGACTTCAAAACCCAGCGTCCAAAAAACAAGCGCCAGGCCTGATATTGGTATCATGCCAAAGACATAGATCAGTCTCTCTTGGTAAGTGATTCCCCAAGCCACTATTAATCCTAAGCAAACAGCTGAAAAACCAGTCACCGGTTGATCTGATAAGCCAATCAAAAAACTCAAACACACAAACAAGGAACCACCTAAAATCGCTGCTATTATAAAAAATATAAACCGCTTGTTTCCCCAACGTATTTCGAGCTCTGATCCTATCAAAAAGAAAATCAGGCCATTAAATAGAAGATGCACGGGGTTCGAAATATCATGCAAAAAAGCATATGTTAAAAGCTGCCAAAAATATCCGTTTTCAAAAACTTCTACGGGATTGAGCACACATAAATAGAAAAAATCTGCTCCAAGATCAAGTTGAACTGACAATGCAAATAGAACATACATGAGGACCAAAGTAATCAAAACCGCTTTGACCACCGGTGCACGCGATAACGCATGGCTGGAAAATGGATGTCTCATATTTTTTTAGTCCCCATTGTCAAAAAGAATGTTCTAGTTAGCTTCACCTTTTTAGCTGAACAAAAGGATTTTATCCATGGGCAATTTTCCCATGACGCCTGCTGGCTTTAAAGCTTTGCATGACGAATTGAAACATTTAAAAACAAAAATACGTCCGGCAGTGATTCGTGATATTGCTGAAGCACGTAGCCATGGTGACTTATCTGAAAATGCCGAATATGATGCAGCGAGGGAGAAGCAAGCATTTGTCGAGGCCCGCATTCGAGATATTGAAGGCAAATTGGCCAGAGCCCAAGTGATTGATACAACCCAACGAAGGCCAGACAAAGTGGTTTTCGGTGCCACTGTCACCATCTATGAAATTGATACTGATGTTGAACAAACTTGGACTATTGTTGGTGAAGATGAGGCTGACTTAAAAAACAATAAAGTAAGTATTGCCTCTCCTTTGGCCCGCGCCATGGTTGGTAAAAGTGTAGGCGATCAATTGGAAATCAGAACCCCAAAAGGTATTCGCGAATGCGAAATTATGCATATTGATTTCATAATCGTCGAAATTTAGGGAACTATTTTCATTTTATCAAAAGTCTTTGCTATACTAAATAAAATCTATGTGACTCGAGTGTAGCATGAAAACTTGTCCCATTTGTAAGACTTCTTATGAGGATAATACTATTGAAAAATGCGCTAAGGATGGCGCTGCTTTAGAGGCTGTTCAGTCCGTCCCGGAAAATCCTGCTTTGCCAGAAATAATGGCCGCTCCGTCTGATGCAGTGACTTCTGATTTTGATATAGAAGAAGTTAAAAATGAGCAAGAAAAACAAGCTGCGACACCTTCGGTTACCCAGGAACCAATTCAGGAATCTGTCAGCACTCCAACAACGCAGATTGCCGAAGCAGTATCCGCCCCAAAAGAAGCAGCCGGGCCCCCAGAAAACGTAGAAACTTTGCCAAAAAACAGGTTAAAAAGCACATGGCTATTTGCAGCGCTTGCTTTTCTCCTAGTTGCCGGCAGCAGTATTGGTTTTTATTTTTGGTTTTACAAAAGCAATCTCGTGGAAGTCCATTTGCATTCTGTCCCACCGGGAGCAGAAGCAGTGCTCGACGGTAAAAAAATAGGGATGACACCTGTGATGGTGCGTATCAAGAAAGGGACACACCAAATCCTTTTTGAGCAAGTAGGATATCAATCTGTTAAAGAAATGATCACTGTTGCTGCAGATGGGCATATTCTCGTTAAAAAAATGATTCCAATTGTGAATCCTAGCCCTTAATATGGGCAGGCATGTCTCTCACACCCAAATCCCATCCTTTAGCTGATCCTGTCACCGTGCTTTCAGGCATTGGTCCTAAAAAAGCAGAGGTTTTGGCTAAAACTGGCATCCGTTTGGTTAGGGATTTTCTCAATATTTTACCCAGAACCTATCAAGACCGACAGCGAAAAAAAATCAAAGAACTTGAAATAGGTTCACCCGGAATTGTGCTTGCGCATGTTTTACGCGCGCAATTCATAGGTTACGGACGATTCAGACGTCTTGAAGTCCTCGTAAAAGACGACAGCGGTCATCTCAAATTGGTTTTTTTTAATACCCAAACCATCAACCTCGAACAGCGGTTTTCGCCCAATAATCTGATCACTATTCTGGGCACCGCGACAGCCTATGGGCAGCTTCTGCAAATGCCCCATCCTCGCACATATAATGGCGACGTTGCTGCTACCTTGGAAGGTCTTTGGCCAGTCTATCCGGAGGTGAAAGGCATTTATCCGGCGGAGCTTAGTAAATTCATTCAAGCAGCTTTACAACACATGAATGCCAGCCCTGTTTTAGAGATGGTGCCAGCACAAACACTAGAAGGGGCAAGAATTTGGCCTCTTGCGCAAGCTTATCAAGCGATTCATCATCCCAGCGGCTTGATTAAAAGCGAAATTGACGCACTCATTGATCAAAGTCATCCGGCGTTCAGACGCATGGCTTTTGATGAAATGCTTTCGTTACAATTAGTCATACAAAGACGACGTTTGCAAATGTCGCGGCACTCTTCACAAGTTATTGAGAGTGAAAACATACAAAACCTTTTTAAGACACTCCTGCCCTTTGCCCCCACCACAGCTCAGGCACGGGTACTCGTAGAAATTAGCGAGGCTTTATCACGCTCTTATCCTATGATGCGTCTACTTCAAGGTGACGTCGGTGCTGGCAAAACGGCGATCGCTGCTTGCGGTTTATTTCTCGCGGCAAAAAATAAACTGCAATCGGCCATCATGGTTCCCACAGAAATTTTGGCCAAACAGCATTATCAAACTTTGAAGAAAATATTGGAGCCTCACGGTATAAAAGTTGTTCTTCTAACAGGCAGTACTCATAAAAAAGAAAGAGAATCGATTCTCAATGATTTAACAAAGTGCCCGACCCTGGTCGCCGTGGGTACCCATGCTCTCATCACTGAAGACGTTTGTTTTAAAAATTTAAGTTTGATTATCATCGATGAGCAACATCGCTTTGGTGTCGAGCAACGCACTGCACTTTTGAATAAAGGCAAAAAAGACAATTTAGTTCCCCATATTTTGGCCATGACCGCCACCCCTATTCCACGTAGTTTAGCGCTTACTTTATATGGTGATTTTGCCATTTCCATTTTAGATGAATTGCCACCTGGCCGAACCCCCATCGTCACGCGGATTTTACCTGGCGATCCCAATCACATTATACAAATGTTAGCAAAAAAAATTCTCGATAAAGACGAACAGGGTTACATCGTCTACCCGTTGGTTGAAGAGTCTGAAAAATTAGATTTGCAAGATGCCAAACGCGCTTTTGACATGCTGGCCAACCTGTTTGGCCCCGTCACAGTCGCACTGATTCATGGACGTATGAAAGCAAAAGAAAAAGAAGAAATCATGCAACGCTTCGTGCAAGCAGAAGTGAAATTACTTATTTCAACCACGGTTATTGAAGTCGGTGTCGATGTTCCCAATGCCACCAATATGATCATCGTGCATGCCGAACGATTTGGTTTGTCACAACTACACCAACTAAGAGGACGGGTGGGCCGCGGCGAGAAAAAAAGCAGCTGTTTTTTAATCACTGAAAAGCTTCAACCTGGTGACGATGCTTATCGCAGGTTAAGCTTGATGGAAAAAACGTCAGATGGATTTCTCATTGCCAGCGAAGATTTAAATATCAGAGGCCCAGGAGATTTTTTGGGAACACGCCAGTCTGGGCTGCCCCTCTTCCGTTTTTGCGATTTAAGCAAACATGCAGATCTCATTGAGCATGCCCGCAATTTGGCAATCAGCCTGACCTGCGTTCCCCAGCAGAACGAACAATCTTCTCAATAAGAGTCTGATATAAAATTGATATAGTTTCCCGCGCTTTGCGCTTATAGGACTGCTCCTATGAAGCGTTAAAGTCGTCATTGGCCAGGGGGCGCTAAGACCCCAGGTTATCAAAGTAGGGGCAGCATTCACTTAAGCGATTCATCCTGCTGGCATGACAATCAAGGATTTGTCATTCCGGACTCGTTCCGGAATCTAGAACACAAGATTTGTTGTACACTAGATGGTCGGACCAAGCCCGACCATGACAACTTTCAGCACAATGGCCACTACCCATCAATCAGTTTCAATATTTCTTGAAGTCTTTTCTGTGCTGACAGCAAAGGCATGCTGAGCAATCGGCTGATGTCTGGATCTAATTCTCTTTCATCGGAAATGCCGGATGTCGGATTGTTTTCGCTTAAAGGTTTAGGTTGCGAAACAGGTGTCTCGTTGATTTCCTCGATGTTGATGCTTTCAGCGCACTCAACCTGAGGGCTGCTTTCAATCTGAGGACTACTTGCAACCATAGCACTCACAATATTCGAAACCATCTGACTTTCTTCTATTTCAATATCATCAATTTCTTCATCATCAACATGGATGCTTACCCAATTATTAAGCCGCAAAGCTTGTCTGGCACCAGCAATGGTAAACCGTTCTTCATAAAGCAATTTTTGAATTTTAAGTAATGCCTCTACATCACACCTACGATATAAGCGTTGACCTGTTTTTGATTTATAAGGTCTGATCTGAGGAAATTCTGTTTCCCAATAGCGAAGCACGTGCGGCTTCACTCCAAGCAATGTAGATGTCTCGCCAATCTTAAAATATTTCTTATCCGGCAATGCAACTGGTCTATTTTCTCTTACTCCTTCTTGTACCATACTTCACATCCTTATCGATTGCCTGAATTTTTATCTAGCAAAACACTGCGAAGAATTTGGCTAGGCCGAAAAGATAAAACCCGACGTGCAGTAATTTCCATCTCTTGACCTGTTTGTGGGTTTCTACCCCTCCTTGATCGTTTACTTCTCACCTCGAATTTGCCAAAACCTGAAAGTTTAACCGACTCCCCTTTTTCCAGAGTTCGTTTTAAAATTTCAAATATTTTTTCAACAATTTCGTTTGAATCTTTTTTCGAAAAACCTATTTTTCGATGCACGCTTTCTACAATCTCAGCCTTTGTTAATGTTCGGCCTTGATGATCAATTTGCTCTGCCACACTTTCCTCCCTTTAAGGTCTTCTCCTATAAGGAGAACCTAAAGCCTTAGAAAAGTCAAATCTCTAAAAAGTATATTTTACGATTTAACGAACCAATGCCTTCAAGTTTTTTTGCAAATTTTCAATCATTGGCTGCATTGCCCCCGCCACTTCATCATCCGTCAAAGTGCGGTCCAGAGCTCTCAGCGTTAAAGAAACCGCAATCGATTTTTTACCTTTTTCGATCTTGGGACCTTTATAAACATCAAAAATACGCAAATCATTTATAAAAGGCTTAATTGCTTTGTCATTTAATATTTCCATCTGAAGCTGGCCTGCGGTGATCTCTTCATCAAGTAAAAGGGCTAAATCCCTGGTGATTTCAGGAAATTTAGACAGCGGCTTTGCCTGTTCATCTTCTTTTGACAATAGAGCCAATTGATCCATATTTAATTCAAAAGCATAAACGGGCTTATCTAACCCAAACGCCGCTTGAATATCAGGATGGATTTCGCCAATCACTCCCAATAAAATCTCTACTTTGGATTTTTTTGGCTTCACCCAGATTTCAGCACAAACACCCGGATGTAAAAATACAGGAGGCTCTTTGGGATGAATAAAATGCACTTGATCCGATATACACCCAGAAGATATTTTCAGCTGAGCCAACAGCGCCTCCAAAGCCCCTTTGAGATCATAAAAATCTCCAGCTTTAAGCTTGGTATCGAATGACTGAACCCCTAAAGTTCCATAGCTCACGCCACTTAAGCGTGATTGTTCAATGGCCCAAGCATCTTGGTCTGCTTTTCCTTGCAGCAGTTCAATATTTGGCACTTTGCCATGGGGATTTTGGCCTAAAAAAACATTTCCAATTTCGAATAGATGAACGCCCTGCGCCCCTTTGCGCATATTAAACACAACATTTTTCAACAAACCGGGCAGCAGGGATTGGCGCATCAAACTTAATTCTTCGCCCAGCGGATTATTCACCTGAATAAAGTCAGCGCTATCTTTAGATTTAAATAAATTAAAGTCGTGCTTTGATCCAAAAGAAAAATTAATTGCCTCAAAAAATCCTGAAGCCACGAGAGACTGCCGCGCCTTATCGACATATTTATCAGAACCCGCGTGATCAACTGCAAGCATGCGCCTGCTAAATGATAACCTGGAAGGTATTTTATCCAAGCCAATCAGACGCATCGCCTCTTCAATTAAATCGATTTCCCGTGTCAGGTCTGGGCGAAAGGTAGGAACACGGAAAATTAAAGCATCGCCTCTGCGCCCGACTGTTTCAATTCCGAGCAATAAAAATCGGGAACGAATTTTCGCTTCATCCAAATCTGCTTCTAATAGACCAGAAACCTCAGCAATTCTTTGTTTGCGCACATAAATTTCTAAGGGAGCAACGGGCTTTGGATAAATATCAATGGCTTCACGACGAACACGTCCACCAGAAAGCTGAGCAATCAAATCGGCGGCTCTATCCAATGCCGACATCACCATATTGGGATCTGTACCGCGCTCAAAACGATAACTCGCTTCCGTGCTTAGTCCATGCCTTCTCGCCATTTTTCGAATTGTTGAGGGATCAAAATAGGCAGATTCAAGCAAAACACTTGTGGTTTGCTCTGTCACCTCGCTATCTTTACCGCCAATGATACCTGCCAAGGCAATCGGAAATTCTCCATCGGCAATCACCAAATCTTCAGGTGTTAATTTCCGTTCTTTACCATCGAGTGTTATTATTTTCTCGCCTGCTTGCGCTTGCCTTACATTGATGGCAACACGATGACGATCCTTTTGCAGCGTCATGAGATCAAATGCATGCAGAGGCTGGCCTCTTTCAAGCAAAATTAAATTGGTAACATCAACGATATTATTAATGGGACGAATTCCCAACGCAGATAAGCGCAAGCGCACATCTTCAGAGCTTTCTTTCACTTGCACGCCATCGATAACGCGACAGGCATAACGCAAACACGCATTTTTTGCGTGCACGCTCACTTGTGCAACATCGTTAATAGGTCCACCCAATTCTTTGATTGTTGAATGAGGTGCATAGAACCGAGTTTGTAAAAGTGCCGCTAATTCTCGAGCAATACCAATGTGGCTTAACGCATCAGGCCGATTTGGTGTGATTTTGACTTCAAGAATTTTATCTTCAAGTTGAAGGTTTTCTTCACAATTTTCAACTTCCAAGCCACCCATCGTTAATTGATCAGCAATATCTTTCGCTGATAATCCTGAAGGTAACTCTACGAATTCTGATAACCACTTGAAGCTAAGAAGCATCTCACATCCAACAGCTTAAAACTGAGCCAAGAAACGCAAATCGTTTTCGTAGAAGTGTCTAATGTCTGAAATGCCATATTTCAGCATTGCCACACGTTCTACGCCAATACCAAAAGCAAATCCAGAAACTTTTTCTGGATCAAAACCGGATGCTTTAAACACTTCAGGATCCACCATTCCGGCGCCTAAAATTTCAATAAAGCCTGTTCCTTTGCATAAACGACAACCTGCGCCATCACACTGGAAGCAGCTCATATCCACTTCAGCAGATGGTTCAGTAAAAGGAAAATAACTAGGCCGCATACGAATACGGGCTTTTTCAGAAAAAACTTTTTCTACAAACGTGGTTAAAGTGCCTTTTAAATCAGAAAAAGTGACTGACTTGTCGACAAATAAACCTTCAATTTGGTGAAAAATAGGAGAATGCGTCACATCTTGATCTCTGCGATAAACTCTTCCCATGCTAGCAATACGAATAGGTATCTCTTTTAGCGAAAGCATGGTTCGTATTTGTACTGGACTTGTTTGGGTACGTAAAACCACATCTTTATCGACATAAAAAGTATCTTGCATTTCTCGAGCAGGATGATCAGAGGGAACATTCAAGGCTTCAAAATTATAAAAATCGTGTTCAATTTCCGGGCCTTGAACTAAATCAAACCCAAGATTTTGCAACACGTTTAAGATTTTTTCAGAAGTCAGTGTTAACGGATGCTTATGCCCTTGCTGTGGCTTTCTGCCAGGCAGCGTCACATCTATTTGTCCACTTAAGGTTTTTTGACGCGCTTTTTTCTCAAGGCGTTCGAAACTTTTTGCAATTAAGTCTTCAACAAAGTCGCGTGCTTCATTGGCAAGCTTGCCAAGTTCTTTGCGCTCTTCTGCAGGAAACTGGCCCATGAGTTTCAAAATCTGCGAAATATTTCCTTTTTTACCCAAGGATTGAATCCGCACAGCTTCCACTTCATCCCGGGAAACCGCTTCTTTCAACAAACACTCCGCCTCTGTGCGCAACTTATCAAGATCCTTTTTGACACGAGACGGCTTTATTAAATCATCGTCGCGCATAAACAAACCTGTCCATAAAAAAGCGCCTATCTTGCCAATATAAGGCAGTGTTCCAAATAAAGGACCTGACTAAAACGAAGCATTTCAGTTCAGGTATTTTATTTATGCATTTACGGAAGTAACAACTGAGGCAAAACCTGCTGGATCAGACACTGCTAACTCGGCAAGAGCTCGGCGATCAAGCAATATATTGCTGGCTTTTAGCTTGCCCATGAACACACTGTAGCTGAGTCCATGAACTCTAACTGCTGCATTTAATCTGGTGATCCATAGCTTTCTAAAATCGCGTTTTTTGACTTTACGATCGCGATAAGCATAGACCAACGCTTTCTCGACTGATTCTACTGCTGTACGAAATAAGCGACTGCGCGTGCCATAATAACCTGAGGCCATTTTTAAAATTCGTTTACGACGATGCCTTGCTTTAAAGCCTCTTTTTACCCGAGCCATAGTGTTTAATCCTCTTTGACAAAAACAAAAACATAAAACTTAAAACAAATAAGTCAGACCTCTCGCAATGCGAGCAGCGTCCCCTTTATTTAGATAACCAGCTTTAGCAAGCTGTCTTTTGCGCTTACGGCTTTTATTGCTTAAGCAATGGGACTTACCCTTCGAAGGGTGTTTAATAAGCCCTGAGGCTGTTACCGTAAACCGCTTTAACGCCGCGCGCTTACTCTTCATTTTAGGGTTGTTTTTACCCCTTGCTTTGTTACAGCCCGCCATTTTTACATCCTTTCAAAAACCGGTCCAATTTCCATTAAAATTTTCTGCACCCTATCTGGACCGCAATAAAGGCGCAAGAGGGAAAGCTTCATCATCTTTGATAAAGATCCCTCAATGATGTTACTAACCTTCTGTTTTCTTCTTTTGCCCACCGCTCCCGGCCTTTTGCGGAGCTAAAATCATCACCATCTGCCGCCCTTCCATGCGAGGGGAGGACTCAATCAGGGCCTCATCATGCAGCGCTTCACTGACACGTTTTAACATTTCTTGACCAATTTCTGGATGGACAATTTCTCGGCCTCTAAACATGATGGTGACTTTTCCCTTGTTACCTTCACCTAAAAAGCTTCGTAATCGATTCACTTTGACTTCAAAGTCATGAATATCTGTCTTGGGGCGAAATTTAACTTCTTTGAGTTCAATGACCTGCTGCTTTTTCTTAGCATCTGCAGCTTTTCGCTTTTGTTGGTATTTAAATTTACCATAATCCATGATCTTGCAGACAGGAGGCTTTGCCATTGGCGAAACTTCAACCAGATCAAGACCTAATGACTCAGCACGACGCAAAGCATCTTGGGTTGATAGCACGCCAAGCTGTTCGCCGTCTTCCATGACAACCCGCACTTCAGGAACACGAATACGCCGATTGATCCGTGGCTCCATCGAACGTTTCATGCCTCTTTCAGCATCACCACCAGGACCACCGGGTCCGCCCGGGCCACCACCAGCAGCGCCGCCGAAGGTATTGTCACCTGAAAAACCACCGCCTGAAGCGTTTTTTACATTACCGTTAATGATAACTCATCCCCTTAATTAGATTACGATTGCATCTTCTTCATGCCAGAGCTCTGTTTTTGATGCAATGGGGATTTTAGCACCTTCCACACAATAGCTAGAAATATCATCCCTGCTCATAAACCCTAAATCTTCACCCGACCGAAGCCGAAGCGCAGCCCCACCCTTCTCCACTTCTTCTTCACCCACAATCAGCATCAAGGGAATTTTGGCAAGCTGGGCATCGCGAATCTTAGCTCCGAGCTTATCGCTGCTCGAAGGGACATGAACACGCAAACCCTGGGCCCGCAAATGCACGCTTAACTCTTGTGCATAGGGCAAATGGCGATCAGCAATGGTCAAGATCCGCACTTGCTCTGGCGCCAACCATATCGGAAACGCGCCGGCATATTCTTCGATTAAAATTCCAATAAATCTTTCTAGTGAACCAAGCAAAGCGCGATGGATCATGACAGGTTGCTCTGGAGCACCGTCTGAGTTGGTGTAAGCCAAAGCAAATCGATCAGGAAGATTGAAATCGAGCTGCACTGTGGAGCACTGCCATAATCGATCTAGACTATCTCGCAATTTAATATCAATCTTCGGCCCGTAAAAAGCGCCACCACCCTCATCAACTTGATAGTTAAGCCCTTGCCTTTTGACAGCAGATAGAAGTGCAGCCTCAGCGCGATCCCAAGCAGCAGCAGAACCAACATATTTTTCTGGTCTGGTTGCCAAATTAACTTCAAACTGAGTAAATCCAAACGTTTTAAGCATCTGCAAAACGAAACCAATCACCTGATCGATCTCGCTATCGATTTGATCCCACCGACAAAATAAATGTGCATCGTCTTGCGTAAATCCACGAACACGCATGAGACCATGCATGACGCCAGCAAGCTCATATCGGTACACTGTTCCCAATTCTGCAAACCGTAAAGGCAAATCACGATAACTACGGGGACGGTTTTTATAGGCCAACACGTGAAAAGGACAGTTCATGGGCTTTAGAACATATTCCTGCCCATCAATATCCATGGGAGAAAACATGCTGTCACGATAGAATTCCCAATGCCCAGATGTTTTCCAGAGATCACTTTTAGCAATGTGTGGTGAGAAAACAATTTCGTAGCCATTATCAAAATGCATTTTTCGCGAAAAATCTTCAATGGCAACACGAAGACGACCGCCTTTGGGTAACCAAGTCACCAGGCCTGGTCCAATACTAGGATCCGACACAGAAAACAGATCTAGCATCGGTCCCAATTTACGGTGATCGCGCTTTTTCGCTTCTTCCATGCGATACAAATACGCATCCAGTTCTTTTTGCGAAGCAAAAGCAATCCCAGAAATACGCTGCAGCATTTCTCTATTGGAATCAGCGCGCCAATAGGATCCAGACACGTTCAGCAATTTAAAAGCTTTAATGAAGCCAGCATGCGGTAAATGCGGGCCACGACAAAGATCGACGAAATCAGAGCTTTGATAAATACTAACTTCATCAGCCAAAACCCATTCTAAAATTTCTGGTTTGTATCTTTGGCCTAAAGCAGAAAAAACTTCTAAGGCTTCTTTTTTGGAAACCATTTTTTTACTAAAAGCTGTTTTTTGAGAAATGATCTTTGTCATTTCTTTTTCGATGCTGATCAAATCTTCGGGAGTAAAGGCACGCCCCACATCGAAGTCATAATAAAATTCATCATCATGACTTTTAGGACCCATGGCGACTTGAGCACCGGGAAATAATCTGCACACTGCCGTGGCTAAAACATGTTCGCAACTATGGCGCAGAACATCGATTCCTTCAGGAGAATCAGCCTTAAAAAGCGCGACGCTGGCACCCTCTGGCAACGGATCTCTTAAATCGGTAATTTGATTGTTAACCTTGGCAACAACGACAGTATTCGCAAATTGCGGAGAGATTACCTGTGCCAAATCCATAGCAGTACTGCCATAAGGCAATTCTTTCATCGCGCCATCTGGCAATTTGACTGTAATTTTATTCATCGTTATTTTACCAAATTGATGGTAGGCACGGCCGGTCTCGAACCGGCGACCCCTACCATGTCAAGGTAGTGCTCTACCACTGAGCTACGCGCCTACAAACTTTCAAGGAACCCGACTTAGAGCAAGATATTCTCCGGCTGTCAATCAAGTTTTAAGAGACAAACCACAAGACAACAAAGATTGAGAGTCCCGCAGACTTTGCATAGAGAATTCGACTAAAACACCTGAATCGTTTAAAAATACTTGATTTTTTTTAAGTAAATTAACTGCGGCAACAAATCCATTTGATTCGTTTTTCAGATCTTTTAACCTACCTAAAATTGTTATGGCCCCATGCCCTGTGACTTCATCGCCGTCAGCTGTGACTGCTGCAAAATGCACTTCAGGACACATTCTCGCCTGTTCCAGCAAAAAAGAATAATCTCCAACCAAACTCATAAAACGCTGAGGATCAATTTGCACCACATGAGCCAAATAATATGTCTGCGCGAAATTGGGATTAAAAAGCGCTATCGTCCAACCCTGACGCGGAGAAAATTTTGTTTTTGGCTTCGCTTCAAACTGCTGATATGGCATCTCGACCTCTCATTTTAAAAAGCAGTGAAATTGGTTTTTATTCCGTTTCGCATTTAGTTGCAAACGACAAATATCCGGCCTTCACAAAAGCATTTACAATGGGCTTTGGATCGTCATCAACCAATGCAATGACCGCGCCACCACCACCTGCACCAGTTAATTTTGCACCAAGCGCTCCTTTTTCACGCGCCATTGTGCATAGCTTTTCCAACTCAGGCGTTGAGACTGACAAAGCATTTAAATAGCCTTGGTTGAGATTCATCAATTCGCCGACGGCCGCTAATTTTCCTTCACTAATCGCCAATCGCATTTCGGTGGCAATTTGAGAAATTCCCGCAAATATATGCTGATAAAGTGTTTCATGCCGCGACGCACGACTGCGCAACGCTTGCACGGCTTGCTTGGTTCCAGCATGTGGCCCTGTTAAGCCAACAGCAAAATGCATCGCGCGTTTAGGGATTATTTTTTCAACACGTAGTTCACTGCTATTTTTTTTGTACCAAATAAGTCCTCCCTGAGAAATCACGGTGTGATCGATTCCAGAAGGATTTCCATGAAAAACTTTTTCCAAGGCCAGGGCCAATTCAGCAACCACTTCAGGTGATACTGCTTCTTCAAAAAAACGATGCAGACCTCTAATCATCGCCACAGAAAGCGCAGCCGATGAGCCGAGACCTCGACCAGCAGGAATGGCACTATCAGCCATTAACTCTAAGTCACAGACTCTGTCGCCGTAAAGTTCGATTAACCTGGCCAATGCTCCACGCAAAACTTCAGGACCTTCTCCATCTGGATCAGGACGCACGTGACCAGTAAATCCCAACCCCGACGCTTTTAAAACTGGACCCTTTTGATCAGATTTGCGCGATTGAACAGCAATGCGCACACCTCGATCCAGCGTCGCCGCAATGGCAGGACAGCCATAAACCACAGCATGTTCACCGCTTAAAATAATTTTGCCTGGTGCGTAACTAAACGCGATGTCCGCGCCTCCAGATAAATTTTCAGATTGCTCATGGTTCATGAAAATGGTTCCTAGTTACTCTCATTTTTTCGATTATGTAATGCCATATGACCTTGTTGAATTCCTTCACAGGCAAGTGCTCTTAAGGCCCCTAAATTTTGAGCTAAACCAATACTTGCCATCAAACTAGAAAGTTTTTTTGCTGTTTTTCCAAAAACACCTAATATTTTTAAAGATAGCTTAATCGTTGGATGCAATTGGGTACTGCCACCCATCACGCCAACAGCAATAGGCAGTTCAATAGCACAATCTAAAACACCTAAATCGTCGTTTAATTGGTATGTTGTCAGGCTGGTATATTTTCCTGTGCGGCAAGCATACGCATGGGCCCCCGCTTCCAGTGCACGCCAATCATTTCCCGTCACAATTGCTACTGCATCTATTCCATTCATGATGCCTTTATTATGGGTCGCGGCACGATAAGGATCTAAGCAGGCAAACCGATAACCTTCGACGATCCGCATGGCTACTTCACGCCCATCGTCGCTATTTTTATCCATTGCCAGCAAACGATATGGAATCGAACAATAAGCTCTAGATAAACGTTTATCTGCTAAATTAGATAAGATGCAAAATCCTATTCGACCTTGCACAAGAGAGGCTAAAGTGGGGGCTAAACTTTCCACAATGGTATTAACAATATTGGCACCCATGGCGTCGCAGCAATCAACATGAACATGCACGACGAGCATCCCGGGGAAAACACGAGGAACCACGTCTACACAGCCGCCTCCCCTTTTTTTCATCCCTTCACAAAAACCATTGGCCGTTTTCAGCAAATCTTCTCGATGATGTTTAATAAGATAACAGGCGGCATCCATGTCTAACACGTCCATAATTTGGATCTGCCCAATCATGATCGACGCATCAACTTTTGTTTGAAACCCGCCCGACAAAGCAACAATTTTTGCCATGTGACTTGCAGCAGCAATGACGCTGGGCTCTTCAATCGCCATTGGCACTAAAACAGCTTCGCCATCAATCATAAAATTAGCGGCAACACCAACAGGTAACCCTAAAACACCAATGGCATTCTCCACCATGCCATCCGCGGCCTCAAGCGAGAGCCCCAAAGGCAGTGACAATGCATGAAATGCTTCTTTTTCTATCTGCAAACGCTGCGCAATTTCTTGGCGACGCTCCTCTAAAGATAAGCGATAAAATCCTGGAATTCTTGAGTTACTCATTGACATCTTACCTTCAAGACTTCGAATAATAGTTAGGTGCCTCTTTGGTGATAATCACGTCATGCACATGACTTTCTCGAAGACCAGAACTTGTAACTTGAACGAATTTTGCTTTTTGCTGAAGCTCAGCAATATTGGCCGCTCCCAAATAACCCATTCCTGAACGTAAACCACCCATGAGTTGATAAACAGTTGAAGAAAGCGGACCACGATAAGGAATTCGTCCTTCAATGCCTTCCGGAACAAATTTACCTGACTCTGTGACGTCTGCTTGCCCATAACGGTCTTTGCTGCCCTGGGCCATTGCTCCCAAGCTTCCCATGCCTCGATAAACTTTAAAGGTTCGTCCTTGATAAAGAACTTGCTCGCCAGGCGCTTCGTCTGTTCCTGCTAACAAGGAACCCACCATGATTAAATTTGCGCCTGCAGCCAATGCCTTGACCATATCTCCAGAATACTTAATGCCACCATCAGAAATGAGCGAAATGCCTTTGCGCTTCGTCACCTTCGCCACTTCCATCACAGCGCTGATTTGTGGTACCCCAACGCCAGCAACAATACGAGTTGTACAAATCGACCCTGGACCAATTCCCACTTTTACAGCATTTGCACCTGCGTCAGCCAAAGCCAACGCACCTTCCCCTGTGACAATATTGCCTGCCACAATCGTCAAATCAGGGAACCACTGCCGCAAATTTTTGACACTCTTGATGACCGCCAGGCTATGACCATGGGCTGCATCCACAACTAAAGCGTCAACACCGGCAGCCACTAAGGCATGGGCGCGGGCTTCTAAATCTTGGCTGACTCCAAGCGCCGCTGCACATAAAAGTCGACCGCGACTATCTCTCACTGCATTTGGATAAGCCAAAACATTTTGCAAATCTTTAATCGTTACTAAACCGGTCAACTTACCTTCACTGTCAACCAGTGGCAATTTTTCAATACGATGCTCTTGCATCAAGGCCCGGCAAGTTTCTGCGGAAGTCCCTTCTTTTGCCGACACAACGTTTTTGGTCATGACTAGAGCAACAGCAACTTGCATCTCTTCGGTAAAACGCAAGTCTCTTTTGGTGACAATACCGCACAGCTTTCCATTAGTCGTCACAGGAAAACCACTGACGCGATGGTTTTTCATCAGCTGCATGACTTCGGCAATGGTCGTATCCGGACCAATCGTCAAAGGGTGAGATACAACACCGGCTTCAAATCGCTTCACCAAAGTGACTTCTTCTGTTTGCTTGGCAATCGACATGTTCTTGTGAATAACGCCCAAACCGCCCATATGAGCCATGGTGACAGCAGTCGCGCTTTCAGTGACTGTATCCATCGCAGCAGACAGCAAAGGTGCTTTAAGCAAAAGGGAAGGCCCTAATGATGAAGCAATATCGACTTGAGCAGGCAATATTTCCGAATAGGCTGGCACCAAAGAAACATCATCAAAGGTTAAGCCTAAAGAAATGCCTTCATATGATTGATCTTTCATCATGGTGCTAATCATTCCTTACAATTTTGTATGAAAACAGTGCTGGCTATTTACCTGAATCGCAATAAGTGGCAAGGGGCCTTCGTCTTACTTTTTGTCAGCGGTCATCTGCTCCACAATTTTCCGATAGGATGTTGCTTGCACCAAGGTGGACATCTGATTTTGATAGCGCTCCACCAAATCAAATCGGCCACGCTTTTTAGCATCTTCCAACGCTACATAAAGCTGAATATAAGCGCGCTCGCTATTCACAAAAAATTTAACAGCATCTTGCACAACAGCCACGCTCGACTGACTAACAGAGGGCGTACTGTGGGAAAAAGCATACTCATTATCTTCAGAATTTCGAATAGTTAACATGGCAATGGCCATTGCATCACTTCTACGACCATAGGAACTTTTGACTTTGATATGAATATTAAAATCGACAATCGCAATACTTGAAAGCGAAGAATATTCGCGCGCAAAGCTTTTAAGCATGCCATCAAATAAAGCATCCACAAGTCCTACGCCTTGCCCTTCGATGTCCATATCAGTTGTCTGCTCACCGGTATGCTGACGCAAATTTGCTCTAACCTTAGCATGGCCCCCATCAAAATCTTCGTCTAGAAAAAACTGTTTTGTCTGAAAGGTCACATAGGTTTTACCAAGAACTTCTCGCGCTAACCCTTCGACTTTTTGCGCCTTAATATCCCTCGTACTTAAATCACTTAAAAATTCTACCATAATTATAGCTCCTTATTTAAAAACCAAAACCGTGCTTGCAATAATCCCCTGTTTATGTTTGTGTTCAAGCGTTGTTTAACTGTTTGTAATCTAAGGAGTTTAAACGCATGTCTCGACCCAAAATTGCCCTAATTGGAGCAGGCCAAATTGGCGGAACACTGGCTTTGCTTGCCACTCAAAACCAATTAGGGGATGTTATTTTGTTCGATGTTTTTAAAGGATCAGCACAGGGCAAAGCGCTCGATTTAAATCAAATGGCCTCCCTCTTTGATAACCACACACAACTTACCGGCACTGACTCCTATCAAGATATTGCTGGTGCGGATGTTTGCATTGTCACTGCCGGTTTTCCACGAAAACCAGGCATGAGCCGCGAAGACCTTCTTCAAAAAAATTTAGACGTCATGAAGCAAGTTGCGCTTGGCATTAAAGAGTTCGCCCCTAATGCCTTCGTGATTATTGTTACTAACCCGCTTGATGTCATGGTTTATGCCTTTCATCAATTTTCTGGATTTGCCAAAAATCGGGTTGTAGGGATGGCCGGCGTTTTGGACTCTGCTCGTTTCCGCACGTTTCTGTCTTGGGAACTACAAGTGAGTCGCGAGGACATTCATGCTTTTGTTCTAGGCGGACATGGCGATGACATGGTTCCACTGACACGATTTTCAACTGTGGGTGGCATTCCCTTACCCACCTTAATCGAGATGGGCCTTTTGAAAGCCGAACGTTTAAATGAAATCGTCAATCGCACCCGCAAAGGTGGCGGTGAGATCGTCGAATTGCTGGGAAATGGCTCCGCTTTTTATACCCCTGCGCTTTCAGCAATTGAAATGGCCAAAAGCTACCTAAACGATCAAAAACGAATTTTGCCATGTGCTGCCTATCTCGAAGGGGAATACGGTGTTCACGGCTTGTTTATAGGTGTCCCCGTGATCATTGGAAAAAATGGCGTGGAAAAAATATTAGAACTTAAACTCAATGACGATGAGCTAGCTGCTTTTAATAAATCTATCGAGTCTGTTAAAAAAGTAATCGAAGAGATGAAACAACTTGGATAATAAATAGCCATGATTAAACATAACAACTTCTTCTCTTCCTCAATTGGCAGTAAAATGATGATGGCTGCTACAGGATTATTTTTAATATTCTTTCTAGTTACACATTTATGCGGGAATCTGCAGATGTTTTCGGGCCAAGACGCCGTCAACACCTATGCTGTTTTGCTAAAGAGCTTCCCAAAATTCCTATGGGGAATGCGCATCGCTCTTATCTTGGCTTTCGTCTTACATATTGGGACGTCGATCCGATTGTCGATTAAAAATCGCGCTGCCAGACCAATTAGCTATGGGCAAAATAAACCAGTTCGCGCATCGGTGGCTTCCAGAACCATGTTGCTCAGCGGCTTAGTCGTCTTGTCGTTTGTGCTGTTTCACTTAGCCCATCTCACCCTAGGCTGGATCAATCCTGAACAGGCTAATCTCATCGATGCTCAAGGCCGACACGATGTGTACAACATGACTGTTTTAGGATTTCAAAATATTTACATTGCGAGTTTTTATATCATTGCTCAAATTTTTTTGAGCATGCACATTAGCCATGGATTTTCCAGTTCAGCACAAACACTCGGTCTAGCTGTCGATAGTAAATGGGCAATTTTCTTACGACGCTTTGGTGTTTGTTTTGCTCTTTTAATTGCTGCACTCTATATTTCTATTCCTGCATCTGTGTGGCTCGGAATCATAGAAACGGAGCTATAAAATGTTCTTAGACGCCAAAATTCCATCGGGACCTTTAGCTGACAAATGGAATCACTATAAAGATGCCAGCAAACCCATCAATCCAGCGAATAAACGAAAATATCATATTATTGTCGTTGGTACTGGTTTAGCAGGTGCTTCAGCTGCTGCCTCTTTAGGCGAACTTGGATTTAGAGTTTCCACTTTTTGCTTTCAAGATAGCCCCAGGCGAGCTCATAGTATTGCCGCCCAAGGCGGAATTAATGCTGCCAAAAACTATCGTAATGACGGTGATAGCGTTCATCGCCTGTTTTATGACACCATCAAAGGCGGCGATTTTCGCGCGAGGGAAGCCAATGTTTATCGATTAGCTCAACTCAGTGTCAATATTATTGACCAATGCGTTGCCCAAGGCGTCCCTTTTGCACGCGAATATGGCGGTCTGCTCGATAATCGATCATTTGGAGGCTCTTTGGTGTCGCGCACTTTTTATGCGCGCGGACAAACCGGCCAACAACTTCTCCTAGGTGCCTACGGGGCGCTAAATCGACAAATAGCAGCAGGCACAGTTAAAAGTCATCCGCGCACCGAGATGCAAGATCTCATCATGGTCGATGGTCACGCCAAAGGAATTATAGTACGCAACTTGGTCACCGGAGAAATGACAGCGCATACTGGTGATGCTGTGGTATTAGCTACAGGCGGATATGGCCCTGTTTTTTACCTGTCCACCAATGCCATCGGATGCAATGTCACGGCGACATATCGCGCTTTTAAACAAGGCGCACTCTTTGCTAATCCTTGCTACACACAAATTCACCCGACCTGCATTCCACAAAGTGGGGATCACCAATCTAAACTCACATTGATGTCAGAATCTTTGCGTAACGATGGCCGCGTATGGGTCCCCAAACAAAAAAGCGATAAACGAGCTGCGCATCAAATTCCAGAAGAAGAACGAGATTATTATTTAGAGCGAAAATATCCTAGCTACGGGAACCTTGCGCCCAGAGACATTGCTTCGCGTGCAGCCAAACAAGTGTGTGATGAAGGAAGAGGCATTGGTCCAGGTGGACGAGGTGTCTTTTTAGATTTTAGCGATGCCATCAAACGCCTTGGCAAAGACGTTATTTCTGCCAGATACAGCAATCTTTTTCACATGTATCAAAAAATCACAGATGAAGATCCCTTTGAATTGCCCATGCGCATCTATCCCGCTTCCCATTACACCATGGGCGGATTATGGGTTGATTATGAATTGATGAGTACCATTCCTGGACTCTTTGTTTTGGGCGAAGCTAATTTTTCGGATCACGGCGCCAATCGTCTTGGTGCCAGTGCCTTAATGCAAGGATTAGCAGATGGTTATTTTGTACTTCCCAACACCATTTCTGGCTATTTAAACCAAATCAAACCCAATAGCATCAAAGATACCGATGCAAAATGCAAGCAAACAGCGATAGATGCAGCTGATGATGTTCATCGCCTCATGTCCATCCAAGGAAAGCGTTCTCCTGATTTTTTCCATCGAGAACTTGGAAAAATCATGTGGAATGATTGCGGCATGGCTCGAACAGAAAAAGGTTTACAAAATGCTTTGTCACAAATCCCAGCATTACGTGAAGAATTTTGGAAAGATGTTCGTGTTACAGGAAGCGATCTTGAAATGAATCCAGTCTTAGAAAAAGCCTTGCGCGTCGCTGACTTTTTAGAATTTGCAGAACTTTTATGCCACGATGCTTTGCAACGGCGCGAAAGTTGCGGTGGGCATTTTCGCGAAGAATACCAAACACAAGACGGAGAAGCAAAACGTAACGACGAAGACTTTTGTTACGTAGCAGCCTGGGAATATAAAGGAAGCAAGCAAAAACCTGAGCTCCACAAAGAGCCATTACAATTTGAAAACATTGCTCTGGCACAACGGAGTTATCAATGAGCATGAACCTGCATTTGCGCATCTGGCGGCAAAAAAATTCCAAGGCAAAAGGACAGTTTGTGTCCTATGAAGCCAAAGCTATCTCACCTGACATGTCTTTTTTAGAAATGCTCGATGTGGTAAATGAAGATTTAATCAGCCAAAACCAAGAACCCATCGCATTTGAATCCGATTGCCGTGAAGGCATTTGCGGTGCTTGTTCGCTTGTAATTAATGGTATTGCGCATGGGCCAGACTCAGGCACAACAGCCTGTCAACTGCATATGCGTCGTTTTAAAGATGGTGACACCATTACCGTTGAGCCTTGGCGCGCTAAAGCATTTTCCCCTATCAAAGATTTGGTCGTTGATCGCAGCGCCTTTGACCGCATCATGCAAGCCGGGGGATTCGTCTCCGTCAATACTGGCTCTGCTCCCGACGGCAACACCATTCCCATTTCTAAAGTACATGCAGACCTCGCCTTTGATGCTGCAGCTTGTATTGGTTGTGGTGCCTGCGTAGCAGCCTGTAAGAATGCTTCGGCAATGTTATTTGTTGGTGCGAAGGTATCCCAACTCATGCACCTACCGCAAGGACAACCAGAGCGTCAGCAACGTGTCCAAGCTATGATCATGAAAATGGATGAAGAAGGTTTTGGAAGCTGCACCAATACGCAAGAATGCGAAGCGGTCTGTCCCAAAGAAATTAGCACTCGAGTAATTACAGAACTAAATCGCGAATTTGTTAGAGCGCAGTTGTAATATGTCTATTTGAATAAAACAACGCTGCGACCTGTTCAATGGAAAACATCTAAGAAGGTTTTCCACATGAGAATCGTGACTTATGTTCTGCTTTGTTCATTTGCTTTTAACCAATTTAATTCGGCTGAAGCAAAATCAATCGCCAATACACGCCGCGATGCGATAGCAATCTCTGGTGAAACACCACATCATACAGATTATAAAATTAAAAAACGCGATGATTCACGAACGGCATTTTTTGTAAGCCTTCCTGTACTTGGATTTGGCGTCCTCGGCACCATACTTGGGTTTACCAAATGCACGCAAGACACCTGTACACACAGCGTCGGTTTTAAAGCAACCTCGTTGGTTTCTTTGGTTGGAGGTGCGCTCTGGGCTATCGTGTCAGGCTCTATCTGGGCTGACACTGAAAGGACCGCAGATCCCGTCGCTGAATTTAAGTATAGCGGCGACAGCAATTATACTCCAACAACGGTCCATTTTGATGCATCGAAATCTTCAGACCTTGGAAACACAAATAAAATTCGTAAGTGGAAATGGAATTTTGGTGACGGTCAAACTATTGTCACAACTATCCCAACAGTTGATCACTTATACACAGCATCCGGTAATTTAAATGTCATGCTCACGGTGGAAGATGATGAAGGTGACGAAGCGACAACTTTTCTGATTCTTACGCTTGAGGACGGCTATCCAGCACCCATTTTTGCTTGCCAAATCACATCGCCCATCCCTTATGCGCCTTTGAATGTTTCATGTGACGCAAGTGCCTCTCATGCACAATTCCCTGGTGCAACTCTAAAAACTTATGAATGGAACTTCCAAGAGGGTAAAGGGTTTCAAAATTTAGGATTTTTCATCGACAGCTACCATATTGAGAATCCTGGAATACATGCTTTTGAATTACGATTGACAGATAGTGTAAATTTACAAAAGACAGAAACGCAAAATTTCCAAGTGCCTGATGGATCACCTGTCACAAATCTCTCAATTTCTTACGACAACATTTACCACTCGGCTCCACTGCAATTGACATTTGATGGCAGCGCCTCTCATACCGTTTATCCGGGAGCAAGTATGGTAAAATATCTTTGGAATTTACCAGGAGAAGCACCTTTTGAGCGTTTAGCAAATGAAACGCAAATTATAACCCGTCACTATCAATCCCCCGGAACATATCAAGCGACCTTAAGCGCCTATGACAATAGCGGTCGAAATTCAACAAATATACACAGCTATATTTTACAAAGCCCCAATCCCATTGTTGAGGTAACCTATAGCCTTTACCCCAATGAATACACCCCTACGACCATTACTCTGGATCCCAACAGTTCCAAGGTCAATTATCCTAATACCACAATCGTTTCCTATGCTTGGTCTTCATCCACCATTCCGGGCCTCAATAAAACGACCTACCCTGCTGATGGGCGTATTTCGGCATCGATAAATCAGTCTGGGCCACATACTATTCTTCTCACGGTAACGGACAATGAGGGCAGAAAATCAAGCAAAACCATCAATTTAGCCTTGAAAAATGGCTTTCCGATCGCGTCCTTTGATGCTTATACCAATTATAGATACTCGGATTGTGAGTACCAAGCGATAGATTTTGATGCCAGCGACTCTTACGATCCTGGTACAAACCGCATCGTTGAGTACCGGTGGTATTATGACGGAATTTTAGTTTATCATTCCGATTATCCACAATGGACCGACTATTTTCTCAAAGACATCGGATCTGGATATAGCGTCCACGTCCAACTTCAAGTTATTGATTCCAATGGGCAAATAAGCGATCGAGCATCAACAAGAATTTACATTAGTTACGATAGCTGCAATCGATAATAAAATTGTGAAGAACCGTCAACGACTCTAAGCCCGTTGACGGGTTCATTTCAAACCATTAGTCTGCCAAACAAGTCAATACGACAAATGGATGATTTTTATGTTTACCAAAGCAAAATTCTTACACTGGCTCAAACGTTATGGCCCTGCTGAAATCAGCGGCACAATCGCAGTTTATATCGCTTTTTTTACCGTAGAACATTTTTCCAGCTTTGTCCTGGCCGCAGGCGTCATAGGCGCTTGGGCTGAGAATTTAGGTTTTTACAGTGTCATTTTTTATCAACGCATGAAAGATAAAAAAAACCACAAGAATAAAAGAAAAATGCTCACAGACATGCTCGCAGAATTTGGACCAGCAGAAGTCCTAGACAGTTTTTTCTTACGACCTATTTGTTTAGTTCTTGGCGCAAACCTGCTTGGACCTGAACTAGGCGTACTTATTGGCAAAATTTGCGGAGACGTTCTCTTCTATATTCCTGTGATTGCCACTTATGAAGTACAACAAAGGTGGCATCGTTCCAAGCAAATCAAGGCATCTGCTGGCTTGCCTTAAGGCTCATGTGGCCTTTGCTTTTTTGGGGTTTTTTATTGATGGCTTTTGCGTAAAATTGCGTCATAAATGTAAAGACGGCTCAAAAAGCTGGAACCAGATATCGCATCAAGGCCTTTTTTATCTACTTTTAGAATCATTTTTATTTCACTAAAAGCAGAGGCTTTTGTCTTTATTATCCACTTTTTGACATCATAACGAGCATCATCAACAAAACCCGTTACACTATGAAGCAGATGCCAATCAGCCTTATTTCTTTCCCACAATTCCAAGCAAAGAAAACCCTCGTCAAGAGCAGGAGTAGAGGTTAAGACAATTTGGCCTATGATTTGCACAGGCTTTTCTTTGGTCCTCATCAACATTTGTAATACTGCATGCTGTAGCATTGGTAGTATTTTTTGCTTTTGCATCACGACATCAAACACATGATGATTCAAAACAACTTGAATATAATTATTTTGATTTGGTTGTTCTTGCCAGATATTTTGACAAATCATTCCTTCATTATGATTCTCGATTTGTTTTTCAAAAAATCTTACCCAGTCACCGCCAGACCATTTTAGAAAATGAAAGTCATCTGAACAAATGCCGTGATGAACGAGATAGCGAAAATAAGGTTCTTTTTCAGCAAAATACCATTCCAACGGGGGGTGGCCAAGATCGCAAATTGGCAATCGAACTTCGCTATTTTCGAGTTGGTTTTTTTCATACTCCGCCGAACTTTCCGCTAATTTTTTAGAAATTTCGCTATTGACCCATTCTTTAACGTTATGCTCATGTAAAGTCATATCTTCATTTTCTAAAAAAGAGAGTGCTCCTTTTTTTTTCAAAAGTTCTTCAGACTCTTCCAAATATGTTTCGCGAAAATGGGCGGATACAGGAGAAAAAAACAGCATAATTTGAATAAGGATTAAAAAATGACAAGCACGAAGCAAAAGGGTCATAATTACCTTTACACTGAAATTCTTGTATTTAAAAACACGCTAAAAACAAAAAATATTCACAGTTTATGCATTTATTTTTTACAATCAGCACAAAAGCCATAGAGTTCCATGCGATGGTAATTCACCTGAAAATCATGAGAACGCGCAATATCATTTTGCAATTGCTCAAGTTGCTCATTAAAAAATTCCGTTATCTTTCCGCAGCTCGTACAAATAAAATGATCATGATGTGCGTCTTGGTCAGTCGTCGGCTCAAAGCGAGCGTGCCCATCACCAAAATGATGCGACTTCGCTAAACCACAGGATTGCAGCAATTTAAGAGTGCGGTAGACAGTTGCCAGGCTTATCTTCTGATCTATTTTTCTGACATAATCTAAAACTTCTTCCGCCTTCAAATGCGCATTTTGCGCAAAAAACACTTTGGCGATAAGCTCTCTTTGTTTTGTTGTCTTTAGTCCAACGGATTGCACGTATTTCTGCAATACTTGTAATGGATTATCAGACATGATTAAACAAACCCTCTCATTTTTTTTTAAAGTTCACGTCTCGTCAACGCTAACAGTGGCGATATGTCTGCCCTGTCCAGCAATGCCATTTCACATTCGACTTGCCTAATCGCGCTCTCCTCATCTCGTTCATGATCAAGTCCTAGTAAATGCAATAACCCATGAACAAAAAGAACTGCAATTTCCTGATGTGTTCTATGCCCCAATTGCTTTGCTTGGCTTCTAGCAGTATCCACAGAAATCACAATATCACCTAGAACAAAATCAAACCCGGGCATTTGCTCGCCTTCTTGTGCAGCAAAAGACAAAACATCGGTTGCTTTATTTTTTCCCCGCCATTGCAGATTAAGCGCCTTGATTTCTTTATCTGTTGTAAAATGAAGCGACAAAAACATATCGGGAAGATCGGCTGCTACATAAACTTTCTTGATGAGACGCAGCATTTTTTTCCGGGTGGAAGGCTTCAATAAATCTTCACCAGAAATAATTAATTTCTTTTTTGGAGTCTTATTTTTCATTTATTTTCCATTTTTGAAAAAAACCATGCCTGCAAGTAACTATACCGTCAACCTACCCAGGAGGGCGCAAGATTAATAAGCGCAGATTTTTTAGTAGATTCTCGGATAATCTTGCTGTCGAGCTTGCCCGTCGATGAGCAAACGATATGCTATTAGATATGTTTCCAGCAGAACAAAACAACGCTTTGTTCATCAAAAAGCGTTGGAGGCCTAAAATTTGTTCGCGCCTTTACCTATTGCCAAAGTTTATAATAATGCGCCAAGGCCTCGGTCAAAGCTCTATTGAAATCATCAATTCTATCTGGGCTGGTAAACCTTTCAGGTTGCTTAGCGTCGGTAGCAGACTTAGCTGCATCCCACGCTAAATTAAATGACGTTGAACTAATACCGGTAACAGAAGTAATCAATCCAGATCCATTCAACCGAGCTCCGCGCAGAATCGCCTTATATTTATAAGAAGCCAAACCAATGCTGGCGGCTGTAGCCGCTAAGCAAACTGGGTTGGTTCCACAAATAATAGCCGCGGTAACCCCGCCGGCGAGCAGCGCCATCCCGCCAATGCTAACATAACTCCACTCCTTTTTTGTAAGAGGTGGAGCAGGCGCTTCGACATCAACTTTACCAAGCACGTCATCATCCTCTGCCAAGGAAGGAGTTGCCTTTTTATTTTTATCGACGCAAGCAAATGCATCATCGGCACAAGCAGATTCACATTGAAACCGATCGGTCTCAGAAAAAGCACTGTTGTTCGCACAATCAAGTAAGCAACTTTGAGAAAGCGATGCACAATCCTGTTCCGCTCCTGAACAACCAAATTGTAATGCAATCGCGCCTACAAATACCATCATCAAAATGAAACGCATCAAATCCCCCATAAAAGTATCAAACCATCGTTCAAGTTTTTTTCACTATTCCACATATTCAATCGTACACATTCTTATCAGTTTTTGAGTAGCAGGCACGGTCACCCCAGGCCCCGGCTTAATCTCAACTGACGCTTTAGCTCCTACATTAACAGCGCTAAAATACTTACCGATGGCAACGTCGCCTCTCATCAAATAACAAAAGCGGCCATGAACCTTTTTTACGACAGTACCAATCGCCTTCCCAGTCTTCGGATCAGTTGCTAGTATATCATCCGTGCAACTCGCGATCACATCACCTCGAGTCAATGTAAGACCAGAAGGCGCTTTAATTTTATCCCTCGCATCAGCAAAATTCTGTGGACAATTATCTAATCTCTCATAGCTAGGAGCAATGCGCACACTGGAGTAAAGAGTCTCAAGATGCTTTTCAAGATTAGAAACAGCATTGGCAAAAGCCCCAGACCACTGCTGTGTCCCTGGGTTATATTGCATCAATGATCCTAAAGTATCGTCGATGAGTTTTTTGACGGCACCTGCTGCTGTCGTTTCAAAAGCGGTCCATTCTGCCAAACTCAACTGTGTCTTGGCAATCACATTCCCAACAGCCGTGGTCGTCGCTGATGCCACACCTGCTGCTGTCGTTTCA
>JAHFEG010000042.1 GCA_023248595.1 Myxococcales bacterium | reverse complement strand
CGTCTCCCTATCCAGTCTCACCGTTTAGTAATTGGAAACAAACATTCCAAGAATTAAAATCACAAACAAAACCCAAACCCACACCAAAGCCAGAACAAAAAGTGGACCTAAGTGAAACTGATTTGCTGCGCATGAAATATCGCTTTGCCAATGGAAAACCCTGCAGCGATGACAAGCCCAAAATTGCTTACGCCGAGCAGTTGTACAACTTTTTTCAAAATCGATGGCGTGCCCAATTTCCGCTTTTAAACGGTACAAACAATCGTCCGCTTTTAGATGCTGGTCTCATCGAATATATTGTCATGAACGAACCAGCGAATGTTGCCGGTGGAAAAATGATGGACATCGTTGATAGAGAGCTGCAACGCTTCACCGACTTTCCTGTCGACAGGACTTAAAGAAACTCTCCTTTCTACGATCTCTTGAGGATGTCCTCGCCAAAATTACGCTGCATAATCAATAACGTTGTGCCGTCATTGCTTAATGTCTAAAGGAGATCGTGGTATGCTTCAGACCATTGCAGATCATTATCGAGCGGGTGGATTTTGGATGTACCTCATCTCGGTATTTCAAATTTTCTCCTTCGCTATTATTATCGAGCGTTTTTATGTGCTTTTTATAAAATCGCGCTTAAACAGGGTCGCCATTTTAAGGGGTCTGCAAGAAAAAATTTTTAAAGGCGATCTTTCGGGTGGTATCCGGTTCTTGGGTGAGCAGCCGCAAACTGCACTTACGCGCATTTTAAAAGCAGGGCTTTTGCAAACCAGGCACGGCGAAGAAGAAGTGCAAGCAGCGATGGATGAGGCCGCCTTTCACGAAATGCCTCGACTGGAAAAACGAACCGGTTACTTGGCCATGATTTCCAATGGGGCAACATTGGCCGGCTTACTGGGAACGATTTTAGGGATGATTAAGGTTTTTTCGGCGGTGGCACAAGTCTCTGCAGCAGATAAGTCGACGTTACTCTCAAACGGTATCGCTGAAGCCATGAATTGTACTGCATATGGCTTAATCACCGCAATTCCACCCCTGATCGCCTATGCTTTTTTGCAAGCTCGCATGCAGCACATTAGCGATGATGTGACTGCCTCGGTTGCCAGCACGGTTAATTTTGTTTTGCGCAATAAAGACAAGCTCGAACTTAGTACCGTAACGGAGTAAGCATCTATGGCAAGCATTACGCCTTCGTCATCGGGAAAATGGGGGCGAAGAAATTTAGATGCACCAATTAATTTGGTGCCCTATATCGACTTGATGATTACCATGATTGCTTTTTTAATGATGACGGCAGTCTGGACACAAGTAGCGACGCTTGAATTACAAAACGCCACAAACTCTGCAGTGCCTAGCAGTAAAGCAAAAATAGAACCTCTTTCAATTGAAATAACGAAAACAGGATTTGTGCTTACAGAAGAGGGAAAAGCGCAAATTGATATTCCTAAAAAAGATGCACGTTACGATATGGTCGCTCTTCATAGAAACTTAAAAAAGTGGAAAGCAGAAGACCCTTTGCGCAACCAAGTCGACGTTTTTGCTCAGGACGGAATTTTGTACGAAAGTATTGCCAAGGTAATAGATATCGCCGCGGGCTTAAAATTAAATGACGTGACTTTAAAACCTGCGACCAACTAGGCTTTTTAATCGGCGGAGTGGGTGATGGCTGTTAAAATAAAAACGCATCGTCAGGCAAAACGATTTCAGGGCATGAAATTTTTTCAAGGATTTAGCAAGGCCAGAAGCGGTCAAATTTTGATTAATGTCACAGCACTGGTCGATATGATGACGGTGCTTGTTCTTTTCTTGGTGATGCAATTTAGCACAACAGGTGAAATGCTTTTTATCTCTAAAAACTTAAAGATGCCAATCGCCAAGCATGGTCGCGAAGTAACACCTGTCCCGATACTATCTCTGGATCAAGACGGAGAATTATATTTTGAAGGCACTGTCATTGCCTCTCATTTAACCTCGCCCGGGGCAGAAGAAAACTGGGAAATACCAGCACTCTTTGCAAAATTAAAAAGCAGCGCCAGCCATAATTTGCTAAAAATCGTGAATGTACAGGTTGATAAAAATGTTGATTACAGTGTTTTAAAAAGAGTTTTGCACACTTGTGAAATGGCCGGATATGGAAAAATTCGCTTGGCCGTTGGCAGAGAAAGCAAGTTGAAAAAACAAATCTAACAACATTTTTCTAAAAAGAGCGAAGAGGTATTCTAGAAAAAAGTCGTTGATTAAAAATCTAAGCAATGGATACAAAATGCACGATGACAAAAAATGGTATGCAGTTTCTGTTTTTGCAAGACAAGAAAAGGCTGCATTTGGAGAACTCGGCAAATTGGGATTTGAGAGCTATCTACCCATGCGAAGCATCCGACGCTGCTGGAGCGATCGCATCAAAGAAGTGAAAGTGGCCTTATTTCCAGGATATTTATTTGTACACATGCAGCTGGATCTAGAAGCACGCGTACGCATGCTACGATTGCGTCAAGTGATCGATATGGTGGGTCGCCAAAAAGACGAACACAAATTAACCGTGCGCCATATTCCTGATAACCAAATTGAAAGTCTAAGACTCATGGTTGAAAGTAAGCAAGACCTTGAACCTATCAATCAATTAGTTAAGGGTACCGAAGTCAAAATCTTAAGAGGCCCCTTTAAAGGCGCTATTGGAATTGTGGAGAAGGAACCTTCAGGTAGGCGGCGTATTGTCGTGCAGATTCCCTTGCTCGGTCGGGGCGTACGAACTGAAGTTTCTGCGGATGATTTATTGTCCAGAGAAGAGCTTGGTGTTTATAGCCTGGTAGCATAATTTGGCATTTTTCGTAACGTATAAAAAAATCCGCTGAGTAAAAAGCATGTTCCGGCTACGACGTAAAGCCACCGAAAATTACAAATTAAAATAATTCCACCAACAATCGAGGAAACCATAACGCTAAACACTGAACAAGAATAAACAAACTGACTTAAAGCATCTGCGTTATCCTCTTCAGGAAAGCCATTAAAAAATCCTCCCATGTGCGTCCAGATATAGGCAAATAAGGAGATCATGACCGCTGCTGTGACGATAAAGAAAGACCATTGGTAAAAAAAGATAAGCAGGAAAGACAAGAATGCTAAAATAAAAAGTGCGTATCCAAAAAGTTGCGGCGTATTCAAAAGTAATAACCCGGTGCGCTTTTCCAAGAACAAAGCCAGGCACCAAAACACACCCATGAAAGCAAAAGAAAAACCGATAGCAGATTCAGAAAATTGAAATTCAAATAGCAGGTACGCAGACATAAATTGAATAAAAATAAACCAACCGACGAAGTAAAAAAACAAAGAAGAGCAGCACAATCGCCACTTCATATTTTTCCAAAAAGAAAACATAGAACTAAATCCGCCCCAAAAGCCAATTAGCTGCAAGGGTGCTGGCAAATTTTTAGACTCTTTTAAAAAAGCTGCTAAAGCAATGTTCACCAATAAAAGCACTGCCATCAGCCAAAAAGGCAAGGCATTAAAAAACAATTGGTGCAGCGAGGCATCCGCTAAAATACCAATTAGCAAAGGGCCTAGCAACAAACCAAAACTTCCGGCCAATATTGGCCAAATACGAGCATCGGCAGCTTTTTCACCAGCAAGCAAATAAGAGTTTCCAGAAAAAAAACCCGAGAGAAGCCGCCCAACAAAAAGCAACTTTAGGTTATGGTTCAACACCCCAAAGGCGGTGACCAGATATGCTAAAAGACATAAAGACAATGCCAGCAAAAGGATCGGTTTTTTTCCTTTTAAAGATGTCAAGGACGTCAATAGTGGCAAACCTACCCACTGAGAAAATGCATAAATGAAAATTAAAAATGCAAAAAAGCCACAACGCCACTCATAGGAATAAAAATTCTGCCAAGGGCTCGTTTTTGACAAAAGCAACGGAGCAAAAATGGGTAAGACGACGAAGTAACCCATCAAGTCTAACAAAAAAGTGAAGTACATCGTGAAGCGAGATAAAACACTTTGATTTTGGTGACTCATCTTTTAAACCTTATCTAATTTGAGCAGATGCTCACGGTAGTGCTCCTTGTAGATTTCTATCAGGCTTAGAAACATGGTGACAACTAACGGACCATAAAAAATACCGAGCACCCCAAAAACCTGAATACCGCCCAGAACCGATAATAGAACGAAAACCGCATTGAGGCGGTTTTTTTTCCCGATTAATCGTGGTTTTACCACCAACTCAAGCACCCCGAGATAGCAAATATTGTAAACAAGGTAGGCAATTGCTAGTCCAATTTGACCCTGCATCGCCAGCACAAACGTTGCTGGAATCACAACAATAAAGGCGCCCACCACAGGCAAAAATGCAGAAAAAGCAATGACGACACCCCAAAAGAAAGCAGGCCCTAAGCCAAACAAGTAGACGCCAAGACCTCCCAAAATTCCTTCTGTGAGACTCACGACTCCGTTGCTGATAAAAACAGCACGGCTAATTTCGTTAAATTGTTTAACCAGACGCTCTTTTTCATCAATAGGCAGCGGAGACAGATCCATTAAATACTGCTTTAAGTCACCACCTGTTACAAACAGCGTATATACAAGCAGCATGGTCACGACGAAATTAAAGAAAATTGATAGCGCGTTTGATGCCAGCTGGCTTAAGTTTTCATAAACCATGAGTCCAAAAGAACTCACAATACGTGTCACGCTGGTCATAATTTTCTCAGCCGAAATATCAATTCCCAAAGCAGCTGCCATGGAATGAATTTTTTCAATCAACGGGTGTTCGCTCGAAAAATGAGATAATACTTTCCCAAAAAGATTGGCTGATTGTGTTGTTTCATAATAAAGAAACGCTTGCTTTGATAGCAAAGTAACAAAAACACTAAAGGGAATGCTAACCACCAGGAAAATGCCCATCATCACAATAAAAGCAGCGGCACGCTTGTGCCCACGACAAACGGGAAGCATCCATCGATAAAACGGATTAAAAATGGAGATAAGCACCAATGCTAAAACAATTGGCGTTACAAACGTCCAAAAAAGTTCCACCATCAAACAGGAAGTCAAAAAAAGTAACACTAAAAAAACAACTAGGGCAACGCGTGATATTGGCATAATTATTATCTAACACAGCTCTTAAAAAATTAGGTTATTTATAACAATTCAATTTGATACCGCTCTCAAATGCCAAGCCTTCACTCTTCCGAAAACACGAAGCCCTTCAAGCGATAACGTACTGCCTATGCCAGAATTTTTTCTTCCAGTCCACGGCAAACGTGGGCTGACGCGGTCGCAACAATTCCAATAAACACTGCCCGTGTTAACTTGAGATAAAAACTGCCTCGCCCTGGTTTGGGAGTGACAATAAATACCCGCAGTTAGTCCGTAATCTGTATCATTCATTAGCGCTAAAGCTTCTTCGTCATCTGCCACTTTTTGGATGCCGATAATCGGACCAAAGCTTTCTTCGCGCATACAAATCATGTCGTGGTTGGCTTCTGCAACAATGGTTGGCGCAAAAAAATATCCATCCCCCTTTAGGCGCTCTCCTCCCAAAAGAACACGACCTCCGTGCGAGCGTGCGTCTGTAACCTGTTTCTCCAATATGCTTAATTGTGCTTTTCGAGTTAAAGGTCCAATAAATGTTTTTTCATCGGCAGGATCCCCAACAATGAAACGACGCGTTTTTTCCACCAGGTGCTCCAAAAAAGACGCGTAAACAGATTGATGAACATAGATACGTTCCACTGAACAACAGCTTTGCCCGGTATTATAAAAAACACCTTCCGCTAAAGATTCAGCTGCTTTTTCAATATTAATATCTTCGCACACATACGTTGGATCTTTCCCGCCCAGCTCTAGCTGAACGGGGATCATTTTCTCCCGCGCTTGCTGTAAAATTTTCAAACCCGTGGCGTGGCTTCCTGTAAAAAATATACCATCAACATTTTGATTTACCAGCATGGCTCCGACATCGCCAACGCCCGTTACCAATGTAAAAACATTTTCAGGAACACCTGCTTCGTGCATCAGTTGAGCAATATGGTGCCCGGTTATCGAGGCAAATTCGGAAGGCTTATACAAAACGGCATTTCCCATTAACAGAGCCGGAACAAAAACATTTGCCCCCACAAAGTAGGGGTAATTCCACGCCGAAATATTCGCAATCACGCCCAAGGGCTCACAGGATATTTCTTCTTGTGTGAACTCACCGGTCTCGCTCACGCAAGATGTTTCTAAAACAGCCTCAACATGTTTGGTAAAAAAATCGACTCGAGCTGATACCGACCTTATTTCTGACAGAGACTGCGAAATTGGCTTTCCAGTTTCATTGGTTAAAATTTTTGCCAATTTTTCTAGATTGGCATTTAGCAAGTCGTTCCATTTTTTCACAATACCAATACGCATTGGTATCGATGTCTTTTGCCATTTTTTTTGCGCATTTTCGGCCAGGGCCATTTTGGCCTCTATGCTTTTTTGATCATCGCTTTGCATTTCCAAAATGGTTTTCCCTGTGGCGGGATTCACAACGACAAACATAAAAACCTCTGTCTAAAGTGCTTTTTCAAAAATAGCTTTAAAATCTGCAGCAGCCACTTCGCGCGGATTAGACAAATGGCAACCATCTGCAATCGCAACTTTCACCAGTGACTCAATATCGTCAGACTTAACACCAACCGTAGAAAGTTTTTCAGGAATTGCAATTTCCTTCTTGAGTTGGTGCAACCAGTCCACGACTGCGCCTGGGGTTTTTTCGGGAAGATTCAGAACATGGGCAACACGGGAAAATTTATCTGAAACGGCGGATAGATTAAATTCCATGGCAAAAGGCAACATAATGCCGTTGGCTAAGCCGTGATGCAAATCACACACCGTCGATAGTGCATGCGCACAAGAATGCGTGACGCCAAGACCTTTTTGGAAAGCAACTGCACCCATTAACGCAGCATTCATCATCTGGCCACGAACCCATAAGTTGTTCTCTTGGTTTTCGTGTGGGTTTTGTGAGGCAAGAACAGCTTTTGAAAGCGATGTCGACAGCAGAAAAAGACCCTCAAGCGCAATACCGTCGCACATCGGGTGAAAACCTTTGGCGATAAAACTTTCCAGCAAGTGCGACAAGGCATCCATACCGGTTGACGCCGTTATGTGAGATGGCAAATCAAGCGTCAACTCGGGATCAGCAAAAACAATTTTCGGCAATAAAATGGGGTCAAAAACAATTTTTTTTGTTTTATCGACGTCGTCTGAAATAACCGTGCTTCGGCCCACTTCACTGCCAGTCCCTGAAGTCGTGGGCAAAGCCACTAAAAACGGCATTGGTCTATCAAAAGTGCGCGTCGCTTTTCCATCTTCATAGTCAAAGAGGTGTCCCGGATGGTGAATCATCAGACCAATGGCTTTAGCCACGTCCATGGCGGCGCCTCCACCAATAGCAACAACGCAATCCGCATCATGCTGACGAAACGCTGACACACCGGCGACAACCTGACTCAAAACAGGATTCCCAAAAATCTCAGAGAAAACTTGCGGGTATAAATTGTTTTCATTCAGCCGTGAAACAAGGCGTCTCACAATGGGACGCTCAACCAGCCCCTTATCGGTGACCACCAATGGACGTCGGTGCGAAAGCGCATTTAACTTCGAGGGAAGCAGTCCACTCGCTTTTGGTCCAAAGAAAATTTCGGTCGGAAAACTGTATCTAACGATTTGCATCACAAATATCCTGTTTAAATAATTTCAAAATAACGTTCTCTTTCATAGGTTGTGACTGTCTGTTGAAACTGACGCCACTCCCAAAGACGCGTATTCACAAAATGATCCACAAAGGATTCACCAAAGATATCAATAGCGGCTTTTGATTTTGACAGATTCTCTGTTGCTTCGAACAAATTGCGCGCAAGGGGTTTCGCTTGTTTGTCTAAGTAGCCATTGCCTATCACCGGTGCCTGTTCAAGCGGGATTTTTCGCTCGATTCCGTATAGTCCAGCACCCAAAGCTGCAGCAACAGCAAGATACGGATTGATGTCGGATCCGGGTGCTCTGGTTTCCAGCCTTGTCGAAGAAGGTCCTGATTTAATGACACGAAAAGCTGTCGTGCGATTATCAATCCCCCACGTTGACTTTGTTGGCGCCCAAAAACCCTCGACCAGTCTCTTGTAACTGTTAATGTTAGGAGCAAAAAATGGTAATATTTCAGGCAGCAATGTCAGCTGTCCTGCGAGATAATGTTTAAATGTATCGCTCATATGGTTTTTATCAGTTGCATCAAAAAACAAATTTGTGCTTTTATCTTTGTTCCAAAGACTCTGATGTAAATGACCACCGCAGCCAGGTAGCTTGCTGCTCCATCTCGCCATAAAACTAGGTAAATAACCAAAGCGATGGGCAATTTCTTTTACCCCGCTTTTAAACAAAACGCCTCGATCTGCCGCTTCCAGTGGATCTGCATATAAAATAGCTGCCTCAAAAACACCGGGCCCCGTTTCTGTGTGCAGCCCCTCAATGGGTACCCGAAATTGATGCATTTCATCCATCAACGCCGCAAAGTAAGGCTGATTAAGACTAGAACGCGTGATGGAATAACCAAACATTCCAGGCGTAATCGGGGTTGGATCTGCAAATTGTTTTTCTTGTAATGATTGTGATGTTTCCTTGAAATTAAACCACTCAAACTCCAAACCAAAATAAGAAGAAAACCCCAAAGATTCACTTTTTTGAATTATTTTTTTCAGCAATTGCCTGGGACAAGAAGCAAGCGCTAAACCATTTTCATCTTCAAAATCAGCGAGGAAAAATGGCGTTTGATTATCCCATGGTAACTTGCGAAATGTGTTTAAATCAATCTTAGCATTGACGTCAGGGTATCCATTATGCCAACCAGAAACCTTGGTATTATCATAACAGCTATCATGACAATCCCAGCCAAAAATAACGCTGCAAAAACCAAATCCTTTTTGCGCAGCCGACAAGAATTTTTCTTTGTTAATATATTTGCCGCGCAAAATTCCATCGATATCGGTAACGGCAACTTTCACTTTCTGTATGTTTGATTCTTGAATATACTCTAGTGCAGCTTCTTTGGCCTGGTAAGCAGACATTGAATCCTCTCATTTAAATTTCTGTTTGTAGCCCATCCGCATCACCAACTTCTTTGGCGCATTTCGGAACAAAGGCTAGGTAATAAAAAAGACTGCCAACTAAAACAGCGAAGTAGAGACAGGCGAGATGAAAATGAAAAACACACATCGAAATTAAAAAAATTGCCGACAAAATAAGCGCTATTAGTGGCGCCCACGGCACAAACGGAGCGACGAAGGGGCGTTTCATGTGAGGTTCCTTTTCTCGCAAACGAAAAAAAGAAAGCATGGATATAAAATAAAGTGTTAAAGCACCAAAAACAGAAAGGATAATAATTTCGCCTGTCCTCCCCGTTAAAAGAGCTGAAACACCAAGAATCATGTTGACGCACAAAGCAACTGCAGGTGTTTTTCTGTTTGCTAATGATATTCCCAATATTGATGGGAGAAATTGTGCACGACCCATTTCAAACAAGGCCCTGGATGCAGCCAAAATAATTCCATGAAAAGAGGCGACCAGACCAAATAATCCAATCGAAATTAGTAAATGATAGAAAAAACTGTTTTCGCCAACAACATGTAAAAGCGCCAAAGGTAAAGGAGAATCAGAAGGGGTCGCACTACCACTAGGATAAACAATCGCCTGCCAGCCGTTGACGCCGACGGCGCTAAAAAAAACTAAAAGCGCTAAAAGCAGCAACGTGGCCATTGCAAAGAAGAAGCCTCGACTAATATCTTTTTGTGGGTTTTTGCTTTCTTCAGCAATATTGGCAATGCCCTCAATGGCGAGATAAAACCAAATAGCAAATGGAATAGCCTCAAAAATACCGCCAAATCCTTTTGGCAACGGGTCTCTCGAGAAAGCTTCGAAGCTAAAATGCGGTGCCGCGATACCAACAAAAACAAAAAGCTCTAAGACGGCAAAAACAGTTACAAAAAGTTCAAAAATAGCGGACTGGCGCACTCCATAAATATTAAGGGCCGTAAAAATACCGTAAGCAATAATAGAGATTGCCAAAGCAGAAGTATTTTCAAAAAACAACGAAAAATATGCGCCGATTGCCGCCGCAATCGCTGGTGGAGCAAAAACAAACTCAATTAGCTGGGCGATGCCCGTCACAAAACCAACCTTGGGACCAAATGCCTGCGTTGCATAAACAAAAGCGCCGCCGGCTTTAGGCATTGCGCAGGCAAGCTCTGCGTAACTCGAGATAAAAGCAACATACATAAGAGAAACAACAGCCGTGGCAATTAAAAAACCATACGAACCTGCATGAGGCAACCCCAGATTCCAACCAAAGTACATCCCCGAGATCACGTAACCAACACCGAGCCCCCAAATTGTAAAAAAACCCAACGTTTTTTGTAGAGCCACAGGATGATCCATTAAATCTCCAGAAACAAATATTCTTCAAAAACAACGGAAAACAAAAATTGTTCCTTCAAAATTTAAAAAACGCATTAACTCCTTCAATCGACAATGTTTTTTTTATCCATGAAAGATTTTTAGCGAAACCATTTGAGTATGACTGGCAAAATTCGCTATGAATATAAGAACACATGGTCGTTCTCCATTTATGCGGGGGGTCGGATGGGACATAAGCTGCTACTATTATCTGCGCTAATGCTGACGGTTAATTCTGCGGGTTTTGCGGAAAGCAAAAAATCAGATTTACCAAAAGATGTTTCTTTTATAGACAACCATCCTTATAAGAAGGGGCAGTTGCTGATTCGCTGGAAAAAAAATATTACAATCCAAAGCATCAATCTAACACATCAAAGTTTGAAAGCAAAAATTGTACAGAAATTTGAGCGACCCAGCGGATTAGAATTAGTGCAAATACCAGAAGAAATTGCGCTTAAAAAGGCAATACAGGCCTACCAAAAAAATCCAAAAGTTGCTTATGTCGAGCCAAATTACTATGTTCACACCCAAGTGACACCAAGTGATAGCAAATGGGTTGAGCAATGGGCACTCAACAACACGGGGCAAACAGAAGGAACGCCAGATGCTGACGTTAATGCGCCTGAAATGTGGGAACTCTCAACAGGTAGCCCTGACGTCGTCCTTGGAGTAATTGATACTGGCGTTTTCTACTCCCATCCTGATTTAGCTGCAAACATCTGGGTAAATCCGGGCGAAATTGCGGGCAACGGAATTGATGACGATAGCAATGGATATGTTGATGATATTCATGGAATTAATGCTAGAAATAAAAAAGGCGATCCCAAAGATGACAATGGCCACGGAAGCCATGTAGCGGGCATCATGGGTGCGGTCGGAAATAACAGTGAAGGAATTTCCGGGATAAATCAAAAGATAGCGATTATCGGATGTAAATTTTTAGATGCAAGCGGCGGCGGCTCTATCAGTGACGCTATCATTTGCATGGACTATTTTCTTCAACTCAAAACAAGGAATAGCCAACCTGTCAATTTAGTGGCAACCAACAACTCGTGGGCCGGCGGTGGATACTCGCAAGCAATGATGGATGCGGTCAAGGCACACAAAGACGCAGGCATTTTATTTATGGCTGCAGCAAGCAATGAAGCCAACAACAACGACGAAGTAGAAACCTACCCCGCCAATTATCCTTCTTCTAATATTATCTCGGTTGCTGCTTCAAACCATAAAGACGCGCTCTCTGATTTTTCTAATTACGGAAAGTATTCTGTTCATGTTTCCGCACCAGGAGAGGATATTTTAAGCACGGTCATTAATGGAAATTATGATTCTTACAGCGGAACATCAATGGCGACACCTCACGTTACAGGCATGGCCGGCCTTATCAAATCCTACTATCCTGAACTTGACTGGAAAGCCATCAAAAATCTTATTATTGCCGGCGGTCAACCAATAGCTGCAGGTAAGAATAAAACAATTTCGGCACGCAGGCTGCGCGGCGCGGGACCAGATGGAACGGGATCGTTGACCTGTAAAGATCAAACCGTGAACGCTCGTCTCAGTCCTAAAAGCAGCACAATGACAATCGTGGCAGGCAAAACAATTGACTTTGCTGTCATGAATATCAATTGCGCAAACCCAAACGGATCAGCACCAGTCATTAGTGACGTTGCAGGCTTTTCACTAAATGATGACGGGTTGGGAATCGACAATGCTGCTCAAGACGGAATTTACTCTGCGCAGTGGACCCCAGCAGCAGGAGGACGCTATAACTTTGATTTAGGAGAAGGCGGTCTCGTCCAAGTGAATGTTTATAACCCAGCGAGCTGGCAAACATACACGACGACAACTCCCGAATACGGTTATCGCACAATTACGGGAACCAAGCTTTCTTTGGGAGATGATTCGGTGACAACAGTAGCTTCTCCATTTCCAATCAGGTTTGCGGGTGATGAAGGCGGATTTGCAACTATCAATGTTGGCAGCAATGGGATTTTAAGTTTTACTGACAGCAGGGTGTCAGGGTATCAAAACCAAACACTGCCAATCGCCTCGTATCAATCGATTATTGCTCCCTACTGGGACGATCTGGATCCGTCGCGAACAGGTGGCGTCTATTATGAGATTGTCGGAGAAGCCCCCAACCGCGAACTAGTAATCGAGTGGCGAGGCGTCGCACACTTTGAATCAAGGGAACTCCTGACTTTCGAAGTTGTGTTTTTTGAAAATAGTAGCAATGTTTTATTTAACTATGCTGATGTAAACCTCAAAAATCCCAGTTATGAAAATGGCGCTTCTGCAACTATCGGAATCCAAATTGGCACTAATGCC
This sequence comes from Myxococcales bacterium, assembly GCA_023248595.1. Lineage (GTDB taxonomy): Bacteria > Myxococcota > UBA727 > UBA727 > JABDBI01 > JAHFEG01. The sequence goes on along the minus strand of JAHFEG010000042.1, from coordinate 2,236 downwards.
GCAACGCAATATGGATTCAATAAAGCAGTTCTCACAGATAATTCTTCTATTCTGTTTGTGAACCAATAAGAAAGACAATGATTATTCCCGGGGAGCCACCCCGGGAATTTACATCAATAGCATCTAGTGGACTTTGGTTTTTTGCTCGAAAGCATCAACTTGTTGTGCTGATTGTTGTCCCGACTGGCTTGCAGAGTGCTGTACTGATTGTTGCGATACAGATTGCGCCGAACCACAAGCTTGTGTTTCTTTATTTTTCCCCAAAATTTTAGCGAGTACCTGCTCACTCTTGTTTGCCATTTGGGATACATTTAAACCATTAGACTGATCAGCCAATTGACTTGCGTTTTGCGATGAAGCTGTGCACGTGGCAGTTTTTTGCTCCGCTTTTACCGAAGTCTGAGACTTTTTCGAACCCTCAAATTGCTCAATAAGCTGATTAACGCTTTGGGACGCTCCTGTTGACACGGTATTTTTTTGCTCCGCTTTTACCGAAGTCTGAGATTTTTCCACTTCTTTAAATTGTTGAACCAACTGGTTGACGCTTTGTGATGCCCCTGTTGACGTAACTGACATGTCGCTCCTCCTAAAGAATTCACCGCGAGAATTGCAACCACAAAATGTCGTTGCAATAGTCTTATTGTCTTGCTTTTTTCTTTGGCTCAAATTTCATTAAAGAATTCAAATTAGCCAGATGAAGCGGGAGGCGCTACAATAGACAAATGGAAAAAATATCTACCAACATATCCACGATGATGAATCCCTTCGGCCCACAATGGAGCGGAGCTTCGCAAAAAGCCAAAGAATCAAAAGCAATTGGCGATCAAGTTCAGGACGCTCTTTTTGGTAAGCGCAAACCCCCCGGCCTGGATCCAGACGATTTTCCTGAAACCAAAGAAATCCTAGCTCTATTAAATACATATCGCAGAAAATTCGCGATGATGGCAGGAGACGCGGAAGACCAATATCGTCTGCAATTAGCAGACGGAACCATCGCAATGATTGACGGGCAAGGCACCATCTTTATTGGTATTCGCTTTCTGATGCAGTTCAAAAATAATCCCGAAGTGCTCATTGGAGCGCTGGCTCATGAAATAGGACATCGTCCCCAAAGATGGACCGAGTATAAAACAAAAAAAGAACTGACGAAAATTGAGCTAGAATCCCTGTGTCGCTATGAAGAAACGCGTGCTGATTTATTTGCCGGCAGGGCTCTTGCGGAAGTTAATTTAAATTGCGAGCCCATGATTACATTTTTAAAAGATATCGAAGAGGGGCCTCATCCTGAATATTTTCCTGCATCTTTGCGTAGCGAGGTTATTAAAGAAGGCTACAATGAACAAAAAACAAAAGCGACTATACGGCAAAAGCTTTGGCCCGAGCTAGATAAACAAACGTCGCCTCGACTGCATATTGGCGAGTATTGAAATCAACGACAACCTCGCTGCAAAGATAAAAGCATTTCAGAATTAATGAAATCGATTTTTTTGCGTATGGTTTCTATTAATTCGATTTTATCTTCATTACAAACGAACCCTGTTTCTTGAAAACGAATAAATGCTTTTTTTTGAACTTCTTTGGCTGCATCCATTTGGGCTTGCATGAAAGTACGCACTTTGTCTTTTTCAATCCCCCAGACTGGCGCCCTGCGCAATCATTGATTCAAGAATTTTTTGCTCCCTCGGTAAATCTTCAATAGGGGCATGATGACACCACTTCCAGACCGCAACCCCATCCATCAGCAATATCCGTTTTTCAGATAATTCAGGTAAAAGGTTTTCATACGCAGCACAACTGTCTTAGCTGTTGTGGGACTGGACCGTCGTACAAGAAAAACACAGAATGACGAGGAACATAAATACAATGTTTTTAAAAAAGTGGTTCATTAATTCTTAAACTACATAAAGGGCGCTGTTTTGTAAAGACTCTTTGCCTTAACTTCTCCCTTAGAAAATTACCCGATGCACATATCTTTTGTGCTGAATTTTTGCTTTTTCCGCGAAGCGGATAACGCGTAGAGCCCCGGATGAAATCCGTGGGTTAAGAGGTACCGTGTTCACAAGTGCCGAAGGCCCGAATGACGATATTCAATCTAAAATATATTTGGGATCATATGCAATAGACCTCTTTTGAAACTCATGTATCGAGTGTCTCCCAGTTACAAAGTCCAGAAATAAGATTAAATCTGAGCCCAAATCGTTTACGTCTATTGCGATATCGGTCGGAAACAATTTTG
>JAHFEG010000057.1 GCA_023248595.1 Myxococcales bacterium | reverse complement strand
TGCATAGAATTAGTTTCTTTCCAGGGCATAAAGATTCCTCCAAGAAATCTCTCTACCCATCTTAAAGACTGTCAGCTATGTCTCCGGTTTATTTGTCAACTATGTATCAGGTTCATACCGTTTACAGCACTTTGAAGAAATTTTTAGCCAACGAGGCGATACTCCCACCACCGTCACAGATTTTCCACTGCCCATTGGTGCGCTTTCCGACATTAGCGATGCTGAATTTGCGCACATGATTGTCGAAGTCAAAAAACGTATTATTGCAGGGGACGTGTTTCAGATTGTCCCTTCGCGTACTTTTAAGTTAGCGTGTCCTTCGCCATTTGCGGCTTATCAGCAACTACGATTGTTAAACCCGAGTCCCTATATGTATTATGTGAGTGACGATGCTTTTACACTTTTTGGCGCCTCTCCTGAAACCTTTATCAAAGTGAAAATGCCAGAGCGAACTGTCGAAGTAAGACCAATCGCTGGTACCCGTCCCAGAGGCTTTGGGGCTGATGGCCAAATCGATGTTGAATTAGATGTGCGCCTGGAAGCTGAATTGAAATTAGATGAGAAAGAATTAGCCGAGCACTTTATGCTGGTGGATTTAGCACGCAACGATGTTGCTCGTGTTTCTAAACCAAAAACCCGTCAAGTTTCCCAATTGCTTTATGTGGATCGTTATTCACACGTGATGCATTTGGTTTCTTGTGTTCAAGGTGAACTGAAGCATGAATTAGATGCTTTGCATGCTTATCAAGCATCGGCGAACATGGGAACTTTGGTCGGAGCACCTAAAGTAAAAGCCGCTCAAATTTTGCGTGAAGTTGAGAAAACAAAACGTGGATTTTACGGCGGTGCAGTTGGTTATTTAGATAAACGCGGCAATATGGATACGGCGATTGTGATTCGATCAGCGCTCGTGCAGAAGGGTGTGGCACATGTGCGTTCTGGAGCAGGAATCGTTCATGATTCGAATCCAGACTCCGAGGTATTAGAATCTCACAACAAAGCCAAAGCGGTGTTAAAAGCAATTATGTTAGCGCATGTGGGGGTAAAAGTATGAAGGCTATTGTGATTTGTCATTCTAGGCTTGGTCTTGCTATCCTAAACATTTTTCGGGATTTTTCCCCCTTAGAAAAAGGGGGACTAAATCAGCGCACGACAATCCTGTGAATCGGGGGCAAGCATGAACATCTTGCTCATCGATAATTTTGATTCTTTTACTTTTAACTTATGTGAGGAATTTCAGTCACGTGGTTGCCATGTTGAAGTATGGCGCAATGACATTTCAGCTGAGGAAGCGCTTGCGCTTGCTTATAAAATGCCCGCACCGAGGCTGATTGTTTTATCGCCTGGCCCGGGTACGCCCAAAGAGGCAGGATGTTGCATCGAGCTTATCCAAAAAAGTCAGGGAAAAATTCCTTTGCTCGGAGTGTGCTTAGGACATCAAGCCATTGTCGAGGCCTTTGGTGGTTCGGTTGGCTCTGCGCAGTCGATTATGCACGGGAAAATTTCGGTGATTTCCCATGATGGCCAAGATATTTTTGCCAGTTTGCCACCTCAATTATCTGTAGCGCGTTATCATTCTTTAGTAGCAACTAAGTTACCTGACGTGCTCAAGATCCGAGCGTCTTATGAGGATTTGGTTATGGCGGTTTCCCATGCCACTTATCCAATTTTAGGATTGCAGTTTCATCCAGAGTCTATTTTGACAACTTTGGGCGGGCAATTAATCGAAAATATTTTGACTTGGGCCAAAGCAAATACAGGTGAAGGTGATGAAAGAAATACTTGAGCAGCTGTGTGCTCGAATCGATTTGACAAGAGAGCAAAGCAAAAAAGCTTTTGAGCAAATCATTCGTGGTGAAATGAGTCCAGTTCTTTTAAGCGCTTTTTTAATTGCACTTAAAAGCAAAGGTGAAAGTGCAACTGAAATCACAGGTGCCGCTCAAGTTTTGCTGCAATTTTCGAAGACATTTGTCAAACCAGAGTATGATTTTGCCGATTTGGTTGGAACCGGAGGCGATGGGGTTGGCACCATTAACATATCGACAGCATCAGCTTTTGTGGTCGCGGAATTGGGGCTGCCTGTTGCCAAACATGGAAATGTTTCTGTCTCTTCTCGCTGTGGTTCTGCAGATGTTTTAGAAAAATGTGGTGCTAGTCTAGAGATGAGTCCTGAAAAAGCCCGTCAATGCCTCGATGAAATTGGCATTTGTTTTTTATTTGCGCCTAAGTATCACGAAGGTTTGCGTCATGTGATGCCGGTGAGGCGAGAATTAAAAACGCGTACCATTTTCAATCTACTAGGGCCGTTAGTAAATCCAGCCAGACCACCCTACCAATTAACCGGTGTTTTTCGTCCAGAGTTATGTTTGCCCATGTTGGAGGCCTTGCAAGGGCTTGGTGCCAAAGCAGCTCTGGTTGTGCATGGCTCTGGCCTCGATGAGATAGCATTGCACGGACCAACAGCAGCAACGCTTTTGCAATCAGGAAAAATACGTAACATCACCATTACACCTGAAGACGCTGGCCTAAAGCGATATCCTATCGAAGCAATTTTAGGTGGAAGCCCCGATGAAAATGCCATTTTATTTAAGCAAATTCTATTGGGGAAAGCACCCGAGGCCCACTTGGCGGCTGTGGCTTTAAACGCTGGTGCACTTTTTTGGATTTACCAAAACAAAGGTACTTTGCAAGAAGCAGTGCAGGCAGCACTCGAAGTATTAAAATCGCAGCGTGCTTTTACTCGATTCGAAAAATTTGTGGAGTTTACCCACCGTGATACATGAAATTATCAAGCAAAAAAGAAATGATGTGGCACGAAGAGAACAAGAGAGTTCGCTGGCTTCGTTTGTACATCTGTTGCAGCCTTCACAAAGAAATTTTGAAGCGGCTCTCTGTTTTGAGACAACCGGGTTTATTTTAGAATGTAAAAAAGCTTCGCCTTCGCAGGGTTTAATCAGACCCAATTTTGACGTGGTCGAAGTGGCAAAAATTTATGCGCCGTTTGCCAGTTGTATTTCTGTAATCACCGATGAACCTTTTTTTGAGGGGCATTTAGATTTTTTAACAAAAGTAAGCAAGGTCGCAAATTGTCCGGTTTTGTGTAAAGATTTTGTAGTTTCACCTTATCAAGTTTATGAAGCCCGTCGCTATGGTGCTGATGCTATTTTGTTGATGCTCTCGGTACTTGAAGATTCCGTTTTTTTGCAGTGTTTAGAAGCGGCAAAAAAATTTAATATGGGTGTTTTAGCAGAAGTGCACAATGAAGCAGAACTGCAACGTGCTTTGCGTTTGGGCGTAAAAATTATTGGTATTAATAATCGCGATTTTGAAACATTGAAAGTAGACTTAAATGTTTCTCGAAGACTCATTCCGCAGATTCCTAAAGAAAAAATAATTGTTCTTGAATCTGGCATCTTTACCCATGGAGAGGTTTTAGAATTTAAAGAAAGTGTAGATGCCTTTTTAGTGGGAACTTCACTGATGCAAAAGCCGCGTTTGGATTTGGCGGTGCGCGAATTGATTTTTGGCCGCGTAAAAGTCTGTGGGCTGACTTCAGTGACAGATGCCCAAATGGCATATGATATGGGGGCGAGTTTTGGTGGTATGATATTTGCTAAAGAATCTCCCCGATATATTGATGAAGAGATGGCGTTCGAAATATCAACACAAGTTGCCTTGCAGTGGGTAGGAGTATTCGTTAATGAAACCATTGAGCATGTGTGTTTGTTGGCAAAAAAATTAAAGCTTTTTGCGGTCCAGCTCCACGGTGAAGAAGATGCGAGCTATATTAAAAATCTAAAAGTATTTTTGCCTAAAGAAATTGAAATTTGGAAAGCTGTTCGAGTCCAATCAACAATCCCATTCATAAAAGAGCTTGGTTCCCATCGCCTATTATTGGATGCTTATCAGCCCAATGCGCGTGGCGGAACGGGGACGGCTTTTGATTGGTCGTTGCTTAAAAATTATCCAGAACGCGAAAAAATTATTTTAAGCGGGGGACTTTCATTGGAAAATATCGAACAAGCAGCAAAATGGCAAACTTGGGGGTTAGATGTTAACTCGAAAGTTGAAAGTCAGCCTGGGAAAAAAAGTTTAGAAAAGCTGAAGGAATTGTTTGAAGCTGCGCGTGGAAAAAAAAGATGAAACAAAATGGACGATTTGGTGACTACGGTGGTGTCTTTGTTCCCGAAATCTTGCTGCCAGCTCTCGAGCAATTGGAAAGCGCCTTTTTAGGGGCAAGCCAAGATGTAATTTTCCAAAAAGAGTTGAGCGAGTTGCTGCACAATTATGCAGGACGACCTACGCCATTATATCGCTGTCGCAATCTATGCAAAGACACGATGTACAACCGGAAACATCATTGACACTTAAACCGGAAACATGGTTGACAGTCGAATTGGTTTGATGGGGCTTGGCAATTTAACAATACTCCACTTTTTTTCCTGCAAAATTGCTATCGG
>JAHFEG010000041.1 GCA_023248595.1 Myxococcales bacterium | reverse complement strand
GTTTTACGGGCGGTGCAAAGAATTTCCTAGGAACAACATTTAGTAAGGTGGCGCACAAGGCTGCTTCACAAGCGTTTAAAGATTTCTTTGGATTGGATGGATTTACTTTTGCGAATTCCCCAGAAGCCTTTCAGCAGGAAGAAGTAGATCGTATCATGAAGATTCTTAAGCCAGATGGAAGTTGGGTTGGAGAATCTGGTTCGGGAGGTAGAATTAGAGAACTAAATGGCGGAGAGGAAGCTGCCGGTAGGTTTATAAAAGAATTAACCAAAAACGGGGCATATCCGATGGAAGAAATAGTTAATAAAAAGACAGGCGAGAGAGTTGGTTTTCGTTGGGACTTACCAGGAGATGTTGGATACGTTACATATCGACAATTTTCTATGAGTGGGCCGCCAACTATCAACATAAATTTTCTAAACAGAGGTACAGATTTTAAATTAAAATTTAAGGATTAAACATGTGTGAAAATATTAATATCGATACCATTATTAATAATATTGAAGACGTAATTCTAGGTGAATTGCGAGAAGGGATGGAAACTTTATCTTTTATAAGAGGTCTTGTATACGGTGAATTGGGTCTTCCAGAAACAACCAATTTAATGACTGCGGCTCAACGCCAACTCTTAATGGATAAAACGCTAGAATTTATTTTTCATCTTCTAAAAAATAAAAACTGTAAGGTTTTCTCGATTGAACATGAAAAATATGATCCAAGGTCTGCCAAATTCGAGCTTGATGAATGGAATTTGCCTCCTGATGAGGCTGTAGCCAAAATCAAAAAGATATGGCTGAGTCTTAGAGAACCTATGGATCCCGGCCTCCAACCCTGGTTTACGATCGATGAAGAAAGACCAAAGCCTGAGGATTCACAAAGTTGATTCGTGTCTTAGCCCTCCATTGTTTGCTCTTCTGCATCAATGTGCAAGCAGAAGAAATCCGTAGTGCCAAAGCTAACGCCGAGTTTGGATTTGCCAACCAACATAGCAAAACCAAGGCGACGTTAGGCCTAGGCAACGTGACGCTTGGCTGCGACGATGAAGCGAGCCAAGAAGCATTTTCCAAGATGAATCGTAACGCGACCGAGGCCAATGAAGAGTTGCAGGGCTGGGATATTAAACCACTGCATATTGCTCTTCCAATCAATAGCGTGCACGAAATCCTGCGCGACATGGGTTGGTTACCAGATCAAAACAAACCGCTAACCAAAGGTGAGAAAACCTGGCGAGAGCTTTTCCGTGAGCAGATTGAATTCTCTGATGAGATGACGTCTGAAGAAGCGGATAAAATTTTAGAGGACGTGGATAAAGAATTCAAACCGCTTGAAGATGACATCAATCAAAAATTTGCGAAAGCTAAGGACGATAGCAATGCCGACGCAGCCGCGGACGTCGTTTTAGCTCAGATGATAACGGAAAAGGCCAAACAAGATGCGCAAAAGAAACAGGAAATTTTCAAGAAAAATGCTGAAAATCTTCGAAAAGAGGCAGAGCAGTCTTTTGCAACCAAAGGTCAAAAAACATCGATTCAAGGCGAATTAGACAAAGAAAAAATACGGTTGACGTCTGCCATAGACACAAAAGGCTTGGAACACTTAAAAACACATCTGGTGTCGGCACACCATGAGGCATCTCGGAAATTCGCTCAGCCACTATTCATTTGAAAGGCCCCACAACTCAAAAGCCTGCGCATCTTCAGCGCCACACTTTGTCGCACTTGAGACGCACTCAATAACCAGTATCGACACGACAACCGGACCCCCATAGTCGACGTCTAGGATATGGTAGGCGACCAATACATATCGTAAATAAAATCGAGCATCCCCATCATTCATATTTTGAAGCTGTTGAGCATGCGTCGCGCGGACAATTTTGATCAAGCTCCCGCGACACGCGATTATCCGGCAAACAGTATAGGTCTGTTACCAAATGGGTTGTCGATGCAATATGCAATGTTAATTCGAATACGTACAACATGGATTCACCAAATAGCGTGGTAGATTGTCAGAACGATCACGAGAACGCACCTGGCAACGCCATTTCTCTCGTCAATGGAGAGCATAATCATCATGAGGTCAATTCTCCGTCATTCAAGTTAGTTACACCACTGAGGCTTTGTGGCCACCGCCCCCTCCACGTACCGATGCGCTTTTTTTATCTTATCGTACTTGCATGCCCCCGACCCGTCGGTCACGGCATAACACCCTGTAGTTTTGCATATGCCACCAATAAAGTTCCAGTTACCCACCCGCTTATCCACGCATTTGGACCCTTCCCCCTCGCAGCGATGTAGCTTAGTGTAATTGTCTTCATAAGGCCCATGAACCACTACCGCCGTTAATACTTTTTCTTCCAGCGTTGAGCCCCCCCGCATTCGACAAGAACAAATATACCGACGAACAAGACTGTTAAGGCCAATATTCTCGTACCCATAATTTCCCCCATTTTTTATGCTTTATGTCTTTCTGATTTTCCAGGCGAAGCCAGACTTCTGCTTTTTCCAATTCGGTCATCAGCGCATCGTACGCTTTGACCGGATCAATCAAACCATGAAGGCCGCCTTTGGCCAAGTTAACAAATCCTTGCACGTGTTTCTCCAGGCGCTCTTTGGTGAGAACCTGTTGCTCCAAAAGCGAAGTCACACGGGCCAGGCTTTTAGATATCGTCTGGGGCGCTACTTCCACCATGGCGGTAGCGCCTTGAAAACGATAGCCTAAAAAGGTAAATTCTTTGGAAAGCGGCGAGCCCTTGATAATGCCTTTATTGGTATCGTAGTAGTGCCCAGCTTCATACAAGCCAGCTTTCATGGCTGCGTAAATCAGATTTACCCACACCGTCGGCTTTTTGAGCCAGGCCCAGGCCCGCGTTAGCGCGGTTTGCATTTGTGGCGCCGCTGTTTTCATGCTTTTTTCAGTTTAACACACATGAGATGGGGGTAGCGTAAATCCGGTGTGCGAAATTAGCACATATGAGACTTTTAAAACTGGCATCGCGTGATTTTTTGCAAGGCCTTAGCCATGCGCCTGGTCCCGTAACTGTTACGGCTTTGAGCATGAATCGCTTTGGTTTCAAAAGAGGTCTATTTTTTTAGTGTAGCCATTGCCAGTTATGATTAATTTGATATGGGCATTCGAAATGTTCATTAACTTTAAAGAGAGATAATGTATGAAACGAGTTACTTTGATTTCGCTTATTGCAATAACTAATGCCTTTTTGTTCCTAAGTGGCAGCAATTGTGGCTATGTAGAATGTGTGGAGCTGAGCAATACCAGCAAACAAGAGTGTGAAGCACAAACCGTTTTGCAAGGAGGCTGCGTTTGGCAGACAGATGCTACAGACACGACTGGGAAAAAAGGTGTCTGCGGGACTAAACCATTGCCACCGCCACCGAGTCCTGAGGCTAGTTCGGCTTGTACGGCAACTGGCGACATCACTAAATTCCAAGTCACATGTACCAAAAATATTAGTCAGATTTGCATCGGAGGTAGTATATGCGCGGGCAATGGCATAAACATGAATGGAATATATATTACGAAAATCGACGGCACACATGTTGAGGGCACTGCTCTAGGTCAAACTGCACTAACTTTTACTCTAAAACACTCTGATGGAACAATAAGCAAAATCTTAATCTAATATTTGGATATTGCGATAACCGAATGGGGAATTTTTCATTTTGAAGAGTTCCATTTTTGTTTTCTTTTATGGTAAATGCTTTGGGGTTTATCGCCGGCACGCTTGCAGAATCGCCGATGGCACATCAGAATATTTTTTTGCATGATCTCTACAAAATATGGCATTATCTGGGCTTATATGGAATGCGCCCAAAGCCCAATGGTTTGCTGAAGGAAAGTTGAATGTGACTGAGTCTTGTTTGGATCGGCTATTTAACGCAAGTAGCAGCAACAACATCTTGGGTGTTTTTTTTTGGCGAAAACTCAGCCACCATCTGATAATTACGTCGAACTCAGGTTAAACTGAGTGATTTTGAAATTTAACATGAGAGCTTATGGGCTGAAATAAATTAACTGTTTTAAAAACCCATGAACCGCGCATACGTCTGCAAGGCGGTTTGTTGCCGCGGTTTTAATGTCGGGTGTACCAACGCGAATACTGGTGCCTTTTGAGTTCACCACCGGGAAGGCTTCTTCATCCGTAGTGTCATCACCTATGTAAATTGGATATAGATACGGATGCCTTTTAAGTAGTTTCTGAACAGCAAATGCTTTGCTGGCCTTATCAGGCCTAAGTTCTACAACACAGTGACCCTTTAACAGGTGCAAATTCTGTTCAAAAAGCAGTGAATCTTCCACCAGCGCATCAAAAATCATGAGAGAGGCCAGCATGGCAGATTTTTGTGAACCTTCAGGAAGAGCACGCGTATGGACAGCAATAATTTGTTGCTTGTCCTCGATCAAAAGCTTTGGGAATTTTTTTTGTAGCGCTCTTAATTTTTTGAGAGCTTGATCAAGAAGTGGGTGACGGGGTAGGGTTTGTTCAGAAAAACCCTCCAGCCCATGCAGACCGATGATTTCAACAGGAATGGTCTTAAGTCGTTTCCGGATATCTGCCGCCTGGCGACCACTAACGATGACAGCTTGATGCCCTGATTTTTGCAGCGAAAGAATAAGCTCAGGCAAATCTTCAGGGACTTGAACTTGATCAGGCGTTTGAGCGATAGGTACAAGCGTGCCATCGAAATCGAGCATGAGTAAACACGGTGTTTTGGGGATATTAATCATTGGTATCAATTTCACTAATAAATTTGTTAACCCAACCATGGACATCATAACGCATGATGGTTTCGTTGAGCTGTTTCATACGGCTTTTCTGCTCTGCTAGCGGCATGCGCACTGCCGTATTAATGGCGTCAGCGATGGCGTTGTCATCGTAGGGATTTACCAAAATGGCTTCTGTTAATTCTTCAGCTGCTCCTGCTAGTTCACTCAAAATAAGTACACCGGCATTGTTGTAGTGAGAAGCAACATATTCTTTAGCAACGAGATTCATACCGTCTCGCAAAGGCGTAACCAATCCAATATCGGCAGCATGATAAAGCGCGAACAATTCATGAGGCGGCAAGGAACGACACATATATGTAATTGGTGTCCATCCTGGTTGAGCATACAGTCCATTGATATGACCAACGAGTCTTTCTATCTCTTCACGCAATTCTTGATATTGCTCAATTTCTGTTCTAGTTGGAATAGCCAGTTGAATCATGGACACCTGTCGGCGATGTTTAGGATAACGCTCGAAAAATTTCTCTAAAGCACTAAGCCGTTTTAAAATGCCTTTTGTGTAGTCAAGTCGATCCACTCCCATGATGAGATATTTTGCGCCGATTTCTTCTCGTAATTTTTGGGAATTTGCTAAAATTGTTTTATCGTTTACCAAATCATGAACCTGAGCAACATCAATGCCTATAGGGATAGCCTTGACGCGAATGACACGATTTTCGTAATAAATCAGACCTCGGCTGCGATCGCATCTGATTTTAAGGATGGCTTCAACGCAATCAAAAAAATGTTGGCAATAATCATTGATATGAAAGCCAATTAAATTAGCGCCCAGCATGCCTTTCAATATTTCTGCACCCCAGGGCAGCGTGCGAAATAGATCGTAAGATGGAAAAGGAATGTGTAGAAAAAATCCAATACGGGACCCTTGATGAATTTTTCGTTTTCGCAGGAAGTCTGGCACTAAAATGAGTTGGTAATCATGAATCCATATAAAATCATCTGGTTTGGAGATTTTTATGATGGTGTTGGCAAATTCCCGGTTGACTTCTTGGTAGTGATTCCATTCCTTCAACTCAAATTTCATGCGATTGCCAATCATGCTGTGGAAAAGCGGCCATAACACACGGTTGGAGAATCCTGAATAGTAGCCATCATGCAGAGACTTATCATAGTCAACAGCGACCCACTGGTAGGGGATTTGTTGCTGAATTGACTCACTGGTGATGCCATTTTCGCTGTTGGCACTAATCCATATGGCTTCTTTGGCTTGCTCCATAGCTGGTTCAAGAGCAGTTACGAGTCCTCCGGTGCTTCTTTCAATGCAGAACTTTCCCTCGCGTTCAACGCAATGGAAGGGCTCTCGGTTGGTGACCAAAATTAGGCGATGCAGGTTTTGTTTTGTTTGGTTTTTTAAAGTCATCTTAAATTAGAATTTAAGATAAGATAAATATCTTTGCAAAGAATATGCTTTTTTACATAAAAAAATGCTTGTACATATATAAAAAATATGGTTTTTTGTGCGGAAAATAAGTGCATTGCAATGGTGAAAGCGTGGTTTTAGAAAAAGTTCAGCTGGAAACACAGAGGCGGCGCCTTTTTCAAACCCTATGGAATTCCTTTTACCGGGTTATTTTGCCTAGAATGGGGCAGGGTGTTGCTTTGTGCGTGAGTGGTGGGGCAGATTCGCGGGCTTTGTTGGAAGCGATGTCGCATTGGCCTCTTCGCCATCAAGGCCGCGTGCTGGTTTTGTCGGTGGATCATCAAACCAGAGCAGAAAGCAAAAAAGAAGCAAAAGCTGTATTGGCTAGGGCCAAGGTTCTTGGTTTTGAAACTCAATTAATCACTCTTGAGACTTCTATTCGATCAGATGAGGCAACGTTACGAAAACATCGCTACCAGGCTTTGTGGCAGTTTGCCCAAGCGCAGAAAATCAGGTCACTTTGCACGGCGCATCATCAAGGAGATGATGCTGAAGGGTTCCTGATGGACCTTTTTGGCTTGGGCGGAGGGCATGAGGGCTCCGCTATGAACTCGGAATTAAAGACAGATCAAGGAGAAGTTCTCAGACCTTTCTTAAATTTTTCGCGAAAGGCTTTGCTGCAACTTTTGACTGTTATCGATGCGACAGATTATTTTACTGATCCAACCAACGAGAACAGCACCGCCAAACGAAGTCAGATTCGCTCATGGCTCAATGAAGACCTGTTAAAATTCCACCCTAGTCCTCATGAGCGTCTTGCGTATATTGCCAAACGCAGGGGGTTGGATTTGCAAGCGCTTTATGTGGTGGCAGATCAGTTAATCAAAATTGAAAATCCAAATATGATTTTTGTGCGGTTTCAACCCAATACACCGGATGCAATATTTTTAAGGGCACTGACGCAAGCATTGAAGATGCTGGTGCCTGATAAAGATTTGCGTAATGCCAATCGCGCTTTGTCTAATTTGTTAAATCATGCAAAAAAAATCATGACAGATCACAATCAAGGGCTTGACCAGACATCTTCCTCGTTTACTCTAGGTCACAAGAAATTGGCCCGTTTTGATTTGCCTGGGGTGCTAGCAACCGTTACGTCAGCAGGAATCGAGCTTGGAAAAAAGAGTGAGTAAGGATTCTTTTTTAAGTGCATAACGTTGTTTTTTGATAGAGTGATATCAAAATGGTAAATCGGTTACGAAAAACCTAAAAGCTTTTGAGCTTTGGATATTTTTTTTTGGGAGCGTCGTAGTTGTGAAGCAATATCAAAAGACCTTATTGATTTGGCTAGTGTTCGGTCTATTTATCGTCACGGTCTGGAGTTTTTTTGGTAAAAACACAGTGCCAAGCATCGATAAGCCATTTTCTGAGGTTATTTCATCGATCGAAGCTGGTCTCGTGAAAGATGTGACAATTATTGGTCAGGACTTTACGGGTGAGTTTAAAAACGGCACGAAATTTAAAGCCACCGGTGATAGAGGCGAAGCCGTTTTAAATATTTTGCGTAAGGCGAACCTTGATCATCAGACGCAATACCGTTTCGAAAAAGAAGAAGTGGGAGGCTTTTGGTTTATTTTGGCGCAATGGTTGCCTATGCTGCTCATCGTGGGGCTTCTGTTCTTTTTTATGCGGCAAATGCAAGCAGGTGGCGGGCGTGCAATGTCCTTTGGTAAAAGCCGAGCACGCATGTTGAATGAGAGTCAAACTAAAATTACTTTTGCAAATGTCGCTGGTGTTGATGAGTGTAAACAAGAACTAGAAGAGATTGTTCAGTTTTTGAAAGATCCTAAGCGCTTTACGCGATTGGGTGGTCGTATCCCCAAGGGTGTTCTTTTAATGGGACCTCCAGGCACTGGAAAAACGCTGTTGGCTAGAGCGATTGCTGGTGAAGCAGGCGTGCCTTTCTTTACCATTGCGGGTTCTGATTTCGTTGAGATGTTTGTTGGTGTTGGCGCTAGTCGTGTGCGTGATTTATTTGAACAAGGCAAAAAAAATGCGCCTTGTATTATTTTTATCGATGAAATCGATGCAGTTGGAAGGCAGCGCGGGGCCGGCATGGGTGGTGGTCACGATGAAAGAGAACAGACGCTTAACCAGTTGCTTGTTGAAATGGATGGTTTTGAATCAAACGATGGCGTGATCATTATTGCCGCAACTAATCGCCCAGATGTCTTGGATCCAGCGATTTTGCGTCCTGGTCGTTTTGATCGCCGCGTTGTTGTACCCAGACCTGATTTATTGGGACGTGAAGCGATATACAAAGTGCATACCAAGAAAGTGCCTTTGGCTGATGATGTTGATATTCAGGTGTTGGCCAGATCAACTCCAGGCATGAGTGGTGCAGATATTGAGAACTTAGTGAATGAGGCGGCGTTAGTCGCAGCCCGAGAAGAAAAGCCAAAAGTAGAAATGATCGACTTTGAAATGGCGCGTGAAAAAATTATGATGGGTGCTGAGCGCCGATCGATGGTGATGTCTAAAAAAGAAATCGAGAACACTGCTTATCATGAAGCTGGTCATGCATTGGTGTCGATGTTGATGGAAACTGAAGTGGATCCCGTTCACAAGGTCACCATTATTCCCAGAGGACGGGCGCTGGGAGTTACCATGCAGCTTCCCTTGGAAGATCGTTACTCTATGACCAAGACTTATGCGGAAAATCAATTGGCGATTTTGATGGGTGGTCGCATTGCTGAAGAATTAACTTTTGGTGAACTCACCAGCGGCGCTGGTAATGATTTTGAGCGCGCGACTGACATTGCCCAAAAAATGGTGTGTGAGTGGGGCATGTCCCAAATGGGTCCCATGGTATTTGGCAAAAAGGAAGGCGAAATCTTTTTAGGCCGTGATTTTTCAAAAGCTCCTGACTATTCAGAAAAAACTGCGCAAGAAATTGATATCGAAGTTCGTCGTATTGTGACAGAGCAATACAGTCGTGCACGGGCTCTTTTGGAAAAGCATGTTGATGCCTTAAAAAGAATTGCTAAAGCCTTGCTAGAATACGAAACGATTGATGGCAAGGAATTGAATTTATTGTTGGCTGGTGAAAAGCTGACACGAGAAAGACCGTCATCACGTATTAAGTCGCGAGAAGATTTAGATAAAGAGCGTGCTGCTTTACTGGTAGAAAATGCTGCTTTAAATGCGGCCTTGTTGGTCGATGACGCAGCTGTAGAGTCTAACAAGGCATAAAACTGAAAGCTGTGGCCTCGCTTGCAGTTTCCTATCATACGGATAGGATTGCCGCAGGCATTGCTTGCCTAAATACTTAGAATCGAATTTTTAACTTATGGACCATCTTATTTCGAAAACATCGCTACCATCAATTTCTTTGGTCGGACGACCTAATGTCGGTAAAAGTGCCTTGTTTAATCGCCTAGCCAAAAGGCGTGCAAGCATTGTTCACGAAGAGCCAGGTGTGACCCGCGATCGCATGTACGTGACTGTGAATTGGCAGAAGAAAAATATGCAGCTAATCGATACTGGCGGTCTAGAGCCAGGTTCATCGGCACAATTGATGAAAGGCATTTTGCGTCAGACGCAAATGGCGATTGATGAGTCAGACCTTATTGTCTTGATGGTCGATGCTGTGCTTGGACCTCAGCCAGGTGATTATGAAATTGCGAAGATTTTAAGAAAAAGTAAAAAACCCGTTTTAGTTGCTGTTAACAAAGCTGACTCAGAGAAATTGGAGATCAGCTCCCATGAATTTTTCGCATTAGGTTTTAATGTTTGCGTTCCTATTTCCGTGCTGCAAGGCAAAGGAATTGAGACGCTGTTAACTGAAATATTTTTGCAGTTGCCTGATCAAGAACTACTTCCAGAAGAAGTAGAAGAGATAGAGTCAGAATTTGGTTTAGAAACAGAATTAGAGCCAGCGCCAGAGCTGGATTTAGAGTCTGATACCATTGCGGTTGCCATCATAGGAAAGCCCAACGCTGGGAAATCTAGTTTTTTAAACAAATTAATTGGTGAAGAGCGCCACTTAGTGTCTGAAGAGCCGGGCACAACTCTGGATGCCGTCGATTCTGACTTTGAATACGGTGGGCAAAAGTATCGTTTAATTGATACGGCTGGTATTCGAAAAAAACGAAGTATTTTCCGTGATTTGGAAAAGATGGCGGTTTCTTCAAGCCTGGGTGCTTTAGATCGTTGTTCAGTTGCCATCATGCTGGTTGATGCTTTAGAAGGCATTACGGAACAGGATCTTAAAGTTGCAGCTTTTGCTGATAAAAAAGCCAAAGGCATTGTGATCGTCGTGAACAAGTGGGATTTGGCCAAGGGAAAAGGCCTTAAAATAGATGATTACACGCAGCAAATCCGTGATCAAATGCCGTTTTTATCTTTTGCACCGATCCTTTATATCTCTGCATTAACAGGTAGCCGCGTCTTTGATGTTTTGGAAATTGTAAAAGAAATTGCCGAGCAATACAAAAAACGTATTTCCACAGCACAAGTTAACAAGGTTTTACAAAGCGCTCAAGATGCCCATCAGCTGCCGGTGTCAAAAGGCCGCAGAGTCAAGATTTTTTATGGGACACAAGTGTCCGCGGCGCCGCCAATTTTCATGTTTACTTGTAATGATCCAGACGGGATTCATTTTTCTTATCGACGCTTTTTAATCAACCAAATTCGAGAAACATTTGGATTTAAAGGCGTGCCGGTTCGCTTAGTATTTAGAGCACGTGATAAAGTAAAAAAATAATGGCGACAGCAAAAAAAAAGAAAAAAGTGAAAAAAGATGTGATCACTGCGGATCAAGCATTGCTGATCACGCAATTTGAAAGCCGTATCGGTTTTGTTTTTCAAAATAAGCAGCTTATCTTACGGGCATTGACCCATCGCAGTTTTATTAAAGAAGAAGAAACACTCAGCGCTGAAGATCATAATGAACGTCTCGAATTTCTAGGGGATGCAGTTCTTGGTCTTGTGACAGCGGAGCAAGTATTTGAAAAAATGCCTTATGCTCATGAGGGCATGTTAACACAGCTGAGAGCAGCTTATATTTGTCAGCCGAATCTGGCAAAGGCAGCTAGTCATTTAGGGCTTGGAAGCTTTATGCGTGCGGCTAAGGCTATGCGGCTTTCTGGATCTGTCGAATTACCATCTGTCTTATCGGATGTCATGGAAGCGATTTTTGCCGCTGCTTATTTGGATCAAGGTTTTGCTGCAGCCAAAGAATTGATTTTGCATACGCTGGGACCAGTGCCGCTTCAATTAAGAGCGCAAGCGAAAGATCCTAAAACAGAGTTGCAAGAGCGATTTCAAGCCGTGTTGTCAGCGGTTCCAACCTATAAAGTGGTTGGCGTGACGGGTCCGTCTCATGAACCGGTCTTTACTGTTGAGATCTGGTATGAACATAAAATGTTGGCAGAAGGCCAGGGCAGCAGCAAAAAGGAAGCAACCCAAAAAGCTGCTGAAACGGCTTTACTGAAAGTTGAATCTTTTTTAAGCGGTTCCAAAAAATAATGCCTGATTCGTTTCTGAAAAGTCGTTTCATCAAAGACTTGAGCTTATCGCATGGTTTTGATGATGTTGGCGTTGCCTGCGCGCGCGAAGGGACACCTTACCAAACAGAATTTTTGGAAGCGATTACCCAAAAGCGTTATGGGCCACTTGATTACCTGGAAAAAAGCGCAGCTTCGCGAGCGGATGTGCTGCATTTAATGCCAACAGCGCAATCAGTGGTCACAGTAGTAAAAAATTATTATCCAGGTGATCACGGGCAAGTGGCTGCAGACGAAGCCAAGGTTTCTCGTTATGCATGGGGCGGGGATTACCATCATTGGTTTAGAAAACGTCTCAGAAAGATGCGCCTAGAAATCCAAAACCACTTTGGCGATGATGTTAAAATTCATATTTTTAACGATACAGGTCCTGTGCTTGAGAGAGGATGGGCAGAAAAGGCGGGTCTTGGGTTTATTGGTAAAAATTCCATGTTTATCCATCGCAATTTTGGAACGTGGACTTTTTTGGGAGGCTTTGTCACAGACTTAAAGCTTGCGCCAGGTAAGCCTTTTGCTAAGCAGATGTGCGGCACTTGTACCGCTTGCATTGATGCCTGTCCGACACAGGCAATCATTTCTCCACAGAAAGTAGATGCGCGGCGTTGTTTAACCACTTGGAATGTCGAACGTCCTTTACAGGAAGAGGCAGATCAAGATTTTTTGCAAGGACATGGCTGGGCAGTGGGCTGTGATATTTGCCAAGAAGTTTGTCCTTGGAATAAGTTTGAAAAGCTAACCAATGAAGATCGCTTTAAATCGCGCCCTGGGCAAACGCAGCTTAAAGTAGGGCAAGAGCTAGGAGATATTAGGGGAACCGCTTTAGCAAGGGCAGGACATGAGGGTTTAACCCGCAATGTGCAACGTGCATTGGTTAAAAAATATTAATCTGCCAACGCATAAAAAGAGAGTTTATTTGAATAGATAATCGATTCATGCATTGACAAAGAGCAACGAGCGATTCTATAGTGCGCCAACGTAAAAAGCACTGGGATCCTAATGGATACCAATAAACAGGTTCTCAAAAGTAAATCGGTGTTTTTTTAAAAGGTATTTGCAGTAAATTAATGAGTAATTCGCCGCAATTGCCCTTTACAATCAAAACGAATTCGCTACTAATGCCATTCTCTACACAGCATGAAGGATGATAGGGCATGCCAACGATTAACCAGCTCGTCCGAAAAGGTCGAAAACAGGTTCAGGAAAGAAGTGATGCTCCCCATTTGCAGGAGTGTCCACAAAAACGCGGTGTATGTACACGCGTGAGCACGCAGACCCCCAAAAAGCCCAATTCGGCTTTGCGTAAAGTGGCACGTGTTCGCTTAACTAATGGAATGGAAGTAACCACTTACATTCCTGGTGAAGGCCATAATTTGCAAGAACATTCCGTGGTTCTAATTCGCGGCGGCAGAGTGAAAGATTTGCCTGGTGTTCGCTATCACATTGTGCGTGGTGCGCTTGACTCAGTAGGCGTTAATGGACGAAAGCAAGGCCGCTCGAAATATGGAACCAAAAAAGGCAAGGGTAAATAGTATATGCCACGACGTCGTGAAGTACCAAAGCGTGTGATTCATCCAGATCCCAAATTCGGTGATCGCTTGGTCAGTAAATTCGTAAATGTTGTTATGGAATGCGGTAAAAAATCTACAGCAGAAGGCATTATTTATGGTGCTTTTGAGATTGTGGAAGAGCGCACCAAAGAAGATCCTGTGAAAGTATTCAAGAAAGCTCTGGAAAATGTTAAGCCCCAGGTTGAGGTTCGTTCTCGCCGAGTGGGTGGTGCAAACTACCAGGTGCCAGTCGAGGTTCGTCCAGAACGTCGTGTTGCTTTGGCTTTTAGATGGCTTCGAGATTTTGCACATAGTCGCGGTGAGCGCACAATGCGTGACTGCTTGGCTGGTGAAATTATAGATGCAGCGCAGGGTCGTGGCGGCGCAGTCAAGAAACGTGATGATACGCACCGGATGGCAGAGGCTAATAAGGCTTTTGCTCATTATCGCTGGTAATAATTTAAAGGTGTATAATCATGGCACGTGACATTCCATTAGAACGCATTCGTAATATCGGCATTGTTGCACATATCGATGCAGGCAAAACGACGACGACAGAACGCATTCTTTATTATACTGGTAAAAGTCATAAAATTGGCGAAGTGCATGATGGTGCTGCTACCACCGATTATATGGCCCAGGAGCGAGAGCGCGGTATTACAATTACTTCTGCTGCAGTAACGTGCGAGTGGAAACGGAGAGAAGATGAAAAGTCTGTGCCGTTTCGTATCAATATTATTGATACACCTGGTCACGTAGATTTTACCATAGAAGTTGAACGCTCAATGCGTGTTTTAGATGGTGCTGTGACAGTATTCGACGGTGTGGCCGGTGTCGAGCCTCAGTCAGAGACTGTTTGGCGCCAAGCTGATCGTTATGGCGTGCCTCGTATGTGCTTTGTGAATAAGCTTGACCGCACGGGCGCAAATTTTTTTCGTTGCGTTGACATGATTAAAGATCGTTTGAAAGCGCGTCCAGCTGTCATCACACTACCAATTGGTAGTGAAGCTAGCTTTCAGGGTATCGTTGATTTGATCCGCATGAAGGCATTGGTTTGGCATGACGATTCCTTAGGTGCCAATTATGATATCGTCGATATTCCTGCTGATTTGCAGGCTCAGGCAAACGAATATCGTGAAGCATTGCTAGAAGATTGCGCTGATTGTGACGATGTGTTTGCAGAAAAATTTTTAGAAGGTGCTTCCTTAGGCGAAGAAGATATTATTCGCGCTCTTAGAGCGGGTACTATTGCCGCAAAGATTGTGCCTACGTTTTGTGGATCTGCCTTTAAGAATAAAGGTGTGCAATTCTTGCTTGACTGCGTATTGGATTTCTTGCCTTCGCCTCTTGATATTCCTCCTGTTGTTGGGAAGTCTGAAGAAGGTGAAATTGCTACTCGAAAAGTGTCGGACACAGAGCCATTTGCTGCTTTAGCATTTAAGATCATTAATGATAAGTATGGGCAGTTAACCTTTATACGTGTTTATTCTGGGGTTTTGGCCAAAGGCAGCACGATTGTGAATATGCGTTCCGGAAGGAAAATGCGTATTGGTCGTCTGGTTCGCATGTTTGCCGATAAACGCGAAGATATTGAAGAAGTTGGAGCTGGCGGCATTGCTGCTGCTATTGGTGTGGAAGCCACAACTGGCGATACATTGTGTGATCCTGATCATACCATTATTTTAGAATCCCTAGAGATTCCGCCTGCTGTTGTTAAATTGGCGATTGAGCCCAAGACCAAGGCCGATCAAGAAAAGATGGGCGTCGGGCTTAGCAGACTCAGCAGTGAAGATCCTTCTTTGCGACTGAGTGTTGACGAAGAAACAGCGCAAACAACCATTGCGGGTATGGGTGAATTGCATCTTGAAATTATTGTTGATCGGCTAAAACGTGAGTTTGGTGTTGAAGCAAATGTGGGTAAACCTCAAGTTGCTTATCGCGAAACCGTCACCAAGTCGGTTGAGCAAGAAGGTAAATACATCAAGCAAAGTGGTGGTCGTGGTCAGTACGGACATGTTTGGCTGCGTATTGAGCCTAACGAAACGGGTAAGGGCTTTGAGTTTATCAATGAAGTTGTTGGCGGCACTGTTCCAAAAGAATTCGTCCCTGCAGTGAAAAAAGGTCTTGAAGAAGCGCTTGATAACGGTATCCAGGCTGGCTATCCCGTCGTTGATATTAAAGTTGCCCTCTTTGATGGCAGTTATCATGATGTCGATTCTAGCGAAATGGCTTTTAAAATTGCTGCATCGATGGGTTTTAAAGAAGGTACCAAAAAGGCGGCTCCTATCATTTTGGAACCAATCATGAAGGCTGAAGTGATTACGCCAGAAGATTGGATGGGCGATGTGATTGGCGATTTAAACAGTCGTCGTGGTCGCATTATTGGTATGAGTGATCGAAGCGGAATGAAAATTGTTGAGGCAAATGTGCCTTTGGCAGAAATGTTTGGTTATGCCAATGATCTGCGTTCGCGGACACAAGGTCGAGCGACTTACACAATGGAATTTGGTCATTATGAACCTGTTCCAAGCGGTATTGCGCAAGAAATTGTTGCTAAAGCGACAGGTAATTGAGAAGTCCATTTTATATAGTTTGAACTTAATTAAGGAGTTAGAAGATGTCTAAGGAGAAATTCACAAGAGATAAGCCTCACGTCAACGTGGGAACGATCGGTCACGTCGATCATGGCAAGACGACATTGTCTGCTGCGATCACCAAAGTTTT
>JAHFEG010000009.1 GCA_023248595.1 Myxococcales bacterium | reverse complement strand
TTGCATAGAATTAGTTTCTTTCCAGGGCATAAAGATTCCTCCAAGAAATCTCTCTACCCATCTTAAAGACTGTCAGCTATGTCTCCGGTTTATTTGTCAACTATGTATCAGGTTCATACCGACGTCAGAACCAGCTCCCCATCCAATTACACCGTTTAGTAATTGGAAACAAACATTCCAAGAATTAAAATCACACGCAAAACCCGAACCCACACCAAACCCAGAACGAAAAGTGGACCCAAGTGAAACTGATTTGCTGCGCATGAAATATCGATTTGAAAACGGAAAACCCTGCAGTGATGACAAACCAAAACTTGCTTACGCCCAGCAGTTGTACAACTTTTTTCAAAATCAATGGCGTGCCCAATTTCCGTTGTTAAACGGTAAAGACAATCGTCCGCTTTTAGATGCTGGTCTCATCGAATATATTATCATGAACGAACCAGCAAATATTGCCGGTGAAAAAATGATGGACATCGTCGATAAAGAGCTGCAACGCTTTACCGACTTTCCCATGGATAGGGTTTAAGCCTCCAGGGGCATGAACGCTTACAAAAATTCTTTGTTTTATAAAAACCAAAACCGCTAGTCTGCGGATAACTTTCTTTACAAACATTTGGCCGCCAATCATGCGTGGCCATCCTTTAACAGGACAGTTTAAATGAAGAAAGTTTCCTTGCTTGCCATTGTTGGCCTCTTCTCTTTTTCCAGCTTTGCTGATGATATTCGTTTGGGTATTCCTGCCTATGGCGGTAATGGTTGCCCAGCCGGTTCTGCTTCAGCCACCTTGAGTCCTGATGCAAAATCTCTAACAATTCTTTTTGATCAGTTTGTCGTCGAAACAGGAGGTACTTCAGGAAAGCAAGGAGATCGAAAATCCTGTAACATCGGTATTCCTGTCCACGTGCCCCAAGGATTAACCGTCTCTATCTTCAAAATTGATTATCGAGGGTTTAATAATCTACCTTATGGGGCATACTCACAATTCAATGTCGAGTATTTCTTCGCTGGTTCACGTGGACCGCGTGTCACAAAAACATTTAGCGGTCCCTTGGTTGACAATTATTTACTCAGCAGCGATTTGGTTGGCCAAGCAACAACGTGGTCCCCCTGCGGTCAAGACGTTATTTTGAGAGCCAATACCAGCATGTTTGTCAAGACAACTCCTAATTTTGCAGAAGCCATGTCTACACTCGACAGCATGGATATTAAATCAGGGATTCAATATCATTTAAAATGGCAACGTTGCTAAAAAGATATGTCCTCGTAATTAAAAAACCACCCCAAACAGGGTGGTTTTTATTTTTCTAATTCCGCTTACTAGCAACGACGCCATTGTAGATGGTATACTAAGCCTGCACGAAAATCAGCACTATCTACCGTTGCGAAAGCCTGACTTCTTTGATTATTAGTTCGAACAAGCATGCTCGAGTTAGAACGCAAAATCACTTCTTGTCCACAAGGGGACCAAACAATAGCGGAAGCTGCCAGCGTATTGGTTAACAAATAGTTGTCGTTTAGTGAGCCATAAAAAGTTTTGCTATAGCTTGGTCCACGTGAACCAGCGAAGAAATACTCGACATTGAATTGTGAGTATGCCCCATAAGGTAGGCTATTAAAGCCACGGTAGTCTACTTTGAAAATTGAAAGACTCATTCCTTGGGGAATATGAACAGGTATCGCAACATTACAGGTTTTGCGATCAGTGACTCTGCCAGAATTTCCACCTGCTTCTACAACATATTGATCAAACAAAAGGCTAAGTGATTGAGCGTCTGGACTCAAGGCCGCTGAAGCAGAGCCTCCTGGGCAACCTGTTCCACCATAGGCAGGATTACCCAAACGAACAGTGTCCGCCATGCCGGGCAGAGCAACCAGTGTAAGCGCTAGCGATAAAAGAAACCTTTTCATCGAATTCCCCAGGGTGTTTCATTAGCGAAAGCTCCATGCCGCCGCCAGAAATCACGTCGCAAAAAAATGAAATTTATTTTCTGCGTCTCGAGAGAAATCTATTGAAATTCAATTATCCGCACATCGCTAAGATATCCGATGCCTCTTTTTTAATTTTTACGCATCGCAAACGATTTGCTGTGCCAGATAATTTGATTCTCCTACATTTCTAATTAATTCTATTTGCGCATCTAACCAGTCTAAATGTTCCTCTTCAGATTTTAAAATTTCTTGTAATAACATCATGCTGCCGTGATCAGCAGCGACCCTGCAAGCTGCAATACCTTCGTTTAATCGGCTAATCGCTTCTTTTTCAAGATCCATATCTAACTTAAATTGCTCTGGAACGGTTTCTCCAATATTAACCTTAAAAAGTCGCTGCATATTGGGAATACCGCCGAGATATAAAACGCGCTCAATCAATTCCTCTGCATGTTTCATTTCATCAATCGACTGCTTACGCACCAATTTATACAGCCTTGTATAACCCCAGTGGTTACACAATTCAGCATGAATAAAATACTGATTAATCGCAGTCAGTTCCGCACTCAAAACATCATTCAGCAGCGATATAACCGCTTTATCAGTAGGAGATTTTTCCATAATTACTTTCCTTCTCAATTATACAAGTCCACGTTTTGCAAGTTGGTTTTTTTGCCATATCACGAGAGCCATTTTTATCTAGTGGTTTTTCTGTTTCTAATATTTCAACTAATTGCCACAAGCATCCACCACACTTGCCTCCTGCTCCACATTCCTTCTCGATATCTTCAAGAGATTCGGCGCCGTTTTTTATCAATCGCTTAATTTCGGTTTCAGAAATGCCTTCACACAGACACACAATCACAATTTGTCCTATAGAAACAATTGTTGTCATTGATTGTATCTGCAACTTTTTTAGTTGGCACGCTCGTTGAACTTAAAGGTCGCCTTTTAGAGGTTTTCTGTTTTTCCCATATGACGAATATCCGTGCCGCGGACAACAAAAATGACTTTCTCGGCAAGATTTGTACAATGATCACCGATACGCTCTAACCATTTCGCAACGGATTGAACCTGAATCAATGGCTCAATTAAATTTTCTTTTTCCAGCATCATTTTTAAAGTTTCGCGCAATGCTAAATGATATAGCTCGTCCACCTCATCATCTTGAGCGATCACGGCCTCTGCCTTAATGGCATCCAAATTAATAAATGAGTCAATCACCTCGCTAATCATAGTCTGAACGATTTTAGCCATTTTTGAAATCAACAAAAGAGGAACAACTGTTGATATTTTATGCAACTTAATCGTTCTTTCGCAAATATTCACAGCAAGATCACCGATACGTTCCAGGTCTGTCACCATTTTTAAAACAATCGCGATCAATCGTAAATCTGTTCCAAGCGGTTGGCGTTTTGCCAATAAAACAAGACAAAGTTCATCGATCTCTTTCTCGTCCCTGTTAACCAAACGATCCATTTCAATTGTGTGTCTTGCTAATTCTAAATCCGAATGCATCAATGCAATTATAGACTTGTCGATCATTTCTTGAACACGAAAAGCCATTTGGGCAATCCGCTCCCGCAGGAGCATCAGTTCGTTTTCGTATTCTCTGTTCGTATGTTGTTTGAGCATCACCATCTCCCTTTGCATCCAGCAACGAGATCAGCCAAATTTCCCAGTAATATAGTCTTCTGTCCGACTATCTGATGGTGAAGTAAACAACTGCCCCGTTCCTGCGAATTCTACCAAATCTCCGCTTAGAAAAAAAGCAGTAAAATTAGAAACACGAGCAGCCTGTTGCATATTGTGCGTCACAATCACAATTGTGTACTGTTTTCTGAGTTCATGAATCAAATCCTCAATGCGAGCGGTTGCAATTGGATCAAGCGCAGAGCAAGGCTCATCCATCAAAATCACCTCAGGCTCTACCGCAAGTGTTCGAGCAATACAAAGACGCTGTTGCTGTCCACCAGACAACCCTGCGCCTGGACGATGCAATCTATCTTTTACTTCGTCCCACAAGGCTGCCTTGCGAAGAGCTGATTCAACGATTTGGGCACTTTGATTTTTTTTAAGACGGTGAGTCAGTTTAAGACCACTTAATACATTTTCCCAAATGGTCATAGTTGGAAAAGGATTTGGTTTTTGAAAAACCATGCCAACTCTACGCCTTAACAAAACAGGATCGATTGAAGAATCGTAAATATTTAGACCGTCTAATTTGACTTCACCTGCAAGACGCGCGCCTTCGGTTAATTCATGCATCCGATTAAGACAGCGTATAAATGTCGACTTACCGCAACCAGATGGCCCGATAATGGCAGTCACCTGACGATGAGGCAAATCAATCGAAATTTTATTTAGAACGCAATTGTCGCGGTACCATGCAGATAGCCGAGAAACATGAAATTTAATGGGCGACAAATCCACCACGCCTACACCAAACGCCGTTTTTGATAACGGTTACGAAGCCAAATCGCCATACCATTTAACACCAGCAAAATAAAAAGCAACACGACAATTCCAGCTGCCGCGTTTACCAAAAAACCTTTTTGCGGTCTTGATACCCAGTTAAAAATTTGAATTGGCAGCGCAGTAAAGTCTGAGTCCAGTCCATCTGGAACAAATGCCATATAGGTGGCCGCACCAATCACAATCAACGGGGCTGCCTCACCAATGGCACGCGATACCGCCAAAATAGCACCCGTCAAAATACCAGGAAGAGCCATGGGTAAAACAACTTGACGTATCGCCTCCCATTTCGTTGCACCCAGCGCATAGCAACTTTCCCGAAAGTGCAATGGAACGGTTCGTAAAGCTTCTCTGGAAGCAGTAATGACAATTGGCAATATCAGCAAAGCCATCGTTGCCGCACCCGCTAAAATGCTATGCCCAAATCCTAAAATACGAACAAAAATTTCCAACCCCAAAAGCCCATAAATAATAGAGGGTACGCCCGCTAAATTCGCTACATTTATCTCGATCAAATGCGCTATTTTATGGTTTTTTCCATATTCCTCTAAATAAACTGCTGCCCCTACGCCAATGGGCAAACCAATCATCGCACTTAAACTGATCAGTAAAATACTTCCAATCATGGCGGGATAAATTCCTGCCAAATCTGGATTTCGAGAGGGAAACCCAAAAATAAAATCAAAGCTCAACCGCCCAAGCCCATCGCTAAATACATTAAAAAGCAACATTAACAAAATCAGCAACGGCAATAAAACTGCCGTCAGACATATGCCTTCAAACATTTTTTCCAAAATGTAATCTGACTTTTTTAATTGCATGCACTATCCAAACGTCGACGTCTCGCCAATCGCTGGCTCCACCAATTAATTCCAAAGGTAAGCGCAAACAAAGAAGAACCAACTGCAAAAATAGTCTGATACTCTAAAGTTCCTCTCGGCGTATCTCCCATGCTGACCTGTACGATATAGGCCGTCATAGTTTCAATTGGCACCCTTGGATCAAGGGTAAATGTTGGCCTTTGTCCTGCAGCAATCGTCACAATCATTGTTTCCCCAACCGCTCTGGCTGTTGCCAAAGTAATAGCTGCAGCAATCCCTGAAAAAGCAGAAGGAATTACAACGTGAAAAATGGTTAGTAACTTTCGTGCACCAAGTGCATAGCTTGCCTCTTTCAAATTTTGCGGAACCGCATAAAGCGCGTCTTCACTCAAAGAAGAAACCATGGGGATAATCATAATGCCCATTACAATACCGGGGCTTAATCCGTTAAAACCTGCAAGATTTGGAATAATTTTTTGCAAAAAAGGTGTCATGAAAATCAGAGCAAAATATCCATATACAACAGTAGGAATCCCGGCCAGCAATTCAAGAAGCGGCTTTAAAGTTCTTCGAGCGCCCTGAGAAGCAAATTCACTCAAATAGATCGCTGCTAATAATCCAAAAGGCAGCGCCACCATCATCGCAATGGCAGACGTCAAAATGGTGCCTCCAAGTAGAGGCAAAATACCAAAATGCTTATCAGCAAAAAGAGGCGTCCACTGCGTATCTGTCAAGAAATCGAAAAAAGAAACTTTTTTAAAAAAAATAAACGTCTCATAACCAAGAACAAATAGCACAGCGAGCGTTGTTAAAACACAGACAAGGCCGCACAATAGCAACAGAAATTCCATGAGCAATTCAAAAATGGCTCTTAAATTTCCCTCTCTCATACTTGCAAATAACCGTTTAAGCTTAACCGCCGAACCCATGAGGATCACCACTTAAAATCTTTTCTACTTTCCCTGATTGATTTATCCCGCTACCAGAGAAAATGGACCCTATTACTTGCTGATCGAATCGTATTCTAACTAATTCATAGGCTTTATCGGACAAAGGCACATAACCTACTTCTTGAATTAAGGGTATTCCTTCTTTTAAATAAAACTGAACAAACGCTTTTACGTCTGCCGCGCCTGCATCCTTTTTATTAACATAAATAAAAATGGCACGTGACAATGGTCGATACTTTCCGTCGGAGACAGTGTCAAAAGACGGCAAAACTCCCGCGACAGAAAGCCCTTTGAGTTTTTCCTTGTTCTCGGAGTAGTAAGCAAGTCCAAAAAAACCTAGCGCATACTTATCCATGGCAACACCTTGAACTAAGACATTGTCGTCTTCACTTGAAGTCACATCTCCACGGCTAGCATGCGCTTTGCCCACGACAGCTTCTGTAAAATAATCATACGTTCCCGAATCAACTCCGGGTCCAAATAAATTAATTTTTTGATTGGGCCATTCAGGCCGTATTTGATTCCATTTTGTGATTTTATTTTGTGCTGCTGGTTCCCAAATCTTTTTTAATTCGTCGATTGAAATATCGCTCACCCAGTTATTGGTAGGATGAACAACAACGGCAATACCGTCGTAGGCAATGGGTAACTCAATGTACTCAACTTGATTTTTGCGACAAATTTCGATTTCCATACTGGTGATAGGTCGCGATGCTTGTACAATTGCAGCTTCTTTAGAGCAAAACTTTTTAAAGCCGCCACCCGTTCCAGAAATTCCGATGGTAACTCGACTTCTATTTTTTTTCTGAAATTCTTCGGCAACAGCTTCGGTAATTGGAAATACTGTGCTTGAACCATCAATGCGAATTTGACTTTTTTTTTGTCTCTTACAAGCGCCTACCCCAATTACGCAGACACTAAAAAGAACCAGGAGACTGACCCTTAAGACATTTCGCATGCTTTACCCCTTATAAAAGACACTGCGGAACATCATGCCTAAAGCTTCCAAGTTGGCAAGCGGTAAGAATTCGGAAGGATTTTGTGACGTGGTAGCGCTTCGTAAAGATTTCCGCTCCAAAGGAGCAACCCGTGCAACAGCCCAGGGTTAAGCGCAAAGCGCGGTACCCTGGGAAAACACAGCAACACCATCCAAATCGCCCTGAAAGGGCATTAAAAGCATGGCCCAATCTCTCGCAGAAATTAACATCCACCTAATTTTAGCACCCAATTCAGATACGCGTTTTTAAATGATCGTATTCGTCCTAATTTGTTTTATTACATGGCTGCTTTTGCCTGGCAAAATGGCTGCGGTGCTTTTTCGGTAAGCTCTTCTAAAATTGATTTTGTGCGTCGATACATTAGAGAACAAGAAAAACACCATCAACAAAATAGTTTTCAAGATGAGATGCGTCTATTTTTAAAAAACACCTGTCTTTCATTCGATGAAAAATATTTATGGGATTAGTCTTTGCCCCTTCAGGGCGATTTTGTTAGGGGATATGTTTCTCCCAGGGTACCGCTGCGCTTAACCCTGGGCTGTTGCACGGGTTGCTCCTTTGGAGCGGAAATCTGCTGAATCGCCGATTATGAGGAGTTTCACCTCAGATGCAAGTAGACATGAAAATACAACGCCTAAAGCTTCCAAGTTGGCAAGCGGTAAAAATTCGGGCTTTGCTGGGGCAAAAAACTTATTGATCCAACCAAGAACCTCTCCAAAAGTTAACAAGGTACGCATCTGGGTATATTTTTTTACACGCATCATAATTCTCTATGCATTTCTTGGCGGTTTCGTTTTGTTTTTCATACCAACCAAATGGAAACATATACTTAGAGGGCAATATGCTTGCACCTTCATTAGACTTAACATATTCATGAATCATTTCTGTCAGAAAAACAGGTCCTGTTGCATAGATGATAGAATCGTTTTTTCGTATCTCTAATTTGCTGGTTAAAAACTGCCAAAAGGGATGCTTCGGTATGGATGCTAAAAACCCATTTGCAACTGAGTGACAAATTGATGTTTGCTCGGAAAACACAAGATCTTTTCCTCTCAATAAAGGTTCTATGTCCTTTATACTTAAAAAACCCATGTCGAGATAAACACCACCATAATGATCCATAATAAAATAACGTAAAGCATCGTGACGCTTTACAGGTTTGTCATAACCATCATATGTCTTGAGAAAGTCAGGATAATGGTTCTGGATAAAGTCGCGGCTTCTGCTTGCATCCCAAAATTCATACTTCCAGCCTGTTTCATTTTTTTTAAGCCTATCTACAAATTGTTGATAGAAAGGAGATATTTCATCGCCTCCGTGTTTCCAAGAATGCCATATTTGATGAATAATTTTAGGAATTTTTAGCTCACAATTCTCGCATACTTCATCTTTTGCAAGACTTGGAAATGTTGGGCCACAGTCATTGCCGCTACAGTGAGAACCAAGTAGAACAAATAAAAAAAGAGCTAAAAGTACACTATTTAAAAATTTTCGCATAATTGGCCTCTTTAATTATCGATGGTGCTTTTTTTCCCATAATTAGATTCTGAAATTATTTCTGGCGACTTACAGTAGGCATTAATTAATGAAAATTCTTTTAGGTAACTGTTCACATAGGCACTATTATAGTAACCAGAGAAGTAGTAAGCAAAGTGTTCAAATAGCTGATGATCCACGGGGTAATATGCAGGGCTAAAGGCACGCAATGCCTTTTCAGCGCCCTTCTTAGATATTGCATATCCAACAGTTCCGCCGCCAAATCTCACAGGAGAGCCATTCCAGGCCCACCCACAAGAGCTGCCATTTATAAACAGTTGAACATATTCCGCGTCTTCGTTAAAATCCCCCAAATTGAATAGCTCTGGCCATGTCCCTATTTTAAATTCAGCGTCATCTTCGACAACGACGGCCCAGCTAATATTATTATCGACAATTTCTTTCCAAGCTTTCTTATTTGATTCTATTAGCGCGTACTCAGTAGGCCCAATGGTGCTATCTTTTGCCATAGCTCCTGAATTGACAAGCTCACTCAAGATAGTCCCTTTCCACTTCCAGCCATTGAATGTCGTTTCATATGCCTCTGTTGGCACTCCTGAATATTTGGACAGATTCAATCTTGTGTATGCCTTACTGGGATCAGGTGGGCCCCAGCACGCAGAACCAGGAGGATTGCATTGCGGAGCAAATTCTTTTCTTCCGTCCACCGCATCAATAAAAACAACTTTATCATCAGGAAAACCAAATTTTTCTATTTGCCTTTCCATATAATTTCTCCGCTCAGATGCTGATTTTAAACTAACGACAAATAATTTTTCAGCAACAACTGGCGCTTGGGGACCATTGCAACCGCTACCACCCAAACAGATCAATAACATTAAAACCGCAGCACTCTTTATCAATCTATCCCAGGTAAAAGAGAGTAGCGTTATATTTGTTCTATGCTTCATGTCTTAATTTTCCTTTCCCGTGGACTGCTGTAACACAAAAGACACTGAGTTTTACTCGTTATCAACCTGTTACCACCTACCACCGAGTTCTATTACAGGAATATCCGGATTAAAGTAAGTAGACCATCTACTCAAATTAGAACTCGTTCGAATAAGAATGCTCGCCTTGGATAGAAGAATACAATCAAGCAATGCGCCCTCACCGCTTTCATAAGGAGTACCTTTTGGATTAGAATGAATAGGCTTGCCGTCTGTCGATCGATCTATTGTTTGTGCATAAATTTTATCGCCAAAGACGTTTTCCATGTATGCTAAAAATCCGCCTTCATCTGTCGCGACAAATACTTTATAGTTGCTTCCATACTTATTTTTTAAACCATGTATCTGCTCGTCAATTGCTTTCTTGACAGTCTCGTATTTTATTCGCGAAGCCTCATTAACTTTATCAGTCCCTCTATAGTGCACTCCAATCACATATGACCCAGCAAGGTTTTCTTGAAAAAATTGTTCGATTTTGCTTTGCAACTCGGGCTTAATATGAACATATTTTTTTATAAGCGCATAGAATTGTTCTCTAGAAAAGTTTTCCTCATAGTAACGCCCGTTATCCCTAAACTCAAAAGTTCTATCTTTATCGATGTCGCCTATTTCTAGTGGCTCAAAGTAATATTGCCACCAATTAGGTCCCTTGTTTTTATCATAATAAAGGCCTGTATTTCCGAAATCAACGATTGCGCATGCAACATTTTTATTTTCGTAATCATTCATTAG
Source organism: Myxococcales bacterium (assembly GCA_023248595.1). Classification (GTDB taxonomy): domain Bacteria; phylum Myxococcota; class UBA727; order UBA727; family JABDBI01; genus JAHFEG01. Next base: position 61,896 of record JAHFEG010000009.1, on the reverse strand, counting down.
CGATACAACATCCCCGAGAGAGGCAAACATGCCCTCGTTACTCCGCTGTAATAGAATTACGCACTTGGGCTTAGGCGGTTCACAGGATGAGGAAATGAGCGCAACAATAAAAAAAGGAAGGGAAAGTAAAATTCTCTTTTGACGATTAAATTCTCTAAAAGAATTAAATAAATTTATGTTTTTAAACAAAAACATTTTTCACTTTGTCCCCCAAGGATGCCCTTTCTCTAAATAGTATGGCTTCAAAATCAGTATTTCTGGGCAAGCCACCTCCAGTTTTTCCATCTCATCGGTCTTTAAATAAAGCCATGGCTTATGCACTCCAATTGGTGCATCCTGCATGATAGTTTCCACCGAAAAGTGAGAAGCCTGTTCAACAGAAGGGACCCTAGAGCCTGATGCCGAATGCTGGAATGCGCAAGCATAAAAGAGGTCACTTGAAAAATTATAATAATAATCATTTACCGGAACGTAATTGGTCAAAATTTCGAGAGTTTTTTTCCTGTTTCTATACGAGAATCCTGAGTTTCCAACTTGAGCCTCAAAAAATTCAATGGGCTTGGAACTATATTTCTGAGTTGGTTCTGACATATCAACTCGCCACTTGTTATATCTATCATCTCGAGAGACATAACAAGCATTTTTGAAGGTGCCCCATGGAGCTCCTACGTAGTCATAATTTTCACTAAATTCCGACAACTTGATACCGGAAGAACGACACATCACAGAATCCGTCTCGAATAATATAACCTCTTCGCCCAAAACTTGTTCCCAAAAATAGGAACTTATCATCATTGAATTATAAATCCCAATACTGATATTATTTTCAACCAGCATTTTACTTAGGTATACTTTTCCGCTTTCGATATCAGCTCTCAAAGCAGAATCTTGAATATATTTTTCATTTGTCACACTGTGAAATATCTGGATTTTCCAATCATCTCCCAGTACCCGCATCACGCTCTGAACAATCGGAACCAAAAGAGGATGGTCTCTCGGCTCCACAATAATCGCTATTTTCTGGACAGAAGGGTAGGCGTCTTTATGAATAATTATAACCTGCGGTTCTCGCTCCTTTGTCGGGTAGCAAGCGACCAAGGTTAAAAGCATAACAAGTCCCAATTTCATCACTATACCCCCATTGCCCGCATAATACATTACTATCTTAGTTTATACACTCTTTAACTTGACCTGTTTTATCAAAACATATCACCGGATTATGGTCTGAAGAAAATTGGCTTGTCCCAATGTTAATTTTTCTCTGCTCAATTGTTAACAGTGCAGCCTCATCTGAAAATGTACTCAAGGTAGTGCCTATAATAAATCTTGTTTTACCAAGCAATAACCATTCAAAGAGACCATATTTTTGACTTTCAACCGTATTGCGAGCGATCACCGGAATTCCAGATAAAATTATTTTATCCCCATACTGTTCGACAAATTTATCTTTTAATTTTTTGTCGTCAGCGGTAACAAAAAAGAAAACTTCTGGATTTTGTTTTAATTCTTTATCCATTTCCTTGAAAAATTCAGAAATATTCTCTGACTTCAGATTCCAACTCTCATCACCCACACCCGCTGACCAAGATCGAAAGTGAATCCCAACAACATCTTTCCCATTAAAATTTCTTGCTGCAAATCTATTAACATCTTCAGAAATATCTTTAACTGGTTTCAGAGATTTCAGATGTTTTAGATACAAAGCAAAGAAATCCTTAAATTTAATATCCCTATCCCTAAATGTTTTATATGAATCCATCAAAACAACATCTGATGTACTAGAAGCAATTCGAGGTTCATATTGGTTGGTTTGCTCATAGGGAAATCTAAAAATTAGTCTTTTCTTGGTAAGAGGAGCAAAATTATAGAGTAACGGTATATCATTAATAAAAAGGTCATCAAAACCCGCAACCATATCGTCATTAATTGGCCAGGCCAAACAAACCTTCCTGCCAGTAAGCTCAGCCGAGACAAGAGCCGAGACAGTGGATTTTATTCGATTAGCCATACCCGTTCTAGCACCAAAAGAAAGCACTAAATATTTATCTTTTGGTACATGTAGGTAATCCCATAATTGATATTCTGCGAACAAAGGCTCGAAGCTTTCCGTAAGCTCCCTCGGATCTTTAGTATATGAATGGTATTGAATCAGTGGATAGGGTCGGCCATCTATGGGGAATTTTCTTTGGATAGCCTCAGGTATCTGAGAATTAGTTTTAGAGTAACTAATGATAGATTTTTTAATGTCAATAAAATCATATTCTTTCTCAGGATCTAGATAGTACGCGAATGCGCCTAGATAATTAAATTCCGTATGCTTATGGGAATCAATAATTGAGGGTTCTGTCATGAATTCATAAACGGATTTATTGAATGTCTTCTTGATGTGACCTTCAACCTTATCTGCTAGCTTTCGCGTGATGAGGAACCCCGGAAACCGCATAAATTCAGATTGAACTTCTTCAGGTTTTCTTTGCAAAAAATAACCAACAGCAGATCTCCGCATACCAAGTGCATCTACCATTCCCTGGTCTATGCCCTTAAATACTTCTTCATAACTCTCAAACAACCAAATTGGTTTGCTTTTATTCGAGTAGTAGATATCCGGTGTTATTGTATTATATAAAATAACATTCGAGTCCAAACTCAAAATTGCATTTGCATCAGTCCACTTTTTGAAATTCATCTTCACGTATTGCTGATGGTTATATCTTTCCAAAGATCCCCAGCCCGAGGGAATAACTTCTTTAAAAATCTCAATTTTGATGTTCTTGAGGTTGAAATCACTCGCTTTCAGATCATGATCAGAATCAGTTACAATAACCACTTTTCGAAACCCTACGGCAAACCGATCCAATGTTGCCAAGGACAACCTCAAAAATGCGTCGTCATTTTTATAAGTTTTGTAAAAAATATCAATTTTTCTTGCTTTAGAAATTTCCTCTGGGGTAGGAGACTCTTCGCAGGTAAACGAAAATAGCGGGAGCACGGCAAGCAATACTAACGCTTTAGTTAATCCACATCTTATGTTTGCTAATTTCAATCAGTGTTCCACATATGATTTTAAAGAAACTCACGGTACACGCGTCTAACTACATTAAAATACCTAACAGCAAAAAATTAAGCAAAAAAAAGATCAGATATAATGTCTGATCTTTCTCATTTGGCTCCGCAGAACGGACTCGAACCGCTGACCCGGTGGTTAACAGCCACCTGCTCTACCAACTGAGCTACTGCGGAATACTTAAACTTCGCTTCTTACAAACCAGAGCGAAACCATAAAGTCAAGTTGCTCCGGTTCATAAATTTGACTCTACCGACTCTTTCCCTCTTTCAATCCCTTAATTAGTTCTGGGACCGCAGTAAATGCATCCGCGACCAGACCATAATCGCACACTTGGAAAATAGGTGCTTCTGGATCTTTGTTGATCGCAACGACGACTTTCGAGCCTTTCATGCCTGCCACATGCTGAATCGCACCTGAAATACCAACGGCAATATAAAGATCTGGCGCCACCACCTTACCTGTTTGCCCAACCTGCCAATCATTGGGAACCCAGCCCGCGTCACAAACTGCGCGACTTGCTCCAATGGCAGCATCCAATGCATCAGCCAAAGGCTCCATCAACTGCTTAAATCCTTCAGGTCCCTTAAGACCTCTTCCACCTGAAACGACAACCCTGGCATCCCCTAATTCTGGCCGTTCAGACTTAACGGCATCAAACGAAAGATACTGCATGGTTGTGGTGCCCGGCTCGACTGAAATCGCCGCCACTTCTCCTAAACCTAAACTTTCAGCAGGATCAAATTCTGTCGCACGTACAGTGATCACTTTGATTGGCGAATTGATTTCAACCGTTCCCGTAATATCACCAGCCCACACGGGTCTTTTAAATGAATTTTCTGTGATCACTTCTTGAATTTCAGAAGCCATTCCTGCTTGAAGGCGAATTGCGACACGAGGCATTATGTCTTTTCCAGCCACCGTTGCTGCTGCCCAAATATGGGTCGCGCCAATTGACTTAGCCACATCGGCAATCACTTTGGCATAGCCTTGAGCTAAGCGATGTTCCAGCGCCTCGTGTTCTGCCAAATGCACCTTGCCAACGTAGCTTGCAAAGGTCTCTGCGATTGCTTTTACATTTTTTCCTAAAACCAATCCGTGCATAGCGCCAGGATTTTTTTTTGCTGCAGTCAAAGCCGATAACGTCGCATTTTTGAGGTGAAGACCATCGTGTTCAGCGACAACTAAGTGGATTGCCATCTTTTTTTCTCTCCTGTTGAGGGACTTTAAATCCCCCTACCCCCTCGCGCCCTTTAGGGTATTTTCTAAGGGGGATTAAATTCCTAAAGCACTTTGGCTTCTGTGCGCAATTTAGCGAGCAGCGTGGTCACATCGGGAACGATTTGACCTGCCTGTTTTTTAGGGGGAAATTCAAAATGTGTCATCCGCACTTTGGGGGTAAGATCAAGGCCAAAGTCAGCAGCCTTTTTCTCGTCGATTGGTTTCTTCTTTGCTTTCATAATTCCTGGCAAAGAAGCATAACGAGGCGTATTTAGCCGCAAATCTGTGGTAATTACGCAAGGAAGCTGCACACCCAAAGTTTCAATACCGCCATCTGCCTCACGGGCCACTGTGGCAAGATTGCCTTCAATGCTAATTTTATTTGCCTGAGTTGCCTGACCAAAGCCAAGACGCTCTGCCAACATTTCAGCGACTTGATGACTGTCATCATCAACAGCTTGTTTTCCCATTAAAATGATATCTGGTTTTTCTTGCAACGCGACTTGTTCTAGAAGAAGCGAAATACCACTGCAATCTAATGGTTGATCATGCAACACCAACACGCCGCGATCAGCGCCCATAGCCAAGGCGCTTCTTATCTGAGTCGCTGCTTCAGTGGCCCCAACAGAAACCACACAAACTTCGCCGCCATGTTTTTCGACTAAACGCAAGGCTTCTTCAACAGCGATCTCGTCAAATGGATTGGCAATCATATTAACGCCGTCGGTTTCGATGCCTTCACCGCTTGGCTTTATTTTTAATCTTGCCTCATAATCAGTAACGCGCTTCACGGTAACCAGAATTTTCATCTTTGGCCTCCCATTTGCCTATCGTTTGGCGGCAATCTCTGCTTCTATTTGTTTTTCAATTTCCGCCAGCGTGTTTTTCTTGACAGTTTCGCTTGGTTCCATTGAGCTAGCTGGAGCGATAACACCCATCTTCTGTTTCAACGCAGCAAGCGCATCGCTTGTTTCCGAAACTTCTAATTTTTCAAACTGGTTCATGAGATCATCGGAAACAATTTCATTAGCCAACTCTGTTGTGGCTTGAGCTTCAGCTTCCATGCGATCAATTTTTTCTTCCATACGCTCAATGGTCTCAAAGGAGCCCGCACCTGAAAGTCCGTTCATGGTTTCGGTAATTTGTTGTTGTGCTTGTGCCCGTTTGGCCCTGGCAATCAGCAAATTTTTCTTGCGTTTCGCCTCGTTAATTTTTTCACTTAGTTTTTGCAACGCTGTTTTCAATTGCTCTACAGCATTTTTTTGCACGTGCCAATTTTGCTCAAAACCTTGCGCCTGTTTCGCGTGATCTGCCTGACGAGCCAATGCCTGTGTAGCCAGGTCGTCATTGCCAGCTTTCACGGCGAGCATGGCGCGTTTTTCCCACTCTATAGAAAGCTGCTTTTCTTGCTCGTACTGCTGCAGCAATCTTTTTTCGTCAGCAATGGACATGGCCACTTGCTTTTTAGCAGAGATCAGCTGCTCTTGCATGTCAAGCAACATTTGATTCAACATTCTTTCGGGGTCTTCCGCTCTACCAATCAAGTGGTTTAAGTTTGACTTAAGCACTGTCCAAAATCTTTGTAAAATGGCCATAATGGCTACTCCTCAACATCAATCACGCAAATAAACAGAACTGATGCCTAGCACAAAACTAAAAAAATCCCACACTAAATCTACACAGAAAATCCATAAAGTTAACCTTATTGGTAATAATCGCGCTGAACATAGAACAAAGAACGCACGTAAAAAAGCAATGCTGCCAGACCCATGAGCCCAGCAAAAACCCAAAAGAAATTAACCAACTTTAAATCTGCAAACCGTGCCGTCAAAGCCACTAAAATGTTGCCGAGCGCTACACTTAAAAGCCAGAAACCCATCACTGTCGATTTCATGCGTTTAGGTGCTTGTGTGTAAGCAAATTCAAGGCCCGTGATCGAAACTAAAACTTCCGCTAAGGTAATAATGACATAAGGGAAAAATTGCCATCCCACATGCAGTTGCTGATTTTGAAGCGCTAAAACATCAATTTCATATTGGATCCAAGCAATCATCGCAAATGAAAGACTTGCGATAAACATCCCAATTGACATACGCATCAGAGCGCTTAAGCGCATTCCTCTTTTTTCCATCCACGGGTACAAACCATACAGCATGATTGGAATCAGAATCATCACAAGGACGGGGTTTAACGCCTGTATTTGAGACGACAAAATTTCAAATTGACCAAAAAATGGTAAAGTGACTTGTCGGTTCATCATTTCTGCCTGCCGAATCCAGGAAGAAGTACTTTGATCAAATAACGACCAGAAAATACTAACCAAGAAGAAAATACTAATAATTTTCAAAACAGCCAATGTTCCCTCAATCGCATCATTGCTAAACTGCTGCCTTAAATTCATACGCCATGAACCACCCGGCTGACCACTTTTAATAAGACCTCTTCCGCCACTGCCCACAGCAAGCGCAACTTCACCTCGATTAAACGCAAGCTGTTTGCACCATTCTTTCAAAGTAAAAATAGAGACTGCTAAAAAGCCATCATCAGCGACAATGCTTTGCCGTACTTGAAACACCCAGAGCCCCGCCGCCATGCAAGAAAATGAAACAACCGTCATCAGCCAAAGAGATTGGTTTGCTGTAAAAAATAAAGATCCAAATGTCATAAAAAGTAAAACAGAACTGGTGGCATCTAAAAATCCAACATAACCGCCAGGTTTCGCAGGAACATGCACGAATTCTTTTCGCCCTAACCAAAACACGAAAGTCGCAACAAACATCAGTATGCCGGGGATGGCAAAAGCAATGCGCCAGCCAAACCATTTTTGGACTAAAGGAATAAATAAGGTTGAGAAAAATGACCCAAAATTAATAATGAAATAAAATCCTTGGTAAACTTTATCCATCAAGTGCCAATTTGATTTACCAAATTGATCGCCGACATGGGCAGAAACACAAGGCTTAATTCCTCCCGAACCTAAAGCAATCAAAAAAAGTCCAACATATAAACCACTAACAGACCCCTCAGTTAAAGATAAAACGAAATGCCCAGCGCAATAAACGAAAGAAAGCCACAAAATTGTTCGATATTTTCCTAAAAATCGATCAGCAACAATTGCGCCAATCATAGGCAAAGCGTAAACACCTGTCTTAAAAAAATGAACTGTCGAGGTTGCCATGTCTGCAGATTTGTCATCAACTATGCCGATTCCGGCGTAAAGCGAAACAATGTACATATACAAAATAGCGTTCATGCCATAATAGCTAAATCGTTCGCAGCCTTCGTTACCGATGATATAACGAACTCCTTTTGGCCAACCTTTCAAATTAGGATCGGGTGCAGTCTTGTATTGCGATGGGTGCATGTTTTGCTCCGAGTTCTGTGGAACGAGCATTGAACGCGGATTAAAAGCGATTTGACCATCGACAGAATTACCGATAACCTGAAGAAAATGCGAGGTCATGTTTCGGATATGAATTTTTTTTTGATCGCAATAATTGGGACAATGTGCGGCGCTTGCTCACTCAATCCACAGCAACAGCCATCTCGACCTATTGCGCAAAACCAAACATCACGGGTCACTTTTCAGGCACCCGATGGTGATATTTCTTTCGAAGTAGAAGTTGCGCAAACATTTTTATCGAGACAAAATGGTCTAATGTTTAGGAAAAATCTTGAAAAAAATGCTGGCATGCTTTTTATTTTTGATTCAGAAACAGAACAGACTTTTTGGATGAAAAATACCTTGATTGCACTCGATCTTATTTTTTTAGACAACCAAAAAAGAGTGGTCGGCATCATTGAAAATGCGACGCCTCAATCGCTGGCCCCACTATCTGTTGATCGCCCCAGCCGTTATGTTCTTGAGATCAACGGTGGACTCGCACAAAAACGTGGCATAAAGAAAAATATGCAGGCAGTTTTTTTTATAAACGATCCTTAAGGCCATTTATGATTTCTCGCTTTTCTAAATTTAGTCCCATTGTCCACCCTGATGCATTCGTTCACGAAAGCGCCGTTTTGATTGGTCAAGTCGAAGTCGGAGCCCATAGCAGTATTTGGCCCGGCGTCGTCATGAGAGGCGATATGGGCCGCATCAAAATCGGCGAAAGCACCTCGATTCAAGACGGCAGCATTTGTCATATCACCGAGGGTTTAAGTGAAACTTTGGTGGGTGACCGCGTCACGGTTGGACATCGCGTTATTTTGCATGGCTGCATTGTCGAGGATGATTGTCTCATCGGAATGGGATCTATCTTGCTAGACAATTGCGTTATCGGAAAGGGTTCTCTCATTGCGGCGGGCAGTCTCATCACCGCCGGCACCAAAATTCCACCCAATTCCCTGGTCATGGGCAGTCCTGGAAAAATTTTGCGTCCTACCGGCGAGAAAGAAAAAAATATGATTGACGGTGGCTGGCGAGCATATGTCGACTATGCGCGGCGATATAAAAATTAAGATTTAAAGCATAATGCTTGGATCTACTTCTTCGCTTTAAATAAAACAGTGTATTCGCCACAAACAGGTTGAGCATCAGGGTGCCACATAACCCATGCAGTAATATCGCTGGATTCGTTTGATCGATATTTTCCCGTTTTAATGTGTCGGGTTCGTCCACAAATATTTGGATCAAATTCATGCCGATAGCCACCACAGCCAGTTCCAAAAGGTTGTATATTTGTGCATAAAACTAGCCCCGGTGGAGCTTTTGTTAAAGAAACACTCGCCTCAAAAGAATCTCCAAAAACATCACAAAAAAGGCCTCCTTCATCTTTGTTCTTCACAAAGAAGAGATCAATATCGTTTTTATCGTGGAGCGTGCCTTGGTATTCTTTGGTTTTTTCAAATGATGAACAAGCATCTCCTATAACGCCAAGTTGCAGACCAGTTGAACAAGTGTCACCAATGTCTTTGGTGGAGAAGTCTTCTCGGCATTCGCATCCATTTGAGCTTTGGGTGTCGGCGTCATGCCAGCCACGTTCGCATTGAGAAATTCCACATTTTCCTTGCAAGCAATTCGTTTGACAGTGAGCAAGAGAACATTGCTCATCACATGTTCGCACTTGACCACTAATATTAACCGTCAAAAGTGCTGATTCTGTTGAATTGCTGTGAATCTGCAATTGGCCAAAAACATCGCCAGCAAAATGGCCATTTAGTTTAACACCGATCTTTATGGGCAGATTTCCAGGGACCATGCGAAGAGGCAATATCGGAATTTCCGTTAAGGTAAGTAAAGACGAAGAATCAGAAGATAAAGTAATTGCATCAATGATAAGAGTGCCAACGCCACTGTTATCAATTTGCACATAATGCGTGCTGCCTTCCCAACCAAGCGCTACGCTGGAAAGATTTAATTCTGTTCGCGATAAGCGAGCCTGTGGTGTTAGCGAAAAAATGCTCATTGGCAAAAAAATGGATGCAGCGTCATCCACTATTGGTTTAATTTTAAGCTGCCCATGATTTTTTCCACCAATTTTAGGCGAAGCAATTAAGGAAAGCGTAACAGTTTCCATGGGCGCTAAAAGCATTTCATTTTGAGAAGACAGCTCTTCCAAAAGAAAAGCATTTTTTGGCTCCGAGAATAGCTGAACATCTAGAGCTGTTGGAGCATGACCTTCATTGCGAACGGTAACAGTTCTTTTGTGAATAGCGCCATAAGGATGCGTGCCAAAATCGACGAGGCCTTCTTTAGGATCGACAAATGTGATCTTGGTTTTGGCCACAGAAGTGCCCATGCAACGAGCAATGATGCGAGGCGCAGTTGAGCCCTCAATTAGAAATGCGATTTCATGCTCAAAAACGCCCTCTTCTTTCGGTGAAAAAAGAATCGGTATTTTTGTTTTTTGGCCGGGATTGAGGTAAAGCTTTTTTTCAAATTCAGGCGTAAAAACATCGCTATTTTTTAAATCTCTATCGGTTGTGATAGAAATAACAGCGTTTCCCGTGCTCGTATTTTCGATGGGAAAATATAAGGTTTTTTGTTGACCCACTGCAACGTATCCAAAATTGAGAGATGAATCCGAAGTTTTGGCAACTTTTTCACCTAAAATGCGCGTGCGAATCGGAATTAGTTTTTGTTGACCCTGCCAGTCAATCAGCAAAGAAGCACCATCAGCACTGCCATCACTTGGCTGATAAAGGACATCGACAATTAGGTGTTCGCGAGGCGCCAAAGAAATTGGCTTTGAGCGCATCATCATTGCCGGGTTTTCTACAAGCGAAAAGTCCGATGAGCTATCCTTGGCTAATTCCATTTTATAGATTGTGATAGGATTTCCGCTGCCGTTTGTGATTCTAATGGAACGACTTTGTCGACAACCCAAAATCACACAATCAAAGGCAATCCCAAATTCTGGATCGATGATTAGTTTTGAAGTCTGCGTGTTCGAAAGAAGCATTCCATTTGAAAGCAATATTCCGGATGAATCATAATTAGACCAACGATCATCAGTACAAGAAACAAGGGTTAAAAATAAACACATAAAAGCTAAGTTTTTCATTGAATGACCTCAAAATGATTGTTGCGACGGTGAATCTTAAGTACATCGATGAAGTCGCCTTTTTGATACAAAAGTACTTGCGGTGAAGCGATCTCTAGACCATTTACGGAAAAACGAATGGTCGCCTGAGTGGGCGAATGAGATACACAGTACTTTGAAATCACATTGCTAATATGTGCAGGTGAAATGCCGACAGTCGCGCCTGCCTGGCTGCTTAGGACAGAGGTTAACATGCTGGTTCCAATTCCTAAGAGATTAGCAAGTAAGGCCCCCGGCATATAAGAACAATCTTCTACGTAGCGAACCCGAGCAGTAAAAATTTGCTCAGAAAGCAGAAGTGGATCGAGGCCATAAAGACTGATGCGCTCCGGTTTTTCGAAAGGTCCCAAAGCTATCCAGTGGGTACGGCCTTCTTTGAGAAAATTGTTCCATTCGCTGCAATAGTCACGGATTCCGTCTAGCTTTCCCAAACTAGAATAATGTGGATCAGATTTGGTGCAAGAAAATCCTGTCGGACTGATAAGCTCTAGGTCGACATTGCGAAAATCATCGCCACTCCACCCGGAGGCTGCATTATCAAAGTTCATTTCAATCGTTAAGGTTTCTTCTGTTGAATTTTTGGTCCATCCAAATAATCCGACTGAAGTCGAAGCTTTTTGTGGATCATTGCTAATAAAGAAAAGTCTGCTTTTTTGAATCGAAAAAGTTTGCTCCGCATTGGCTGGAGCCTGAACAAAGCTTGGCGCAAAAAAAACGTTAACCGTTACCGATTCGCCAGGAAAAATCGCTGGTAAAAAACTTGGAAAAAAAGAAAAACCATTTTGAATTGAGGTAGCAATATTGCTGATCATTAATTCCGATTCACCCACGTTGGTAATTTGCATTTCTTTTGACGTGACAGAACCAACCAATAAAGGCTCGTTGCTCTCGGATCTAAAAAGGAGCTCTTCCTGGCTTATTTTAATTTTCGGTTGTCCCTTCGAAGAAGCAGACAATAATGCAGTCATTTTGAAGGGGGTTGTTTCACCCCAATTATGAGCAGTAACAACAAGACGCGCATGATGTTTATCAAAGCCGCGCGGGAGAAAAGCAATCGGAACATCAATAAAAGAGTTGGCGTGTTCCTCTGCGGTTGGCTCTAACCAGATCGGAATGAATTTTTCTACAAATTGCGGCGAAATAGAAAAAGCATTGTCGCCATCAATCGCAATACTCTCGATGAAAACAGCTCCCAAATTAGTGCCAAAATTAGCAATGCGAATTTTTTTTGTTGCGACAGCAGAATTACTGTAATTGTATGGAACATAACCCCAACTTAAGTCAGAGGGCTGCAAAACAATTTGCGGTTTTCCAGAAAATTCATTTGTGAGCACAATTTGCATTTTACCGGAAGGATTGATGGAAAAATCATTGCTAAGCAACGTTAAGAATGCTGCCTGTTGGCCTGGTTTTTGAGGAGAAAAACGAAGTTTTAACTGTATAGATTGCGTCGGTGCAATCAAGATAGCAACGGGTTTTTGCTCACATCTTGGACACGAAAACCCATCTTTGCTATTTGGTTCAATAAAATATCTGGAAACAACCAGGGTGCAGTTGCCCACATTGCTGATGGTGATTTCTTTTTCAGCCGTCTGTCCCAAGCGGGCAGAACCAAAATTAAGTGACCCAGCAGAAACATGCAGCAAAGGAGTTTGATTGATCTGGCAAGGTGTTAGAGAGGCATCAACACATCTTCCCTCCACGCAAACTTCATTTTCATGACAGCCCGAGTTATCTAAGCACCTATCATCATTGTTTTTTTGAGAGCTTGTTTCTTGATCTTGATAGCGAATCAAGATTTCTGATTCAGAACAAGATAAAATAAAAAACACAAAAATGACGACGAACAACAAACGAAATACAACCATTTTTTTAGTCCCAACCAAGTAGCGGAGACTAAAAAACGATACCTAAATAACCAATAGGTAGATTGACCTATGGTGTGGTTGCTTGCACATCGACGGTGATTATTGAAGAAAGCGCTTTTCCATAAGATCGGTGTATTCCATCTCCAAATTGCAGTGTCAGCGCGTGTTTTCCTGGTGACAGGGTCAAAAATGTTTCTGTATCGCCTTGGCCATAATGAATGTGGTTTGCATCGGCAGGGATAATTTCGCCTTCAGGCGTAAACGACGCTGGGTCATCAATCAAAATATGGAAGTGACCAGCAGATTTATTTTCTATATCGGTACCCGCAGGCTTTATCTGCAAATTTTCAGAACCAAACCGAACCTGGAAATGCTCAGGCACAACTTGATTGTCTTTTAAGTTTTCAAAAAAAACACGTTTTTGTGGAGTGCAGCAATTAAAACAAGCCGCAAATGAAAGAGAAAAAACAAGCAAAGAAAGCGTCAGCAATAATTTTGAATTTTTACAAAGAGTCATCATAATCTCCCTTTTAGTTCACTATGGTCTCGCTGGTGTCTTCGCTAAAGTCAATGCACAGACCTTATGCTCATTTTTTTGCAAAACTTGAGAAGCTGCACGCAGGGTTGCTCCTGTTGTAGTGACATCGTCAACAAGTAAAATACTTAAGGGGGAAGCAAGAGATTTTCTCATGACATATCGGTCTTTTGTCATGTGCTCTCGTTCGGTTTTGCTGTGTGCCAATGTCAACGGCTTATCGAGCCGATTTGAAATTAGCAAGTCAACTAAAGGCAGGTTTAACTTATGAGAAACGGCATTGGCAAAGAGTGCAGATAAATCAAATCCACGCCATAAACGCCTACGCCAATGGATGGGGACAAAGCAAACAGCATTAAAAATTTTATTTTCCAGCCTTTCCAATAAGTTTTCTTGAGAGCTTTGTTTGGACCAGTAAGAAATAAGCGCATGCGCTTTTTTTTCATTACGACAGAATTTTGCTTCTATAATCATTTTTTTAATAGCGCCGCTATAAGAAAATACAGAATTTATTTCTATGCTCTGGCCTGAATTGGCCAGAGAAATTGTGCTCTCACAAAGCGAACAAATTAACTGCAAGTTGGAAACTGTATCGCAAGCAGCGCACCTGGATGGCAACAGGGCATCTAACCATTTTTCAATTGATAAAAGGGAATGTGCACTTTTTTCTATCATGTCTTTACTGTCGTATGAGTATGATCGCATTTTTGTAGAAAATTTCTTGATTGCTCTATTAATCACTCCTAGTATCATGCAAAACAACCGCGAGGAGTGACATGAGTACAATGATGACAAGAAGACAACAAGAAGAGAAAAAAAAGCGCTATTTATTTCTTGGTGCGGAAGCGACAGGACTTGTTTTGTCTGTTCTTATAACGCCATGGCTTGGTGTTCCATTGATGGGCCTAGGTGCTTACTGGGGATGGAATTGGTTCCAATACCGAGTCAAAAACAGCATGCGATTTTAAAAAAACACCAATTAAATTACCTGAGAGCTAAATTGAGCATGGAACAGCAAAAACAAATTGAATTGCTTGGCGAGAAGGTTTTTACTCAAATGCGTGGCGAAAAACCAGGCATATTCAACAAAGACTATTGGCAGGGCCGAATCATGGATTGGGTCATGAAAGACCCAAGTTTTAAAGTTGATATGTTTCGTTTTGTCGACGTACTTCCTCAGCTCGAAACCTCAGAACAAGTTTCCAGACATGTCCGAGAGTATTTGTTAAAAGAAGGACGAGAACTACCAACCCTAATTGAAACAGCTCTGAAAGCTGCAGCCAGCGGGATCACCTCAGGTCTTGCGGCAAAAGCGATTCGTAAAAATGTAACAGACATGGCCCAACGTTTTATCGTGGGTAACGATGCACAAAGTGCTCATGAAACGCTAAAAATTCTCCACAAGCAAGGGATTGCATTCACTGTGGACTTACTTGGCGAATTAACATTGAGCGACAAAGAAGCTGAAGCCTATCAAAAAAAATATCTCGATTTAATTGTGAATTTGGCAAGTGAAGCAAAGAAATGGCCAGAAGACAACATAATTGATCGCAATCACTTAGGCCCTATCCCTCGTGTTAACGTATCGATTAAAATTACAGCGATGGATACGCAACTAAAAGCAGTTGATCCAAGAGGTGCGGTTGATCGTCTAAAGAAACGGGTGTTGCCTTTATTTTTGGCAGCCAAAGAACACAACGTTTTTATCAATATGGATCTCGAACAATGGGATGTGCACGAGATTACTTATGATTTATTTGAAGAGATTTTACTGGACCCAGCAATTAGAAATTGGCCCCATGTCGGCATTGTGGTGCAAGCATATTTAAAAAATGCCCAAAGAGATGTCGATCGCTTGTTAGCACTGGCCAAAAAGCGCGGCGCCCCTTTGACGATTCGATTGGTAAAAGGTGCCTATTGGGATTTTGAAGTCGTGACAGCAAGACAACGTGGTCTACCCTGTCCGGTATTTATGGAAAAAAGTGCGACAGATGCCAATTATGAAATGTTGTCAGGTTATATATTAGACAACATTGATTTCTTAAGCCCCGCGTTCGGAAGTCACAACCTACGCTCGCTAGTGCATGCCATGGTTTGTGCGCAGGAAAGAGGCATTCCTAATTCAGCGTACGAAATGCAAATGCTTTACGGTATGGCTGAGCCAGAGCGCAAAGTGTTGCGAGCGATGGGAAATCGTGTCCGGGTTTATGCGCCGATTGGTGAATTGTTGCCAGGCATGGCTTATTTAGTGAGACGCCTGCTCGAGAATACATCAAATTCTGGTTTCTTACGAATGAGCCATCATAGCGAAATGAATACGCAAGAGTTATTACAAAAGCCCATAGCCACTAAGCGCGAAAAAAATAGCTCCATCTCTGAGGAGTTTTCCAATTGTGCATTTCTTGATTTTACTCAAGAAGTAAATCGGCATCGTTTCTCAAGCAGTATTGCCAAGTGCCGATCTCAATTCCCATATCAAGTACCAGTTATTGTGTCGGGAAAATTCGAGGCAGGATCAGAAAAAAAGCAACAAATTTGTCCAAGCGATACACGGTTAATCACCGGAGAAATTGCTTTTGCCAATGAATCGCTTTGCGAGAGAGCAATTCAAGCTGCATATGCGGCTTTCCCCTCATGGCGGGACAGACCAATCGAAGAGCGCGCCATTTTGCTCGAGAAATTGGCCGATGAATTAGAAGCTGATCGCTTTGAATTAGCAGCATTGCAAACATTGGAAGTGGGAAAACCGTGGATTGAGGCAGACGCAGACGTGGCTGAAGCAATTGATTTTTGCCGATACTATGCGTGGCGAGCACGCATTGAATTGGCACCACGCGTTCAAGGAAATGTCTGGGGCGAACACAATGAATTAAAATACCAAGGGCGAGGACCGGCAGCTGTTATTGCTCCCTGGAATTTTCCGTTGGCTATTCTGTGCGGCATGACAGTTGCCTCGTTGGTTTCTGGCAATACGGTCTTGATGAAACCATCAGAGCAGTCATCCGTAACGGCACACTTTCTGTTCGAGAAAATGTTAAAAGTCGGATTTCCAAAAGATGTCGTGCATTTTCTTCCCGGCGATGGCGAGAAAATAGGTCCTTACTTAGTTGGCCATCCCCTGGTTTCTCAAATTGTATTTACGGGAAGCAAACAGGTGGGTTTGCAAATTATAGAACGTGCCGCCAAGACAGAAAGCAATCAACCGCAAGTAAAACGTGTGGTCTGTGAAATGGGTGGGAAAAATGCGGTCATTGTAGATGATGATGCCGATCTGGATGAAGCTGTCGTCGGAGTGATGCAAGGAGCTTTTGGTTTTTCCGGGCAAAAATGTTCAGCTTGTTCTCGAGTTATTGTCGTGCAAGCGGTCTACGATGTTTTTGTAAATCGCTTAACTGAAGCCTGTCGCAGTTTGCATATCGCAGCTGCAACTGAGCCTTCTTGCTCCATGGGTCCGGTAATTGATATCGATGCATACAATCGATTAAAAAAAGAAATTGCCAGCGGCTCCCAATCAGCAAAACTTTTATTTACCAAAGATGTTCCTTTCGGCGGCTATTTTATTTCTCCTGCCATCTTTGAAGTTAGCCGAGCAAATGATCCCTTGATGCAAAACGAATTTTTTGGCCCAATTATAGCCATTATGCCTGTTGCTAATTTTGATGAAGCGTTGCAAATCGCGAATTCAACGCAGTTTGCTTTGACGGGCGCAGTTTACTCAAGAAGCCCATTCAATATTGAAAAAGCGCGAACGCAATTTCAGGTAGGTAATTTATATTTGAATCGTTCTTGCACAGGTGCCTTGGTTCACAGACAACCGTTCGGCGGATTTAAAATGAGTGGCATTGGAACAAAAGCAGGTGGTCCAAACTATCTGCTCAATTTTGTAGACCCGTACTGTGTTACGGAAAATACCATGCGTCGAGGCTTTACTCCCGATTTGGACTCTTAACACCTACAACAGAGCGTATGTCTGTAATTTTTTCAAAACCAGAAACGGTTTTGAGTAGCTTAAGAAGTTCTGCCTTGCGAAAGGTTAGCTCATAGGCATCAGAAGATGAAGTCACTTCGATGAGAACGATTTGACACTGCTGATCAAAATAGCCAACCGGCTTAAACCGTTTGTAAATTTCTACTCCCAGTACGCTTTGTAAAATACGAGCCGAAAAAGGCGCAGCTTTTTGCAAAAGAGTCATGAGAGGTACTTCATTTTTTTTAGCATTACCCTTGGTGCATTTTAAAATATGCATGCGCACATCATCGTATGGCAATGTCGTTTTTTGTGACTTGGGTAACCCTAAAACAGTTCGAAGCGGATTGTCGTCGCCTAGAATCGGAGCAACGAATTGGCGTTTTTGCTTTTTCCCAGCATGATACATGCGAAATACAGCCTTAGCGACAGCGCTTTTCTTATCTTCAGATGTATCTAATTCAGCCTTAATAATGGCAGAAATATCGTTTGCATTGGAACGACTCTTTGATTTATTTGTTGATTTTTTAGGCGGCGCTAGTGATGCAATTGTTTTAGTCGCATTTTTCGAAAACATTCGAAGCGTGTTTTCGTCTTTAGAGTAATAAATCGGTTGCCCTAAATGAAGAAGTTTTTCATAGGCCTCTTTTTTAATTGGCTCGGTTAAAGTTTCCCCTATCCAACCCGGTCTGCAGAGAAAAAACAGCGTATCAAAAATGGCTTTTTCATAGGATGAACGCGTGTTAGAGTGTGTCGAAAAAAAGTCCAGCAGCAATTTGAAAACCGCTTCCGCAGATTCTTCAACCAGCCGTTCTTGGTTTGCTAAAAAATAATGTGCCTGATTGAACACAAACATGCCTTAAGAATCGATAAAATAGACAGACCGTAATGCTACACTGTAAATAAGCGGGGGGCAATATACTTAAAAATTACTTGGTTTACCGCTGTTAATATTCGTTGTTTTTGGTATCGGAGCATGTGAAAAATCGATTCTGCGGGAAATTTAATGACAAGTTTACATCAAAAACATTGCGCTCCCTGTGAAGGAGGCGTAACGCCTCTCACCCAAGATGAAGCAAAAAAACTCCTAGCAAGCCTTGATAAATGGAATCTTGACAGTGATGGCAAATCAATTGGGAAATATTATACGTTTAGAAATTATTACCACACCATGGCTTTTGTAAACGCGGTTGCTTTTTTGTCACATCGTGAAGATCATCATCCAGACCTAGTGGTTGCCTATAATTCATGCCGTGTAACTTATACGACACACGCAATACAGGGTTTATCTGATAACGATTTCATCTGTGCAGCCAAAATAGACAAATTAGAGCATATTTAAAAGTGCCGGCGGTGCAAGCTTGTCGTTTTAAGATATCAGCAATAATCGCACAATGGTCAGAAACACCAGCAAACCCTCCCCGATATGTCTGTTTAGAAGAGGGTTTCGTTATTTTGATGCTTCTCTTTAAGCCCTGTCGACAGGAAAGTCGGTAAAGCGTTGTAGCTCTTTATCGACGATGTCCATCATTTTTTCACCGGCAATATTTGCTGGTTCGTTCATGATAATATATTCGATGAGACCAGCATCTAAAAGCGGACGGTTATCGAGACCGTTTAAAAGTGGAAATTGAGCACGCCATTGATTTTGATAAAAGTTGTACAACTGCTGGGCGTAAGCAAGTTTGGGTTTGTCATCACTGCAGGGTTTTCCATTGGCAAATCGATATTTCATGCGCAGCAAATCAGTTTCACTTAGGTCCACTTTTTGTTCTGGCTTTGGTGTGGGCTCGGGTTTCATTTGTGCTTTTAATTCTTTGTATGTTTGTTGCCAATTACTAAACGGCGTAATTGGATGGGAAGAAGGCTGCTCTTGTTTGTCATGCCAGCGCAGGCTGGCATCCAGGCTGTCGACGCTGGGAATTGGCGTTTCTTCTTTGTCATGCCAGCGCAGGCTGGCATCCAGGTTTTCAGTGCTTGGGATGGATTCCGGAACGAGTCCGGAATGACAATCCATCAGCACTTCCTCGGCGTTTTTAAACACATATTCCTTGTGGCGTTTTTCAAAAAGCCCAACACACTGGATCAGCCCCGCTTCTTCGAGCGCTTTCACAGCACGACGCAAGGTACTGTCACAAATTCCCAAAAGTTGACTTAGCTCTTTTATTTTAACGACGAACTCGCCAACAGCACCTTTGGGCAACAAAGAAAGCTCTGCCCAAACAATACGAGCCCGTGGCGACAAATTAAAGTTGCGAATAATATCGAGGGGGATACAAACTTTGTTTTCCATAAACACTCCAAGCTTTTTCGACAAAGCTTGACAACAAGAACCGGAGTGCTAATTTTCGCCCCGGTTCTTAGGTGAATCTGCCGCGCCTCAACTTTTGTCAGATTAGGGCGCGGTACTTTTTTTGATGCACACCATGTGAATCAAAGCAGTAAGAAGACCATAAATTAAAAACCAAATTGAAAGCAATTAAAATTTGAAAATAATATGCGACCTTAGGTCAAGGTCTTGTCTTTTTTAGAGACGGCAGCAAAATAAAACTGCGGAGGCGACGCTAGAAAAGACGCCTGCTATTATTAAAAGTGGGATGGCTAAAACATTTGGGCGACCAGCTTTAACATAAACAGGAAATTGAGTCGCATTTTTGTTTGCATCGGGATTAATGCAAACTGCCGCCTTTCCATCTTCCCGCGGCGTTACACAATGATCAATATTTGGATCGCAATATGCAAGTAAAAACCAATCTGGACACTGAGGAGTCAGCCCTGGATTTTTAGAGACGCCTTGCAAATACAGGGCCGGATAGATAAAAGCCATGATACTGACCAGCCACGCAATTTGAGTGAGTTGCGTATTTTTATAAAAGTTAGCTTCGGCTTCCTTGGGAGACAGCATCAAAAAAAATGTAAATAGACTCAAAAAAATAATACGTGCAGCTGATTTCATACTAAACTCGTCCTCCTGCAATTTGTTCATATGGCGGCGGCATAGAAGACGTAGAACGATAGGCCGGAGGAGGGTTGGCCAAGCGGTGAACGCCCGGCATGACCCCGGTTTGGTGTCCAAGTGGGAGTTTATATAAACCAAAGGATATGCCTACTGCGATGAGACCAATGACTGCCGAGGCAAACGCAATCACTTGGTCCATTTTTTTTTCATGATAAGCAGGGAACGTTGAAGCACTTTCAAGATTCGTCGGCAGGCAAACAGGACCCTTCTTATCAGGGCAGGGCTCTGTCATTTCTTTGCAATTCAAGAAAGTACCCTCGCTCATTGAGCAGCAAACCAACTTACTGGATTGGGGGCAACTCATGAGAACCTCTTTTTCTCCGGATTTTCCAAATTGAAAAGCGCTCGTCAAAATGAGCGCTGTGCCCACCAAAAAAATCCCAAACGCACATGCCGCAACAGTGTTGGGGTGTACGGCCGCGATTGTAGTCCGTGGGTGGAGAGAAATTAGCATGAAAACAGCAAACACGATCGCCCTTGTCGTTTTATTCAATACCCGCTCCGGTTTCATAAAATGCAAAGTAGCCAGCCTTCAACGAAACAGTGGAACTTTGTAAAAATATTTCCGGGTTTTTAAGTAAACAAGTTCAGAAAAGTAGGGCATGAGTAGAACCTTTTAATTGTTGAGGCATCGTACATCACAATTCCAAGGCCTGCGCGTAAAAGGAATCTGCATCATGTCGCAAAAATTAATTCTGGCTATTGATCAAGGAACCACTGGGACAACTGCATTGATTTTAGATCAAACGCTTCATGTTCTGGGGAAAGCGAATGCTGAATTCGCTCAAATTTTCCCCAAGCCCGGCTGGGTTGAACACAAAGCTGAAGACATCTGGCAGTCGGTCCATCAAGCCATTGATAATTGCTTGAATAAATGTCGCGTTAAGGCCAGTCAAATCGCAGCAATCGGCATTGCAAATCAACGTGAAACCACATGCCTTTTCCAAAGAGATGGCTCGGCTTTACATAATTTTATTGTTTGGCAATGTCGGCGCACTGCGGACATCTGCCGAGACTTAAAGAATCGTGGACTGGAAAAGATGATCCAGCACAAAACGGGACTAGTGCTTGATCCTTATTTTTCAGCAACCAAACTCATGTGGCTATTGGAGCATGTCAAAGACGCGCGGAAATTGGTTGAACAAGGCGATGCCTTATTTGGTACCATCAATACCTGGCTACTTTATCAATTAACAGGTCGAGCAGTTCATGCCACCGATGTGACCAATGCTAGCCGAACCCTCATGATGGATTTGAGCACTTGTCAGTGGGACGACGAATTGCTTTCTGTGTTTGGCATTCCCAAGAATTGCTTGCCCGCGATTCATGGAAATAGCCATGCTTACGGGCACACCAAGGGTTTATCATTTTTGCCGGACGGTATTCCCATCGCAGGCATGGCTGGCGATCAACAGGCAGCCCTGTTTGGTCAAGCTTGTTTTGAAGAAGGAGAAGTGAAGGCGACTTATGGAACGGGTTGTTTTATCCTATTGAATACAGGAAAAAACTTAATTCGCTCTAAGCATGGACTCTTGACTTCTGTTGCGATTAAACTGGAAGATGAAGTTCAGTATTGTTTAGAAGGCTCTGCCTTTATCGCGGGCGCAGCGGTGCAGTGGCTCAGAGATGGCTTAGGCGTAATTAATAAATCTTCTCAAGTAGAAGAACTCGCTGCCCAGGTAACAGATAGCGGCGACGTTGCTTTCGTTCCAGCACTGGCTGGATTAGGAGCACCATATTGGCAGCCTCACGCAAAAGGTCTACTATGCGGCATTTCGAGAGATACGACAAAAGCGCATATTGCGAGAGCCGTATTAGAAGGCATTGCCCTACAAAATCGTGATATGATGGAAGTGATGCAGCAAGAAGGAGGAAGCATGCGCGCGATAAAAGTGGATGGCGGCGCCTGTGCTAATAACCTATTAATGCAATTTCAAGCAGACATCTTACAAATTCCCTGCCTGCGGCCACACATACTAGAAACGACTGCATTAGGTGCAGCAGCTCTTGCAGGTTTATCGATCGGTATTTTCCAAAACAAGGCTGCGCTTAAAGAACTCGCCAAAGCCGAGTCCATTTTTTTGCCGACCATGTCAGAAGAAGTGCTTAAAAAACACTTGAGCAAATGGAAAAAAGCCATTGAGAGGGTACAGGTCAATTGAACATCGAATCTATCAATGAAATTACCAATCATTTGGTGAAGGTTGTCGAAACAGCGCCCGCCTGGGTTTCTGCTGTGGTTTTGTTTTTTGCAACTTGGATAGAATACATTTTTCCGCCTTTTCCTGGTGATACTATTCTGGTGGCCGGCGGATTTTTCGCTGCGCGCGGGGCCATTTCGCTCTATGTGACTTTTACGGTTTTAGTTCTTGGATCGACAACAGGCTGTATGTTGGGTTGGTGGCTTGGACATTTTGCGTTTCAACATCCTTGGAGCAAACAACGCGTTCTACAATTCGTTAAACCACAAAATTTGGAGCGTCTGCAAAAACTGTACAAGCGCTATGGCGTGACCATCTTAATCATCAACCGATTCCTGCCTGGTGTCCGCGGCGTTTTCATGGTTGCTTCTGGCTTAGCGCAAATTCCGCTTCGTCTTGTGATTATTTGGGGCACGGTTTCAGCATTACTTTGGAACAGCTTACTCATAGCCTTCGGCTATTTCTTTAGTGACAACCTGGAATCACTTCTAGAGTTGGTGAACAAATACACTGCAGCCATGTTGACCTTATTGGGGACGCTCTTCTTGGGTTGGGTTTTGGTATGGCTAGTCAAAAAGATGCGAACATCACATTGACGGTTCAATATCGATTCGCGTAAAAGCTTAAGATGGTTTTTATTGTCGCAATCGATGGCCCGGTGGGGTCTGGAAAAAGTTCAGTTGCCAAAGCAGTGGCTTTAGAACTCGGGTTTGCTTATGTGGACACGGGCGCTATTTATCGTGCTTTAGCTTTAGCCGCTTTAGAAGCAAAAGTTTCCTGGCAAGACCCGGCAGCCTTAGCTAATTTAGCCGAATCTCTCGACATTTCTTTTTTGCCAAGTGTGAACGGTCAAAAAACACTGTTAAAAAAAATAGATGTTTCAACCGCAATTCGAACCGAAGAAATCAGTCAAGGTTCTTCAAAAGTAAGCCAATATGGCGAGGTTCGCTCTCGTTTGTTAGCACTGCAAAGACGGCTTGGCGAAGAATCAGCAACGGGATCGGTTTTAGAGGGTCGAGACATTGGAACTGTGGTCTTTCCAAATGCAGACATTAAATTTTTTCTAAATGCCAGCGATGAAGAGCGAGCCAAACGTCGCTTTTTAGAGCTAGCGCAGCGCGGCGATAAAGTTGCTTATGAAACGGTGCTTGCTGATTTAAAAGAGCGAGACGAGCGTGACGCAAAACGAGAAGTTGCACCATTGTTTGCCGCACCAGAGGCTATTTTAATTAATACGGACGGACTTGTGCAACGCCAAGTGATTGAACAAATTAAAAATCAAATCGAAAAGGTTTATCGAAAATGACTATCTTGCGCGCCGTAAAAGGCATGAATGATTTGTTTTGCCCCGAACTAAATATTTGGCAAAAAGTTGAGAAAACCACTGCCGAAATATTTTCTGCCTATGGATTTCAAGAAATTCGCACTCCGATTTTAGAAGAGCTCAGCCTTTTTGTTCGCAGTGTTGGCGAAGAAACTGATATTGTTGGAAAAGAAATGTATGTCTTGAAAGATCGGGACGAAAAGTTGCTTTCTTTAAGACCAGAAGGCACCGCTGGGGTTGTCCGCGCCGTCATCGAAAACAATAAAGTTGGTTTAGACGGTGAGATGAAATCTTTTTATATTGGGCCCATGTTTCGCCGAGAACGTCCCCAAAAAGGAAGGCTCAGACAATTTCATCAAATTGGTGCCGAATTTCTAGGTGTTTCCGAACCCACTGTCGATGTTGAAGTGATTGCCATGCTCCATGATCTGCTCAGTGCGTTGGGACTTCAAAATTTGCGGCTGATTTTAAATACACTCGGACAACCTGAAGAACGGGTGGATTACGCGAAAGCATTGTACGATTATTTTGTTTTGCATGCCGATAACATTTGCTCTGATTGCCAGCGGCGATTGCAAAAAAATACATTGCGTATTTTAGATTGCAAACAACCGCACTGCATCAAGATTGCCGAAGAGGCACCTTTAATTCAAGCGTTTTTATCTGAAGAGTCATTAAGTCATTTTGATGAAGTGCAAGCAGGGCTAAGCAGGTTAGCTATTCCTTACGAGGTCTCTCCAAGGTTGGTCCGCGGACTGGACTATTATAACCGCACGGTTTTTGAGATGGTGGCAAGCCTGGGGCTGGGTTCGCAAAATGCAGTTGCCGCAGGCGGACGTTATGATGGCCTGGTCAAAAAATTGGGCGGTAGAGATGTTCCAGCTTTTGGTTTTGCGGCAGGAATCGAGCGTATTGTACTGTTGCTAGCGGAGCAAGTCGATGCTGCGCCAGCTAATTTACTCGATGTGGTTCTGATTTATGCTGACAGCGTTGGCAAAGAAAAAGCTTTCGAACTTTTATACGATTTACGTCGCAAAAATATGAAGGCGGATTTGGACCACAAGGGCAGAAGCGTGAAAGCACAAATGCGTAGAGCTGATCGGCTCGGCAGCAAAACAGTTATTGTTTTAGGTGAAAAAGAAGTCCAGGAACAAAGAGGTCAACTGAAGCTGTTGAGCACGGGGGAGACTTTGAGTGTTTCCCTTTTAGGTTCTGCTATCGAAGAAGCGCTTAAAATAAGCTAGAGATTTAAAGTTGGTGAGGATCAAATGAAATATAAAATGTCGACGCGTCGAAAGCTGGCAATTGCCACTTGGAGCTCTCCAAGCGAGGGCAATATCTACGGTAAGCTAACGATCGAGATGACGGGCGCTCTTGCTTACCTTGATTATTTACGAGAAAAAAAAGGTGAAAAAGTAACGATTACCCATTTGGTCGGCAAAGCCGCAGGGATGGCCCTGAAAAACGCGCCAGACCTGAATGGCCGCATTGTTTTTGGACGCTATATTCCTCATAAAACTGTCGACTTGGCTTTTCTGGTAGCGCTGCCAGAGGGTTCAGATCTCGCTAAGTTTAAAGTTTGTAACATCGATCAAAAATCAACCATCGAGATTGCCCGTGAACTCACCGAAGGCGCTCAGGCTTTGCGTAAAGGCCAAAATACTGACTTTCAAAAAAGCACAAAAGTGCTTAAACATTTACCCACTTGGTTAATTCGACCTTTGCTGTGGGCGACAGGATATGTTACCGGCGCGATAGGACTTGATCTAAAGCCATTGGGTCTGGAGCGGTTTCCTTTTGGTGTTTGTATCGTGACTAGCGTTGGCATGCTCGGTATCGATGAAGGTTTTGCGCCACCCACGCCTTTTGCGCGTGTTCCGATTTATCTGGTGGTGACACGTGTGAAAGAACGTCCCGTGGTACACAATGGGCAAATTGTCATTCGGCCAGAACTCGATTTAATGGCAACCATTGATCATCGCTTCATGGATGGTTTTCAAGGTGCTGTTTTAGCCAAAACCATTAGGCACTACCTGGAAAATCCCTGGCTGATGGATGGCTACGCGGAAAAACCGTTTTGATTTATGCAAGCTTGGCACGCAACTTGTCGGTCATGTCAGTTTTTTCCCACGTAAAGGTATCTTCATTGCGGCCAAAATGACCATACGCCGCCGTCTGTTCATAGATTGGCCTCAGCAATTGCAAATGTTCAACCAATCCGGCTGGCGTCAAAGGAAATACTTCCCGAACCGCGCGCTCAAGTTTCTCATCGTCCACCTGGGATGTGCCAAAAGTTTCCACCATAATACTAACAGGTTCAGCGACACCAATGGCATAGGCCAATTGAACTTCGCAACGTTTTGCCAATCCTGCGGCTACAATGTTTTTAGCGACATATCGCGCCATGTAAGCAGCTGAGCGATCCACTTTCGATGGATCTTTCCCTGAAAAAGCACCGCCACCGTGTCGACCCATACCGCCGTAAGTATCTACAATAATTTTACGACCAGTAACACCGGTGTCGCCCATGGGACCGCCGATGATAAACTGCCCCGTTGGATTAATGTGGTAACGAATCTTGGGCATCATCAAAGATGCAGGCACAACTTTTTTCACAACCTCTTCGATGACCGCTTCACGCAAAGCGCCGATGGCAATATCCGGTGTATGCTGTGTGGAAATCACAACGGTGTCGATACCAACAGGCCGGCCATTTTCATAGGCAACAGTCACTTGGCTTTTACCGTCGGGCCTTACCCATGGCAAAATTTTCTCATGCCGCACTTGTGCCAAACGACGTGCTAAGCGATGAGCATAGGCAATTGGTGTGGGCATTAATTCGTCAGTCTCGTCGCAAGCATAGCCAAACATCATGCCTTGATCACCCGCGCCTTGCTCTTTGCCATCTGAGGCATCTACGCCCATAGCAATATCACTTGATTGCCCTTCAATGGCTACTAAAACGCCGCAAGTAAAACCATCGAATCCTGTGTCCGACGAGGTGTATCCAATTTTTTTGATGGTATTGCGTACCACAGAAGGGACGTCGACCCAGGCATTGGTTCTGACTTCACCAGCGACAATGCAAACACCAGTCTTAAATAATGTTTCGACCGCGCATCTTGAGTTGCGATCCACCTTGAGCAAAGCATCTAAAACGGCGTCAGAAACCTGATCGGCCATTTTGTCAGGGTGTCCCTCAGTTACAGATTCACTGGTAAATAGATGTGCATGTGTTCTCATGGTTTTCCCTCGCGTATTGGAACGGTGAGTTGTATTAGCAATCGCGAATTTAAAAAACAACCGATTAACCGATGCGGCATGAAAATACTACGGGGCATTGGGATTGACAGACCGCGTGATTTTATACACCTTCACAGCCGATTGCCGACATAGCTCAGTTGGTAGAGCAACTGTTTCGTAAACAGTAGGTCGCCAGTTCGATTCTGGCTGTCGGCTCCATTTATGCACAACTCAGCAAAATTTGAAGCTTTAAAGAAGTACAACCTCCCCGTGGATCAATATGCCATCACGGGTAGTGGTCCTTTAGGAATTCGTGGTTTAAGAGAAATAGGCGACATCGATATCATTGTAACCCAAAAACTTTGGGACGAACTTGCAGAAAAATATGGCGTCACTGTTACCGACGCTGTCGATAAAATTGTATTTGCTGGCGAGAACATTGAAGCATTTCGAGAAGGATCTTTTAATTTAGAGGAAAATTTTCAAGATGCACCTTCGATTGCTGAACGAATTGCCGCAGCAGAAATGATTGACGGCTTGCCCTTTGAGTCACTCGAACACGTTTTGTACTACAAACGCAAAATGGCCAGAGAAAAAGATTTAAACGATGTCCTCACTGTTGAGGCCTTGTTAAAAAACAAACCAAGATAGACGGATTGCTTTTTTCTGAGCGCTTGATTTAGGCTGATGCATGCATGCGATTTTGCATGCCTAAAACATAAGAGCCGCGCGCGCTTCCCCTAGAAAAAGTAGCGCGAACGGCAACCAGTTAAGGTCTGTGCCTCAAGTATGGCACAGACCTCAGGTTGTCAAATGAAGCGGTTCTCCAAATGGAGAGCATCATGGCAAAAAAAGAAATAGCAACAAGCGAAGTCAGCAAACGAATCTACACGCTACGAGTAAGTCAGGTCATGTTGGACCGCGACTTGGCAGAGATTTACGAGGTTGAAACAAAGGTTTTAAAGCAAGCGGTTAAAAGAAATATTGAACGATTCCCGGAAGATTTCATGTTCGAGCCAACAAAGCACGAGCTTGAAATCTTGAGGTCACAAATTGTGACCTCAAGTGTGGAAAACTTTTATGAGGTAGACGCCAGGCCATTTTTGAGGTCACAAATTGGCACCTCAAATGTAGAACGCGAGTCGGGCGGGCATGGCGGAAGTCGTTACACACCCATGGCTTTTACTGAGCTTGGAGTCGCGATGCTTTCCTCTGTGCTCCATAGTCAGCGAGCTATTCAGGTCAACATCGAAATCATGAGAATTTTCGTTCAGCTTCGAAACGAACAAAAAAACTTCCAGCCTGATTTATCACCAAGGCTTGAGTCTTTGGAGAACATGTTCAAACAGAGGTTCGACAAACTCGATGCCCATTTCCAGAATCATGCTCCTGCCACTCAAACTCTTATAAGACAGGCCCCCGTCAATATTATCAAACATGCTGTTGCGCTGCATTTTGGAATGCAAAGCGAAGATCTCAAATCAGCTTTGCGGACACAAGCAATTTCATTGCCGAGACAGATTGCGATTTATTTGGTTCGCAAGCATCTTTGTATGAGCTTTAGCGAGATTGGTAAGCATTTTGGACGACGGGATCATACGACCATCATGCACGCGTATCGCAAAATACTCGGCGATTCTGAGAAAAACACTTTGATTCGAACAGCAATTGCCGCGCTTCAGAAAGAGATTCAGCCATTGATATTATAAGTAGAACATCACAAACTCGATTGCTCTGCACCAAGACCACTTGAATGCAGAGCACCCCGAGTATTTGAACAAAGGTTTTAAATGAATCCGATTTTAGTAAGAGCGATCTTTTACTGAAAACCAATCAATTTTAATGTAAGCTTTCTTTACTTTTGCCAGCGATCACATTACAACAAAGTAAGGAATGCTGTAAAAGTAAGGAAAAATATGGCAAGCGCTACACTTACCAGTAAAGGTCAGGTTACCATACCGAAAGAGATCAGAGACTATTTGCATCTCTATCCTGGTGACCAGATAGACTATGTGGTGGAAAAAAATGGAACTGTCACCATTCATGCAGCAACAATTAATGTGATGCAATTAAAAGGTATTTTGAAGTCTAAAATTTCGAAGGCCGTGAGCATAAAAGACATGGAAGATGCCATTGTGAAGGGTGCTACTGGGGCAAAACGATGATTGGGCTTGATACGAATGTATTGATTCGCTTCATCGTGCAAGATGATCCGGCACAAAGCAAAATTGCCAATGTCCGCATTGAGAAAGCATGCCGTGACGAGCAGCCGCTTTATATTAATCATATTGTCTTGTGTGAAACTTGGTGGGTTTTGTCGCGCGCATACAAATTGCAAAAAACAGATATTATTGATGTGATGGAGAAAATTCTTTACACGAAACACTTTGCTTTTGAAGATAAAGCGGTTGCCTTGCGCGCCGTGAAAGATTTTAAAGATCGTAAGGCTGATTTTGCAGACGTTCTGATTGGTATGAAAAACGAACTGGCCGGTTGTAAAACGACGTTTTCTTTCGACCAGGCAACAAAATCTTTGGCTAATTTTACTTTGCTTTAATCAAACCATGACCAATGAAATGCTCATATTTTCTCACAGGCCTTTGCCGCAAAATTCCTGAGCTAATACAAAATAGGTGCTCCATTGACTGCAAGCCGCACCGTGGCAAAAGAAGACAAATTTAATTCTTTTTAGAGGAGCGAAATTATGTCGCAAATTGCGGTGAGTGAGAAAAATACCAAAAGTGAAATTTTGAGAGCCTATGAAGAACTGCTTCAACAAGCGAAAGAAGCCAGTCAGCCTAGTAAAAAAGTTGAGAAAGAGCTCCAAGAAAAAAAAGAAACAGTAAAAAGTGCATCAGTCTATTCTAGTGATAAAATTATTTCCGGTCTGGCTTCCCTTAAAATGGAGGTTATGAAATCACTCGATGGTTTAGCAGAGCAATTACTTGAGCAACAAAAGAAATTTACGATTTTGCAAAATGCGATTGAAATTGAAACCAAAGAATTAGCAGAGCTTTATGAAATCCGTGCTGAATCTGATTCGCTGGCTGCCTTACTGCTTGGCAACAAAGTCAAAAAAACAGAATTTGAACAATCAATAAGTCAGAGCAGGGCCTTGTTTGACGATGAAATGACAGAGAAGCGCCAGGCGTGGAAACGACAACAAGATCAACTTGAACAACAATCTAAAGAAACTCAGGAAAAGTCGCAAAAAGAACGACTACGTGAGAATGAAGAATACCAATACAAACTTAAACTTGAACGCCAGAAAGATGCCGATCAATATGCCTTTAAAAAACTTGCGCTGGACAATGAATTGACAGAAAAAAAGACTGTTTTCGAAAAATCCTGCGCTGAACGAGAAGCCAGCATCAAAGCGCGCGAGGCTGAGCTCTTTGATTTGCGTGAAAAAGTTACAAGCTTTCCGGTAACATTGGAAACTTCCGTCAAAGAAGTCGAAAAAAACACTGCTGAACGATTACAATCGAAGTATCAATACGAAGCCAATCTCAAGATAAAAGAAACAGAAGGAGAGACTAAGCTTCTTAAACAAATGATTACGACGCTGGATATGAAAATCAAGGAAAAGGATGGGCTGATTGAGCAACTCACGCAAAAGAGCAATCAGGCAACATTGCAGATCCAAGACATCGCCGTCAAAGCGATTGAAGGAGCTTCCATGTCTCGAAATTTTCAAAACTTATTTTCCAGACAAACAGAAACAGACAAGCTGAATAAAGGAAACTAGGATAAATTTAAATGACGAAAACAGATAAAAATATAGGAAATTGTTTCGTTTGTCAGGAGGAAAACATAAGTTACAGGGCAATGAAGAATCACTTAGCAAAACGTTTTAGGGAATTTTTCCGGTGTCGATTCTTCTCCCTCACCCGCAAGTTTGCAAGAGAGGGGTTTAAATTTGTTTGTGGTAATCCTGGTTTCTAAAGCGAGCACCATTTATGAAACATGCGCAGGATGGAAGCCTCTGTCGTCGGTAAACTTGCTTCACTTTTATCGATCCATCTGAGCTCATTTGATTCGTCATTTTTCAAAAAATCTACACCGCTTTGTACACGCAAAAGGAAACGAACGTCAAAATGTTCGTGTTCAGGATCTTTTTTATTCGCTGGGATAGTGTGAATGTCGATATCAAAAATTGTTGTTTGCACAGGCGCAATGTCGTCAATGCCCGACTCTTCAATGGCTTCTTTAATTGCGACATTCAACAAATCCGTGTCGCCGTCTGCATGCCCACCGAGTTGAAGCCAATTGTTCAATTTTTTGTGATGCATCAACAAAGCCTTTTGCCCCGAGCGATTGATTAGCCAGGCAGAAGCCGTGAAATGGCCTACCTGCAAGAAACGTTCAAAACAATCAGGATGTTTGAGCAAAAATTGCAACATGCGATTTTTACAATCCACTTCAGCTTGGTCTTTGGGAAAATACTGATTTAATAATTGGGCGAGATTAAAATTTGACATAAAATTACATTCCTCTTCGGTAGGCACCGCCAACTTCATAGAGTGCTTCAGTGATGACACCCAGGGTGCAATATTTGCTGGCCTCCATGAGCTCTGTAAAAATATTTTGGCCCAAGAACGCTGTTTTTTTCAAAGCCTCGATTGCTTGTGCACTTTCCTTTTCCCAAAGTTTTGCCAGCTCTTTTACTTGTTCGACCTGCCAATCTTTCTCTTCTGCGGTGGAACGGATGAGTTCAGTTTTGGCTGGCTCTTGGTTTTTCTGATCATTTAAAAATGTGTTTACACCGATGATAGGAAGCTCGCCGTTCATTTTTTTATTTTCATAGTACATGCTTTCTTCTTGGATTTTACTACGTTGATACATTGTTTCCATGGCACCAAGAACACCGCCCCTAGAATCGAGGGCTTCAAATTCTTTTAACACGGCCTCCTCGACTAAATTGGTCATATATTCAATGAAATAACTGCCTTGCCAAGGATTTTCATTTTTAGTGAGGCCCAGTTCTCGATAAATAATTAGTTGGATCGCAAGCGCTCTACGCACGGATTCTTCGGTCGGTGTGGTGATGGCTTCATCGTAAGCATTGGTATGCAGCGAATTGCAATTATCCATGATAGCGTACAAGGCCTGCAGAGTGGTGCGAATATCGTTGAAATTAATTTCTTGTGCGTGCAAAGAGCGACCAGATGTTTGGATATGATATTTGAGCTTTTGGCTAAGATCGTCGGCTTGATATAGGTCACGCATCGCAATTGCCCAAATACGACGAGCAACTCGTCCAATAACGCTGTATTCAGGGTCTAGCCCATTGGAAAAAAAGAAACTTAAGTTGGAAGCAAAAGCATTAATATCCATGCCGCGCGCGCGATAGTACTCAACCAGCGTAAAACCATTCGCCAAGGTTAAAGCCAACTGCGTAATAGGATTAGCGCCTGCCTCAGCAATATGATAGCCACTAATGCTGACGCTATAAAAATTATGAACATTATTTTCTATGAAATATTGTTGCACATCGCCCATCATGCGCAATGCAAATTCAGTGGAAAAAATACACGTGTTTTGTGCTTGATCTTCTTTTAGGATGTCAGCCTGCACAGTCCCGCGAATTGCCTCTAAAACTTCTTTTTTTATTTTGTTATAAAATTTTGTATCTACGATCAAATCAGCGGGTAGACCTAAAAAGCCAAGGCCCATTCCGTCATGACCTTGTGGCAAATCTTGTGCACGATAAATAGGTCGACCAACGCCACGAAGTGCGAACCATTCAAATATTTTTTCTTCACTCTCTTCCCATTGTCCACTTGCTTTTAATTCGCGCTCACAGGCTGCATCAATGGCAGCGTTTAGAAAAAAAGCTAAAACGGTCGGAGCTGGGCCATTAATCGTCATGGATACTGAAGTGCTCGGCGAACACAAATCAAATCCAGAATAAAGACGCTTGGCGTCGTCTAATGAACAAACTGAAACACCGGCATTACCAATTTTTCCGTAAATATCAGGACGCAAGTCTGGATCTGCGCCATAAAGTGTGGTGGAATCAAAAGCTGTTGATAAGCGCTTGGCGCTTTGGTCTAAAGATAAATAGTGAAATCGCTTGTTGGTGCGTTCGGGCATGCCTTCACCAGCAAACATACGCGCCGGATCTTCGCCTTGTCGCTTAAATGGAAATACACCAGCAGTATAAGGAAAATAGCCTGGCAAGTTTTCCAGCTGCATAAAACGAAGTTGGTCACCCCAGCTTTTTAAATGGGGTAGAGCGATTTTAGGGATAGGTTGATGACTTAGCGAGGTTTCAAAATTATTGACTTCAACCGTTTTCCCCCGAACAACATACTTGTGGGTTTTACTTTCATAATGAGTGTGAAACTGGTTAAATTGTTCGATATTTCTTTTTGTCTCGGCATTTAAATTTTGGGTTAATTCAGTGGCCAACTCGTTGAGGATTTTCATGGCCTTATCGCCGTGTTTTCTCGCATGCATTTCTGAAAGCGCAATGGAACAAGCTTGTGCCTTATCGGCAGCTTCGGCTTCATTGTCGAGATGGTCATGATAAGAGCGAATCTGATTGGATATTTCACTTAAATAACGTGCGCGAACTGCAGGGATGATGGGGTGAATCTCTGGATCGCCTTCAGGTAATTTCTCAAAATTCCAGCCATTATTATTGGGTGAACGTTGGCCAACCAACTGAAAGAGCGCATTGAAAAATCGATTGGTGCCTTGATCGTTAAATTGATGGGCGCTCGTCGCAAAAACAGGCATCGTAGAGACATCTTGATCAAATAATTTGTGGTTACGCTGATATGTTTTTCGAACATCGCGCAAAGCATCAAGTGCGCCGCGCTTATCAAATTTGTTAATAGCAACCAGATCAGCGAAGTCCAACATATCGATTTTTTCAAGCTGAGAAGAAGCGCCATATTCTGGCGTCATGACGTACACGCAAATATCCGCAAGCTCTGTGACTTCGCTGTCGCTTTGGCCAATACCAGCAGTTTCTAAAATCACCACGTCGTAATTAGAAACTTTTAACAAGGAAAGCGCATCTTTTACGGTCGCGCTGGTACTTAAGTTTGCCCGCCTGGTGGCCATAGAACGAATATAAACCCGCGCGTCTCGCGCTGAATTCATTCGAATACGATCGCCAAGCAATGCACCACCTGTCCGTTTACGTGTTGGATCGACACTTAAAACAGCGATTCGTTTTTCTGGAAATACACTTAGAAAGCGCAACAAGGTTTCATCGATCAGGGAACTTTTACCTGCACCGCCAGTGCCAGTAATGCCAATGACGGGACAAAAACTTTTTTCTTGCAGACGTTTTTGAATATTTTCTTTAAGAGATTCGGCTGCATTCTTAAATTCAGCTACCGTATTTTCTTCTTGGTCAATTTCAAGAGTCGTGATGCCTCTGGCAATAAAATTCACATCACTTGGACTTAAAGAGCTTGGCAGCGACGAGACAAGTTCTCCTGGCAAGTGATCACAAGTTTGCAGCATAAAGTGGATCATGCCTACCAACCCCATACTCTGCCCATCATGCGGTGAAAAAACGCGTGTAACACCGCGAGCATGCAGTAATTCAATTTCTTCAGGAACAATGACGCCACCACCGCCGCCAAAAACTTTTATATGGCTGGCACCATTTTTTTTGAGCAGCTCCAATACATAAGTAAAATATTCAATATGCCCTCCTTGATAACTTGAAATGGCAATCCCCTGGGCATCTTCTTGAATAGCAGCGTCCACAACTTCTTGAACGGAACGATTATGTCCAAGATGAATGACCTCGGCACCCTCGCTTTGCAAAATGCGCCGCATGATATGAATAGCAGCATCATGCCCATCAAAGAGGGATGCCGCCGTCACAAAACGAATTTTATTGTTTAGCATTAAGGGAGAAGTATTTTCGGTGTGGCTATTTTGAACCATGGCATTGTCCGACATTGGTGCTGATCAATTTTAAAAATGTATGCAAACCATTGTCGTTATATCCATTGAACTAATACTTAAGCAAGTTTATTGGGACCAAAGCATCACAAATAAAGATCGTGCTAATCTGTCTTTTAAGAACTTTCACGTATGCATAATGAGTCTATCAATCCGGTAAACATTTCTCAAGTTGCGACAAATCGGTTTCAAAGGTCGTATTGCCAAAAGCGTTAACCTAGAATACACTACTTTTGCATGCAGTTAGTAATAGATAATTAAGTACTTGAGAATTTAGGATTGATTATGTTCAAAGGGCTTTTCGCAAAAAAAACGCTTGACTCGATATTGCTAGAAGCATCGGATACCACGAATGGCTTAAAGAGAACCTTGGGTCCGACAAGCTTGATTGCGATTGGTATTGGAGCTATCATTGGCGCTGGATTCTTTGTACTCACCGGTGATGCTGCTGCCAATGCTGCAGGGCCAGCCGTCATACTTTCGTTTGTTGTCGCCGCTATCGTTTGCTCTTTTGCAGCCCTTTGCTATGCCGAGTTTGCTTCTTTAATTCCAATAGCTGGTAGCGCTTATACCTACGCCTACGTCGCCATGGGAGAATTCTTTGCTTGGATCATGGGAATCGCCCTCACCATTGAATATCTATTTGCCTTTTCGACTGTTGCTGTTGGTTGGTCAGCTTATTTCTCCAGTTTTATGCGTGATTGCGGCATCGATATCCCTGCTTTCTTTGCAAAGGCTCCACTCGCGCACAGCGAACAAATGGGTTGGATGCAAACAGGTTCTGCTATCAATCTTCCTGCTATGATTATTATTTGTCTTTTAGGGTTACTCGCCGCCAGAGGCGTACAAACAGCGACTGCTTTGAACAATATTCTTGTCTATGTCAAAGTCGGCGTCATCTTTTTGTTTATTGCTTGTGGCCTTGTGTATGTGAACACCGACAACCTGGTTCCTTTTATTCCACCTAATACGGGTGTTGTTGGAGAGTTTGGCTTTAGTGGAATTTTGCGCGGAGCTGGAATCGTTTTCTTTGCTTTCTTGGGTTTTGATACTGTTTCCACCCTGGCCCAGGAATCTAAAAATCCACAAAAAGACATGCCGATTGGCATGCTTGGTTCCCTTTTGATTTGTACACTCTTGTACATTTTATGCGGTTTAGTGTTGACTGGCGTCGTGAGTTACACAGCATTGGGTGTTGATGATCCGATTTCGGTTGCGGTCAGCGCTTTTGGTCCCCACTTTTGGTGGCTAAAATATGTAACCAATGTTGCGATCTTGTGCGGTTTAACATCTGTCATCCTCGTCATGTTAATGGGCCAAGCCCGGGTATTTTATACCATGGCGCAAGACGGTCTTTTACCAAAGGCGTTTGGTAAAATTCATCCCCAGTTTCGCACACCATTTTTTGCAACAATTATCGTCACTGTTGCGGGAATGAGCATGGCCGGTTTTTTTCCTATTGGGATTCTCGGAAAACTAACCTCGATGGGTGCCTTGCTGGCGTTTGGAATGGTCTGCTTGGGTGTTTTGATTTTACGTATCACTCAGCCCGGCCTGCATCGACCTTTTAAAACACCCTTATATCCATGGGTGCCTTTGCTGGGCGCACTTTCTTGCTTAACATTGATGATTTCAATGCCTTGGGTGATTTGGCTGCAGCTATTTGGATTTATGGTGGCTGGATGCGCTCTTTATTTTCTTTACAGTAAACGACATAGCAAAATCGGAAATTTAAATAGAAATTGACATTATAAGTAAAGTTAAAAAAAGAGGCTTACTGTTTGGATACAGCAGCGAGGCTATCGTAAAAGAACGTGATCAAGAATGAGAATGCAGATACAAGGCCAACGCTTGTTGGCGGCAAAGAAGAGACAATTCTTCTTGAGTTAATTCGCCAGCTCGCATTGTTCAACATCTGTTTGATTTTTTTATTTTCGCAGAGAAAAGCCGCATCATGTCCTTTATGACTTTGAATCGTTGTATCTGCATTGCGAAGAAGTAAATAATCAACAATTTTTTCATGGCTTTTCCAAGCAGCCCAATGAAGAGCGGTTTGCCCGTCTTCGTTTTGCGCATTTATATTAATGCCATTAGCGACAGCCCCTTGAACTCCATCTAGGTTACCTGCTTTTGCATATTCTATGAACGCTTTTTCTTCTTCTGTAAGCGCCATCATTGGACAAGCAAATAATAGAAATGACACAAGAAAAAATCCATGAAGCAGCGGTTTATGCACATCAAGCCTCGTATATTTTTTGATCCTGATGGGTAAACAAAGCGGTGTTCTTAAATAGTCCATCTATGACTTAGATAACGGGATCACTTTTCTTCCTCAGACAAATTTCACTGTCGGCAATTAAAACATTACCTATCGCAATTTCTTGAATCATTTTTGGAAGCAGTAGATGTTCTTGAATTTGAATCCGCTTTTGTAATCTATTTTCATCGTCGTCTGGGTAAACCGGCACAATCGCTTGAGCAATGATTGGTCCTTCGTCGACACCTTCGTTTACCAAATGAACAGTGCAGCCCGCATATTTTACACCACGAGCAAGCGCTTGTCGCGCGGCATGAATGCCTGGAAACGCTGGGCATAGAGCAGGATGGACATTGACAACCTGATTTGGGAAATAGCTCAAAAAATGAGGACTGAGCACACGCATGAAGCCAGCCAAAACCACAAGTTCGACGTGATAATCAATACACTGCGTAATTAATGTTTTTTCAAAATCTAGACGTGAAGAAAAATCGTTATGACAAATAGTAACTGCCGGAATTCCGGCAGCGTGCGCGCGCCCAAGCGCAAAAGTATTTTTGATATTAGAAATCACGAGGGCGATTTTAAAACAAGTATTAGGTGCATTGGCAGCATCGATGAGTGCTTGCAAGTTGGAACCATTTCCCGAAACAAAAACACATAAACGAAGTGGATTTTTCGGTGTGCGCGGCGTGTCAGAAATTAATGGTTGCATGTACACGAGATGCGGTCCTTTGGAGTGTTAGAAAAATTATTTTCAAAAACAATTTGCATTTAAATTCACATCTAATTTAGATTCTAAATACTCGAATTGATCGCGCATGGTGTGCGGTCAATTAAAGTACCGCGCCCAATCCTACTAAAGCTTGAGGCGCGGCAGACCGTTTATGTCAGTCGGAAGAATCCATAAAATCTTCGACTGACCTTGTCAAGTTCAGGTTTGCTCCTGAGCGGAAGGATTGTTTATGGAAAACAAGGTTTGTATTCCTGTTGAAATTATTCGTAACTTTCATTTATCGCCACGTGCTCGCATTGTTTGGGCTGAACTTTCTCTTTTACCCAAAGGTGCAGTTGGTGAATTTGTGGTTAAACCCAAAGAGCTGAGTAAGCTGCTTGGAATTTGTGACAGCACCTTGCGTCGTGCCGTGAAAGCGCTCGAAGAAGCAGGGCTGATTCAGCATGTTGGGTTGTTCGATAAACGCTACAAGAAATATATTTTTAAAAATGCCTCGCCTGCGCTAGCGGGAGAGGAAAATTTTTCCTTGGAAAAATTAGGAGAGGGCAGTCTTCCCGGCGTCGACAATCTGGATGCCAGCCTGCGCTGGCATGACAAACAAGAGCAACCTTCTTCCTATCCAATCTCACCGTTTAGCAATTGGCAACAAACATACAAAGAATTAAAGGCACAAATTAGACCCGAGCCGTTACCCGAGCCAAAAGTGGTTCCCAGTGAAGCCCATTTGTTGCGCATGAAATATCCATTTCTAAATGGAATCCCCGCCAGGGAGGACAAATCAAAAATTGTTTATGCCAAGCATTTATACGGATTCAACAAAGATCAGTGGCGTGCCCAATTTCCACTCTTAAACGGTCTCGATAATCGCCCGCTTTTAGATGGTGATCTCATCGAATACATCATTATGAGAGAACCAGCGAATATTGCCGGTGAAAAGCTCATGGCCATTATCGACAGAGAGCTGCAGCGCTTTACCGATTTTCCCATCGATAGGGCTTAAATAAGACATCAGCGCATGCGTTTCTAATGAGGTCTTTGAATGATAGCCCCACAAGGACCTGATTTTAACCCACAAAAGCAACGGGGCCATCTCGTTCAACGACATGGCCAATGATAGCAGCCGACTCTCCAGATTGGGTTAAATTTTCCACAACCTGGTTTGCAATTGTTGAATCAACGACGATAGCAAAACCGATACCAAGGTTAAACGTTTTACGCATTTCCTCTTCAGTCACCGGACCCTGGGTTCTTAATAAATTAAACAGCGCTGGTTCTATCCAAGTACGCGTGTCAACAGTTGCAGAGAGCCCCTTGGGAAAAGGCCTAAGCAAATTACCCGCAATTCCTCCACCTGTGATATGGGCCATGGCTTTGATAGGAACACCGTCATTCAATAAAGAAAGGATCGAATTAACATATAACCTAGTTGGTTCCAGCAAAATTTCAGCAAGTGCAACATTGCCATGACCTTCAATAAAAATACTTTCGTGAACCGATAGATTCATGCGCTCCAAAATAATTTTGCGGGCTAAAGAAAAACCATTGGAGTGAAGTCCAGAAGAAGCAAGTCCAATGATTTGATCGCCGGGCTTAACTCGACCGCCATCAATCATGTTTTTTCTTTCAACGACGCCCACACAAAATCCCGCGAGGTCATAATGGCCTTGCATGTAAAGTCCAGGCATTTCAGCAGACTCTCCGCCAATTAAAACGCACTCAATGCTTTGGCAAGCTTCAGCGATGCTTTGCACAACGCGCAGCAATGGACTTTTTTCTAAGCTGCCTGAGGAAAAATAATCTAAAAAGAAAAGGGGCTTGGCTCCGACACACAGAACATCGTTAGCGCACATCGCTACCAAATCTTGTCCAATGGCTTCGTGTCGATTGGCCTCAATGGCAACCAGCAATTTTGTACCAACACCGTCTGTTCCAGAAACAAGCACCGGATCTTGCAACTGTGGCAGCGCATCTTTCAGAGAAAATAAACCGGCAAACCCGCCAATGCCGCTTAAGACTCCAGCGCGATGGGTCCTTTGCGCAGCAGGCTTCATATGCTTGACAGATGTTTCACCATAGTTAACATCGACACCAGCGTCTTTATAAGAGATGCAACCAACATTAGACATGGTCTCTCCGTTTTTTAAAATAGAATGCATATACATTTTGTGGATTTTCAATCAGTCGCAATAGGGTGTGGCAAATAAATGAATTATCAAAAAAGTTTAAGTAGACTTCTCAATTTAGAACCAGCACCAAAGTTCGGCCTTGATCGTGTACAAAAATTGATTGCTCTTTTAAATAACCCACAACAAAACTATTTGATTTTTCATATTGCTGGCACCAACGGGAAAGGCAGCACCTGCGCCTTCCTCGATGCAATTTTAGCAAAAGCAAAAATATCGCGTGGGCGCTATACCAGTCCGCACCTGCAATGTGTACGCGAACGCATTTTAATTAATGGCGAACATATTAGTGAACAAGAATTCTGCGCAGTTGAGATACTGGTTAATGAAATATGTTTATCGCACTCTGAAAGCACAACTTTTTTTGAGCGCATGACGGTAATGGCACTTCTCGCTTTTCAAAGAGCAAATGTGAAAGTCGCTATTCTCGAAGTTGGTTTAGGCGGTCGTTTAGACGCAACGAATATCGTCCAGCCTACAGTGTGCGGTATCACACAGATCGATATTGATCATGCACATATTTTAGGAAATACGCTCGCCCAAATTGCCACAGAAAAAGCAGGTATTATTAAAAAAAATATTCCCGTGGTTAGTGACGCTCAAAATCCAGAAGCGGCAGCAGTCATCAAATCATACGCAGAAAAAATGCAAGCACCTTTGTGGCAAATAGGCTCCGATATTCAGATCAGTAATTTCGACGATAGCATGTGTGTTTTTCACCAAGACAAATTACTTCTGCCAAAAAGCAAACCCTCATTACGTGGCTCTCATCAAATTCATAATGCAGCAGTGGCTGTTTCTATGATTGAACTTTCTGGACTAGTTCCTGATTTAAATATGCGGCGCTGGGGTGTGGAGAACGCCAAATGGCCTGGACGTTATGAAACAGTGAACAAAGATCCGCTGGTGATTCTCGATGGCGCGCATAACCCCGCGGGCATGCAGGCATTGCTGGAAACAGTCATGACAGATGGACGTCTGGTCAATTTACCGATGGTGCTTGTGATTGGAATGACAG
The DNA here is from genome assembly GCA_023248595.1 of Myxococcales bacterium. GTDB lineage: Bacteria > Myxococcota > UBA727 > UBA727 > JABDBI01 > JAHFEG01. The sequence goes on along the minus strand of JAHFEG010000009.1, from coordinate 20,786 downwards.
AGGGGCACGATATCAAACAGATGACAACGCTTTGGCGAGCAGCGCTGCCTCGGTTGGAAAAAGTAATTATAACACAGGCGAAAGTTCCCCGAGCTTTACCGGTGGCCAATCTAAAAGATGCTTTTTTGAAAGAAGGTTTTGAATTTTTTTTGCTAACAACAAGCGAAAGCCAAGAAGCAATCGAAAAAGCCCTGGTCGTTGCCAAAGAGAAAAAAGGATTTGTATTAGTCGCCGGCTCTCTTTACTTGGTGGGTGAAATTCGCGGCTATTTCATTGAAATGCCACGGGATGAAAAGTCACCGCACTTTTAGTAATTCTTGTTGAGCATACACCCCTGCGGTCAAGACCCTGGGCTATCAAAAATCGCTCCTAATGGCGCTCGGTCTGAATAATAAATTATTTTTTAAGGAAAAAACCCTTTAAACGGCATGCCAGGACTGCGTTGCAACCAATTGTTTTTTGCATACTCGCTATTTTTTTCGATGCAATGCAATGTGTAGGCATGTCGTGATTGGCTAGAACGGTTTTCAAAGCTCATATGTGGAAGGCGGGAGTGCAAAACAATCACTGCTCCCTTTTTCACTTCGAGCGGAATCATCTCTTTTAGATTCCACGGTGTCGAATCGTAATCAACAAACCCGGGAGCATGCTCTGGCCTGCGCACAAAAATACTTTTAAGGGGATCATGATGCCCTTTAGGAATGGCCCACAAGCAACCATTCTCGAGGGTACTATCTTCGAGAGCAAACCAAAGTCCCACTAAAGTGTCGGGGCTGGTAATTAAAAAAGTCCCGTCTTGGTGTGGGTTCACTTCACCACCAATATGCGGTTGCTTAAAGATATACATGGATTGCACAATAAGTGGATCCAGAAGACCCAAGTCATGAACGAGTTCCGCCAGCTTTTCTTGTCTAGAAAATTTATTAAAAACAGGATCTAAATCATGAAGCGCATGGCCTATTTTGTTGAGACGTGCTTCAACAGGTTTTTTTCGGATTTCTTCATCGACAAAAGCTTCTCTCTCGAAAAAGAATCGAATTTTATCACCTGAGTTTAAAAAATATTCGTCATTAATATGCTTTTCACGATCGGTATCAAAAATACTGATAGGCTCGTTTCCATATTCGTTTTCAATTAAAAAATGGATGCGCTCTTTCAAATTATCACAATCTCTTTTATCGATTAAGTTTTCGAGGATAAGAAAGCCATTTTCTTGATAAGAAGATATTTGATCTAATGAAAGCATTTTCACTCAGCCACATATTTTAATTAGGTTTTCTTAACTCTTTGAAAAAATTCTTTAGCAAATTGGCACACGCTTCTTCTTCAACACCAGCAGTAATTGCGAGACGATGGTTTAGCCGGGGATCATTGCAAATATGAAATAGCGAATCAACCGCACCAGCCTTCAGATCTTTGCAGCCAAAAACCAAACGTTTGACGCGCGCATTGACTAAAGCTCCCGCACACATCGGGCAAGGCTCGACGGTCACATACAAAGTACAATCTAAAAGTCGCCAACTATTCAAGTGCTGTGAAGCTTGCTTAATGGCCAGCAGTTCTGCATGCGCCAATGGGTCAAAATCAATTTCTCGACGGTTATAGCCTTTTCCAACAATATGCTCTTTGAAAATAACAATCGCGCCGATGGGAATTTCACCTAAACTGGCTGCTTCTTTGGCTAAGACAATTGCCTCGTTCATGAAATAGAGATCAGTTTTTGTTTCATCAGTCATGTTTTAGCTCAAGATAGCTTGTGGGTTTTGCTTTAAATCATTGGTGATATTTTTTTGATGCGCTTCGATGGTGCCACCGCCAATTTCTAACAATCTAGCATCTCGCCATAGGCGCTCCACAACATATTCACCGACATAACCGTAACCACCCAAAACTTGCATGGCATAATCGGCTACTTTCTTAGACATCGATGCTGCTATTAATTTGACAGCGTCGGAGTCTAAGCGGCTGCCGCTTTTTTCTAGCAATAATCGGCGAGCAGTATCGTAAATATAAGAACGCGCAGCGCGATACTCAGCGTAACTTTCTGCAATATAGCGTTGGATTTGTCCAAATTGCGTCAAGGGAACACCATAGGCCCGACGTTCATTGGCATAACGATTCATCACGTCGAGCGAGCGGCGCGCAATACCAAGACCCATAGCAGCTAAAGTTAATCGCTCAATTTCTAAATTGCGCATCATGTGTTTGATGGATTCACCCTCTTCGCCAATGCGATTTTCGGCAGGAACTCGGCAATTTTCAAACACCAACTCGGCAGTTGTGGACGCGCGCATTCCTGTTTTATCTTTGATTTTTTGTCCGACTTTAAATCCAGAGCATGATCCATCCACGATAAACGTCGAGATTTGAGGTTTGTTTCCTTTTTCTCCCGTTTTGGCATACAGGTAAACGACATCTGCGGGTGTTCCTTTATCGTCAATGGCGCCGTTAGTAATCCACATCTTGCGACCATTGATGATGTAATTATTTCCTTCTCGCCTGGCTGTGGTTTTCATGCCCAAAACATCTGTCCCCACTTCTGGTTCAGACATGGCCATGCAACCGATCCACTCGCCTGAACACAGTTTTGGCAAATAATTTTCTTTTTGTTCAGCATTCGCGTTAATAGCCAGGTTGTTTACGCAGAGCATGACGTGCGCTAAATAAGCAAGACACATGCCGGGATCAGAAAAAGAAAGTTCCTCGTGTACAATCACTGCCGCCAAGGCATCCATGCCTGATCCCCCATATTCTGGGGATACGGTGATGCCAAGCAAACCCAACTCTGCCATTTGTCGAAACAAATTGACGTCGAAAAATTCCTGCTTGTCTCGCTGAAGTGCACCAGGTTCAATGTTTTTAGCAGTAAACTGGCGCACTGTTTGTCTGAGCATTTGATGCTCTTGTGTTGGATTAAACAAATCAAATTGGAAGAGATCAACTTGGGTCATGGGGCTCTACTCTTTTTGTCAAAAAAAAATTCACAATTGCTTTTAACAAAAATCATAATCAAAGCCTATTTGAAAACCCTCTTGTCATCTAAAAATATCTCGAGTACCACTCATTACGCATTTTAGATGGTCTTGTAACTCAGTTGGTAGAGTGCCACCCTTACAAGGTGGAGGTCGTAGGTTCGAGTCCTACCGGGACCACCATTAATATTCAGCTTTTAATGTCAAACCCGCACTCATTGCGGTTCCGCCGAAATTATAATCAGTCGGCTGGTTAGGCGTTAGTTTGTTGATAACTTTCTTCACAGATCTTTGCAGCATGACATCCACGGCCACAAAAGCATCTAATATGATGGTTAAATCAGTCAACGAAACAAGACGATAACCACCGCCAAGAGTCACGCGATGTACGTTGTTATCAAGCAAATTGCTTATCTTCGAAGGCACTGGCGCCGGGGACATGTGAAATGCGTAACCTGCCCTGATTTTTACTTTTTCGTTTAAGCGACATTCGAGACCAAGGCGTGGCACAAAAGTATCACGAAAACTTAAAATTTCTTCTGGGGGAAAAGTAATAGGATAGGCTCCCCAGGTATTCTTTTTGGCTCTGGCTGACATAAAAGGGCCAGTATAGTCAGACCATTGGTAGTGAGTTACATCTGCACCAATCAACCAAAAAATATCTGGCTGGTAGGATAAACCAAAAGCGATTTGCGCAGGCGAATAGCTTAAGACACTTCCCAGTAAAAATGGTAAAGAGGCATCTCCAACATTTCCAAGCCCAGGTATTCTAAAGAAGGCCTTGGTGTCGACATCGACATCAAATCGACCAAAACCTGCCTGCCTATAGACGAAACTTAAACGAAGTTTCTCAACAGGTTCTCCCGCAACTCCTGCAATGAGCTGGATAGCAGGAGAGAGTTGAGGAGAAACCGTCGCAGCGAAAACAGGCATGTGCATGCTCTGCTGTATGGCGACACTGGCCGATATGGCAGCAGCTAAACCAAAAGAAAGTTGGCGAATAGGTGCATATGCAAGACCAACTATCACTGACGGAAATACAGCATTGTCCCCGTACATGAGAAACTGCGGAGTAGCATTTAAAGACTCTATGCTGGGAAGCCGCAAAGGCAATTGCGCGGGAAAAGAAGCATACAAACCAAAACCAAAATTTGTAAAAGGTGAAAGGCAAACTCCGAGATTGGCAGTTTGCAAAAGACCCAGCTGCTTATTCTGCAATGTCTCCTTTTTGCTGTCTTGGACTTTCAAGTTGGTGCGCATCAATTGATAGCCCAAAGACAGGGTCTGTTTAGGGCATTTTGTGAGAAGCGCTGGGTTGTAAAACGCGGAAGAGGCGTCTTGACTTAGTGCCACACCTGCACCCCCCATCGCCTGCACGCGACTACCTGCGCCAAAGCTGTCTTCTGAAGGGCCGGCGCGCAAGGACACTACCTGGACAATGCTGATTAAACCGCTCAGCAGGCACCAAAAATATTGTCCTTTCATGAAAACCTTTCACAAAGTATAGTAACTTTGTTATCAAATATTTTAAAAACGGAAGACCTATATGGGTTTATTGGCAATTACCAAAAAAGACAAGAACGCTTCATCGGCCGGAATTATTGCCGAGCCCTTTCCCGAGATTGGGCCAAACGAATTACGGATCGCCAATTCAGCCGCACGACGGATTCATGAATTATTAAGAGCGCAGGCTTCAAGCGCCTTGATGCGCGTCGGCATTGTGGGTGGCGGCTGCTCTGGATTTAGTTATCATTTTGCAATTGAAACCGAACCGGCATCAAACGATTTTATTTTTGAAAACCAAAGCATCCGCGTTTGCGTGGATCCAAAATCTCTCAAGCTTTTAGGTGGCTCGCTTTTAGAGTGGCACGAAGAGCTTGGTAGCAACGGATTCCGACTGCGCAATAAAAACGAGACCAAATCTTGTTCCTGTGGTAAATCGTTTTCACTTTAACATCTATTTGTACACATCGTGACCGAATATAAAGTAACATTCTTGCCCACCAATCAAGTGGCCTGGGCCCGCAAGGGGGACAGACTGCTTGACGTTGCGCTGAAGGCAGGTATTAATTTAGAGCACGTTTGCGGTGGCGGCTGTTCATGTACAACCTGTCATGTGGTTATTAAAGATGGATTTGAAGCCCTAGAAAATCCCAGTGAAGATGAATTTGAGCAGCTGCAAGAACTAGGCAAACATTTGTCTTTGACAAGTCGCCTAGCTTGCCAGACCGAAATTGATGCAGATTTGACTATTGAAATACCGTTCAGCATAAGGATTATTTAAGAAATACTCTGTGCCGCTTGAAGACGTTTATTTATCACCACTCAACGCGGTGTAACGCTTGCTGAGTGCATAAACTGCAACAATCCAGACACCCACAATGATGACAACGATGGCTGCAGAATAAGGCATGATGACGCCAATTGGACCAATGAAAGCAAACATAAACTGCTGAAGCAACGAGCCGCCTGATTTGCCAAGGCGAGCACCAACAACATCTACAGCTGCCTTACCCTTAGATTTGGATTCATCGTCTAACGGAATGTAAGCCATTTCTTTGGTCGGATCAAAAAGAGCGTATTTGGTGCTTTTGCTCAATACATTTTGAGCGAAGCCAAACATGACAGCCATCATCAATGGAGTTGTTCCCATCAGTACCGCAACTGGAGCAAAGAAATCCGGGAAGATGACGCAAGCAAAAAATGCGATACCGGTAAAGCCCAAAATATAGGGAGTAGCCAGTGCGCCTTTTTTCCATCCGAATTTTCGAATAATGGATCCACCTAGCAAAATAACCAAAGCAGTTCCAAAACCAATGGTGCCAGAGAGCATGCCCATGAAAGCATTGTAATCATTTTTATCAGGATATTGCATCCCTAAGCGGTTCTTCCAGGAAACCTCTACGAGATTGATAGAAATACCATAGGCAATCACAAGAACAGCAATCAGTCCCAAGTATTTAGAGCTAAATAAAAATTTAAAACTTTCTGCCATACTAAGCTTTGGTTTCTTCTTTTTAGGAGCCGCCGTGGCAGATACGGGAGCTTCTTTGAATACAACTTGGCTTAAGTAAAAGTAGATTGCCGTTGCAGCTAAACCAACGCACACCACAATTAGCATTAAATAGTTAAGAGAAACCTGCCAAGGATCTGCGGCATTGGATGTTTTGCCTAAATTGGAGAAGTAAAAAGTGATGTAACCGGCCAACATGTTGGCCACATTGCCCAGCAAATAGAGATGAGGATAAAAACGTTTAGCATCTGCAACAGGCGTTACGGAGTTAGCAAACTGCCAAAAAAGCAAGGAAAGAACAACACTTCCCCATAGTTCTGCGAGCACATAAAACAGGGAAAAGGTCCAGTAACGGTAAATAGCAACCATCCCAGCAAGGCCGGGAGGAAATATGCTTTGCAGCCAATCAGCGGAAAGTGTTGGGTGAAGCAATTCGCGATTAGGGTAAAGAAATAAGGCGAAAATCGCAAAGAAAGCAATAAAAGGCAAAACCATGACATAAAAGACTGACTTAGAAGACAGAATGTTGGTCATTTTTGAATAAAACAGGAAAAAAATGAAAGCTGCGGGAACAACCGCCCAAAACTTAAGAAAGGTAATGGTCTCGGCGCCAGCTTCTGTAACGATTAAGGCATCTTTGATGTTACGCAACACGGTGTAGTTGAAAATGATAAACGCAATCATCAACATCATAGGCAAGAAGCGTTTATGCTCTTCCCCATAAATGGGCCATAAAAATTGCCTGATTTTCGTAAGAGCAGAATTTTCTAAAATCATTTATTATTTCCAAATACATAGATTAAAATTGATAAAACTTAGATAAAAAGCACCCTCACTATACCAAAATCAGCTTTTAAAGCAATAGCACTTCTTCAACTGTTTATCCAGAAATGGAAGTTGATAGCAAGCAGCCTAAGCAGGTTTCTTTAATTAAAATTAATTATTTGTGCCAATTGTGTTTTCGGCAAGAGGCTTTGGCGTCTGTTTAACGTGCTCTGCAAAAACAACTTCTGCTTGTTTGCTGACCCAAGAAGTTGCATTTTCCACGCCATCTTTAAGCAAAGTGGGACGGGCAATTTCCATCATCATTCCTTTGCCTTTTAGATCGACAGAGTATTCTACAATACTTTGATTGAGGTTACTGATCGCTGGTGTCACACGCCAAAAACCGCGGCAATTGACTAAATCGTTGGACTGGCTCGTGTCAAGCGACCAAGTACCCCAACCTGTTTTGAGTTTAGGGAAGTTGTGGATGATGTGATAAGTGTACGAAGGTGTAAACCACTTACCAACCGTGAATTGAATGTAAACGCTATCGCCTTCGGCTGGCTTATAGTGAATTGTCTTTTTAACGCCATCAACCCAGTTGGGATACTGATCAAATTGGGAGATCACTTTCCAAATAAATTCAGCGGGTGCATTCACTTTGAAAACAGCAATTGCCGAGCCTCCATCTTTGTTGTCAACAAGAGGAGGGTAAACAGCCTTGCCCTGAGCAAGCTGCTCTTTTTGCGCTGGCGTTAATTGGATAACAGGCGGAGCGCCCTGATAAGGCTGCAAACCTTCTGGCGCAGCAAGGGCGATCACTGACGCGTCTTTTTGGGAAACAAAAGCAGCAGCTGCATTGAATGAAATTAAAGATAAAATAATGCCAAGTTTTATCACGCCGATACCTCTCAAACGAAAAGAGACGGAGATGTGCCATAAAATAAAACTTCTCGCAAAGGGGGCATTTTGAAAAAGAAAAAGGCAGATCGCTCTGCCTTCTTTCAAGTTACGCTATGCTTTTTTTTAGAAGAATCCGCGTACGCCAACAAAGCCAAGTGCACCATTTAATTCTTTGTTCGTAAAGTTGTATCCAACTTTAAGACCAAGATCGACAGCAACATGCTGATTCAATGCAATGAGAATACCTGCATTTCCTTCAATGCCCCAGGTCATGGCAGGCTTAAACCCAACGACACCTTTTGCGCCTAAATAAGGACTGACAATGCTGTTGATATCAAAAGCATAAGCAACCCCAACCCCTGCTCCTGCCTTGGTGAACGTATTTGTTAGAGAGAAAGGACCCTCGCCGCCAAGAGATGCGGTCACTGCCAGTCTGTCGATCACGAAATAACCGAATTCAATGCTTCCTTTATGTGCCCATGTTCCATTGCCAACATCCCCTCCCGTGGCTTTGAGGTGTAAGTGTCCCGCACCGCCAAGCATCATGGTGCCCTTAGAAAGGTCTAGCTTTTCAGCCAAGGCCTGTGACGAACTGGTTAAAAGGACGGCGCCGAGTAAAAGTCGCATCGCAAGTTTCAATGTTTTGTTCATTTTAATCTCCTTTTGAATGAACGAGGGGTTTTTTCGCCCCCTCACCAATATCCGTTACTTGGTTAGACAATTGCAAACCATCAAACCTATTTTTTTTACAAAATAGCCGAAAGAAGCATTTGCAGCCTTCTGACAAGTCTTATTCTTAGAGTTATCTTGGAACATAAATGACAGTCAAGCCGCCCTTTGTCGTATAAAAACAAAGACAAAAAAAAACGCCCTGATATTGATTAAACCTGAAAAATAGCCAAAAGAGAAAGTGCTAAAGTCAATAAATGGGTAATTGGGAGCGCAAATGACGGAACCGGCAACAGATATTCTTTCCAAAAGCTATGATGCCAAAGAAGTAGAATCTCGTTGGTATGATACTTGGATGGATGCCAAGCTTTTTGCTGCACATGCTCAAGATTCTTTGCCCAACCAAATACCTTTCAAAAAATCTTATGTTGTGATTATGCCTCCGCCCAACGTGACCGGCGCTTTACATAATGGCCATGCCTTGTTTGTGACCTTGCAAGATGTTTTGGTTCGCTATCATCGCATGCTGGGCGAAAACACTTTATGGCTGCCGGGAATTGATCATGCTGGCATCGCCACACAAACAGTGGTCGAACGGGAATTGGTGCGAACAGAAAAAACCAATCGTCACACCATTGGACGAAAGGCATTTTTAGAACGCATTTGGCAGTGGAAAGAGAAAAATGGTTCACGCATTGTTGAGCAGCTCAAAATGATGGGGGCTTCAGCAGACTGGGATCGCTGTCGCTTTACCATGGATGAAGGATGCACGACCGCCGTCAAAACAGCATTCGTGCAACTGTGGAATGAAGGTCTCATTTACCGGGGCGAGCGGTTGGTGAATTGGGATCCCGCGTCCCAGACGGCTTTAAGCGATGAAGAAGTCGAACACGTGACCAGAGAAGGCGAGTTATGGCACTTTGCCTATGCTCTGAAAAATAAACCAGGCAGAGAAATTGTCGTAGCCACGACGCGTCCAGAAACCATGTTGGGCGATACCGCGGTGGCTGTTCATCCACAAGATGATCGCTATCAAGATCTTATCGGCGAAACTTTGGTTCATCCATTTTTCCCGACACGCGAGTTTCAAATTATTGCGGATGAGACTGTGCAGATCGATTTTGGCACTGGAGCTGTTAAAATTACGCCAGCCCATGATCCCAACGATTTTTTAATGGGGAGCCGGCACAACCTCGCACGTATCAATATCTTAACCCGCGATGGAAAAATCAACGATCAAGGTGGTGTTTATATCGGTCTTGATCGCTTTGAGGCGCGCGAAAAAATCAAACAAGCTTTGACTGATTTAGGTTTCTTTAGAGGGTCTGAGAAGATCGAACACAATGTGAGCATTTCGCAAAGATCAGGGGTGGACATAGAACCCATGTTGTCCCGCCAGTATTTTGTGAAAACACAAACGCTTGCCAAGAAAGCATATGACGCTGTTGAGTCAGGTGAAACGCGCATTATCCCGGCCAGTTGGAAAAAAACCTGGCATCATTTTTTGCTTAACATTCAAGATTGGTGCATCAGCCGTCAGCTTTGGTGGGGACATCAAATTCCCGTTTTCTATGATGTTGAAAAATTAAAAATCGCGATCATTGAAGATTCCAAAAAAAAAGGAATCCAAACAGAAAGTTTAAAAGCCCTAGACTCTAGCGAACCAGTGAAGCAAATTGTGCAAATTGCCTTGAATGAATTACCCGATGAAGCAGTGCAATCATTTTCGATAGCAAGCATGGAAGATCTGACAGCGAAATACGGGGATGCTTTTTTTATTCAAGAGGAAGACGTTCTCGATACTTGGTTTTCTTCCGGTCTTTGGCCTTTTTCAACATTGGGCTGGCCAGAAAATACCGATGACCTTAAAGCATTTTATCCTTCCGCTGTCTTAGAGACCGGGTTTGATATTTTGTTTTTTTGGGTCGCACGTATGGTGATGTTTGGTATTCATTTTATGGGACGCTCACCATTTTCAGATATCTATTTGCACGCCATGGTTAGAGATTCTCATGGTAGAAAAATGTCTAAGTCCTTGGGAAACGCCATTGATCCTGTCGATGTGATCGAAGGCATCGCCTTAGATGATTTACTTGCAAAAACAAAAAGCTATCCAGTACCGCCTCATCTTTTACCTCAGGTTTTAGATGGCATCCAAAAAGATTATCCGGAGGGAATCCCGGCTTCTGGTGCAGATGGTTTACGCTTAAGTTTGGCGATTTTGTCGGGACAGGGCCGTGATGTCAAATTGTCGATTGCTCGCGTGAGCGGATATCGTGCATTTTTGAATAAAATTTGGAATGCTTCTCGTTTTGTTTTGATGCGTTTAGGTGGTGAGCCCGTACTATCTTTGTCCGAAGTCAAAGCTGACTTAGAAGTTGAAGATCGATGGATTTTGTCACGTTTGCAAAAAGCAATTCAAACGGTAGAGACTGGCATTGAAAAATATCAGTTCAGTGAAGCAGCAGAGTGTATTTATCATTTCTTTTGGTCAGAATTCTGTGATTGGTATATCGAGTTTGCCAAGCTCAGACTCAACCCAGAAAGTCACCCGCAAAAACGCGAAGCAGCCCGAACAGTTCTAGTGGAATTACTAGACACCAGTATGCGTCTTTTTCATCCATTTTGTCCATTTATTAGCGAGGAAATTTGGCAAAAATTACCACGAAAAGCTTCTGGCTTTTGTGCGGTTGCGCCTTTTCCCAAAGCGGACATCAGCTTAATAGACTTCGTTGCAGAAAAAAAATTGCGTTTAATTCAAAATGTCATTGTCATGATCCGCAATGCTCGGCAAGAATCCAATCTGCCAGCGCAGAAAAAATTGCCGGCAGTAATACTTGCATCAGCTCAAGAACATTTGCTATTGCTACAATCTTTTTCAGCTGCCATTTCTAAGTTAGCTTTACTTGAATCTTTGCGCATTGAACCAAGAGAGGGATTCACCGTACCGAAGCTAGCGGCCGTAAATGCAGACGCATTTTTTGAAGTTGTTTTACCGCTTGAGGGTGTGATAGATTTAGGGAGTGAACAAAAGCGCTTAGAAAAAGAGCTGGAAAAAGTTGAAAAAGAGGCAAACTCTTTGAGTGCTCGTCTTGGTAATGCAGGTTTTGTGGCTAAGGCGCCAGCAGACGTAATTTTGCAATATCAAAAACAGTTGGATGAATTGCAAGAAAAGCAAACACGTTTGCAAAAAGCCATTGGACGAATTGGTTAGATTTTTTGGGGGAACGAATGCTTAGTCGAGTTACAATTAAATGTTTGTATTTTTTAAGCATGCTTGTTTTTTTGCTTTGCAGTAACGCTTGTTTTCGAGTGGCAAGAAGCAAACTAGAAAAAGGACGTTCCAATCCGCTCTTAAATCTTTGGGTGCCCCTCAGCAAGCCAGCGACCAGGGCCTATGACCACTCTATTCTCCGTTCATTTCGTGGCAAATCAGATTGCCAACCAGACTGCCCAACAGTTGATATTTGGCAATATCAATATAAAAATCCCAAGACACAAACCACCTTAAAAAGCACCGCCCCAATTGCGACAAAAAAAGAATATTGGAAGGTTCCCTTTGAAGCAAGAGTCATTGCTGTAACGCTTTTTGGAGATAATCCAAAATACATCAATGGATTGGAAACTTTTATAGAATCTAATCAGTCATTAAAAGCATTTAATAATATTCCCTCTAATGAACTATGGGGCTATGAAACTTTTACTTTTCGCGTCTATGTTCCAAAACGAAATCCCACTTCAAAAAAAATGACGCCGATAAAGGGGGAGCTGCCCGATGCTTTCATTCAAAAATTGTTAGATTTGGGATGTGAGATAGTCTTTGTTGATAGCGGACTTGACGTTGCCGGCATCGATGCGTTCTTTTGGCGTTTTATGGTTGTGTCAGAAAACATGAAAAACAAAGAAAGCATTCGTTATATGATACGAGATGCTGATTGGATTCTAACGGCCGCGGAAGCTTTAATGGCGGGTGAATGGATCAATAGCGGACTTGACTTTCATCGGACTCAACTTTTGCCTGGTTGCATGGGGCCTCTTTTTGGTGGTCTTTGGGCTGGAAAACATGTAGGTGAGGGCTCTTTTCCCGATCTAAAAGATTATATCGAAAAATATCCTTATCATCTTTACTACGGCGATGATGAGATGTTTGCGCGCGACATCATTTGGCCTAGGATGTTATATGGTGGCAGCATTTTAACGCATTATTACCAAAATGACTTTTTCTCTTATGTGAGTGTTCCCTACAAAAATAGTTGCCAAAGACCAACGCAAAAATTTTGTGATGAAATAAAAGCTGGCGGAATTTGTAAAGACGAATTGATGCCAGAAAATTTACCCTATCCGTACATGAGATTGGGCGAAATGAAAGACAGCCAATCTTTTCTGTCTCAAAAAGATATTTTTGATATGCACTTAAAAGACAACGAGCGAGCGCAGAAGGCTGCAAGAGGACTTAGCTTAAATCCGCTTTTCAAGTGACGCCCTGTTACGTTTTTGTTTTTTTGATCTCGCGACTTGCAGACAATGTCGAAATGCGTCATAAGCACGAATCAGTTACATGCTTTAATGCGTGCGCTCTTAGCTCAGTTGGATAGAGCACCGGCCTTCTAAGCCGGGGGTCACAAGTTCGAATCTTGTAGGGCGCACCAATATTATCAAGCACTTAGACGGGGTTTAAGCAGGCTAAATTTCCCGTTTTTTCAGTTAGTACGGCCTGAGTCCGGCCAATCTCAGAATTCTGAGTGATTTCAGTAGGATTTCGAGTTGCGCTGCTGCCTCTTTTTGCATCGCGGGCAACACGTGACTGTAAACATCTAACGTCATGCTGATTTGAGCATGTTCCAGTCGCTCGGATCTCAAACACCACAGGAGATTTATTTCAAGGAACGAAATTTAAAAACAAAATCTGATAATTTTACGGAGAAAGAGTTTATATTTGCCGCAAAACCGTTGGCAGACAAATTTGGTCTTGACTTAGGGGTGCACTTCAATATTACTGTTCTTGTTTGGTTGGTTATTTATGGTGTCGGGATGATTTCTGTAGATACTATGATAAAGCGTCGATTCAGGCATGATTGAATTTCACCAAGTTTCAAAAAGTTTTGACGGAAAACCCGTCCTTAAAAACATCGAGCTTAATCTCGCAGCAGGGCAAACTCATGTTTTGCTAGGCTCCAGTGGCTGCGGGAAGTCAACTTTGTTAAGACTGTTGATGGGTCTGATTTGGCCCGATTCAGGGGAAATTCGACTTTCGGGCGTTTTATTGAGTCGAGCCAATCAGCGAGATTGGGTTCAAAAGATAGGTTACGTTATCCAAGATGGTGGCCTTTTCCCGCATATGACGGGCGAAGATAATGTTACTTTGCCAGCCATAATTTTAGGTAATTCTGGCATTCAAAATAGGTTTCAGGAGCTTTCTTCTTTAGTCGGTCTGGACCCACAGGTGCTGAGACGATTTCCCAGGGAACTCAGCGGTGGTCAACGCCAGCGTGTAGGACTGATGCGCGCACTGATACTCAATCCCGCTATTTTGCTGTTGGATGAGCCGTTCGGGGCGCTGGATCCCATCGTGCGTTCAACCTTGCGTACTGAGTTAAAGGCTATTTTTACTCAGCTTAAAAAGACGGTCGTGATTGTGACGCACGATCTCAATGAGGCTGCTTTCTTTGGCCATTCAGTGACATTGCTACGAGACGGCCAAATCGAACAACATGGGGAATTTAAAACATTGGCCTTTCAGCCTGCAAGCCCGTTTGTCACCGAGTTTATTCGCGCACAAAAACCTTCCCAGTGGCTGAGAGAAATTCTATGAAACCATGGATATTTATTGTTGCTCTGGCAACGTCGGCTTTGGGCGCAAACCCGCCAAGGGTCATTACCGTCGGTTCTAAAACATTTACCGAAAGTTATATTTTGGCTGAAATTATTGCGCAGGTCATTGAAAGCGTTGGCGAAGCCACCGTCAACAGAAAATATGGGCTCGGCGGAACCGGAATTGTTTTCTCGGCACTCGCTCACGGCGAGATTGATATTTATCCGGAATATACAGGAACGATTATTGAGTCGATTCTAGGCAGTAGACCGCTGACTTCGCTGAAATCTCAAGGAATTTGGATGAGTGCTTCCCTGGGATTTAATAATACCTATGCGCTTGCGGTTCGAAAAGACTTTGCAAAAAAATACGGTTTACAAAAAATCAGCGATCTCACGAGAGTGCCTAATATTCGAATTGGATTTAGCCACGAGTTCATGAAGCGCCCAGATGGTTACCCTGGCCTTTTGGCTCGTTATGGGCTTGATTTAAGTAACGCCAAGCCGCTGGCTCATAGTCTGGCTTATGAGGCCATCCGGCAAAACGAGATCGATCTGACCGATATTTATTCGACGGATGCCAAAATCCAAAAACTTGATTTGTTGGTTCTCCAAGATGATAAAAAACTATTTCCTGATTATTTTGCCGTTTTATTGGCGCGCCACGAATTGCTGAATCAGTTTCCAAAAACCTGGGCAGCTCTGCGCTCGCTCGAAAACCAAATCCGTGCAGAAAAAATGATTGGGCTCAATGGGATGGCCGACATCGATCGAAAAGATTTTAGAGAGATTGCCGAAACGTTCTTGGGGAAAACGGCTCATCAAGATAATTCGGAGGACTGGGTCACAACATTTTTGAAACTGACCCGGCAACATTTTTTTCTGGTGGGATTTTCATTGTTGGTTGCTATTTTGTTGGGTCTCCCTCTGGGTATTTTGTCCACGCGTTTTAAGTTTTTTGGGCAGGCCATTTTGACGGTGAGCAGCCTGCTTCAAACCATTCCCTCTTTGGCACTATTGTGCTTTTTGGTTCCGTTGTTTGGGATTGGGCTATTGTCAGCTTTAGTTGCCTTGTTGCTCTATGGTCTCTTGCCTATTGTGACGGGCGTATACACAGGCATTAAAGGCATTGACCCACGGCTGACCGAATCTGCCAGCGCGCTTGGGCTGACTCCCTTACAGCGCTTAAGATTTGTTGACCTTCCCCTTGCTTCGAGGAGCATTTTAGCTGGGATCAGAATGTCCGCTATTATAGGCATCGGTACAGCAACTCTGGCAGCCCTCATTGGTGCTGGCGGCTATGGTGTTCCGATTGTGACTGGCCTGGCTTTGAACGACATGAACATGATTTTGACGGGAGCCATCCCTGCTGCCTTGATGGCGCTCTTGGCGCATCTTTTATTTGAGCGGCTGGATCGGCTTTTGATACGGAGTTGAATGTGACGACAAACCTAAAATTGCTTTGGTCTTAACCGGGGTCAGTTCCGTTTTCTATTTTGACCGGCGTCTCGATGCTTGGAGAATGTCTAGAGCATTCTATGCGCAGACGTGATCAAGAGTCAGGCCGGAGAGACAGCGGGTTTCAAGAATAAATTTCGTACAGCCAATGTACAGCCTGGCCAGCAGATTTTGATCAATTGAGGAGATCTAGGGGGACTGTCTGGGTTCTAAAAATCGGTTATCTTATGCGTCCAGAGACGCAATAGAAGCCCAAAGAAAACACTTCGTTGGGGCCTTCTAAGCCGGGGGTCACAAGTTCGAATCTTGTAGGGCGCACCAAATTATTACAGCCATTTTTTTTTGCGAAAAAACCATAGCATTCCAATGGAAGTGGCAACTATGGTTCCTATAACCATTAGGTAACCATATTTCCAGTGCAGCTCAGGTAAATATTCGAAGTTCATACCGTAAATACCGACAATCAAAGTTGGAGGCATGAAAATAGTGGTAACAACCGTCAAAATGCGCATGGCTTCATTGGTTTTTTGGCTGTTTAAAGAAAGGTATGTCTCCATGGTGTTGTCGAGCGTGTATTGAATGGAATCGATGGCTTCCATAATGCGCACAATGTGATCGGCAGCATCTCGCAAATAAGGAGTCAGCCCTTCATCAATGAAATCGGATTCACTTTTTTGCAATTGGTCGATAATTTGCCTGACCGGCCATGAGACCCTTCTGAGAAGAAGAGTTTGCTGCCTTAAATTATGCACGATTCTGGGCAATTCATTGTTTTTTCGGATTAGGATGCTTTGTTGCAAAATATCGATCTTTTCATATAAGGCTTCAATAATTTCAAAGTAGTAATCAATGGTGACATCGAGCACAGAATAGGCAAGATAGTCGGCGTTTGCCTTGCGGATGCGACCCTTGTTTTGTCTGATGCGTTCACGGATGCCATTAAATAGATCGCCCGTGTATTCTTGAAATGAAATCATATAGTGCATGCTAAAAAAAAGACTAATTTGCTCCACCGCAACCTGAGACGTCTCTTTATCAAATTCGAGTGTTTTAAAAACAATATAAATATTGTCGTCCAATATGTCGATTTTGGGACGCTGATTGGTGTTGAGCAAGTCTTCTAGTAACAATGGATGTAAGTTAAAATGATCTCCAATGGTTTTGATAGTGTCGACATCGTGGAGACCGTCAACATTAAGCCACGTCACATATTTGGGATCCGGTGTCGGAATTTCTGCTGCTGATTTGATTTCATATTCTTCCCATTCATGCTCATTGTAGCGAATGAGATTAATGATCACTTTATCGCTTCGCTGCTGCCCGATGTGAACCAGCTCACCTGGTGCCAGACCTGTCTTATAAGAGAGATACTTAATGTCGTGCAGCATGCGAAACGCCTCCATGATTTAAAAGTCTTGTCCTTCGAGTTTAAAACAAAAACAAAGAAATTGAAAAACTCTAATCTGGGTACTTGACCTTCAAAATGGTTTGGGCATAGTCACTGGCGCGTTGAGATGGTTGCCTAGGTAGCTCAGTCGGTAGAGCAGAGGACTGAAAATCCTCGTGTCGGTGGTTCAATTCCTCCCCTGGGCACCACGTTTCTCTTACTTAAAATTATTTAATTTCTTGCAAATCGCGCTGAAAAACAAAAGCGCACGATCCTCATAAAGAAGAGTGCGCTTTGGAAGTCCAGCCAAAGGGTGATTACCAGCTGGATTTGGTAATACCAGGCAAAAGACCTTGCAGGGCCATGCTGCGGAACGAAATTCTGTTTAGTTTAAATTTTCGATAAACTGCACGCGCTGCGCCAGTTGCTTGGCAACGACGAGCAAGGCGGCAGTTAGAAGAATCTCTGGGCAGGCTGCTTAACTTCATGTTAACAGCGAGGCGTTCTTCTTCTGAAAGATTTGGGTCGATCTGGGCTGCTTTCAGCGCTTTGCGGCGATCGCTATAGCGGCTGATCAGTTTTTCACGTTTTGTTTCTCGAGCAATTTGGCAAGTACGAGCCATGTCTAAACACCGTTTGGCTTGGGGCCTCCCTGAAATAGAGGGGCGCGAATAGTTACGAATCAGCGTTTCTAGATCAGATTTTTAAACTTGGCAAATAGTAAATCGCGTAAAGACTTAAGTTTTTGTATCTATAATCGCCGAAATCACCGCATCGGTAAACTGCTGGGTCGTTGCGCTTCCTCCCAGGTCAGCAGTTCTCACCTGGCCCCGTAGAAGCACAGTATCGATTGCTTTTGACAACTGATACGCCGCTTTGGTTTCTCCCAAATGTTCCAACATCATCGCAGCGCTCTTCATCATGGCCGTCGGATTTGCTTTGTTTTGACCGGCAATATCGGGGGCAGACCCGTGCACAGCTTCAAACACCGCTGCGTGCTCACCAATGTTAGCACCAGGAACAACGCCAAGACCGCCAACTAGGCCCGCACACAAATCTGAAACAATATCGCCATACAGATTTTCCAGTAAAAGCATGTCAAATTGACACGGATTGGTCACTAATTTCATGCAGAGTGCGTCAATTATCATGTCATCTAATATGATCTCTGGGTAATCCTTGGCAACAGCTTCAGCAGTATGCAAAAATAAGCCATCACCCATTTTTAGAATATTCGCTTTATGAACAACAGTAATTCGCTTTCGTCCAAGTTTTTCGGCCAAAGCAAAAGCTGCATGCGCAATTTTCTCTGTGGCTTTTTTTGTGACAATTTTAAGCGAAGCGACAACATCCGGGGTGATTTGCACTTCTTGACCGGAATAAAGCCCTTCCGTGTTCTCTCGAACAATTATCAAATCAACATTATCATAGCGCGTTTTGATTCCGGGCACACTTTTGACAGGCCTAATACAAGCATACAAATCCAGCGCCTGTCGCATGAGAACATTGGCACTTTTGTGTCCTGTGCCAATGGGGGTGGTGGTCGGACCCTTTAAGGCAACGCCATTTTTTTTGATCGAATCGAGGGTCGCGCCGGGCAAAGCCACCCCAAAATCGGTGACGGCTTTCAGTCCCGCAGATTGAATATCCCAGACAATTTTGACCGATGTCGCTTCAATGGCGCGGACACAAGCATTTGTGACTTCATCGCCAATTCCATCGCCAGCAATCAGGGTGACAGTGTGGTGGGACATGAACAGAACCTCTTGAATGTCTCGAGATCAGCCTACACAACAGTGCACAAAAAACCGGCAAAGACAAGGACGACTGCTGCGCGGACAGCAGCAGCTCTTGTTTTTTAAATTTTACAGGGATTGCTCCATCGCCAATTCATGGGCATTCACCAATCTGGCGCTGGCTTGGTTGTTCTTCACTGGCAAACCATTCAGCGGCAACAATAAAATACTGACTCACCCAGCCATTGGTCTTAAGTGGAACCGGAACCGGCAGAATTCGTTTCATCGTTTCTACGACAGGCTCCAGCTTTGGTTTTGCAAGCTCAAGAGCATTTTTTTTCCAAGCAGCAACACTCCTATTTCGAGAAAAAACATCGAGAGAGATATTCAAGGGTAGAAGCCACCAGGTTAGCTCCGTTAAAACCATAGCATGCAAGCGCGCCCGCTGGGCTGGGCCGTAGGTCGGGTATTTTTTCAAAATGTCCATAACGCAATTTTTGACGAGCCAATATGTTTCCTCGTAGTGATAAATAGCACGTGTCAACTCAATAAATGAGGCCACCGGGTGAAGTGTGAGCTGTTTTATGCAATGGAATGTTTCGACCATGTATTCAAAGAAACCCATGACAAAACCCGCGGAATACTCAAACACATAATGAGCAATCTTAAAAAGATCTTCTCTCTTGATAGGCAACCTATGTCCAACGCTACGGCTAGCGCATAGAACCAAATCTCCCCTAACCTGCACAAGTGGCTTATTAAATGAAAGAACCCAAAATACCATCAACAAGAAGCCTAAAATGCGCCAAATTGGTCTTTTCTTCAACTTACCTCACCTCTTTTACTTAAAATAGGAATATTGCTACGTTCCCCTATTTGGTTATAGATTTTAAATTATAGATTAGACCTGTCCGTTTGCCTGACTTGCATTCTTTCTCGCTTTATCGCAAGGTAAGGCTTATAACACCTATTTTGAATAAGGATTTTTGGTGACAACGAATGAATTGCGCGCCTTAGCATTTGGTTCTTCCGACGTCGGGAAAAAGCGCGAGCGAAATGAAGACAACTACCTTATACAGAAAAGTTTAAACCTTTTTTTGGTAGCAGATGGCATGGGCGGACACGCTGGAGGACAAACAGCTTCAAAGGTCACGGTGGATACTATCAACCAAATTATCCAAACACATCAAGCAATTTTGGAGCCAAGCACCTCATATGACCTTGAGAATCTGGAAAAAAGTCCGATTGCAAAACTTTTAAGTGATGCATTAAGGGGGGCTTGTCACGAAGTCCACCAACAAAGCCACTCTAATGCCAATCTTCACGGCATGGGCACAACGGCCACGGCATTATTGTTGCACAACGAGCACGCATTTGTCGCACACGTTGGGGACAGTCGCGCATATCTCATTCGCAACAACCAAATCATACAACTTTCAGAGGACCACTCACTCGTCAATGAACAACTAAAAGCGGGCCTTATTACAGCCGAACAAGCACGCTCCAGCAGGTTTCGCAATATCATAACACGCTCCGTTGGTTTTGAAGATGATGTTGACGTAGACATGATTGCCTTAAAAGCATGGCCTCAGGATACTTTTTTATTATGTACAGATGGACTCACCACCCTGGTTGCTGATCAAGAAATTCACAGTATTTTATCGGAAAATTATTTACACGAAGTTCCTCAACTGCTTGTCGATCTGGCCAATCACCGCGGAGGAGATGACAATACAACAATTGTCTTGGTCTACATTTACGATGATTTGGGCTCAGATATCACCAATGTAGAAAATATTCGCCTCACAAACAACACTGATCGAACAACGACACTGACCATTCATAATGAGTAATTCATTTTTCACTTTAATTGTTATTCCTGAAAAAAAAGGACAGTCGTTCCAGATTCGGCTCCTGAAGAAATGGATTTATACAAGCGCCTGGATTGCGCTGGTTGTTTTTTTTATTTTAAGCGCCTTCGGCATTCACTATGCATACGTCTTAAGCCAAGGATTTGAGGCATATGCTCTGCGAAAAGAAGCGCATTCACTTAAAAAACAATTAGGGCTGGC
>JAHFEG010000040.1 GCA_023248595.1 Myxococcales bacterium | reverse complement strand
TGAGCTAAATGTGGCCCAAACGAATCATCATAGCTTTCCTCTCCCATCGAATTCACATCGATTATCGCTACGATGCCAATCTGAACATAAGCCAAGCAGCGGATGTTCTTTTAAAAGTCAGGTTTCTCTATTTTATGCTACAAGAACTCACCATGAAGAATTTAATAATTAGTTACATCCTAGGAGCAGCAGGTCTGGTTAGCCCCATTGCCGGCCTGCACCGATTTTATCTCGACAAACCTGTCTCTGGTGTTTTTTATGTTTTGACTTGGGGATTTTTTGGTATTGGGACCATTATTGATCTCATTCGCATGCCTATCCTCGTAGAAGAGGTAAACAGCCAATTATTAGGCAATACCAAACGCACTTTTTTGCTAGATGCCAAAAGCCGATTTTCGACTCCTGAACGTGAGATTTTAAAAGTCTGCAAAAAATATAATGGCGTTGTCACTGTGCAAATGGTTGCCATGGAATCTGCTCTGTCCTTAAACGAAGCCAGGAAAGAATTAGAACGCCTTAAAAACGAAGGCTTTTGCACCATGGATATTGATGTAGATGGTGTGGAAATTTACAGATTCAACGGTTTGGTCGCTAAAAAACCACTGTTTGATCTGTAAACTTCTTGGCCATTTTTAAATACAGCCCAGACGAGATTAACTGACCAGTCGTAAAATAAATCCCAAGGATTGTCGCTCGACAAAATACAGAAGTCTGCTTTTTTTCCTGCCTGAATCACGCCGATATCGTCAAGCCCGACCGACTTTGCCGCATGCAAAGTTATCCCCAATAAAGCCTCTTCGCAAGAAAGACCACATCTGGTCACGCTGAGCCTAGCGGCCCAATGCAAGTTGTCGCACATCGCAGAGCCCGGGTTAAAATCAGTGGCAACCGCGACCTTTATGCCAGCGTCAATAAAAGATCTCGCTGAAACCATTTTGTGAAGACCCAAAAATTCCTGCGCAGTCGGCAAGATTTCAGCAATCACTTCACTATTCGCTAAAGCTTTTTTGTCATCATCCGTCGCATATTCAAGATGAGAGGCGCTAAGCGCAGACACCTTAGCTGCAAGCAGCGCTCCGCCAGAATGACTCAGCTGTTCAGCATGCACTTTACATGACAAACCAGCGGCTTTTGCTGCCGATAAGATACGGAAGCCTTGATCAGCAGTAAAAGCACCCCGCTCCACAAATACATCGCAAGCAACAGCGATCCCCTGTGCCTTTATCTGAGGTATCATATCGTCAATAATATGATTAACATAATCCTCCGAACGATCTCTGTATTCAGGGGGAATTGCATGAGCGCCTAAAAAAGTGGGACAAATTTGAATGGGCTGCAATTCATTGAGCGCATGCATCGCTTCCAGCATTTTGAGTTCATCAGCGATCGATAGACCGTAACCAGTTTTAGCCTCTATCGTTGTCACACCGTAAGACAGCATGCGTGATAAACGAGGCAACGCAAGTTCAATCAATTCTTCTTTGGATGCCCATCTGGTTGCCTGCATGGTATTTAGAATGCCTCCACCAGCTTGCATGATCTCCAGGTAAGTTGCTCCTTTTGCACGCAACACAAATTCCTCTCGCCTGGAACCTGCAAATACCAAATGAGTATGACAATCGATCAAGCCAGGCGCCACCACGCCGCCCAAACAATCAAAAACTTTATCAACAGTATAAGGCACATGAACTTCTGCGCCTATCCAAACAATTTTTTCGCCATCAATAATGACTGCAGCGTTTTGAATTTCCCCAAGAGGATTTTCTAAATCCCCGTTCATCGTCAGCAGTTTTCCAATGTTACGCAGCAAAAATGCCATGAAATATTATCCTCGATGATGACCTAAAAAAAGTGCATCTTCTTCTAACACAACTGGATTAGACCACTCCACTTTTTCCAATAATCCTTTAGGAATTTTTTCTGAAAGTGCATTCACACCCCCTGTCCCGAATATTTTTGGAGAGACAATCCACCACAATTCATCGAATAATTGCTCTTTGATGAATTGTGTCAGCAAATGTGTTCCACATTCGACCAAGACGCTGGTTATCCCCAGTTGACCCATGGCATTTAAAACATGTGGTAACGAAACATGGCTTTCACAAGAAGAAACCTCAATTCGAGAAATAGAAGCACGATCAAATTCTTGCACACGTAGCTTTGCAGCAAGCGCGGTATGCATCACATGAACTGATGCATGGGCCTGATCATACACGGCACTATTGACATCGGTTTTCAAGACGCCGTCTAGCACAATTCGGTGCGGATTTCTGATAAAATCCCCATTCACATGCCGCACTGTCAAAGCCGGATTATCAACAATCACGGTATTAGAGCCAACCATGACGGCGTCAACCCAATTACGCAACCGATGAGTGAGAGCTTGGGCCTTTGCATGTGAAACCGCCGTACGCATTCCCATTTCTTTGGCCACATATCCATCAAGTGATGTCGCCACCTTACAAATAACCCACGGAGTTTGCCGCTGAATATATTTCGTAAAAGGCAATATTAAAGCATGCGCTTGAGCGTTCAACGCATCTGGCTGTCTCAAAGTGACTTCAACACCTGCATCAAGTAAACATCGAATCCCATTTCCCTCTACTTTTGGGTTTGGATCTTTTACGCCGATGATCACTTTTTTAATGCCAGCACGAATAATGGCTTGGGTACAAGGAGGCGTACGACCAAAATGATGACAAGGCTCTAAAGTAGAATAAAGAGTAGCACCGCGAGCCAGATCACCTGCTTCTTGCAATGCATTAATTTCAGCATGCGCCTTTCCTGCAGGAGAAGTAAAACCTTTTCCAATGAGTTTATTATTTTTGACAACCACCGAGCCAACAGGCGGATTGGGACAAGTACGGCCCACGCCCTGGTAAGCTTGAAGCAACGCTTGATGAAACCATTTGTCTTCATGCGATAAAGTTGTTGTGTCATGAAAACCAATTGGCTCATCAACTAAAAAACCAAACGGAGATTTTGTGAAATAATTTTGCAAAGACAAGCCTATGAACGTTAAACAGTGAATCCGGGAATCTTGATATTTTTTTCTCTCGCGCAGACCATAGCATCTTCATATCCTGCATCAACATGTCGCATCACCCCAAGAGCAGGATCCCCATGCAAAACACGCTCGATGCGTTCAGCAGCCTCGTCAGTTCCATCGGCTACAATTACCTGGCCTGCGTGTAAACTATAGCCCATTCCCACACCGCCACCTTGATGAAAACTAACCCAAGAAGCACCATTCACAGCATTC
This sequence comes from Myxococcales bacterium, assembly GCA_023248595.1. Taxonomy (GTDB): domain Bacteria; phylum Myxococcota; class UBA727; order UBA727; family JABDBI01; genus JAHFEG01. The sequence continues at coordinate 13,055 of JAHFEG010000040.1, read as the reverse complement.
ACCAATGCATTTAAAATAGGCCAATCGGCCACAGCATCGGATCCATCTTTCATGGCCTCTGTTTCACGATAGGGGCTAGCAACCGATCCGCAATCTAAATGATCTCTGCCAATCACAATCGGCGCCTTTAAGCGTCCTTCTTTCACTAATCGATTAAATGCGAGGCCCGCCAAGTGCCTTTCACCATATCCAAGCCAACAAATACGTGCAGGCAAACCCTGAAAAACAACGCGCTCTCTTGCCATACGAAGCCAGCGTTGCAAATTTTGCTTTTCTGGAAAAAGTTCTGCAATCACGCGATCTGTCAAATAGATATCTTCAGGATCTCCTGATAATGCCACCCAACGAAACGGTCCCATGCCAAGACAAAATAGAGGTCTAATATAAGCAGGCACAAATCCAGGATAATCAAAAGCTCTGGCAGCTCCACCCTTTTTAGCCTCTGCTCGCAAATTATTGCCGTAGTCAAAAACAGGAACACCGTCATCAAGCCAACCAATCATGGCATTCACTTGAGCAGCCATACTAGCGCGAACATTCGTTAAAAATCCATCAGGATTTTCTTGACGATACTCAGTTGCTTGTTGCTCACTCAAATCAATAGGGCGATAACCATATAGTGGATCATGGGCCGAGGTTTGATCTGTGATCAGATCAGGTTTAAAGCCGCGCGCTAACAATTCGGGAAACACCTTTGCGGCATTCCCTAACAGCCCAATACTGATCGCTTTTTTTTGTTGCTTGGCATCCAGGCAAAGTTGAATGGCTTCATCAAGATCACGAACCATTAAATCTACATATCTGGTTTCTAGGCGCCGACGAATACGTTCTTCATCTACTTCAACGACCAAGCAAATGCCACCACACATCGTCACCGCAAGTGGCTGTGCACCACCCATGCCACCAAGTCCAGCTGTTAAAACAATTTTACCAGTCAAATCTCCATCTGTCTGAAAATGAGTACGCGCAGCTTGAGCAAAAGTCTCATACGTTCCTTGTAAAATTCCCTGCGTGCCGATGTAAATCCACGACCCTGCAGTCATCTGGCCATACATCATGAGACCTGCTTTTTCCAATTGATCAAAATGCTGCCAATTTGCCCAATGTCCCACCAAATTTGAATTAGCAATAATAACCCGAGGAGCATTCACATGGGTTTTCACAATTCCAACTGGCTTGCCTGATTGGATAAGCAGCGATTCGTTGTTTTCCAAATTTTTTAAAGACGCAACAATTGCATCAAAAGCTTGCCAATTACGCGCGGCTTTACCTCGACCACCGTATACGATCAACTCTTCTGGTTTTTCAGCAACGCTTGGATCTAAATTGTTCATCAGCATTCGCAAGGCTGCCTCTTGAACCCAGCCTTTGCAGCTTATTTTTGATCCCCTGGGGGCGACTATCGTTCGGTTAGACATTTAAGAATTCTCACCATCAGCAGGTCCTAGGCTTTGCGTTGTAAACAAATTTTTCATTAAAAGATAAGCCCCATCACCATAAAAAATAAGAAGATTTTCTAAAAAAGCATTAAAAGTTGCATGAAGAAAAAAAAAGGCAAAATACTTTCTTGTTGTTTTGAAATATGCTAAGTGCTAAAAGAGCGTTTCCTGGCAAGAAGATAGAGTTCTTGCCTTTATTCAATTGAGGATCTTTATATGCGACGTACACATTTGTTGGTTACTATTCTTTCTATGGTTCTTTTCTCATTTGCTTCTTGCAAATGTAACAAAAATGAAGCAGCTCAAGATGATGCAGCTGTAGAAGTACCTGCTGATGCAGCTCCAGTAGAAGCAGCACCAGCTGATGCTCCTGCTCCAGAAGCAGCACCTGCTCCAGAAGCAGCACCTGCTGATGCAGCAGCTCCAGCTGGTCATTAATTTGTTTTAAGTACAAATTAATTTAGCTAAATCGTGTTTTAGCTTCTCCCATTAAAAGGAGAAGCAGCTCGATTTTTTTTATTTTAAGTCGACACTTCTTCGTCAACGCTCATTTGAGAGCCCGCTGCTTTTGCCATCCCAGGCAATTTGGCTACCAACCCATCTGCAACAGTCTGTCTCATTGAAAAAATATCTTGTGAAAGAAATACATGGGCTAAACGACGATTTAAAAATTGTATAAATAAACCATCTAATAAATCTTCAATCTCATCCAGATTAGACATTCTCAGCAAGATAGATTCTGCTGTAGTTTCTTGCATCGATAAATTTTCGTCGTCTTCCATCGTGTCTGTAACAGAAAAAGATTGCTCTGTCTTAGCATTACTGATCGCGCCATCCACTGCCTGGATAATCACGTGATGCAGACGTTCTCCTATCACAAAATCAAGAGACAGGGAATCAATGTAAGCGCCAGCACGAATTGCTTGTAGCACTTCTCCACTATCATCTAAGGCCGTGCCCACAATCGACACACGCATCTCGGGCGCAGTTAACGGTCTTAAATTAATTCGTTTGCCCACAGCAATCCGCATAATCTGTTCACGAGAAGGCCATTTAGGCAAAATTTTTGAAATCAAAATTTCGCCACCAACTTGATCAATATGAAAATAAAGCCATGTTAAAAATTCCGGACCTAAAAAAGACAACCTTTGGTGGGAAGTCTTACCGTGAAAACCATCACTATCTTGATCATCTGCCCGCATTATCAACCTTCCAATTTTTCAATTAACTTCCGTACGGATTACAATTTTAAATATTTCTTGTGGCTTTAGTGTCTCTAGAGCACCTTTATCCATTAAGGATAAATTGGATAAAATAGCCGCATCTGCAAATGTTTTTAAGCGAAGCTTTACCTGGAAAGTTTGTTCAAATAAAGCCACAAACCGCTCGCTGAGGCCTTTGCCTCTGGCAAAAAAACGCACTTCATTTCGCGATAAGTCCCAAAAACAGTCTACTACTTTACTTTTTGGCAAAATCCGTCGGCGCATTTCACTCATGATCGCAGCCTGAACTGCCTGCTTAGCAACAGCCCCTCGATCTGATTGATTTTTTTCCTGGCGTTCACTTAGACGCTTTTGCACTAAATCACGCATCATTGCTTTGGGAAAAAAAATGGAATCCTCGCGATAACCAAGCGCAATGCAATCACCAAATAAAAATTGATCATTTAAAATGGGCTCATCATCAGCATATGGTTTCTGCAAAGGAACAAAACCAAAACTCTCATTATCCTCGCCTTCGGGGTGCAAAGGGATAAAACGACGAACACCAAGTGCCTCTTCAAAAATTTCTGTAAAATTAGGAGGCGCGGTTCCTTCCACACGAAATCGCAAATAGGTCAAAGAACCACTCAAAATACCCACTATGTATCTCCTTTATTTTGAAATCAATCCTTAGCACAACTTGAGGAAAAGTGTACTTGGCTTATCGGTTAAGGACTAAATAAAATCCCCCCATGGTTTATAAAGATAAGCAATGAAGAATTTCTTTTGTCCCATAAGGTGTGTGTGTACTGCGATGGCAAAATTTTTATTTGGATCTGCTTTATTTTTTTGTCTACATTCCTACGCCTTAATCAATAGCGAGATTGCCTCAAAAGAACAAATACCTGCAGCAATGCAAATCTGGTCTATGCAAGAAAACCAGCTTCAATTTCGTTGTTCAGGAACTCTGATCGCTCCTGATGTGGTGATCACAGAAGCAAGTTGTATTTATGAGCAAAATCACCATCGGCGCAACGGAACTTTTCTGATTTCTCACTCCACAAAAACGGATTTTTCCAAACCGCTCTCTGATATCTTGCAAAGGGTTTTAGCGACGGTCAGAAAAGACATCAAACACCCTAGCGAAAATCTTGTTCTGCTTTACTTAAACCAAGCAATCCCTATTAAGCCTGCTGTTTTATTGCAACCTGATGAATCCCATCAACTCATCAATCCAGGCATTTCTTTTGTCGCTGGATGGGGATTTAGCCAGACGCCAGCACGATATCCGTGGTTTAAAAAAATGGTGAATTACGTCTTCGATAGCAATGAAATACGTCAATCAAATACCAAGCACTTGGGCACTGCGCACATTGGCAGCCTCACCAATCACTTACTTGAATTTGGACAAGAACCAAATGATGCTCTCGGGTGCACCGGCGATGAAGGCGGTCCTATCTTAATCAACATACAAACATCATTCGTCAACACAGAAAGATTAGTTGGGATTATTTCTTCCCATACCAACTTAGCACAATGCCATTCTCCAACGTACGGTTTACGTTTAGATACACTTTTTAACTTTATCCATGAACAACTCATTTTAGGCTGCCAAAAAGGTTACAGAGCTTGGTGCGATGTTCAAGGATTACTGCCCCCTGGCTTTGATGAAGACGACCTTCCTGAAGTCATTCCCTCCAAAGCAAACCCGCCACCCTCTCCTCTTCCAGCAGAACCGAAAAAAGAAGAAAACGATCCACATTTTTTCAAAACACGGCCATCTGATTTACCAGTAAAAGACAAGGAGCAAAAAGAATTTAAAAAAATGGACTCAGCCAAAAATTTAAAAATAAAAATGGAAAGCATCGGCTGCAATTGCATGAAAGTACGCAAGCGATAGTCACTTGATACCTCATATGAACTCTACGCGAACGCATACTATTTTTTCCAAGAATTTTTTAGGGACTTTTTTTATTCTTGGTTTCATTTTACTACAAAGCGGCTGCCCCATTGAACGCTTTTTCCCTGGGAAAGTTGCTGACGGAATTGCGCGACTGACTGTTGCCAATTTAGGATTAATGCTTCTTGGTATCAAGCAACAAATACACATTGATCCAGAATGCAATTTATTATCAAACCAATCATCGCTTGATTTTAAGCAAATAGAAAGCAGTAAAGAACGAGGTCAAGTAATCTGGAAATTTAAGAATTGTATTTTTGATTTTGGAAACAGCACACACATTTTAGATGACAGTCAAAAAATTTTGGGCACACTTTCAGGAAAAGTAACCGTTAGCGGTCAAAAATTAATTACTGGTTATTTGACGAATAATAATGAATTTCCTGTGATTCCTGAGGGAGAAGAATCATTTCATCTTTATTTTACCAGTGTGCGTTTTGAGAATTTTCAAGCGACCATTCCAGACCTAAATAAAAGTATGACCATGATCGAAGGCAATTTAAGTTTCGATGTTGCTATTCATTTAGCACGTTCTCAAAGTTTACAACTATGCAGCCTTCCCCTGCAAAACCTTACTTTTAAAAATATTATTTATGATGCATCCAGCGAGGCAATTGTTAGGCTGCCTGGGCTTTTTAGCGATTTTGAAATTGATGTTCGCAATTCACATTTTGAAGCGCAACAAAATACATATCGAGATCTAACGAATTTTCTCCAAGGTCATCTCACTATATGGGAGAACCATTTAAAGCGGGTCCCTTCCGATCATCTGGGCCTAAACCCTAGTTTTAAAGCAAGTGCGTTTGAAGAAGAAATTCAATCCATTCCCGATCTCGAAAAACCAATCAGCTACGATTGCCCCTTTGATCGCTTCTTGGCTATTCAGGCCTCGCGCATGCTCATACAGAACGTTGGCAATCTCACGCTTGAGCTAGGTCAAAATAAAAAATGCGGCCCCATGCGCGATTCAATTTGGGAACAATACTTAAATACCTATAAAAAATCTGACTTGGAATTAAAAATTCCTTCTCAAAATTGTCAATTTTTGCACCAGACTGCAAGCAAATTAGCAACCGATTGCCATCATGTTGATACGTATATAGAAGGCAAAGCCCATGTCACTGCAGACACCATTTTGACCGGTAAAATTAGCTATGCGTTTCATTACCTACCGCTGATCACGGGCATTGTTCCTCAAGAACCTCAAAATCTCTTATTTGATTTTCAAAAAGTTATCTTGGAAGACTACCTATCTTATGATTTAGTATCGGGTGAAGACGCACCAAAATTTGCTTTGCGCATTAAAAAAGGTACCCTATCTGCACAAGTAGAACCTGTTTTTACAGGGAAGCGGGATGATCCATGCGACTTTTCAGAACCGACACCAATTGCTTATTTTCAAGCCGTTAATTTAAAAGAAGCCGAAACAATACTTGTGCTTAATCTAAAAAACATCGCTAGCCCAAATGACTTATTTCTTCGTTTTGATCTCAATGTCAATGAAACTAATCTTTTTGCTCAAAATGGATTTTACAACAATGAAGGAAATTGGTTGTCTGGCAGCATCACGATTGATGAAAAAAAACATCGCATGATTAGACTGCCTCTTCATCCTTTTTTTGATCAGGACTACTTTAACGGAAGCTATGACTGTCAGGTGGAAAAAATTATACCACCGCATCAAAAGTGGAATCCAGCAAAAGATTGTCTTTAAAATAAAATGTTTTTTAAGTCTTTCAGCGAGGGGGTTCCAGCACCAAACATACACACACGCAATTGGGCTATCACGTCCTCAATCAATTCAAACAAAGCTTGTTCACTGGTACATGCTGCCAACAGCATTGGCCTTGCCATCGCACCTAAATCTGCCCCAAGCGCAATCACTTTGGCCACATCAATTCCAGAACGCAAACCTCCCGTCGCGATGAGAGGAATATCCGTTGAAACAGAACGCACATTTAAAATGGAAGTGGCTGTCGGTATGCCCCATTCACCAAAACAGTGTCCCATTTTTTTTTGGCGATCATTTTTAGCACAGAGCGCCTCCACTTTTGCCCAGGATGTTCCCCCTGCACCAGCACAATCAATGCCGTCCACACCCACATCGATGAGCCTTTTGGCTGCTTCAGGGCTCAAACCAAAACAGACTTCACGCGCAAAAACTGGGATGCCAACTTTTTTTAATGCTGAGCACATCTCGGTTAATTTGCGATCCAGGTCTTTGAAATCAACATCTCCGTCCTGACAAGCTTCTTGCATGGCATTAAAATGAATAAACAAGGCATCAGCCTCGATCATTTCTACTGCTTTTTTGGCTTCATCAATGCCAAAATCGCGACATATTTGCGCTGCGCCAATGTTGCCAAAAATTAAAGTAGTTGGGGCATGCTTTCTGATTTGAAAAAAAGCAGCTTTGCTAGGATCTTCAAGCCCGATGCGCTGACTGCCCACACTCATGGCAATCTGCCAGTGTTCAGCGGCGCGAGCCCATCTTTGATTCAGCTCTAAACCGCGCTCAATTCCACCTGTCATTGGCGCTATCATGAGTGGCGCATTTAACCGTTTGCCCAGCATGCAAGTAGATGTATCGATCTCTTTGAGAGAAATGCTCTTTGCGGCTTGATTTACAAAATCATATTTTTCCAAACCAGTGGTTTTTTGGTATTCCACATCGGCGTTTAAACACGCTTCAATATGAGCCAGCTTGGCACTAGGTTCTCTGGTTTTGAATGTCATAGCCTAGCTGTTTAGAGATTTTTTTAGCAAAAAGCAATTACGGGCCGACAGCGATTGAATTGTCATGATTAGAATCTGCCATTTGATAACCAGCTTTAAAAATAGGAGCAGGAATTTGTGTAAAACGACTATCGGCTGAACGCACTAAAATCACTGAACCTCTACGTGGAATTTGATTGGGTGCATAGCCTAAACGCTTGGCTAATTGATCGTGAAAAATATCATAGGTTTTTGCGATATCAAACACGCGTTGTCGACCATTGGCACGATGCTGAGCGCGCACCTGAGCACTTGCCTTATCAAACTGTTTTGCTGAAAGCAGAGTAAATTGTTTGTCGAATTGATCCTTTTGGCCTTCAGGAATTCTGATCTTAAATCCTTGAGGAACGACTTCTTTTCCGACACGAGCATTAGGTGTTAGCGCTGGATTGTACTGCACCAGCCAATCTTTATCGATCAAACGATTGCTGACTAAATCTTGAACGAAAACGGGTTTAGGTAATTCAATAACATCATAGGCCCAGTCAGGCACAGGTTTTACTTTGGTAAAAATCTGCTCTGCGTTGTTATAGACATCTAAGGCCGCTAAAAATTCTGCATAGTAATTGCGTGAGGCAAATCCAAAACTACGACTTTCGTAAGATTGAAGAACATCTGCGATATCTCGGGAATTCACACGCTCAACTGCTCGTATCATTCCCGCGCGGCCATGATTGTAAGAAGTAATTGCCAGAGGCCATGAGTCTAATTTAGCATAAGCGCCTTTTAAATACTGAATCGCTGATTCCGTCGCAATCAATGGATCATAGCGCTCATCCACCAGTTGGTTGACACGCATAAACTCTTTTGCCGTACCGCGCATAAACTGCCAAATTCCTGCAGCGCCCGCATGTGACATTGAAGAACTATAAAAAAGACTCTCCACAAACACGATAGCAATTAATTCTTCAGGCAAACCTTCCCGCTTCAAACGCGCTTTAATTTCTTGATCATGCGCACCTGACAGCTGATAACCTCTTTCAAATCGATTACTTAAACCGTTTTGTGCACGTATAAAATCAGTGCGTTGATACTTATCGGTTCGCTTCACATCTTTGAGTGCTCGAAAAATTTCTAAAGGAAGCCCCGAAACTTCTCGTTCTGATTCAGGCTTCATCAAATCAAGCGCTTTTAAAGCTTCGACGATTTCCGCTCTAGCCTTTTTAACATGTTGTTCTCTGGTGAGGCCATTCCTGCGTTCACCAATAGGCGGGACCTGAATAACACGATAAACCATGCTCAAATCACTTTCATCGGAAAAAGCAATATCTTCAGTTGTCCATTCAGCATAGACTTTGGTCCAAAAAGCAATATTAGGCAAAAGCACTGTAGGCCTGGGGAATTTTTCGCTCTTGCTCAAAGCCGCAAAAGAAAAAACTGCGAATATAATGATGGCAAACCGAAAATAATTTCGCATGAATTTTAAACCCCTTCTCGTTCTATGGTACGATAATTTGTCTATAAAGCGCCACCGAACTTACCAATAAATTTCTATGTCTGTTTTATATTAACCATATACATCTATTTCGCCTTCAGTTAAAATTACCTGCAGATAACTTGATTTTGAGCTTTTTTATATGATTGACAGTAAAAAACGATTACACGCATCGCGGATAAAAGACAAATTAATCTTTTTGCTTCAATTGGTTACGCTTTTTCTTTTAAGCGTTTTTTCTGCTTGTCGATGCCACCCTGAAGCTTCCTTAAAAGCAGATAACACTTTACACGTGATCGTATCCAGCAGCCCGGAGAGCCTAGACCCCAGATTTGCCACATCTGCTGTTGCTTCCCATTTAAGCGAGCTTATCTTTGCCTCTTTGTTTGTGATTGGTGAAGATTTATTGCCTGAATCTTTTTTGGCAAAAGATATCGAACAAATCAATCCTGTGACCTACTTGGTGCATCTCAGACCAAACTTATTTTTCCACGACGGAACACCATTAACAGCTGAAGATGTTGCTTATACTTTTTCCTCATTAAAAGATCCCGACGTCAGATCTCCCCATGCTGAAAAATTTAATTATACTCAAAGCGTACAGGCCATCTCTGAACATACAATCCAATTTGTTTTAAAGGCACCTTTTGCTCCTTTTTTAACTGATTTATGCAGCCTAGGCATCGTTTCCAAAAAACATTGTCAAAATCGTTCACAACAATGCCGTCATGAAATCATGGGCTCTGGCCCATACCGCCTCACTCAATTTGACAAAGTGACCGACACCTTAATTCTACAAGCACAAACACAATGGTTTGAGGCAGGCCCGCTTCTACCCCGCATTGAAGTTCGTGTTGTAAAAGATAGCACCACGCGACTTTTAGAATTAATCAAAGGCAAAGCTGATTTTAATTCAGGTGAAACTTCTCCTGTCCAAACCAGTGTTGTGCAAAAATATCCAGAACAACTTATTCTCAAAAAAACACCTGGGCTTGGCTTTGCTTATCTGGCCATGAATTTGCGCGGGCCTAAAAATACGAAAGCCATCAAAGAATCTGAAGAAGATCGCACGCGCAGAGCCCTAACAGATGTGCGCGTTCGTAAAGCTTTGGCTTTATCCATCGATATTAATGCGATCTTGAAATATAAATTTCATGGCATGGCCACCAGGGCGACAGGCCTGATCCCACCACAGCATTGGGCAAAATCACAGCAACTATCTCCACTTCTTTATGATCCTATTACCGCTAGATCCTTATTGGATCAGGCTGGCTTCACCGATCGAGGACCAGGCAAAGGGCAACGCTTTAAAATCACCATTTCTACCAGCCCAGATCGTTTTCGCCAAAGCATTGCACTTATTTACGCACAGAATTTTCGAGATCTTGGCATCGAAACCCAGCTTCGCATCAAAGACTTTAGCGCCCTCTATCAAGACATTAAACAAGGCAATTTTGAAATTTTTAGCCTCATTTGGACACCTGTTGTTGAGCCAGATTTATTTCATTGGATTTTTCATTCCAGCAATATTCCAGGACCTGAAAAAGGTGGAGGCAATCGCGGAGCCTATCTTGATCCTATCATCGATGAACTCATCATACAGGCACGCACCAGCACGAATCTTGAAATCAGAAAAGTGCTTTATGAAAAAATTGAAATGCGTTTACTGGAAACATTGCCCTATATTCCATTATGGTTTGAAGATGAAATTGTTGTCATGAATCGCAATGTTCTTCATTTTACGCCATCGCGAACCGGTTCATTGCTGGGCTTGCGTCACGTAAAACTGATGCGCACCAACAGCAAAGGTCCCTTATGAACGGCGCTAGTTTGTTTGACATCATTATTTTTACGGGGGCCCTGCTCATTTTAGTTGGTTCTTGTTTTGTACAAACCAGCAGATGGTTGGGAAGGCTCCTCTCCATAACAGCGGTGCTCGTCGGTGCAACTTTAATTGTAACTGGCATGCTGCGTCTCATCCCTGGAGACCCCGTTGATAATATCTTAGGAGATCAAGCCCCGCAGGAAGCCCGCATGCAACTAGCACAAGACTTAAATCTGGTAGACGAAAGAGGACAACCACTTGGTTTTATCGCACAATACGGACAATTTATCCGCCAAATTTCCCGCAATGAATTACTGAGCTATCGGACCCGTGAACCTGTATTAACCATGATTGCGCAAAGATTACCTTATACGATATGGCTCGCTTTTTTCTCCATGCTGTTTGCTCTGACTTTGGGGCCGGCATTAGGAATTGCTGCTGCCGCGAAAAAAGGATCTTTTTTTGACACACTGCTCATGTTTTTAGCTTTGCTTGGGATTAGTATCCCTCGCTTTTTTTTAGGACCATTGCTCCTTTTAGCACTTTCTATTCATTGGCATCTTTTTCCTATCAGCGGCGCGACCGATGGTCTTTGGTCTGTGATCTTACCAGCCATCAGTCTTGGTTTAGCAATGGCCGCCATGCAAGCCCGCATGGTACGTGCTTCTGTTTTAGAAGTCATGAGTGAAGACTATATTCGTTCCGCTAGAGCAAAGGGCCTATCCGAGAATCAAGTCTACTTTAAGCATGCTTTACGCAATGCACTGCTGCCTGTCGTCACCGTCATTGGTCTTGAATTGGGGGGATTATTCGCTGGCAGCGTAGTAACAGAAAAGATTTTTAGCTGGCCTGGCATCGGTCTTCTACTGCTCGAAAGTATTCAACGTCTTGATATGCCAATTGTGCAAGGTGTCGTGCTGACCATTGCATTTGGCTACGTTTTTATTAACCTACTCACCGACTTAAGTTACCAACGAATCGACCCGCGCATCCGACTGCAAACCACTGCGCAACCATCAAAATAATTATGGAACAACGCACCATCAAACGTTTTCTTAAAAATCCTTCTTCGCTGGCCGGCACCATTATCATATTGTGCTTTATTTTGATTGGCACCTTTGGTCCATGGCTCATCGGCGATCAAGGTCTTCTGATTCATCTTGATATGGAGTTGAAAGGGCCGAGCGCTGGTCGCTTGGGATTTGCTGAAAATGGTGTTGATGTTTTGACTTCACTTATTTATGGCGCCAGAATTTCACTATTGATTGCTATGACCAGCACTGTGATTTCACTTTCAATCGGTATTGTTTACGGTGCTATTTCTGGATTCTTTGGCAATCGCATTGATGCTATTATGATGCGCATTATCGATATGTTACTGGCTTTTCCTGGTTTGCTTCTGGCAATTTATATCGCAGCCATCTTAAGTCCAAAAACCATCAACGTCGTCTTTGCTCTTTGTGCTACCGGTTGGGTGGGATATGCCCGTGTGGTCAGAGCTCAAGTCCTTTCCATTAAAAACTATGACTACGTGATAGCAGCAACAAGCTTAGGAGCAAAAACGCATCGCATTATTTTAATCCATATTATCCCCAATATTTTGGGACCGATTATTATTCAAGCAAGTTTTGGCTTGGCCTCACTTATCTTAGCAGAAGCGGCTTTAAACTTTTTGGGACTTGGAGTTCCTCCAGGGACGCCTTCCTGGGGCGCCCTTCTTGATCAAGGTGTTTCCTACCTTTTCATTGCACCACATTTGGCAATTTTTCCTGGAATCTGCATTGGCATCACCGTGCTTGGCTTTAATTTTCTAGGCGATGGCTTGCGCGATGTCTTTGATGTCAAGAGCCAATAAAAAACCAATTCTGGCCATCAAAGATCATGCCGCTGGCGGGCTTGCCCTTTAAACAAAACTTCGGCTATGCTGAAAAAGAAAGAACTTCGCTTTTGGAGCAGCAGGATCTCACTAAAGATCGCCTGGAAAAGCAGAAAAACATAAAAAATGGGGGAAATTATGGTTCGAAGAATATTGGTGTTGTCGCTGGTGATGTTTAGTCTCTTAAGTGGCGCGGGCTGCGGGGTGACTGACCCCGAGCCAGCCGCTGGATCATCGATATCGACTCGGTCGTGCGATAATTGTCTAATAGAGTGCCACGTGGTGGGAGTGTCCGGTAAATGCTATAAACGCCTTGGTGGAGTGTGCATGTGTGTGGGAGATGTCGTGGGAGGAGGTGGTGGCGAAAATAGTGTTCATTTTGAAAAGTAGATTGATGTGGTCTAATAAAACAGTTGGGGGATATCATGAATGCGAGTCTCGTCTAAGGAAGAGCGATTGCTGGCTTCTTTGGGTCAAAAGTATATGCTAAAAGCGCTGAAATACAGTGAGTCATAAATCCGCAAACGCTACGACTTCTATTTA